>NZ_JBSFSI010000008.1:0-382873 GCF_053589675.1 Streptomyces sp. NPDC003284
CGGGTAGGAGCCCAGGAAGAGGGGCAGTCCCGCCTGCCGGGAGGCCGCGACCAGTCCGTAGGCCAGTGCCAGGTTTCCCGAGATGTTGCGGTAGACGCCGGGGCGGAAGGCGCGTGCCGCCGGGGCGACCTCGTAGGAGACGGCGAAGTCCTCCGTGGTCTCCCCGAAGTTCCAGCCCGCCCGGAACGCCGTCACGTTCGCGGCCGCGATCTGCGGGCGCGATGCGAACTTCGTCTTCAGGAACCGTTCCGTGCCCTCGGTCGGCCGGTGGTACATCCACGACAGCAGTCCCAGCGCGAACATGTTCTTGCTGCGTTCGGCCTCCTTGCGGGTCAGGCCGGACCCGGCCAGCGCCTGCACCGTCAGCGACGTCAGCGCCACCGCGTGGACCCGGAAACCGTCCAGCGACCCGTCCTCCACCGGCGAGGCCGCATACCCGACCTTCTGCAACGCCCGCTTCGTGAACTCGTCCGTGTTCACGATGATCTCCGCGCCCCGCGGCAGGTCCCCCAGATTCGCCTTCAGCGCGGCCGGGTTCATCGCGACCAGCACGTCGGGGGAATCACCCGGGGTGAGGATGTCGTGGTCGGCGAAATGCAGCTGGAACGACGACACCCCCGGCAGCGTCCCCGCGGGCGCCCGGATCTCCGCCGGGAAGTTCGGCAGCGTCGACAGATCGTTCCCGAACGACGCCGTCTCCGACGTGAACCGGTCCCCCGTGAGCTGCATCCCGTCACCCGAGTCACCCGCGAACCGGATCACCACCCGATCCACACGGCGGACGTCCTTCGTTCCGGCCGCCCTGCGCTGTTCCCCTACGACGGTTCCGTCGGCCTGTTCCGCTGGACTGCTGACCTGGCTGGTCACTGAACTGGACCTCCTCCGAGGCGGCTGTGGTGAACGGCCTTCCCGAAAGTCCTGGCGAAGACCTTCCCGATGTCAACCCTACGACCGTCAGCTCTGCCCTCCCGGCGGCTGTCGCATGCTGGACGGGCCCGCGCGACGGTCCTGTGCCCTGTTCTGTCACGCCGTTGCGGCCTCGTGGACCTCCTTCAAGGACGTTGCGCCACAGTCGCCCGTCCGGCGTACCCCCGGCGCCCCTGGCGGGCCCCCGCCCCGCTCCGTGTCGGCCGCTCAGGAGTTCAGTGTCGGCCGCTCAGGAGTTCAGATAGGTGAGGACGGCGAGAACGCGCCGGTGATCCCCGTCACTCGGGGACAGGCCGAGCTTGAGGAAGATGTTGCTCACGTGCTTCTCGACCGCGCCGTCGCTGACCACGAGCTGGCGGGCGATCGCCGAGTTCGTCCGTCCCTCGGCCATGAGGCCCAGCACCTCGCGTTCGCGCGGGGTGAGCCCCGCCAGCACGTCCTGTTTGCGGCTGCGCCCGAGCAGCTGGGCGACCACCTCCGGGTCGAGGGCCGTGCCGCCCTGGGCCACCCGGACCACCGCGTCCACGAACTCGCGCACCTCGGCCACCCGGTCCTTGAGCAGATAGCCGACCCCGCGGCTGGAGCCCGCCAGCAGCTCGGTGGCGTACCGCTCCTCCACGTACTGGGACAGGACCAGCACCCCGAGCCCGGGGTGCGCCTTGCGCAGCCGGACCGCCGCCCGCACCCCCTCGTCGGTGTGGGTCGGCGGCATCCGCACATCGGCCACGACCACGTCGGGCAGCTCGCCCCGGCCGTGCAGATCGGTGATGGTCTTGATCAGCGCCTCGGCGTCACCGACACCGGCCACGACGTCGTGCCCGCGGTCGGTCAGCAGCCGGGTCAGGCCCTCCCTGAGCAGCACTGAATCCTCGGCGATGACCACCCGCACCCTGTCCTCCACGATCTTCGGCCCCCCACAGCCCATTTCCGGCAGTCCATGCGACTCCGTACGCCCCAGTCCGTGCGACTGGGTACGACACGGCCCAGCATTCCAGGATCCGGGCCCTGACGCGCCGGGGCCCAGGGGGGAAACCGCGCGAATCCCGGAGTGTCCGGGGGCGTCCGGGGGCGTCGGGGGGGGGGGTGTCCCAGGGTGCTCCGGGCGAAGGGGGAGGGGGGGTATGTGATGTTTGTGTCCATCTTCCGGCCGGGTCATGGCCATGTCGCGCGGCCTGCCGCCCGCGGCCGGGAGAGGCCGTGGGCGGCAGGCCGCCGCGCGTCCGGTTCCGCCGGCCGCGCCCGTGTGCTCAGCGCCGCCAGGGCAGTTCCGCCGTCACCCGGGTGGGACCGCCGGCCGGCGAGTCGACGACGAGGATGCCGTCCACCGCGTCCAGCCGCTCGGCCAGCCCCGCCAGGCCCGACCCGGCGGACACATCGGCGCCGCCGACCCCGTCGTCCATGACCTGGAGCATCAGCCGGTCCTCGACCCGCCACACGTCCACCGAGGCGGAGCGCGCCCGGCTGTGCTTGCTGATGTTCTGGAGCAGCTCGCACACCGTGAAGTACGCGATGCCCTCGATCGCCGCCGCCGGGCGCTCCGCGAGGTCCACGTCCACCTGCACCGGCACCGTGCAGCGCGAGGCGACCGAGGAGAGGGCCGCGTCCAGGCCGCGGTCGGTCAGCACGGCCGGGTGGATGCCCCGCGCCAGGTCGCGCAGCTCCTGGAGCGCGGTCTTCACCTCGCCGTGCGCCTCGTCCACCATCCGGGCCGCCGCCTGCGGGTCCTCGGTCAGCTTCTCCTTGGCGAGACCCAGGTCCATGGCGAGCGCCACCAGCCGGGCCTGCGCGCCGTCGTGCAGGTCCCGCTCGATGCGCCGCAGGTCGGCCGCGGCCGTGTCCACCACGACACCGCGGTCGGACTCCAGCTCCACCACGCGCGCCGACAGCTGCGACGGGCCGAGCAGCCCGTGCACCAGCACCCGGTCCACCGTGGTCAGCGCCCGCAGGATCCACGGCGTGGCCAGGGTGATCACCAGCCCGGCGAGGGCGGTCGCCGTGATCTCGAACGGGTTGTCGAGGAAGATCTGGTGGTGCTCGTCGCCGTAGAGCTGGATGCCGCTCTGCCCGGCCCACATGGGGAAGATCCAGTACCAGAGCGGATACGTCAGCAGCGACCAGCCCATCGGCCACAGCACCATCGCCACCACGAACGAGAAGACCGCCCACGGGAACTGGAGCCCCGCGTAGAGCAGCGCCCGCCAGGAGGCGCCGCTCTTCAGCACCGCGCCGGTCCAGGCCAGCGGGCCGCGGCCCTTCATCACCAGCGGCTCCGGCTCACCCACCTCCAGGCCGAGCAGCCCGCGCGCCCGCACCCGCTCCAGCGCGCCGAAGCCCCGGCAGCCCGCCAGCGCGCCCGCCAGCACCGGGATGCCCAGGAAGGTCACCAGCAGACCGGCGCCCAGCGACACCATCGTGACGGCCCAGCAGAAGAGCGTGATGCTGATCGGCAGGCTGAGCAGGACGTACGCCAGCTCCTTCCAGCTGCGCGCCTCGAACGGCGCCCGCAGTCCGGCGGGGAGCCGGTGCCGGCGCGGACCGCGCTCCTCGTCGTGGAACCCGGTCCCGCTGTAGGACCCGTACCCCTGTCCGTACTGCGATCCGTACTGGGTGGTCATCGGCGTCGTCCGTTCCCCTGGTGTGCTGCGCTGTCGGCGGCTGCTGTCGGCTGTTGCTGTCGCGGTGCCTGTCCCGGCGTCCGTCCCGGTGCCGGTTCCGGTTGCGGTGTCTGTCCCGGTGCGGCCGGGCCGCGGGCCGTGGCGGTCTCCCCGGCGTGATTCCAGAGTGCTGGACCGCGGCCCGCGCAACCATGGAGCGCGTCGGCGTCTCGGTCCGGGGGTTTTCCCTACCTCCGGCCGCGCGGGACCGCTGCGCCGCCCGGCGCGGGCGTACGGTCCCGCCAGGGCAGCTCCGCCGTGACCGTCGTCGGACCGCCCGGCGGCGAGTCCACGACGAACAGCCCGTCGACGGCGCCCAGCCGCTCCGCGAGCCCCCGCATGCCCGTACCGCCGTCCAGACTGGCGCCGCCGCGCCCGTCGTCGACGACCTGGAGCATCAGCCGGTCGTCGGCCCGCCACACGTCCACCGAGGCGGAGCGCGCCCCGCTGTGCTTGCTGACGTTCTGGAGCAGCTCGGACACCGTGAAGTAGGCGATGCCCTCGATGGCCTCCGCCGGGCGCGCGGGCAGATCGGCCGTCACCTTCACCGGCACCGTGCAGCGCGAGGCGACCGAGGAGAGGGCCGCGTCCAGGCCGCGGTCGGTCAGCACGGCCGGGTGGATGCCCCGGGCCAGGTCACGCAGCTCCTGGAGCGCGAGCTTCACCTCGCCGTGCGCCTCCGCGACCATCTCGGCCGCCGTGTCCGGGTCCTCCAGCAGCTTCTCCTTGGCCAGACCGAGCCCCATGGCCAGGTTCACCAGCCGGGCCTGGGCGCCGTCGTGCAGGTCCCGCTCGATGCGCCGCAGGTCGGCCGCGGCCGTGTCCACCACGACACCCCGGTCCGACTCCAGCTCCGCGATCCGCCGCTCCAGCTCGTCGGAGGGCGACAGCAGACCCCGCACCAGCGCCCGGTCCACGTTCGTCAGGCCCCGCGCGATGAACGGCAGCACCGGCCACAGCACGAACAGCGAGACCAGGGTCACGGAGAAGGTGAGGACACCCCAGGGCAGCCGGATGAAGTCGTAGAGCACCGTGCGCCAGCCCACCGGGTCCTTCAGCATCAGCCAGAACCGGTTGAGCCAGCCCGTCGTACGGCCCATCGGCAGCGGACTCGGCTCGTCGACACGGACCCCGAGCAGGGCGCGCGCCCGCTTGCGCTCCAGCCGGCCCAGCAGCCGGGCGCCCGCCAGAGCGAACGCCAGCAGCGGCAGGCCCACCACCGTGACGGTCAGCGCCGCGCCGACGGACAGCACGGACACCACGTAGACGAAGCCGATCAGGGACACGGGCAGGTTCACCAGGAGATGCGTGATCTCCTTCCAGGTGGGCAGGCCGTAGGCGAAACGAGCCGGCGGCGGCCGGTCGCGGTCGTCCCCGGCGCCGCGCGCCGCCGGGCCGGCGGAGGAGATGGGTGCGCTCATACGGGCTAGCGTGCCGTGCGGCGGCCGCGGACGCCATGAGGTCCCCCGCCTTGGTGGACGGGGGAAAACCCCACCCCGCGTCCCAGCGCGCGACGGGCTGCTTACCCGCTCTTTAACAGGGCCTAGACTCCCGTGCGTACAGACCGTCGCACGGGCGACACGGGCAGCATCAGCAGCACAAGCAGCATCGGCAGCACAGGCAGCACGGACACCACCGGGCACCACGGGTCAGGGAGCGAGGGACGGACGGTGACGCAGACGGTGCGGGGGGCGGCGCGCGAGACGGCGCGGGGGCAGGTCGCCGTCGCGTCGGACTACTTCCACTCGTACTCGGTCGTCGGGCTGCTCGCCGTCGTCGGCGTGCTGTTCGTCGCCGTCGCGTTCGGCGCGGGCCGGCTGCTGCGCCCGGTGGTCCCCACGCCCGAGAAGCTCCTGACGTACGAGTGCGGCGTCGACCCCGTCGGCGAGGGCTGGGCCCACACCCAGGTCCGCTACTACGTCTACGCCTTCCTGTACGTGATCTTCGCCGTCGACTCGATCTTCCTGTTCCCCTGGGCGACGGTCTTCGCCGCCCCCGGCTACGGCGCGGCGACGCTGGTGGAGATGTTCGTCTTCCTCGGCTTCCTGGCCATCGGCCTGCTGTACGCATACAAGAAGGGCGTCCTGACATGGACGTGAACCCCGCCGTACCCGAGCCTGTAGTACCTGATCCGGCCGTGCCGGAGCCCGTCGCGCTTCCCGCGCCGCAGCGGCTCGGCGCGCTGTCCCGGCTGGCCCCCGAGCCGATGAAGGTCGTCCTGAACTGGGGCCGCCGCTACTCGCTGTGGGTCTTCAACTTCGGCCTGGCCTGCTGCGCGATCGAGTTCATCGCCGCCTCGATGGCCCGCCACGACTTCATCCGCCTCGGGGTGATCCCCTTCGCCCCCGGTCCGCGCCAGGCCGACCTGATGGTGGTCTCCGGCACCGTCACGGACAAGATGGCCCCCGCCGTCAAACGCCTGTACGAGCAGATGCCCGAGCCGAAGTACGTCATCTCCTTCGGCGCCTGCTCCAACTGCGGCGGCCCGTACTGGGACTCGTACTCCGTCACCAAGGGCGTCGACCAGATCATCCCCGTGGACGTCTACGTCCCCGGCTGCCCGCCGCGCCCCGAGGCGCTGCTCCAGGGGATCCTCAAGCTCCAGGAGAAGATCGCCAGGGAGTCGCTCGCGGAGCGGTACGGCACCGGGACGGCGCGTCCGTCGGCGGCGGCACTCCAGAGCGGGCTGGTACGGCCGCCGGGTGCGGGTGCGGGTGCGGGTGCGGGTGCGGGGAGCGAGCGATGAGCGGGGTGGGGTGGCTGCCCGCGGCCGCCGAGGAACTGTTCGGCGCCGGGGCGACGGCCGAGGAGTCCTACGAGGTCCTGACGGTCGACGTACCCGCCGACTCCTGGGTGTCCGCCCTGCGGACCGCCCGCGACACGCTGGGCTGCACCTACTTCGACTGGCTGAGCGCGGTCGACGAGCCGGGCACGGGCCTGCGGATCGCGGCGCACGTCGTGGCGCTGGGCCCGGTACGGAGGCTGCTGGTCCGTACGACGGTCCCGCACGAGCGGCCGGTCCTGCCCACCGCCGTCGAGGTCTACGCGGGCGCCGCCTGGCACGAACGCGAGACCCACGAGATGTTCGGCGTCGACTTCACGGGCCACCCCGCCCTGGACCACCTCCTGCTCCCGGACACCTTCGAGGGCCACCCGCTGCGCAAGGACTTCGTCCTGGCCGCCCGGGTCGCCAAGGCGTGGCCCGGCGCGAAGGAGCCGGGCGAGTCGGACCACGGCGGCCCCAAGCGCCGCCAGATGCTGCCGCCGGGCGTCCCCGACCCCAACGAGTGGGGCCCCCTCAAGGGCACCCTCCCGGCCGCCCCGGCCCGCCCCGCCCGGGGCGCCGCCCGCCCGGCGGCCGAACGCCCCGCCCGCGCGCCCGGCGACCGCCCGGTACGCCGCACCCGCACGGCCGCCGGAGGCTCGGCGAGCCAGACGAGCCAGACGAGCGGGGACACCGGCGCGGGCACGGGTACGGGCACGAGTACGGGTACGGACATGAGTACGGGTGCGGACACGGTGGAGGCCGGGGGAGCCGAGCCGCCCGCGACCCCGGGCGCGGCAGGCGGGGCGACCGCCAGGCCGCGCCGGACGCGGAGCGCGAGCCAGGGCTCGGCGAGCCAGACGGCAGCCGCCGGTGCCACCCCGGCTGCCCCGGCCGGCCCGGAGACCCCGGCCGGCCCGGAGACCCCAGAGCCCCCGGAGACCCCGGCGAAGCCGGAGAATCCGGCGGCTCCGCCGTCCCCGCCGTCCGCCCCGCGCCGTTCGCGCAGCGCGAGCGGCGGCTCAGCCTCGCAGCGGGCGGAGCAGTCGCCGCCCGCCCCCGCCCCCGACCCCGCCACCCAGGAATCGCAGCCGCAGTCACAGCCGCAGCCGCCCACGCCCCCGCGCAGCGCGGACGCGCCCTGGCACCACGCCCGCCCGGCCTTCGACGAACCGGAGAACCCGCAGAACCCGGAGACGCCGAAGCAGCCCCCCTCCCCGCCCGCCCCCGACGACGACCCGGAAGGAGACCAGCGGTGAACGACGTGGCCGACGTCGCCCTGCGACTCCTGATCGTCTTCGTGGCCTTCCTCGTCCTCCCCCTGATCGTCGGTCAGACCGAGCACAAGGTGATGGCCCATATGCAGGGCCGCCTCGGCCCGATGTACGCGGGCGGTTTCCACGGCTGGGCCCAGCTCGTCGCGGACGGCGTGAAGTTCGCGCAGAAGGAGGACGTGGTCCCGGCGGGCGCGGACCGCCGCGTCTTCCAGCTCGCCCCGGCCGTCGCCCTCCTGCCGTACCTGCTGGTGCTGCTCGCGCTGCCGATCGGCCCCGGCGCGGGCGCGGTCGGCCAGGTGCTGGACGCGGGCCTCTTCTTCGTGCTCGCCGTGATGGGCGTCGGCGTGCTCGGCTCGCTCATGGCCGGCTGGGCCTCCGCCAACAAGTTCTCCCTCCTCGGCGGCCTGCGCACCGCCGCGCAGCTCCTCGCCTACGAACTGCCGATGCTGCTCGCCGCCGCCTCCGTGGCGATGGCCGCCGGAACGGTCTCGCTGCCCGGCATCCTGGACGCGTTCCACTGGTGGTGGCTGCCCTGGCAGATCGTCGGCGCGGTCGTCTTCTTCGTCGCCGGTCTCGCCGAACTGCAACGCCCGCCCTTCGACATGCCGGTGGCCGACTCGGAGATCATCTTCGGCGCGTACACCGAGTACACCGGGCTGCGGTTCGCCCTGTTCCTGCTCGCCGAGTACGCCGGGATCGTCGTCCTGTGCGGCCTGACCACCGTCCTCTTCCTGGGCGGCTGGCACGGTCCCTGGGGCGCGGACGGCCTCGGCTGGGTCTGGACGCTGCTGAAGACCGCCGTCCTCGCCTTCGTCGTGATCTGGCTGCGCGTCACCTACCCGCGGCTGCGCGAGGACCAGCTCCAGAAGCTCTCCTGGACCCTCCTCGTGCCCCTCGCCCTCGCCCAGATCGCCCTCACGGGCATCGTCAAGGTGGTGATCTCCTGATGGCTCCCCTTCCCGGCTCCGGCCTGGCCAAGGGCCTCGCCGTCACCCTGCGCACGATGACGAGGAAGACCGTCACCGAGCAGTACCCGGACACCCAGCCCGACCTGCCGCCGCGCACCCGCGGTGTGATCGGCCTGTTCGAGGAGAACTGCACGGTCTGCATGCTGTGCGCCCGCGAGTGCCCGGACTGGTGCATCTACATCGACTCCCACAAGGAGACGGTGCCCGCCGCGGTCCCCGGCGGCCGCGAGCGCAGCCGCAACGTCCTCGACCGCTTCGCCATCGACTTCTCCCTGTGCATGTACTGCGGTATCTGCATCGAGGTCTGCCCCTTCGACGCGCTGTTCTGGTCACCGGAGTTCGAGTACGCCGAGACCGACATCCGCGACCTCACCCACGAGCGCGACAAGCTCCGCGAGTGGATGTGGACCGTCCCGGCGCCGCCCGCCCTCGACCCGGGCGCGGAGGAACCGAAGGAGATCGCCGCCGCCCGCAAGAGCGCCGACAAGCTCGCCGCCCAGGAACAGGCCGCCGCCGAGCGGGAAGCCGCCGCCCAGGAGGAAGGAGAAGCGTGACCCTCGCCGCAGCCCACCCCGGTTTCCTCTCGCCGACCGGCGTCGAGATCGCCTTCCTGCTCGTCGGCATCGCCACCTTCGGCGCCGCGCTCCTCACCGTCACCACCCGGCAACTGGTGCACGCCGCCCTGTGGCTGGTGGTCGCCCTCGGCGGCCTCGCCGTCGAATACCTCCTGCTCACCGCCGAGTTCATCGCCTGGGTGCAGGTCCTCATCTACGTCGGTTCCGTCGTCGTCCTCCTCCTGTTCGGACTGATGCTCACCAAGGCCCCCATCGGCCGCTCCGCCGACGCCGACTCCGGCAACCGGTGGGCCGCCCTCGCGGTGGCCCTCGCCGCCGCCGGGACCCTCGTCTGGGTCGTCGCCGACGCCTTCCGCACCACCTGGATCGACCTGGACGGCGCCGCCGCCGGAACCACCCGGGCCACCGGCGAGAGCCTCTTCCAGAACTGGGTCCTGCCCTTCGAGGCCCTCTCCGTGCTGCTCCTGGCCGCGCTGGTCGGAGCGATCGTCCTGTCCCGCAAGGCCAAGGCGGACGCGGACGCCCCCGGCTCCCCGGCGGCCCCCGGCTCCGCGGCGGCCCCCGGCTCCGCGGCCCCGGCCGCCCCCGGCCTCCGCACCGCGGCCCCGGCTGCCGAACGGCCCGACGGACGCACCGCCGAACAGCTCGGCGAACGGCCCGGCGAACGGTCCCCCGAGGAGGGCACCCGCTGATGCACCTCGTCTACCCGGCCGTCCTCTCCGCCCTCCTCTTCTGCACCGGGCTCTACGGCGTCCTCGCGCGCCGCAACGCGATCCTGGTCCTCATGTCGGTCGAGCTGATGCTCAACGCCGTCAACCTCAACCTGGTCGCCTTCGACGTCTGGCTCAGCAGGGCCGCCGCCGACACCCTGCACTCCGGCCAGGCCCTGACCCTGTTCACCATCACCATCGCCGCCGCCGAGATCGGCATCGGCCTGGCGATCGTCCTGGCCGTGTACCGCAACCGCGGCACCTCCGACATCGACCGGCTCCGCGACGCCGCCGAGCACCCCGACGACGACTTCGACGACGGCTCCGACGGCGAAGCCGCCGCGACCGCGCGGGCCGCCGGGAAGGCTGAGGCCACCGCGTGACCACGACCACCCTCGCCGTTCTCGTCCCCCTCCTGCCGTTCCTGGGCGCCGCCGCCGGACTGCTCCTGGGCCGCACCGCCCCCGGCTTCGTCCGGCCGCTGGCGATCCTGCCGACCCTCGCCTCCCTCGTCCTCGCCGTGCTGGTCGCGGCCCGCCAGGGCGGCGGCCGGGCCGTCGACGCCGCCACCGAACTGACCCCCACCGGCTCGGTCCCCGTCGAACTGGCCCTGCACATCGACGGCTACGCCGCGCTCGTCGCCGTCCTCGTCGCCACCGTCGCCACCTGTGTGCAGATCTACTCCACGGGCTATCTGCGCGAGGACCCCCGCTACCCGTCCTACGCCGCGCTCGTCTCCCTGTTCACCTCCGCGATGCTGCTCGTCGTCTACTCCGGCGACCTGATCGTGCTGCTGGTCGGCTGGGAGGTCATGGGCATCTGCTCCTACTTCCTGGTCGGCCACTACTGGGAGACCCCCGAGGCCCGCGCCGCCTCCCTCAAGGCCTTCCTGGTCACCAAGCTCGGTGACGTCCCCTTCCTCATCGGCCTGTTCGCGCTCGCCGCCGACGCCGGTTCCTTCCGGATCACCACGGTCCTGACCACCGTCGCGCACGGCGGCCTGCACCACCCCACGCTGGTCGCCCTGCTGCTCCTGGCGGGCGTGGCGGGCAAGTCCGCGCAGTTCCCGCTGCACACCTGGCTGCCCGACGCGATGGCCGGCCCGACCCCGGTGTCCGCGCTGATCCACGCCGCGACGATGGTCGCCGCCGGTGTCTACTTCGTGGCCCGGCTCCTCCCCGTCTTCCAGGCGTCCTCGGCCGCCATGACCGTCCTCGCCGTCATGGCCGCCGTGACCATGGCCGGTTCGGCGCTCGCCGCGCTCGCCCAGGACGACATCAAACGCGTCCTCGCCTACTCGACGATCGGTCAGCTCGGCTACATGACCGGCGCACTCGCCGTGGGCGCCCCCGGCGCCGCCGTCTTCCACCTCCTGTCGCACGGCGCCTTCAAGGCGCTGCTCTTCCTCGCCGCCGGGGTGGTCATCCACGCGGCCGGGACCAACTCGCTGGCCGCCATGTCCCGCACCGGCGGCCTGCGCGAGCGCGTCCCCGACGCGTACTGGACGATGACCGTCGCCCTGCTCGCGCTCGCCGCGATCCCTCCCTTCAGCGGTTTCTTCTCCAAGGAGTCCGTGCTCGGCGCCGCCGAGCGGGTGGTAGACGGCCACACCGGGCACGCCCCCGGCGCGGCCGGCTGGATCGTCCTCGTCGCCGGTCTGCTCACCGCCCTGCTGACCGCCGCCTACGCGCTGCGGCTGTGGCTGCTCGCCTTCCACGGCCGGGGTGCGCAGGCCCCCGACCACGGACGGCAGCCCCTGGCCATGAACGCCGTCCTGTGGGTGCTGGCCGTGCCTTCCCTCGCCTTCGGCGGACTCGCCTTCCGTGTCCTGCCCGACTGGTTCGACGGTGTCTCGCTCGCCCCGACGACCACCACCTCCGTCCTCGGTACCGGCCTGGCCCTGGCCGGCGGTGTGCTCCTTTACGGCGCCTGGCGGCACACCACCGCGCTCGCCGCCCGCACCCCGATGGGCGCGGTCGCCGCCCACCCGGAGGCCGACGCCGGACTGGTCGAGGCCGAGGCCATCGCCACCCACCGGCCCGCCTACGGGGACCTCGCCGGAGCGCCCGACCCCGCCGACCCCGCACGGCTGCTGCTCGGCCCGCTGCACCGCCACGCGGCCACCGGCTTCCACCTCGACGCGGTCCACCGGATCCTGTTCGTCCGCCCGGTCCTGGCCGGTGCGAGCCTCGTCCGGTTCCTCGACCGCGAGGTCGTCGAGACCTACGTACGCGGCGCCGGGGCCGCACCCCGGCTGCTCGGGGCCGCCGTACGGCGCGCCCAGACCGGCAATGTGCAGACCTATGTGAGCGCGCTGCTCGCCGGCACCGTCGTCCTCGCGGTCGCCGTCGTCCTCGTCGCCACGGGAGCGTGAGCAGGCGTGATCGATATCAGCGAGTCAGTGATGCAGTTCCTTCTGGCGTTCCTCGTGGCCGGCCCGCTCCTGGGCGCGGCCGCCGCCCTCCTGCCCGCCCCGCCCGGACTGAAGGGGAAGTCGCCCGAGCAGGCCGTGCTCCGGCACGGGGTGACCGTCAGCGGTGTCCTGCTCGCCGCCGCGCTCGTCCTCGCGCTCGGCTTCGACCACGACCATCCGTCGAAGATGCAGGCCACGACGGACATCAGCTGGATCCCCGCACTCCATGTGCGCATCCACCTCGGCATCGACGGCATCTCGCTCCCCCTCGTCGTCCTGACCGCGCTGCTGACCTTCCTCTGCGCGCTGTACAGCTACTTCAAGCCGCCCGCGGGCCCGAGCCCCAAGGCGTTCGTCGCTCTGCTGCTCCTGCTGGAGTCCGGCACGCTCGCCACCTTCGCCGTCCTCGATCTGGTGCTGTTCTTCCTCGCCTTCGAGACGGTGCTCATCCCGATGTACTTCCTCATCGCCCGCTGGGGCGGCGCGGGCCGGCGGGCCGCGGCCTGGCGGTTCATCCTCTACACCCTCCTGGGCTCGGTCGTCATGCTGCTCGGCCTGCTCCTGATCGGGATCAAGGCGGGCACATTCGACATGGTGGCACTCGCCACTGACAACGGCCGGTCGCTGACCGCGTCCGTGCAGGTCATCGCCGTTCTGGCGATCGGTCTCGGGCTCGCGGTCAAGACCCCGATGTGGCCCCTGCACAGCTGGCTGCCGGACGCCCACACCGCAGCCCCGACCGTCGGCTCGGTCCTGCTGGCGGGCGTCCTGCTGAAGATGGGGACATACGGTTTCGTCCGGATCCTCCTGCCCGTCGCGCCGCACGGCTTCCACACCTTCGCGCCCTACCTCGCGGCCTTCGCCGTCGTCGGCATCGTCTACGGCTCCCTGGCCTGCCTCGCCCTGGCCCGGCGCGGTGCCCGGGGCGACCTGAAACGGCTCATCGCCTACTCCTCGGTCGGCCACATGGGCTTCGTGCTGCTCGGCATCGCCACCGCCACCCCGACCGGCGTCAACGGCGCCCTGTTCGCCAACATCGCCCACGGCCTCATCACCGGCCTGCTCTTCTTCCTGGTCGGCGGCCTCAAGGACCGCACCGGCAGCACCGACCTCGACACCCTCGCCGAGGAGTCCGGCGCCGCCCTGTACGGCAGGGCCCCGCGCCTGGGCGGCCTGCTCGCCTTCGGCGCGGCCGCCTCGCTCGGACTGCCCGGACTGGCCGGGTTCTGGGGCGAGATGCTGGCCCTGTTCGGCGCGTTCCGGCCCGCCGACGGCCTCAGCCGCCCCGCCTTCCTCACCTTCATGGCGATCGGCGCGTTCGGCACCCTGCTGACGGCCGCGTACATGCTCGCCGTGGTCCGCCGCGTCTGCATGGGCGCCGCCGCGTCCGAGACCCCGGAACTGCCCGACGTGCGCGGCTTCGAGTTCGCGGCCTGGACCCCGCTCGTCGCCCTGACCGTCCTCGCCGGGCTCTGGCCCAAGGCCCTGCTCGGGCTCACCGACCCGGCCGTGCAGCAACTCCTCGCGGGAGGCACCCGATGAGCGTCCTGGCCCAGTCGCCGGTCGCGTCGGCGGTCCAGTCCGTCGACTGGCTCGCCGTCGCGCCGCCCGCCCTCACCGCGGTGACCGCCCTGGCGGTCCTGGTCGCCGACCTCTTCGTCCCGCGGGCACGCAAACCCCTCCTCGGCTGGGTCTCCGTCGCCGGACTCGCCGCCTCCGCGCTGCTCCTGCTGCCCCTCCTGGACGGCGACCGCGGCACCTTCTGCCGGTACCGGCAGCCCGGCGTGTGCAGCTACACCGCCGACCACTTCACCCTCGTCATCCAGTTCCTGGTGCTGGGCGGCGCCCTGCTGGCGGCCCTGCTGTCGGTCACCGCCCTCAAGGACGCGCGCGGCGGACTCCCCGAAGGGGAGTACTGGTTCCTGCTGCTGTCCGCCACCGCCGGAGCCGCCCTGCTGCCCGCCGCCCGCGACCTGGCCACCCTGATCGTCGCCCTGGAGGTCGCCTCCCTGCCCGCCTTCGCCCTCGTGGGCCTCAGGCACGGCGACCGCAGGTCCTCCGACGCCGCCCTGAAGTTCTTCCTGTCCTCGGTCACCGCCACCGCCGTCAGCCTGCTGGGCGTCAGCTTCGTCTACGCCACCACCGGCACCCTGTACCTCACCCAGGTGGCCGACCGCCTCCCGCACGTCGCCGGGCAGTTCCACACCCTCGCCCAGACCGGCGTCGTCCTCACCCTCGTCGGCTTCGCCTTCAAGCTCGCCGCCGTCCCGTTCCACTTCTGGGTCCCCGACACCTATGTGGGCGCGCCGCTGCCGATCGCCGCCTATCTGTCGGTCGTCGGCAAGGCGGTCGGCTTCACCGGCCTGATCCTCGTCACCGTCGTCGCGTTCCCCTCGTACGCCGACGTCTGGGGCCCGGCGCTGGCGGCGCTGGCCGCGCTCACCATGACCGTCGGCAACGCCGGTGCCCTGCGGCAGAGCGCCACGCGCGCGTACGGCGCGGTCCGGCTGCTCGCCTGGTCCTCCGTCGGCCAGGCGGGCTACCTCCTGGTGCCGCTCGCGGCGGCCGGGTACACCGACGACCCGCGCGGGACCGTCGGCTCCACCGTCGCGTACGCCCTGATGTACGCCGCCGTGAACCTCGGTGCCTTCGCCGTGGCCGCGCTCGTGGGCCGCGCCCGGCCCGGCAACCGCCTCGCCGACTACCGCGGCCTGTACGCCGCCCACCCGGTGTGCGCCCTGCTGCTGGCCTTCTTCCTGCTGTGCCTGGCCGGGCTCCCGCCCGGGGTCATCGGCCTGTTCGCGAAGGTCACCGTCTTCTCCGCCGCGGTCGGCGCCGGACTCGGCTGGCTCGCCGTCCTCATGGCCGTCAACGTCGTGGTCGCGCTGTACTACTACCTGAGGTGGACGGCCCTGCTGTTCCGCGCGCCCGAGGGCGAACCCGTCCGGCACCGCGTCCCGGCGCCCCTCACCGCCGCGCTCGCCCTGACGGGCGTCCTGGGCGTCGCCCTGTCCGGCGCGCCCCAGCTCGTGCTGCGCTTCGCGGGCGGCGGCCTGTTCTGACCCGCCCGGCCCCGGGCACCCGACGCGCACTCACCCGGACGGCCCGCGCGCCGTCGCACCGACCGGGGAACCCGGGGCGTTCGCCTGGCGTTGACCAGTACGGAAGGGTCCACTGGACGTGACACCACACACCAGTGGACCGCACAGCAAGCGAAGGGTTCCCCTGCCGCACCACTTGGAGGGCGTACCGTGCACCGCCGGCACAACGGGCTCAGGACCGCAGTACTCCTCGGGGGACTGTCCGCACTCATCATCGTCATCGGCAGTTTCTTCGGCCGCACCGGCCTGGTCGTCGCCGTCCTCATCGCCCTCGGCACCAACGCGTACGCGTACTGGAACAGCGACAAGCTGGCCCTGCGCGCGATGCGGGCCCGCCCGGTCAGCGAGTTCGAGGCACCGGCCCTGTACCGGATGGTCCGCGACCTCTCCACCCAGGCCCGCCAGCCGATGCCGCGCCTATACATCTCCCCGACGGAGGCGCCCAACGCCTTCGCCACCGGCCGCAACCCGCGCAACGCCGCCGTGTGCTGCACGGAAGGCATCCTGCGCATCCTGGACGAGCGCGAACTGCGCGGTGTCATCGGCCATGAGCTGAGCCATGTCTACAACCGAGACATCCTGATCTCCTCCGTCGCCGGCGCCCTGGCGTCCGTGATCATGTTCCTGGTCAACTTCGCCTGGCTGATCCCGGTCGGCCGCTCGGACGACGACGAGGGCCCCGGCATCTTCGGCATGCTTCTGATCATGATTCTCGGCCCGTTCGCTGCGACCCTCATCCAGCTGGCCATCAGCCGCTCCCGGGAGTACGAGGCCGACGCCTCCGGCGCCCGCATCACCGGCGACCCGCTCGCCCTCGCCAGCGCCCTGCGCAAGCTGGAGGCGGGCACCCAGCAGCTCCCGCTGCCCCCGGAGCCGCGCATCGAGACGGCGAGCCACATGATGATCGCCAATCCCTTCCGCCCGGGACAGGGACTGTCGAGAATGTTCTCCACGCACCCGCCCATGGCGGAGCGCATCGCCCGACTCGAACAGATGGCAGGTCGCCGACAGTGAAGACAATCCTGAACGTCATCTGGCTGGTGCTGAGCGGCTTCTGGCTGTTCCTCGGCTATCTGGCGGCCGGGGTGCTGCTGTGCATCACGATCATCGGCATCCCGTTCGGCATAGCGTCCTTCCGCATCGGCGTCTACGCCCTGTGGCCCTTCGGGTACACCACGGTCGAGCGCCGCGACGCGGGCGCGCCGTCCTGCGTCGGCAATGTGCTCTGGCTGGTCCTGGCCGGGTGGTGGCTGGCGCTCGCCCACATCGTGACGGGCGTCATGCTCTGCGTCACGATCATCGGTATCCCGTTCGGCATCGCCAACTTCAAGCTCATCCCGGTCTCGCTGCTCCCGCTGGGCCGCGAGATCGTCCGTACCGACCAGCCCTTCGCGACCCGCTGAACCGGCGCATCCCGGCGTGCCGGGACCCTCGCCGGATGCAACCGTGGGGACCGGCCGCGGCGTCTTCCCCGACGACACGGTGCGAACACGCGTGTGGCACTCACGGGCGACGACCGAGGTCGCCGGGAAAGGCAGGTTCGGGACATGGGCGTCATCAGCTGGATCATCCTGGGACTGTTGGCCGGGGCCATCGCGAAGATCCTGCTGCCGGGCCGCGACCCCGGCGGCTTCATCGGCACGACCCTCATCGGCATCGCCGGTGCCTTCGTCGGCGGCTGGATCTCCGCCCGCTGGCTGGACCACCCGGTCACCAAGCACTTCTACGACGGCGCCACCTGGGCGGCGGCCATCGGCGGCTCACTCGTCCTGCTGATCGCCTACCGCCTCCTCTTCGGCAACTCACGCGACTGACGCGAGGCGCTGCCACGGCGCGGCGGACGCACACAGGGGTGGGCACCGGTACTCCCGGTGCCCACCCCTGTGTGCGCTGTGCCGGTCCTACCGGTAGTTCACGAACTGGAGCGCGAAGTCGAAGTCCTGGCCCTTCAGCAGCGCGATCACGGCCTGGAGGTCGTCCCGGCTCTTGGAGCTGACCCGCAGCTCGTCGCCCTGCACCTGGGCCTTGATGCCCTTGGGGCCCTCGTCGCGGATGAGCTTCGCCACCTTCTTGGCGTTCTCCTGGGAGATGCCCTCCTCGACGGAGGCGAAGATCTTGTACTCCTTGCCGGACAGCTGCGGCTCGCCCGCGTCCAGGGCCTTCAGCGAGATGCCGCGCTTGATCAGCTTGGACTGGAAGACGTCGAGGACCGCCTTCACCCGCTCCTCGGAGTTCGCCTCCATGAGGATCTTCTCGCCGGACCACGAGATCGAAGCGCCCACGCCCTTGAAGTCGTAGCGCTGCGAGATCTCCTTGGCGGCCTGGTTGAGGGCGTTGTCGACCTCCTGCCGCTCGACCTTCGAGACGATGTCGAAACTGGAGTCGGCCATGTCCTGTGGCTCCTTGTATCGGGGTGGGTCGAAGTACGTGACGCGTGCGGGCCGGCGGGCGTGGGGAAGCCGCCTGCCCCCGGCCGGCAGGCCCGGGTCCGCATCCGCCCCAGCCTAGGCCCTGTCGTGGTCTTCCCGCCCGTCCCCGGGGTGCCTGTCGGCCGTCCCCGGTCCACCGGCCGCCCGCTCCCGGGCGCGGACGGCCCGGCTCCGGGACACCGGTCAATCGGGTGGCGAAGCACCCCTGTGCATCGGGTATTGTTTACGTCGTTGCCACAGAGCACCGCCGAAAGGCAGTGCGACGGCAGCAAACCCCGGCGGTGTGCCCGAGCGGCCAAAGGGAGCAGACTGTAAATCTGCCGGCTCAGCCTTCCCAGGTTCGAATCCTGGCGCCGCCACACTGGGGAAGACCCCCTCCGGCCAGCCTCTTCGGCTGGTCAGAGGGGGTCTCTTCGTTTTCGGCTGCTGCTCGATTCAGTGTGGGATTCGGGCGGGCTGTCTCACCCTGTACCGCCTGAATCCCAGCTCTGATCAGGGTGTGTCCCCCAGGTGTCCCCCGGGGGAAGCCCGGTCACTCGGGCTCGTTCCACTCGCGCAGTGCCGCGTCGATCCGGCTGTTCGCTCGCTCGCGGGTCTGGTCCAAGACCTTGGCGTACACCTTGTGCAGTACCGCGATGCTGTGACCGGCCCGGCGCGCGCACTCCATCGCGTCCACTCCCGAGCTGAGCCAGAAGGAGACGCCAGCGTGACGGAGGTCATATGGGCGTCGGGCGAGTAGAGACGTCGTCTCAGCTTCGGTCAGGACGTTCTCACGGGCCTTGGCCCACACCTCCCCGTAGCCGGTCTCTTGCAGGACACCCCCGCGGGTGGTCCGGAACAGTCGGCCGTCAGGTGCTGTGCCGTGCGTCGCGAGGTGCTGTCGGAGCATGCGCACGAAGTGGGGAGGGATGGGCACCGGGCGCGAGTCCTTCACAGCGCGCGCCTTCAGGTGACGGGTTTCGTGGGCCGTCCCGTCGTCAGTCCAGTTCCGTCCGGCCCGGACGACTCCCTGACGAAGGGTGAGGGTGCCCCAGCCCTTGTCGGGCAGGTGGCACTGAGTGGAGCGGAGCGCGGTGGCTTCCGCCGGCCGCATGGCCGCGTAGTACAGGCACCCGAAGAACGCTTCGAGCTGTCGTCCCCGCGCCCCCTGCTCGCGCACCCCGACCAACAGGGCCCGCACCTGCCGCGGGTTGGCGACGCTCTCGGGGTCGACCTCTTCCACGGCTTTCGGCGCCGTCCACTTCACCGCGGTCAGGGGATTCACCGGAATGGTGAAGAGGTGTTCTTCCACGGCGAGTCCCAGCACATCACTCAGGCAGGCGCGCTTCCGCTTGGCAGTGCGGGGCGCGGCTGTCTTCCCGTCCATCTTCAGGGACAGGGCGTCGAGGGCTAGACGGACCGTCGCGGGGTCCTCCAGGGCCGATACCGGCATGGAGTGCTTGGCCATCCAACGGAGAGCTTGGGCGATGTCGTCCGGCGGTGTCTGATCCCACCGGTTTCGGTTGTAGGCCCACCCGTACAGCGCGCGCCGCAGCAGCGCCGCGTCCGGCATCCCGACCTTCGTCTTCACGAGCGCAGGCGTGATCGTGGCCAACGCGTCGGCGTAGTTCTTCCGGGACTTCGCCGGTGCCTGCGGCCACTTGCGCTCGATGTAGGAGCGGGTGTGGTCGTACCAGGTGATGGAGCCCTGTTTCGCCCGCAGCTCGGACACGGGAAGGCCGGTCTCCTCGTCGAACTGCTCACCGCGTCGGACAGCGGCCATCATCTCTGAGCGTCGGCCGTCAGCCTGCACCTTGAGCTTGTAGCTCTTCGAGTGCTTCCGCTCTCCGACCAGCCACCGGACGCGGAAGGGCTTCGGGCGGTCTTTGCGCACTTCGAGCGAGTAGACGCGGATGTCGTAGGTCAGTGCCATGCGTACTCCAAAGAGGGCCCGCCGGTTGGCGGGCCCTCACGGGTTTGGTGCGGGAGGCGGTCAGGCGGCGGTCTCTTCCATGGATGACCACCAGGCGTCCAGGTCGCTGCGGCGGCAGCGGAGCTGTCCGTTGGGGAGCTTGATGAGCTTGGGGGCGTTGCCGCGGGCGCGCATGCGGTAGAAGGCGGCGCGGCTCATCTCGATCTCTTCGAGGACTTCGGGGAGCTTGAGCATCTTGGTGCCGGCCAAGGTGGCGACTCCTTCTCAGGGGGAGGCGTCGGGGTCCGTCTCAGAAGTCCGCTACATCCGCTACGCCGCTACATTGCAGGTCAGCGGGTGGGTTTTTGTAGCGGAGGTGTGGCGTGTAGCGGCTACGCACGCGCCACGGGGTGACGGGCGTAGCCGCTACACGCTTCGGTGCCGCTACAGATTCGGGGCCTCTGAGCTGGGCTGTAGCGCTGTAGCGGCAGTAGCGCTCTCCTGGGGTGGCGGGCAGTAGCGTGCCCACGCGTCCGTCAGGTCGTCCGCGTGGAATCCCTTGAGGACTCCGCCGGCGGTGCGGATGTTGCGGGAGCGGATCGGCTCGTTGTCGGCCGTCATGTACTCCCCGAGCAGCCGCGAAAGGCGCCGGTTGTCGAGCGGCTTGCCGTCCAGGTCGGCCCACGGCGCGTCGTCCAGGGCGTTGAGCCGGTCCAGGATGGCGATGGTGGGAAGGCGGTCGATCCCGATAAGCACGTGATCGCGCAGGTCGGTCAGCAGCCGGATTCCGAGACTGTGCTTGTCGGTGGTCTGCGACGCGGTGACCAGCGTCACGCACGCTTCGCGGGCGCGGCGGGGCCAGCCCCCGCCGGCGGCGTCGGCGACGGCGAGCAGGGGTTCCCACACGTCCGCCGGCCGGTCGGTGATGCCGTCGGGCATCTCCGGCCACGCACCCATGACGAACCCCCGTGCGTGCTCGGCCCACTGGGCAAGCCGGTCACGGAGCTTGTGCCCCTCGGCCTCGTGGACGCGGGCGCGGAAGGGCTCCACCTTCTCGTTGCGGGCGCGGCGGCGCATACGCACGATGACGGAGCGAGTCATGATCGTGTCGGGCAGGGACCCGAGTCCCGCGACCGCGACCGCGCAGTACGAGGGGAACGCCTGCACCGTCTGGTTGCCCCCGTCCCCGATGCACCGGTAGGTGACCCCGGAGCGCCGGTGGCCGGCGTTCAGGAACCCGCGCAGTTCCTCGTTGTCCCCCGCCTTAGGGCCGAAGATCGTATCGATCTCGTCGAAGAGGATCGTGGGGCGTCCATCGGCGCCGGACACGGCCCGGAACAGGGCAGCAGCGGACGCGTTGACGGCGGTCATCGGGTGTGGCACAAGGGTTTCCACGATCTCCAGCGCCCGCGACTTCCCCGACCCCGGTTCGGGGGAGAGGAAGGCGAGACGCGGGGTGGAGTCGAAGCAGTCGAGCAGGTGGGCGTGGGCGTCCCACAACGCCACGGCGACGTAGGCGGCTTCGGTGGGGAAGACGTTGAAGCGTCGGTGGAAGGCTTCGACCTCGTTGAGCAGCGCTGCCCCGTCGATGGTGGCGGTCATGCTGCGGCCCTTTCTTCCTGGGTGGTGCGCAGGGGGCAGGTGTCGCGGTGGGTGGTGTGGGCGTCGATCAGCGCGAGGACGCGGGTGTGGCCCACGGCGCTGCGGTCCCAGCCGCACAGGCATCGCGAGGTCGCGGTGGGCGTGGCGCCCCGGGGCGTGCTGATGTGCAGCCAGGCGACGGGGTAGCGGCCGTCTCCCGGGCGCGGGTCAGGGCGAAGAGTAGTGCGGACGCCCTGACGGGCGGCGACTTTCGGCCCGCCCACGCCCACCGCGGGTACCGCGGGTTCGGCGGCATGGGGGCCAGCGGGGGTGAAGGACTGGCCTTCCAAGGGGGAGGTTGGACGGGGGCTCATGCCGCCTCCCGGGGGCGGGCTTTGCGCAGGGAGCTGTCCAGGGCGCTGCGGATCGTGGCGCGGCACTCGGCAGCGGTCAGCCCCCGGGCCTCTCCCGCCCCTTGGAAGGCGTCCTCTACCACCGGCCGGGGGAGGTCGCCCCACGCGACGAACCGCCCCACCTTGAACGCGCACCGGTTCAGCGTGACGTTGCGCAGCCCGTCCGGAGCGGCGGTGACCACCGCGCACTCCGCCTCAAGTGCCGCCAGGGCCGCGCGACTCCCGCCCACTTCGGGGAGTCTGAGCGGTCCCGGGGGAGCGGTAGGGGCCGGTTGCAGAACGGCGTGTAGCCAGGCGGGCAGAACGGTGGCCGCGGTGCTGTTCAGGGCCTCGTACGGACCGGTGGGAAGCGCGCTGCCGGCGGCAACGACGTAGCCGCCCCACGCACGGGTGTCCACCGAGTCCGCGATGGTGCCTGCGGTGTTGGTCAGCCGCACTCCGTCCGGAGCGGCGAAGTACAGGTGCTGTCCGCCGCTCGCGGTCCGCACCCGGTAGGTGTCGGGGACGGCGTGCCCGGCGCGCTCGCAGAGCGCCCGAAAGGTCGTCGCGCCGCAAGGCGCGTCCGAACTGCCCTTGTCCTTGGGCATGTCCAGGTCCACGACCAGCAGCCCGGACGGCCCAGTCGCCACCCCGACGTTGAACGGCGCCCGCGACCACGCCGCACGGATGCGGTCGGGGTCGGTGGTGGCGCGCTCCCCCCATTTCAGATGCCCGTGCGCGCACGGGCCGGTGCGGGGGCAGGCGGTCTCTCCGTGGAGGGCGGGCCGCTTGGTGCCGGGGCGCAGGGGGAAGACGTGCCAGCCGCGTCCGGCCGCATCCAGGGCGGCACGCATCAGGGACCCGTTCATGCGGCGCTCCCTTCGGCGAGCAGCGTCTGCCGGTGCTTGGGGATGGCGGCGAGTACGCGGGTGCGCCAGTTCAGGGCGTAGTCGATGCAGTTCGCGCAGTTCTTGTGCGTGTGGCCGGGAAGCGGGGGCCGGCGGCGGGCGTGGGAGCTCCAGGCGGCGGAGTCTGCGGAGGCGAGCAGGTGCCCGACGCGTTCCAGTCCGAGGATCTTGAAGCCGAAGCCGTGCAGTTTGAGGCCGTGGGCGGCCATGGCGGTGACGATCACGGCGCCCTGCCGGGTGGACTGCAACCGGCACACGGACCCAAGACCGACGATCGGTTCGGCCCGCAGGTCGACGCCGGCCCTGTCGTACAGCTCAAGGCAGCGCTCGTACGCCGGGATGCTGTCTCCCTGCACAACAGGCGCGATACGCAGGTCGGGGGCCAGGGAGCGCAGTTCGAGGAAGTTGTCCACCGTGCGGCGCTGGTGCTCTTCCACGCTCAGGTGGGTGCCGACGAAGCGCTGTCCGCCGAAGGTGCCGCCGTGGATGATGGCGGCCTCGCACATCCAGTCCTGCTGCGCGGCCCAGTCGTAAGGGCCGACGTGCTCCCAAATGCGGCGCAACGAGTCAACGTACTGGCGCGGGGTGCGGGTCCAGGCGCCCTTGTTCTTCAGCTCCATGAATCCGCCGGAGTCGATGGCGTAGGGGCCGCGGGCCACGTCCCACTTGACGGCCCGGTCCCAGTGCTCCGACTTCAGGAACAGCGGCACGTCGGTGAGCCGCAGCCAGTGCCGCTTGTGCGTGGTCAGGTAGAACCGCATCCCGTCCACGGCGGGAGCTCCTGCCGGAAAACCCCGCGGAAAGGAGATGGGTTGCGTCATGCTGGAGACCTCCACTGTTCAGTTGGATGGGTGGAGTGGAGGGCGGCCCCGATTCATTGGCGTGAGGGGGGTCGCCCTTTTGCCCGCTGCCGGCCTAGAGCGGGTCGGCGGGTTGTCAGTGGTGGCGGTTATGGTCAGCGCATGCTGACGACCGTTGAACTTGTGCCGGGCATGGTGACGAGCCGCGAGGCCATCGCGGCGGCTTTCGGCTGCGGCACGTTTCAGGGAATCGAGCCGGCCGCCGAAGCAGGCAAGGTGTTCGTGTACTCCGACCCGTCCGCGGGCGCGGAGTACGGCTACACCTTCGATGGCCGCGCGGAGGACGACGAATTCGGACCGTTGTACCTGTACACCGGTGCCGGTACGAAGGGGGACCAGAAGCCTTCGGACCGGAACGGGTCCTTGCTGACCGCGGAGGCAAAGAACCGGGAGATCCATCTGTTCGTCGCGGACGGCAAGGCACCCGACAGCGGAGCCAAGCAGCAGCGGTACATCGGGCAGATGATCGTGGACAAGATCACGCCCTACGAGGTGCACCGCAGTCCGGACAAGGACGGCGTGATGCGCAACGTCCTCGTCTTCCGGTTCCGGCCGGCGCCGGGAACGACGCCGGCGTGGACGGACGCGGACTGGCAGAAGCCGGCCAGCAAGTCCGGAAGCGTGATCACTGCCCCGGTCGTACCGGTTCCGGAGCCGGTAGTGCTGCCCAAGCAGAGCAGCGCGAAGGTGACGAAGACCGAGCAGCACACGGCGACGGAAACCGTCGCGGAGATCCAGGCCAGTCAGCGCAAGATCCTGCTGCGTGAGGGCGAGTTGGTCAATGCGTTCGTCGCGCATCTGACCGCGGCCGGCCATGAGACGCACGGCTTCGAGTTCGCCATCGAAGGTGAGCCCGGAACCCTGAGGCCCGATCTGTACGACGCGACGGACCACGCCTTGTACGAGGCGAAGGGCCTCACGACCCGGGCCAACGTTCGCATGGCCATCGGACAGCTTGCCGACTACCGGCGCCGCGTCCCCAACAAGGAGACCCTGCGCGTCGCGGTACTCCTGCCGAGCCCGCCCACCCCCGACGTGCAGCAGCTCCTCGCAGAGCAGCACATCGCCCTCGTCTACCAGACCGAAGACGGCTTCGCCGGCTGGCCCCTCGACTGACCAACCCCGCCGTCAGGGCGGTCCGGCTCTCCGAAGAGCCGGACCGCCCTGGATCGTTCAGCTAGCGGCGGATGACGATAACGGTGGCGTCGTCGCGGTAGCCCTCGTCGTCGGGCTGCGCGGCGGCGACCAGGGCGTTGGCGAGGGTCTGCGGGTCGTCGGCGTGCTGGCGGGTGAGGGTTTCCAGCCGGCCGTGGGGGACCTGGTCGTGGACGCCGTCGGAGGTAAGGATGACCAGTGGCTCGATGATGTCGAGTTCGCGGGTGGTGGCGACGGTGGCGGAGTGCAGGGAGACGCGGACCCAGTCGTCGTAGTGGGCGGCGATCTCCACGGGCGGGCCGTACTGGCGCAGCCACTGGCCCATGGTCTGGTCGGTGCTGTGCTGGGTGAGGCGGTGGCCGTCGTAGCCGTAGGCGCGGCAGTCTCCGACCCAGGCGACGCGGATGCCGCCCGGCCAGCCGGTGTAGGCCACGACCCCGACGGCGTTGGCCTCGTCGCCGTCGGCGCCGGTGTCGGCGACGAGGAGGGCGGCGCTGAGGAGTCCGGCGAGGGCGCCGCGATGGGCGGTGTAGCGGGCGGCGGCCTCGGCGAGCAGGGGTGCGGTGGCGGAGGTGTGCGGGCCGTGGCCGATGCCGTCTACCAGGGCGGCGCCGACCGTGCCGTCAGCGAGGACGTACACCCTGGCCGCGTCGGCGTTGTCGGCGGCCGTACCCTCGCGCGTCGCCATTGCGGTGCGAATCACGAATGCTCCTTCGCGGGGGGTGTTCAGAACGGGGGCTCGTCGCTGTACCGGCTGGTGGACCAGGGGTCGCGGCCGGGGGTGCGGCGGCGCAGCCGGCGGGGTAGGCGCGGCAGGGGCAGCAGCACGAGGCGGCGGTTCTCGTCCCAGCAGGGGCAGGGGTCCCAGTCGGTGCCCGCGTACTCGCCGGTCTCGTGGTCGCCGTAGTCGTACTGATGGCCGCCCGCGCCGCCGCAGTCGGCGCAGCGCGGGTCGGGGGTGTCGGCCAGGATCAGGGCGGGGCGGGGCAGCGTGACGCGCTGCAAGCGAAGTCGCACGGGGTCTCCTGTCGTGGTCAGCCGTGGAAGTGGTTGCGTTTGAAGACCGCGCGCCGGATGTTCACCGTGGTCCCGCCCCGGTGCCCGCTCGTCCCGAGGACCTGGACGGCGATCCAGCCGCCGAAGACGACGGCGGCCAGGATGATGAGCTGGGTGATGAACGCGGTGAGGGCGGCGATGAACGCGGTCAGCAGGAACAGCCCCCCGCACACCGCGCCGAACCCGATCCCGCCGAGGGCGACGTTCACGGCGGTGCGGGAGACGGCCGGCTTCGCGGCGGCCGGCTGGGTGGGGTGGACGGCGTAGCCGGTGACGACCCGGCCGTCCGGCAGGACGATGCTCGCCACCGCCGGAACCTGCTCCGGCTGGACCGGGACGAGCGGCGCGGGGGCGGTGGTCGCGGGCGGGAGCGGTGTGGGCCGGTGGACCTGCGGGGCCCGGATCGCGGGCGGGTGGGGGGCGTGTTCGGGGTGCATGCGGAATCCCTTCCGGTGCTCGGTCAGGGAGGCGGAGACACAGCCTGCCGGGTGGGCTGTGGAGGGGGTTTCAGGGGCGCCGGACCGGCCGCCTCCCTGCCTCCCTGATGGATCATTTGGGCTGGTCAGGGCCAGGTGGGCGGGGCAGGGAGGGGGTCAGGGAGTTCTCCCTGCCTCCCTGGCCCGCCGGGGCTGGCCTCCCTGCTACTCGGCAGCGGAAGCGGAATCCGCGTTGTCGCGGTCGGCGAGGGCGCGGGCGATCCGGTCGCGGGCGACGACCATGCGGCCATCGGACTTGTACGGCTCCGCGCCGGTCCCGGCCAGGACACGCTTCAGGTCCAGGAACGACCACGTCCCGTAGGTCTCGGAGTCCAGGGCGGACAGCCGCTTCAGCACGTCCTGCGTGACCAGCCGGGACGCGTCCCCCAGGACGGCGGCGATGTCCGCGAGCGGGTCGCGTTCCTGGCCGTGTTCGATGAGGGTGAGGGTGGTGACGCCGTCGCGCAGGGCCTTGGCGCGCTCCGCGAGTCCGGCCGCGTCGTCGGTGCTGATGTAGTGCGTGCGCACCGTGACGGACGACTGGCCCTTGGGGATCTCGATGCCGTCCGAGGCGACGATGACCGTGCCCTTGTCGAGTCCGGGGCGCAGCAGGTGCGGGGCGGCGCCGCCGTCCACGGCCTTGTCCCCGAGCGCCATGCGGGCCTGTGACTCGGTGCCGAGTGCGAGGCTGGCGCGGGTGTGGGCGCCTTCGCGGACCAGCTTGGGGAGATTCTGGTCGGTGGGGTCCTGGGTGCCCTGCCACATCAGGACGTTCACGGCCCGCCCCTGGTTGTGGATCTTGCGGACGGCCATGAAGTACCGGCTGGTGGCTTTGGAGCCGCCGTAGGGGGCGCCTTCCTTGACCTTGCCGTCCTCGGTGACGTGGCTGGTCCTGACGGGGCACATGAACGCGACCTGTGCTTCGTCCACGATGACGACCAGCAGCGGGAAGACGGTGCCGGGCGGGGCCTGGAGACGGCGGTTCATCTCCTCCACCGCGTCCTCCACCATCTCGGTCACCTCGATGACGTGGTCGTCGGTCGGCCCCTGGATCAGCCGGGAGGCGAGCCCGTCGAACATCGCCCAGTCGCCGGCGCCCTTGAGGTCACCAAGCCAGAACTGCACAGAGCGGTCCAGGGCCAGCCACAGGGCCAGCGCCCGCAGCGCGGCGGTCTTGCCCTGGTTCGACAGACCCGTGATCAGCAGATGGCGCTGGTAGACGGACAGGGCCGCCGCGTCGCCGCGCAGATCCTGCCCCCACGGCGCACGGCCCTTGGCGTAGTCGGCGGTCATCGTCTCGTCGATGACCAGCGGGGACGGACCGATCGGCTCGTCCAACGCCCCCGAGTCCGCGACCCACAGCCGCACGGTCCGCGCGGCCTGGGGGATGGTGATGAACACCTCGTGCTCATGCCTGCTCAGGTTCTCCGCGAGCTTGCGCCGCTTGGCCTGGATCTCGTTGGTGGACACCCCGGAGGGAAGGGTGACATCGACCTCGACGCCGCACCCGGCGATGGTGATGGGGCCGAGCATGGCGGCGCCGGCGTCGCCCATCTCCTTGATGGCGTTGCGCAGCGCGGAGACGCCGAGGTCGCGCAGGGCCTTGACCACGATGGACGGCGTGACCGGCTCGCCCTCCCCGGACCGGGCGTGGGCGGGCAGCGCCCACTGCGGGGCGGCCTGCTGCTTGCTGCCCACCGCCCACAGGGCCAGCAATGCCAGGAACGGGCCGACCGAGACCAGCGGCCCCCACACCACCCGCACGATCGTGACCATGAGGCTGATGAACTCGACCACGGCCATGAGCGGCGTGACCACCTCGGCCGGGTCCTTCGTGGCGACGGCCAGGGCGACACCGAGCAGGACCAGGCCCCCGATCCCGGCGCCGGTGCCGACAGCGGCGCCCTTCGCCGCGGCGAGCGGGGAGTGCAGCAGGTCCATACGGCGCCGGTGGCGGGCCTCGCGGTAGCGCTGCCCGCGCTCCTCCCACTCCGCCGCCGCCTCGTAGTTGCCCGCGGCTTCCGCCGCACGCAGCATGCGTTCATAGCGGGCGGCGGTGCGGCCGTCCCACGTCCGCTTCGCGACGATCCGGGCCCCGCCGACGACGTAGAGACCGTGCCGGACCGCCAGTCGTGCGGCGGTGCGGGTGTTCTCGTGCGAGACGGCGGCGCGGACCGCGCGTCCGGAGCGCACCCACAGGGGCACGGCCGGCGGTGTGGCGGGCGGGTCGGGGACCACGGTCAGGTCCGGGCGGGCGGTTTCCTGGGACGAGTCGGGGGTTTTGTGCAGGTGAACGACGGTTCCGCTCATGACGGAACACACTCCAGACTGCCCCCGGCCAAGGGGGCGGAAGATGAGGGGGCCCGGGGCGGCCGTGGCGGCCCCGGGCGATCGAGAGACGCGCGGCCGTGCGGGTCAGGCGGCGCGGGCGGGCGCGGTCACCACCAGCGGGACGGCTTGCCCGGGACGAGGTACGGGTGGCCGTTGCGCATGTGGTCGACGCACGCGGGGCAGTCCTCGCGCGGCTTGAGCCTGCGGTGGATGCTCCGGTCGTGGGCGTGCTGCCAGCACTGCGGGCACTCACCCGGCGGCGTCTGCTGCGGGGCCACGGGTCACCACCAGCCGGACGACTTCTTGGCGGACTTGGCGGCGGCGGCCTCGTTCACGATCCGCTGCCGCTCGGTCTGAAGCGCGGTGATCTCCGCGATCAGCCGGGTCTCGGCACTCGACCAGGCGGTCTCAAGGCGGTGGTCGGCGCGGTCGGTGCTGCGGCCCCGCAGCACCGAGTACGAGCCGCCGGCCATAGCGCCGAGGATCGCGCGGCGCTCGCGGCCGTCCAGCGGCCACAGCTCCTTCTGCCGCACCGCTTCCAGCTTGCGGGTCGTCTCCCGGATCGCACGGTCCAGGCGACGGGTGTCGGGCTTGCCCATGATGGGTCTCCTCCAAAGACATGCACGAGTGGGGAAGGTGCCGGGGCGGGGCCCGTCAGGTCATGCACCAGCCGGAATCACAGCCGGAGTCCCACTCGTCGAACGGGAGGGTGTCCACGCCGTCCGGGATCGCGGCGCGCAGAGGCCGGTTGAACCGGGTCAGCCAGACGTGGTCCTTGCCGAGTTCGTCACGGCGCCGGTTGAGGAGTTCTTCGAGCTGGCACGCCTTCTCGAACAGCTCTGGCTGGTTGCGGCGCATGTCGTGCCAGGTCTCGGGCCGGTGGAAGGGGCAGAACCAGCACGACGACTTCGGCGGCACCGGCAGCCCGGCGGCGCGGATGATGCGGGCGCAGTCGATCCGGCGGATCCCGCGTTCCAGCAGCGGGTACTCGATCCGCTCGTGCGGCTCGCAGCGCCGGTTGTTCGCGCGGCCGATCTCGTCCAGGCTGATCCCGATGCCGACCGTGGCCGGGGCGTCCTTGGTGGCACCGCGCCGTTTGAGTTCGTCGGCGATGACCTTGATTTTGAACTGGGCCGTGCAGGAGCGGGTGCCGGGGGCCCCGTTCGACATGCGCACCGGGATCTTCAGCGACCGCGATCCCTCCCGGGTCAGGTCCTGCAAGAGGGTGCGAACCTCACCCGAGCGCTTCATCACCCGGTCCAGAACGACCAGCTCAAGGCCGTGTTCCAGGGCGTAGGGGATGGCGTACCGGCGCAGGTAGGCGAGAGTGCCGGGGTGCTCGGAGTCGTCCCCGACGTTGGCCATCAGGAAGGTGCGGTAGTCCAGCTCACCGCGGGCGGCGAGGACCAGGGCGGCAGTGGACTGCACCCCGCCGCCGAAACTGAACGACGTCACCGTGTCCGTCGTGGGCGTGGTCATCCCGCCACCTCCACCGTGCGGGCCCGCTCGGTGAGCAGGGTGTCCCGCAGCATGCGGGCGTTGGCCGGGGAGGTGCGCAGGGTCCGGCGGATGCCCTCGGCGGTCACCTTCGCGTCCGGCCAGTCGGCCGTCACCGTGCGCGTCTCAGCGAGCAACTGATCGGGCGTGCGCTTGGGCCGGGTGGGCTTGGCCGCGTCAGGTACGCGGCCGGTGGCGCGGCGCGGCCGGGTCGACTCCGCCGCCACCGCGCGCCGCTCGATCGAGGCGACCGGAGCGGGGCCGGCCGGCGGCAGCGGCTTGAGGTGCGGAGTCGACTTACCCAGGTCGACCGCGACCGGATCGGGCACGGTCAGCCGGGTCAGTGTCACCACCGGGTCCGGCGTCGATTCCGGCAGGTCAGCCATAGACTGTTTCGTATCGGTCTCGGTAGATTCCTCCGCATCCGTGACCGGTGCGGGATCGGGGACGGCGCCGCCGAACATCGACGCCAGTGCGGCATCCGCGCCGGCGGTGACCCGCTCGCGCTGCACGTCCAGCAGCCTCGATCCCAGCGTGTGGTCACCGGTGCCGACCCGGCGGGCCAGACGCCACGACTTGCGCTCCGACCACTTCTTGACCAGGTCGCTGGGATGGCTGGCGGCCACGGCCCGGTGATAGGCCAACTGCCGCACGACCGACGCCGCGCGGGCCTCTGCCTCGGCATCGCGGCCATCGGTGTGCACCACGATCCTGCGGGCCAGGAACGCCATGCCCTCGGCGGACACGCACATGCCCATCGGAGTCACCGCGTAGATCACGGTGCGTCCGGCGTCCGGGCCTGCCATGGCCGCCATGATCGATGCGGCGGCGGGCAGGGCCCACAGCCCGAGACGGACGATCCTCGGCGAGGACTGGCCCAGCATCGTCAGCCCGAGCAGGACCAGACCGAGAACAGCGGTGGCACCCTCACCGGCCGCGACCGCACCCAACGCGGTCCCGGCCCCATACGCGTGCCCGATGTTGCTGAACGTGCCGTACCCGCCGATGCCGCCGACAGCGGCCATGATGACGAACGCGGCCCCGAGCACGATCCGTTGCGGAGTGGTCAGGGTCTTCACGGTGCTCACGACCGGCCCTCCCGCCACGGGAAGGGCCGGGTGTGGTGGGCGGCGCGGAAGAGCCGCACGGCCAGCCCCACGGGAGCTCCCGGCTTGGGGACCGGGTGGGTCCCGGTGACGGAGGCGAGCAGGCGCACAGCGTGGTGCTCGCAGCCGTCGACGCCGGCGTTCGCGCGGTCCAGGACGGTCACGACGACCGGCCCGTCACAGGGGGTAGGGTCCTCCGGGTGCGCGGCCGGGCACCGGGACACCACCGGCCCCGGCCCGGCCGCCTGCCCACCGTCCCCGTCGACCAGGTCGACCAGGGAGGTCTCAAGGCGTCCGATCATGCGGGTCATGGCGGTCCCGTCCAGCAGGTCCACGTCCTGGGCAGCGGCCAGCGTCTCGCGGGCCGCCGCCACCCGGCACCGCTCGAAGCGGCTCAGGTCGAAGCGGGAGCGGGTCATCACGCGGCCTCCCCCGGGGTGCGGTTGACCAGCGCGACCCGCGCGGCCAACGCCCGCCGCCGCGCCCGCCGGATCCGCCGCACGTCCAGCTCGGACGGGATGCGGTCCAGGGTGACGATCTGCGCGTCCAGCAACTCGACGTCCGCCAGGATCACGGGCATCTCGTGCTCGATGGCGTCCAGTTCCGCGTCCGTGGGTTCCTTCCACGAAGCGAGCGCGGTGACGGCGCCCTGGACAGTAATGTGAGTCATGGGTCGTGGTTCTCCCTAGCAGGTGGCAACGGCCCGAACTGCGCCTCCGGTGTTCCCGCACCGGGGGCGCTCGCCGTTGAGATGAGAGGGCCGCACGAGTAGTGCGGCGGGCCGCACGCGAGGCGGCCAGTGCCCCGGGCCGGATCCGATCCGGCGCCTTCACGACCCCGCCGAAGGCGGGACTGGGGCAGGTGTGCGGGTTGAGCTGTTCAGGCGGTCTGGGTTGCGGCGGCGAGGATCGCGGCGTGGTCGAACGCGAGCGGCGGCAGCGCGTCCAGGGGCCACCAGCGGGCGGCGCTCGCGTCGTCCCCGGCCGTGGCCGGGGTCCCGGCTGGGACGAGGGCGAGGTAGGCGCAGGTGACGTACCGGCCGCGCGGGTCGCGGTCGGGGCGGTCGAAGGTGCCGATCTGCCGCAGGCCGGCCGCCTCCGCGTGCACGCCGGTCTCCTCGGCCAGCTCGCGCACGGCCGCCGCACGGCTGGTCTCGCCCGGATCCACATGCCCGCCGGGCAGGGCCCACGCCCCCTCGAAAGGCGGCCAGCCTCGCTCGATCAGCAGCACTCGCCCATCAGGGGTGCAGGCCACGACATCGGCGGTGTAGCGGATCGTCTCGAACGCCTCGGTGGTGCTCAACTCTGTTTCCCTTCGGTATCGGGCGGACGGGGGCGGGTCAGAAGAGCTTGGAAGCTTCGAGTCGCGTGGCTCTCCGCCCGCGCCGCCTCGTAGCCGGCCACATCCGCACCGGCAAGCCGCAGATCCTCACGGACCCACATCGCACGACGGTGGTCGGCCAGCGCCACCGTCAACGCGGTCACCGCCGCCAGACGGTCGCGCCGCAGCGCCGACCGGTCCGTCCCCCGCTGCTGAAGCACATCACATCGTCACGGAACCCAGCAGAGCACCCACCACGGCAATCACGCTCTCCCACATGAGCAACCCCCTTTGAAACGGTGTTCGGCGTTTCCGGCTCCCCTCGGCGCCGCTCGTACGAGACGAGCAGCGGAGGCAACCGGCCGCCGCGACCAGCACGGCGGAAGGGCTGAGGTTCGAAGCGCGGCAGGTGCCGCGAAGGTTCTGCGGTTTTCAGATCACGCGATGCCAGTCGCCGCCCCCGCAGGGGCGGATCCGGGCAGGTCACCCGGCCCGACATGGGCGGTCGGGGTGGTGACCCGCACCCATCGACCGCACATGTTCATGCGGCTGGGTCGGCACTCTGTTGAGTTCTTCGCAGTGCGGAATCCGGGCCAAGCCATCCGGGCACTGACTGAGGAACATGTAGTACGTGTTCCTCATCATGCAGAGAGCGGTCCGCCCCGTCAAGTCCTTCGACTCTGTGGAGTTCGGCGATCCCCTCACCGCGACGTACCCACAGACTCGCGCTGTCGGCGACGACACTCGACTCCGCATCTGTACGACTTGGGTCGTTCTTGGCTAGCGTGAAGTCGTACCAAGTCGTCTCAGGCAGACGGAGGTTGGCATGGCGAACGAGCGACTGCGGGGCGCGATCGTTGACCTGGGCCTAACTCTTGACGAGGTCGCCGAACGGCTTGGGGTCGCTGCGAAGACGGTCGAACGTTGGATCAATGACCCCGAGCGGAAGCCGTACCGTCGCTTCCAGTACGCGACTGCCTCACTGCTCAAGTGCGAGGTGTCGTACCTATGGCCCGACGAACGCACCTCTGCTGAGGTCACGGCGTCCGGCAACGCTGAGTTGGTGCGTCTGTATCCGCATCGGTCAGTCGTCGCACCATCGCTGTGGACCAGCCTCTACGCCAAGGCGACGCGCCAGTTCGATGTGCTGGTGTACTCCGGGTTCTGGCTAACGGAAGACGCGGCTTTCCATCGCATCGTGAAGGAGAAGTCTGCCGACGGCGTACCCATCCGATTCATGCTGGGAGAGCCCACGTCAGCAGCCGTAGCCATCCGTGGAGAAGACGAGGGCATCGGCACCACGATGGCGGGAAAAATCCGCAACGCCCTCATCAACTACGGTCCGCTCTTCGGTCTGCCCGGTGTTGAGTTCCGGTTGCACGCGACCACCCTGTACAACTCCCTCTACCGAGCCGATGACGAGTTGCTGGCGAACGGCCACCTCTACGGTGTGGGCGCCTACATGGCCCCCGTGCTGCACTTGCGGCGGGTGCCCGGTGGCGAACTCTTCGACGCCTACGCTGAAAGCGTCGAGAGGATCTGGGAAACCGCCCGCCCGATCTCCTCGCCCGCCGACTGGGAAGGTCCGCAGTGATGACCCGTATCGACTACTTCCGCGACCCGGATGCGCCGACGGCCAACTCTGTGGTGCCCTCAGTCACGGTGGTTGTCCGGGACGGGGCGGGACGGCTCCTTCTCATCCACAAGACCGACAACAACCTCTGGGCCCTGCCCGGCGGAGGCCACGACATCGGCGAGCGCATCAGTGACACCGCCGTTCGGGAGGTTTTGGAAGAGACGGGGATTCAGGTGGAGGTCGACAGCATTGTCGGGCTCTACACCGACCCTGAGCACGTGTTGGCGTACGACGACGGGGAGGTCCGGCAGCAGTTCTCCATCTGCTTCCGCGCGCACCCCGTCGGCGGCTCCCTGCGTACGAGCAGCGAATCGAAAGAGGTCCGCTGGGTCGACCCAGCGGACCTCGACCGGTTGGACATCCATCCGTCGATGATGCTTCGGATTCAGCACGGCCTGGATGAAGCGTGGCGACAGCCCTACATCGGCTGACTGCCGGCGGAGACTTCCCGGGCCCGTTCCTCTACACGCCTCGCGGCTGCATGAATCTCGGGGGCAGCACGCTCGATGAAGCGGCCCACGATCGTTTCCGGGCCGTATCGCTTCACGATCTCGTCCAGCCGTTCGGTCGGCGTGGTCCGCGTCCCGTCCGGCGTCGTCGTCATGTCGCAGTAGATCAGTGCGTCAACGAGGTCCGGACGCTCAAGCTGGAACTCGGTCTCCAGTTCCTTCCTCAGCCCACGTTCCTCAGCCTCCAGAAGGGCGCAGGAGTGATGGGCGACCAGTCGCACGACGCGCTCGTCCGCCGCTTCCTGGTCCCTAAGGAATCTCGCGCCGTCCAGCGGATGGAAGCCGGTGGTAGCAATGGCTGGCGAGTAGCCGACGTCATGCAGCACAGCAGCGGCTTCCAGAAGTTCTGCGTCGTCGCCCAGGATGGGGCTTAGAGAGCGCGCGCACTTGGCCACCCCAAGCGAGTGTGCCCAGCGGCGTGGCAACGGTTCGGACAGCATCGCTTCAGACAGCGAGTACGCCCACTCAGTCAGTCCCATGGCGACCAAGCCTACGGCCGCGTGGTCGGAGTCGGGAGGGCGCGCACCGTGCGCCCCTTGCCGTGAACCGTGGTGAGCAAGCCGTTCCCCTCCATCTGCGCCAGAACGCGCCGTACAGCGGTCCGCGATGCGCCGAACCGCTCACACAGCTTGGCCTCTGACGGGTACGTGTCGCCTACTGACAGGGACTCCTCCGTGATCACGTCAGTCATGCGTTCAGCTAGTGGTCGTCGGCCGCCGCCCCGGGCGGGGCGCCATCCGATCCCGGGCGCAGACTCGACAATGCCGTCGGCTTCGAGGACCTTGAGAGCACGACGGATCGTGTTCCGGCCAACCCCGTGCGAGCGCATCATTTCGGCTTCCGACGGAAGGGTGTCGATGCCCTCCCCGCTTTCGATCTCGGTTCGCAGTGCCTCTGCGATGACCCGGTAGGTTCCACGTGGACTGGCCTGCGGCACTCGGCCACCCCTTCCTTGATCACGTCGGTGTCCCGGTGGGCACCTCGCGGAATCAAGTTTCCCATGGCGCGCGCGACTGCCCCAGGGGCTTGCCTCTCGCCCGTCCGGCAGTGCTCGTTGTTCTGTTCTTTGTCCAGTGCGCCGACGGCCCCACCGTTCACCCGCAGTACGCGCACCCACTCTGACCTGCCGCGCGAACCCCCACAAACTCCCCCGGACAGGGGCGCGGACAGTTGGAAAGCGTGCACACCGAAGGGATGCGCGGATGTCTGACCGCGTGCGCGGGGGCTTGGCACGTTGCCTGTCATGCGCTCTCCCTTATGCCAGCACGGTCACGCACCCTGGTTGGCGACAGGCTTACGGGGGCCGTGATCACTCGCCCCAAAGCGGCTCCAGCCCAAAGCCGCTCCACCGACCTCAGTTTCGGAGCCGGGCGGCTAGCGCGTCCAACCTCCTGATACACCGGTTTAGACTAGGTGATTCGGAGGCCGCAATCCTTGGCCGCCATTGCTTTAGACCGAACTCTCGAAGGTCTGAAACGTAAGTAGGCCCCACAGTGGCACCGCTCTTAGCCTTAGGGGCGACCCCCTCCCGGATGTCTCTTTTACGGGAGGCTCGAGCGAGATTGACGATCGTCTGCTTAGGATCGAGAAGCGAATCCGGATTTCTGGGCACCTTGTCCTGAGAAACTCCCAGAAAATTAGCTATGGCCTCACGATCTGCCAGTAGCCAGGACTCCAACTCCGCGACTGCAACGCGGAATACCATCATCTCGGAGGGATCAGGGAGCCAACTACCGAGCTTCTCGACCACACAAGAGTCGGGAGAATCAAGATCCACCAGGACGAACCAGGGCGAATGCTTGGCTGCCAAGTTGTAGGCACCAATCTTCTTGAGGATGCCGGTTCGCCCACCACCGCCCAAGAACATGCCAACCGTAAAGCCACATTCTCTGAGGATTGCAGTAACGGCACCCTCGTCAGACGGCCCTTCAACTGCGGCCGTAATTGAAATCACGCGCCTACCCCACGAAGAAGCTGAGTTGCCCGGCGTCACGCGGGGCTGTTAGCCCCTGCAAGATATCACCGAGTGGCACCCCGGCATCTCGCATAGTCTGCAGATCTTCTCTCTCCGAGAGGAGAGTTACGGCCGTTCCTTCTGATTCTGGAATAAGCGCCAATACTTCATTAGTGCCAATTCCAGGGTCATTCAGGATTTCTGGAGAGTGCGAGCTCACAAGAATCTGACGTCCTGACTTCCGTTGCACGCGCGCAAACATCTGCGGGATATACCGCACCACTTCTGGATGCAGTGAAAGTTCGGGCTCCTCTAGAAGAAGCGGACCCCTCGTCTCGGCTACGGCCCACAGCAGTCCGAGTAGGCGAAGTGTACCGTCGGAGAAATGGTCCTCTGTTTGCCACGCTCCCTGAGGACGCCAGTGTTGGTACTTGCCTCGAAGGTGCGGAACGCCGCGAACGTCAGGCTGCAACTCCAACCCTTGAAGCTGTGGAACCGCCACCCGCAACGCGTCAACGATCCTTCGAAGTCGCGCGTCTCGCGTCTTTTTAGGGGTTCGAGCAATCTGTTCGAGGAAATCTCCACCGAAGGGGTCATCTTTTTTCCCGACAGATCGGTCAGGTTCGCGGACGAGTTGGGGGACGATATGCAAGTAGCTCAAGCTTGCGAAGAAATCGGAGACCGTGCGAAAGTCCCGGTTGGCATTGACCTGCTCCAGATTAGTCTGCCGCAAACGCTCCGAATCCTTCAAGTCCGACTCGTCCGGCCGGGCGAGGACAATGAGGTCTCGATACTTGACCGTTTCTGATTCGACGATCGGGCGCCTATTGTTATCCTGCTTGAATTTCAGCTCATAGGTCCACTCATCGAAGATGGTGTCATTTCCAAGCGTGGCGTGAATAGAAATCGAAGGGTATCGGCGGGCCGCAAGTGATCGGATCATGCTGACGCCCCCACGTCGCGCAACGGCGGCCTCGAATCCTCCACCCACGGAGACAATGTCAGAAAGAAATCGAAAGCAGTCTAGAAAATTTGACTTACCTGCCGCGTTTGGCCCAACCAAGAACATCCTAGGTCGCAAGTCCACAGAGAATCGTGCGAAATTGCGCCAGTTGGTTACCTGCAAGCTTGTGAACCGGAGATTCTTGCGCTCAATAGCTTCCGGGGCTTGTTCTTCGTTGGTCTCACTCATCAAGGCCATCCCAGTCGTGGGTCGCAAGCGTCAAAACGATTCTATCTCCGACTACATGTGACAGGTCGCTAGATACATTCCTCAGACGCGGTGCAGCTAAGCGCTCCTGGGACCGGTCTCTGAGCAGTCAGTGCTCTTCGCATCATCCGTCAACAGCTCACAGCCTCAGCGCTGGACTGTTGAAACAGGTGACGCTGGCATGCGTCTCAAGCACAAGCACGCTCCCGGGCCATCCTAGTGCCGTGGAAGGGCGCTCAACGTCGACAGGTGCCGACAGATCGGCAGCAGGTCAGGGCGTTGATCGGTTAGGCGGCCGCAGGTCACGGCCGCTCGTGATCAGTTGTGGCTGTACTGCGTTCACTAGGTCGGCTGCAGTCAATGTCTGGCGAACTGAACGGTGACCGGCTCCCGGGCAGATCGGCACGTTCATCTGGCCCACAGAGGCGGCTATGCAAACCGTTGGGGGGAGTGTCAGTGCTGCATGCCAGGCTGTAGCCATGATTGGTGACGTACCCAACGTTGAAGCGAGCCAGGAGTTCAGCACGCGCCGGCAGGCGCACGAGGCGGGTGTCCACAGACCCTTGCAGGCCGGCATCTGCGGGACGAAGAAGGCCGGGGCCGAGTCCATCGTCGTGTCCGGCGGCTACAAGGACGATGAGGACTACGGAGACGTCATCGTCTACACCGGCCACGGTGGCCAGGACAGCGCCGGCAACCAGGTGAGCGACCAGAGCTTGGACGACTCCGGCAACGCAGCGCTCGTGACTAGCTACCTCGAAGGACTGCCTGTCCGCGTCCTGCGTGGCTACCAAGCTGGCACCCCCTACGCCCCAGCATCTGGGTACCGGTACGACGGTCTGTACCGGGTCACCAACTACGGCAGCAAGCTTGGCATCGACGGCTTCCTGATCTGGCAGTTCCGCCTTGAAGCCTATGACGACACCCCCACGCCGCAGGCGACGCAGCAGCCGGAGCTCCCGAGCGCGCCTGCTGAGTCGGAGTCCGCGGGCGTCGTGGGGAACGAGACTCCGGAGCGCATCACCTCGACCGTGCAGCGCATCGTTCGGAGCAGCGCCGTGAAGCGGCAGGTGAAGGAGTGGCACGACAATCGGTGTCAGATCTGCGACCAGCGCATCGAGGTCCCTGGCGGTAGCTACAGCGAGGGAGCTCACATCCGAGCCCTCGGGGCCCCGCACAACGGCCCGGACACCACCGGCAACGTCCTCTGCCTGTGCCCGAACTGCCACGTGATGCTCGACGCCGGCGCCATCGTGATCGAAGACGACCTCGCAGTGATCCGCGGCGGCCAGTCTGCCGGCCTCCTGCGTACCGACCCCCGACACACGATCGACCTGGAGTGCGTCCGCCACCACCGCGAACGCTGGCGCCAGTAGGCCACGCCCCAGCCCGACCGCGACGGACCAGGTTGGGGCCCGTTCCCCCAGGTGTTCCCCAGCGCCGGGGTGGTAGCGGAATCCCGCAGGTTGCAAGGGGTGAGCTGAGCCCGCTGTAAATCTGCCGGCTCAGCCTTCCCAGGTTCGAATCCTGGCGCCGCCACACTGGGGAAGACCCCCTCCGATCCACCTCATGGTGGACCGGAGGGGGTTCTTCGTTGTGGCCGCCTCCATGGTGGACCGCCGACGGCAGAGCGGTGGTGTCAGTGGTGCGGTGCACACTGGAGCCATGTCCTTGTCGTCCCCGTCCGCGCGCCGCAGATCCTGCCCCGTGTGCCGCCGTGAGATCGCCGTCGTGGCCGGGCGGTTCGCGCGGCACGACCCGCCCGGGGCGCGGGAGTCAGGAGAGCTGGTCTCCTGCCCCGGCTCCCGCCGTACGGCGCAACTGGGTGCCGTGCAGCCGTCGTTGGACGGATACGCCGTCCCCGAATTCCCCGGGCAGCTCAGCCTGTTCTGACACCGGGGCAGGACGCGCCGGTGCGCAGGACACGGCGGCGCGGCGTCAGTTGCCGGCGACCGACTTCACCGCCACCGGCACCGGGGCCGAACCGCCGATCAGTTCCAGGGTCAGCCCGGCCGTCGCCGGGGTGTCCACCAGCTCGGCCAGGACGGCGGCGACGTCGTCGCGGGGGACCGACCCGCGGCCGGTGTGCGCCTCCAGACGCACCTGGCCGGTACCGGGCCCGTCCGTCAGCGAACCGGGGCGCAGGATCGTCCAGTCGAGGCCGTCCAGGGAGCGGACGTGGTCGTCGGCCTCGCCCTTGGCGCGCAGGTACACGTCGAAGACCTCGTCGCCCCGGTGCGCCGCGTCCGCGCCCATCGACGACACGACCACATGGCGCCGCACACCGGCCCGGACCGCCGCGTCGGCGAACAGCACCGCCGCGCCCTTGTCCACCGTGTCCTTGCGCGCGGTGCCGCTGCCCGGTCCCGCGCCCGCGGCGAACACCGCCGCGTCCGCGCCCCGCAGCCGCTCCGCGACCTCCTCGACCGAGGCCGACTCCAGGTCCAGCACGATCGGTTCGGCCCCCGCCGCCCTCAGGTCGTCGCTCTGCTCCGCCCGGCGGATGATGCCCGCCGCCTCGTCCCCGCGCGCCGCGAGCAGCCGCTCCAGCCGCAGCGCGATCTGACCATGACCACCAGCGATGACTATGCGCATGTCTTCGACCGTACGCCCGGACGGCCGTATCCGCCGCACGACTTCGGCCCGCCCCGGCCGGGCCCCGCACCCCTTCCCGCGCCCTCTCCCGCGCCTTCCCGCGCCCTCTCGTCCCCGTGCGCGTCCCCGCGCCCCCCCGCGGCTACGACAGCTCGCCCCGCCCCTGCCGGGGCAGCCCCAGTTCCACCGAGGCGGCCGAGTCGCAGAACTCGCGCACCGCGCTGGTACGTGCCACCACGCGCCCCCGGTGCACCACGATCCGGCTGTACGCGAGCGACAGCGCCCCCGCGAGCCGCTCGCCGCGCACCGCGAGGAGTTCGGCCGGGAAGCCCGCCTCCACCCGCACCTCGGGCAGACCGAGCACCGCGCGGGCCGACGCGCTCACCATCTCGTAGGCCTCGCCGGGGCGCAGACCGTAGCGGGAGGCCAGCAGATAGGCGGCCTCCAGCGGATCGCCGCGGCCCACCGGGTTCGACACGTCCCGCAGGGCGCCGCTGCCCGCCGCCACCCGCACCCCGGCCGCCCGCAGCAGCCGTACCGGCGCGCTCCCGGGCCCCTCCGCGCCCGCGCAGCCGCCCTGCGGCAGGCACACCACCGCCACCCCGGCGGCGGCCAGCTGGTCCGCGGTCCGGGCCGCGGCCTCGGCGGGCAGCCGGGCCAGGCCGCCGCAGGGGCTCAGCGTCACGCCGGGGCGCAGCCCGCCCGCCATCGCCGCGAGCCGGGCGAGCCGGGCCGGGTCGGTGGCGTCGGTGTGCAGGTCGACCGGGCAGCCGTGCTCGGAGGCCACCTCCAGGACCGCTTCCACGTAGCCGGTGGGATCGGGGTCCACGTCCGGGCAGCCGCCGACCACGCACGCGCCCATCTTCACCGCGTCCCGCAGCACCGCGAGCCCGTCCGCGCCGGCCACCCCGGTCAGCACGCGCGGCACCGCCACCGTCGACAGCTCGGCCAGCCCGCGCAGCGCCCGCCGCGCCCGCAGCACCGCCGTCAGGGCGCCCAGCCCCTGCACGTCGCCCACGCGCACGTGCGCGCGCAGTGCGGTCGCGCCGTGCCCGAGCTGGAGCAGCGCCGCCTCCGTGGCCCGGCGCTGGACGTCCTCCGGGTCGTAGGAGACCGGGCCGTCCGTGTCGGCGGTCAGGGCGGTGTCGGCGTGGGCGTGCGGCTCGGCCGGGGCGGGCAGCAGCAGGTAGCCGCTGAGGTCGACGCGCGATCCGCCGTCCCCGGGCCCGTCCGCCCCGCGCTCGCCGCCCTGGCCCGCGCCGCCGCCCTGGCCCGGACCGCCGCCCTGGCCGAGGCTGCCCGCCGTGCCCACCGCCTCGATGCGCTCGCCGGACAGCCGTACGTCCACGGTCCGCCCGTCGGTGAGCCGGGCCCCGCACAGCAGCAGGGTGTCCGGGTCCGGCGGCCCGGACGGGCCGGGGGAGGACGACGAGTGAGGCGGCTGCGGCTTACCGGGGGGCATCGCACTCCAGGTACGACAGGGGGACGGACGGCGGACGACAGGCGGGGCGCGAAGCGGTGGTCGGGCGGGGGCGGACGGTGCCGGGGCGTGGTGCGCGCGGGGGGCCGCGCAAGATCACGCAGAGTGCGTCGAGCCTAGGGCGGCGGCGCGCCGGGAGACGGGAGGAGCGCAATAGTCGTACCGGTGTGGCCGTACGGAGAAGGGTCTCCGGAGCTGTCCGGCGGGGGCCGCGGAACGGATTTGGGCGAACGGCTGCGGACCGTGTAATGTCTTCATCGCTCGCCCCAATAGCTCAGTCGGCAGAGCGTCTCCATGGTAAGGAGAAGGTCTACGGTTCGATTCCGTATTGGGGCTCTGGTGTGAGAGGTTCCCGCCGCGAGGCGGGGCCGATCTCATCAAAGCGGTGTAGCTCAGTCGGTAGAGCAAGCGGCTCATAATCGCTGTGTCACCGGTTCAAGTCCGGTCACCGCTACTGACAGTAGCCGATTGCGGGGTCGGTCCTTCGATCGGCTACTCTTTTCTGCGTTGAAGTTAGTCCATCCGTTCGTCTTAGGAGCACTCACGTGGCTGCCACCGACGTCCGCCCGAAGATCACGCTGGCCTGCGTGGAGTGCAAGGAGCGGAACTACATCACCAAGAAGAACCGGCGTAACAACCCGGATCGCCTGGAGATGAAGAAGCACTGCCCGCGTTGCAACGCGCACACCGCGCACCGCGAAACGCGATAAATCAGGCTCATACGTGAGGCCGCCCCCGCACCATGGGGGCGGCCTCACGTTGTTTCACCACCGTCTTCACCAGCTCCCTCCGCACGACCGCAGCTGACACCAGGAGGTGCCGAGCCATGGCGCTCGACCAGTCCTTCGTGGGGCGTTCCTACCCGCCCACCGCCCCCTACGAGGTGGGCCGGGAGAAGATCCGTGAATTCGCCCAGGCGGTGGGCGACGCCAATCCGGCGTACACGGACCCCGAAGCCGCGCAGGCACTCGGCCACCCCGATGTGATCGCCCCGCCCACCTTCGTGTTCCTGATCACCTACCGGGCCGCCGGAGAGGTCGTCCAGGACCCGCAGCTCGGGCTGGACTACAGCCGCGTGGTGCACGGCGACCAGAAGTTCGCCTACACGCGCCCCGTGCACGCCGGTGACCGGCTCTCCGTCACCTCGACCATCGAGGCGATCAGGACCATGGCCGGCAGTGACATCCTGGACATCCGCGGCGAGGTGCACGACGCGGCGGGCGAGCACGTGGTGACCGCCTGGATCAAGCTGGTGGCCCGCGCCGCCGAGGAGGCGTGAGGATCCGATGACGGCGAAGATCGCCTACGACGACGTCGAGGTCGGCACCGAGCTTCCGGGCCGGGCCTTCCCCGTGACCCGCGCCACCCTCGTGCAGTACGCGGGCGCCTCCGGGGACTTCAACCCGATCCACTGGAACGAGAAGTTCGCCAAGGAGGTCGGACTGCCGGACGTGATCGCGCACGGCATGTTCACCATGGCCGAGGCGATCCGCGTCGTCACCGACTGGGCCGGCGACCCCGGTGCCGTGGTGCAGTACGGCGTCCGCTTCACCAAGCCCGTCGTCGTCCCGAACGACGACAAGGGCGCGCGGATCGACGTCGTCGGCAAGGTCGCGGCCAAGCTCGACGACCACACCGTACGGATCGACCTGACCGCCCTGTGCGAGGGGCAGAAGGTCCTCGGCCGCTCCCAGGCCCTCGTCCGCCTGGCCTGAGCCCGGCGGGAGCGTCGGCAAGGGCGTCGGCGGGGCCCCCGTAGTCTTGGGCGCGTGCAGGAACTCCACGACGCGCCCCTCGCCCCGCTGACGACCTTCCGCCTGGGCGGCCCCGCCGCCCGGCTGATCACCGCGACCACGGACGCGGAGGTCGTCGACGCCGTCCGCGCGGCCGACGCCGCCGGCACCCCGCTGCTGGTGATCGGCGGCGGCTCCAACCTGGTCATCGGCGACCAGGGCTTCGACGGCACCGCCCTGCGCATCGCCACCACCGGCTTCGCACTGCGCGGCACCACGCTGGAGCTGGCCGCGGGCGAGGTGTGGACCGACGCCGTCGCCCGCACCGTCGAGGCCGGACTCGCGGGCGTCGAATGCCTCTCCGGCATCCCCGGCTCCGCGGGCGCCACCCCCATCCAGAACGTGGGGGCGTACGGCCAGGAGGTCTCCGCCACCATCACCGAGGTCGTCGCCTACGACCGCGCGGCGGGCGAGACGGTCACCCTCTCCAACGAGGAGTGCGCCTTCTCCTACCGGCACAGCCGCTTCAAGGAGCACCCCGAGCGGTACGTCGTGCTGCGCGTCCGCTTCGGCCTTCAGGACGCGGACGGCCTGTCGGCGCCGCTCAGGTACGCCGAGACGGCGCGCGCCCTCGGCGTGTCGGCGGGCGACCGCGTCCCGCTGGAGCGGGCCCGCGAGACCGTGCTCAAGCTGCGCGCGGGCAAGGGCATGGTCCTGGACCCCGAGGACCACGACACCTGGTCGGCCGGGTCCTTCTTCACCAACCCGATCCTCACGGACACCGAGTTCGGCGCCTTCCGGGCCCGGGTGCGCGAGCGCCTGGGCGAGGACGCCGAGCCGCCCGCGTACCCGGCGGGGGAGGGGCGCACCAAGACCTCCGCGGCCTGGCTGATCGACCGGGCGGGCTTCGCCAAGGGCTACGGCACCGGCCCGGCCCGGATCTCCACCAAGCACACGCTCGCCCTCACCAACCGCGGCGGCGCGAGCACGAAGGACCTGCTGGACCTCGCCCGCGAGGTGGTGGCCGGGGTCCGCGAGGCGTTCGGCGTGACGCTGGTGAACGAGCCGGTGACGGTCGGCGTCAGCCTGTAGCGGCCGGCCTCCGGCGGCGGCCGGACGGGTCCCCCTCCGTACGCGATCCCCTCAGTACGCCACCCCCACGCCCTGCTTCACCGCCGCCGGGTCGTCGGTCAGCGCCAGCATCGCGTGGGCCACGTCCGCCCGTGCGATGAAGCGGCCGTGCGGCGGGAAGCCGCCGGTCACCGTGCGGTACGTGCCGGTGAGCGGCTTGTCCTGGAGGCGCGGCGGCCGGACCACCGTCCAGTCCGTGGCGCTGCGCGCCAGCTCGGCCTCCATCTCGCGCAGATCCGCGTAGACGTCCTTCAGGACCGCCGAGACCAGGCTCCGGGCCGTCCGGTCGAGGAACCCGTCCTCCGGTCCGGGGCCCACCGGGCCCGCGCTCACCACGAGCAGGCGGCGCGTGCCCTCCGCCTCCATCGCGCGCAGCACCGTACGGGTCAGCCGGGCCGCGACCCCGGCGTCCTTGCGGCTGCGGGCGCCCAGACCGGAGAGCACCGCGTCCCGGCCCGCGACGGCCGGGCGCACGGCCTCCGGGTCCACCAGCCCGGACCTGAACACCTCCAGGCGGTCACCGGTCACGGTCAGCCGGGCCGGGTCGCGGACGACGGCGGTGACCCGGTGCCCGGCGTCGAGCGCCTGCCGGACGATCTCCCGGCCGATGCCGCCGGTGGCGCCGAAAACAGTGAGGTTCACGATCCCGCTCCTGCCTGCCTGTCCGGGGACGCCCCGGACCACCGGAGGTGGGTGAGTATTCACTCACCTCGTCTGGTCCTAGAGTGGGTAAGCACTCACCCACCCGTCAAGGCCGACCGGCCGATTGGACGTGACATGGAGACGAGACCGGCCCGCGTCCGCATCCTCGACGCCGCCCACGAGCTGATGCGCACCGTCGGGCTCGCCCGTGCCACCACCAAGGAGATCGCCAGGGCGGCCGGCTGCTCCGAGGCGGCCCTCTACAAGTACTTCGCGAGCAAGGAGGAGCTGTTCATCCAGGTGCTGCACGAGCGGCTGCCCCGGCTCACCCCGCTGCTGCGCGCCCTCGCCGCCGAGCCGGAACGGCGCACCGTGGCCGAGAACCTCACCGAGATCGCCCGCCAGGCCGCCCTGTTCTACGAGCAGAGCTTCCCGATCGCGGCCTCGCTGTACGCCGAGACCCAGCTCAAGCGCCGTCACGACGAGGCGATGCGGCGGATGGGCTCCGGACCCCACCTGCCCATCGAGGAACTGGACGCCTACCTCCGCGCCGAGCGCTCGCTGGGCCGGATCGCCCCCGGCGCCGACACCTTCGCCGCCGCCTCCCTGCTCCTGGGCGCCTGCGCCCAGCGGGCCTTCGCGTACGACGCGGCGGACGCCCGCCCGGACGCCGACGCGTTCGCCGCCCGTCTGGTGGGCACACTCCTGACCGGCCTCACCACCGGCGGGGCGGGGCGGGGCACAGACATCGCATAGGGTCGGTCCCCGTCCGGACAGGGAGGGGAAGCATCATGCGGGGCGTACGAGGCCTGCGAGGCAGCCGGGGCATCGTGATCACGGCCGCGGCCGTACTGGTGGGCACGCTCGCCACCGGGTGCGACAAGGGGAGCGACGACGCCGCGCGCGGCGGCGACGGCGGGAACGGCACCGGCCCCGCCGCCGCGGCGAGCCGCGCACCGGGCGCCACCGAGACCCTGGCGGCCGACGGCACCACCGTCCGCGTCGGTTCCGCGAGCGCGAAGACCGTCGTCCAGGTCTACGAGGACCTGCGCTGCCCGGTCTGCAAGAAGTTCGAGACCGAGGGCGGCGGCGAGGCCCTGCGCGAGCTGGTCCGCTCCGGCCAGGTCCGGGTGGAGTACACGCTCGCCTCCTTCCTCGACGCCCGGCTCGGCGGCCAGGGCTCCAAGAAGGCCGCCAACGCGCTGCGGGCGGCGCTGGAGGCGGGCCGCTTCGCCGAGTACCACGCCGTCCTCTTCGCCCACCAGCCCGAGGAGAGCGTCGACGGCTTCACCGACGCGTACCTGCTGGAGCTGGCCTCCCGGGTGAAGGGGCTGCGCGGCGCCGACTTCGACCGCGCGGTCAAGGACCTGAAGTACGGCGACTACGTGGCCGCCTCCGAACGCGCCTTCGACACCTCCGGGGTGACCGGCACGCCCACCCTGAAGGTCGACGGCAAGGCGGTCCCCGCGTCGATGAACGGCTCGCTCTTCGACAAGGAGGCGCTGCCCCTGGTCATCGGGGCGCTGTCGCAGTCCTGACCCGCGGCCGTGCCGCCGCCGCTCAGGCGGCCAGCCAGTCGTCCACGCCCGACAGCAGCTTGGCCCGGACGTCCTGCGGGGCGGCCGAGGCGCGGATGGACTGGCGGGCCAGTTCCGCCAGCTGGGCGTCGGTGAAGCCGTGGTGGCGGCGGGCGAAGTCGTACTGGGCGGCCAGCCGGGAGCCGAACAGCAGCGGGTCGTCGGCGCCCAGGGCCATCGGGACACCGGCGTCGTACAGGGTCCGCAGCGGCACGTCGGCGGGCTTCTCGTACACCCCGAGCGCCACATTGGAGGCGGGGCAGACCTCGCAGGTCACCCCCCGCTCGGCCAGCCGCCGCAGCAGGCGCGGGTCGTCGGCGGCGCGCACCCCGTGGCCCACCCGGTGCGCGTGCAGGTCGTCCAGGCAGTCGCGGACCGAGGCCGGGCCCGCCAGCTCGCCCCCGTGCGGGGCCGCGAACAGGCCGCCCTCGCGCGCGATGGCGAACGCCCGGTCGAAGTCCCGGGCCATGCCCCGCCGCTCGTCGTTGGAGAGCCCGAAACCGACCACGCCGCGGTCGCGGTAGCGCACGGCGAGGCGGGCCAGCGTGCGCGCGTCCAGCGGATGCTTCATCCGGTTGGCCGCCACCAGGACCCGCATCCCGAGGCCCGTCTCGCGCGAGGCCGAGTCCACCGCGTCGAGGATGACCTCCAGCGCCGGGATCAGCCCACCAAGACGCGGCGCGTACGAGGTCGGGTCGACCTGGATCTCCAGCCAGCCCGAGCCGTCCCTGATGTCCTCCTCGGCGGCCTCGCGCACCAGCCGCCGGATGTCCTCGGGCTCCCGCAGGCAGGAACGCGCCGCGTCGTACAGCCGCTGGAAGCGGAACCAGCCCCGCTCGTCGGTCGCCCGCAGCTTCGGCGGCTCCCCGCCGAACAGGGCGTCGGTCAGCGCCTCGGGCAGCCGTACGCCGTACTTGTCGGCCAGTTCCAGCAGGGTGGCGGGCCGCATCGACCCGGTGAAGTGCAGGTGCAGATGGGCCTTCGGCAGCTCAGAGACATCACGTACACGCTCCATCCGCCGATCCTGCCGCACTCGGGGCCGTGACCGGAAGCCGTTTCCCCGTTCGTGGTCTTGCCCGAACGCAGGAGCGGGCCGCCTCCCCGGAGGGAGACGGCCCGCACGCGCGCGTGGGAAGCGCCCGGGACGTCAGTCCCGCGCCTCCGCGAGCAGCTTCTGGATCCGGCTCACGCCCTCCACCAGGTCCTCGTCACCGAGGGCGTAGGACAGCCGCAGATAGCCCGGGGTGCCGAACGCCTCGCCGGGGACGACCGCGACCTCGGCCTCCTCCAGGATGAGGGCGGCCAGCTCCACGGAGCTCTGCGGGCGCTTGCCGCGGATCTCCTTGCCGATCAGCGCCTTCACCGAGGGGTAGGCGTAGAACGCGCCCTCGGGCTCCGGGCAGATCACGCCGTCGATCTCGTTGAGCATCCGCACGATGGTGCGGCGGCGGCGGTCGAAGGCCTCGCGCATCGCCGCGACCGCCTCCAGGTCACCGGAGACGGCGGCCAGCGCGGCGGCCTGGGCGACGTTCGACACGTTCGACGTGGCGTGCGACTGGAGGTTGGTCGCGGCCTTGACCACGTCCTTGGGGCCGATGACCCAGCCCACGCGCCAGCCGGTCATGGCGTACGTCTTGGCCACGCCGTTGACGACGACGCACTTGTCGCGCAGCTCGGGCAGGAGCGCCGGCAGGGACACGGAGACCGCGTCGCCGTACACCAGGTGCTCGTAGATCTCGTCGGTGAGCACCCACAGGCCGTGCTCCAGGGCCCAGCGGCCGATCGCCTCGGTCTCGGCCTCGGAGTACACCGCGCCGGTCGGGTTGGACGGCGAGACGAACAGGACGACCTTGGTGTTCTCGGTGCGGGCGGCCTCCAGCTGCTCGACCGAGACCCGGTAGCCGGTGGTCTCGTCGGCGACGACCTCGACGGGGACACCGCCGGCCAGCCGGATCGACTCCGGGTACGTCGTCCAGTACGGCGCCGGGACGATGACCTCGTCGCCCGGGTCGAGGATCGCGGCGAAGGCCTCGTAGATGGCCTGCTTGCCGCCGTTGGTGACGAGGATCTGCGAGACGTCCGGCTCCCAGCCGGAGTCGCGCAGCGTCTTCGCGGCGATCGCGGCCTTCAGCTCGGGCAGACCGCCGGCCGGCGTGTACCGGTGGTACTTCGGGTTCTTGCAGGCCTCGACGGCGGCCTCGACGATGTAGTCCGGGGTCGGGAAGTCGGGCTCACCGGCGCCGAAGCCGATCACCGGACGCCCGGCGGCCTTCAGGGCCTTGGCCTTGGCGTCCACGGCGAGGGTGGCGGACTCGGAGATCGCGCCGATACGGGCGGAGACCCGGCGCTCGGTCGGAGGAGTTGCAGCGCTCATACCGCCCATCGTTCCAGACCCCGAACGCCGCGGGCACACCGGTTTCACACAGTGGGCGGAGGCGGGTCGGGTGCTGAACACGCGTCCGGATCCGGTCCCCGGCCAGGTGATCTTCCGGACGGATCGGCCCCGGCGGGCGCCGAAGACCATTTTCTGTTCGACGCCCGGCCCCGGACCACGTACACTCTCACCTCGTTGGCCTTCAGCAAGCGGCCGCCGCACCCGGTGCACACCGGACTCGCGGTCGGATGCGGTACGTTGGGGGACACACAAAGGGTCGTAGCTCAATTGGTAGAGCACTGGTCTCCAAAACCAGCGGTTGGGGGTTCAAGTCCCTCCGGCCCTGCTACACACACCTTCGCCAGGATGTGTGCGCATGTACGTACAGCAATGCACCGCCGTGCGGCTCGACCGGGCGCGGCACGGCCACGACCCGGAATCAGGTGAGGACGAATGACGGACGCCGTGGGCTCCATCGACACGCCTGATGCCCAGGACGAGGTGGCGGAGTCCAAGAAGCCCCGCAAGGGCGGCAAGCGCGCCAAGAAGGGCCCGCTGAAGCGTCTCGCCACCTTCTACCGGCAGATCATCGCCGAGCTGCGCAAGGTCGTCTGGCCCTCGCGCAACGAACTGACGTCGTACACCACTGTGGTGATCTGCTTCGTCGTCGTCATGATCGCCCTGGTGACCGTGATTGACTATGGGCTCAACCACGCGGCCAAGTACGTCTTCGGCTGAGTCCAGAGCGAAGGGCGCCGTGGTTACCGGCGCCCGTTTTCGCATGTTCCACCCCTATGTACCAGGAAGAAGCAGCCACCGTGTCTGACCCGAACCTGAACGACGCCATCGAGCCGACCGAGTCCGTGGATGACGAGCTCGACATCGTCGAGGGTGCGGACGAGGCGGACGGGGCCGAGGCTGCCGACGCCGCCGCGGGCGAGCCGGCCGAGGAGGCCGCCGTCCACGTCGAGGACGAGACCCTTGAGGGCGCCGAGGGCGCCGAGGACGCTGCCGACGTCGAGGACGACGACGCCGCCGAGGGCGCTGCCGACGCCGAGGAGAGCGACGAGGACGAGGCGGCCGCCGAGGACGAGACCGAGGCCGTCGAGGAAGAGCCCGACGTCGACCCGGTCACCAAGCTGCGCGAGGAGCTGCGCACGCTGCCCGGCGAGTGGTACGTCATCCACACCTACGCGGGCTACGAGAAGCGCGTGAAGGCCAACCTGGAGCAGCGCGCCGTCTCGCTGAACGTCGAGGACTTCATCTACCAGGCCGAGGTCCCCGAGGAAGAGATCGTCCAGATCAAGAACGGCGAGCGCAAGACCGTCCGGCAGAACAAGCTGCCCGGTTACGTCCTCGTCCGCATGGACCTGACGAACGAGTCCTGGGGCGTCGTCCGCAACACGCCGGGCGTCACCGGCTTCGTCGGCAACGCCTACGACCCCTACCCGCTGTCCCTGGACGAGATCGTGAAGATGCTCGCCCCGGAGGCCGAGGAGAAGGCCGCCCGCGAGGCCGCCGAGGCCGAGGGCAAGCCCGCCCCGCAGCGCAAGGTCGAGGTCCAGGTGCTGGACTTCGAGGTCGGCGACTCGGTCACCGTCACCGACGGTCCGTTCGCCACCCTCCAGGCGACCATCAACGAGATCAACGCCGACTCGAAGAAGGTCAAGGGCCTCGTCGAGATCTTCGGCCGCGAGACCCCGGTCGAGCTGAGCTTCGACCAGATCCAGAAGAACTAGTTCTTTCTGGGTGTACTGCTTCCGCGCAGGTCAGGCGGGCTGGTGACAGCCGGTCTGACCTGCGCGGTTTTCAGCCGCGCATCTATACCCGTTATCGTTGTGCGGTATGCCTGCGTCCGGGTGGTCCCCGAGCGCGGGCATGGACCCGAACCGAAAGGACCCGGAGAGCTATGCCTCCCAAGAAGAAGAAGGTCACGGGGCTCATCAAGCTCCAGATCAACGCCGGTGCGGCGAACCCGGCTCCGCCGGTCGGCCCGGCGCTGGGCCAGCACGGCGTCAACATCATGGAGTTCTGCAAGGCGTACAACGCCGCGACCGAGTCGCAGCGTGGCTGGGTCATCCCGGTGGAGATCACGGTCTACGAGGACCGTTCCTTCACCTTCGTGACCAAGACCCCCCCGGCCGCCAAGATGATCCTCAAGGCCGCGGGCGTGGAGAAGGGCTCCGGCGAGCCGCACAAGACCAAGGTCGCGAAGATCACCGACGCGCAGGTCCGCGAGATCGCCCAGACCAAGATGCCCGACCTCAACGCCAACGACCTGGACGCCGCCGCGAAGATCATCGCCGGCACCGCCCGTTCCATGGGCGTCACGGTCGAGGGCTGAACCCCAGCCTCCGTCCCACCCTCGTAGAACCGTGGCAGGGCCTGCTCGGCCCGTACCACGACTCCTTTCAGAACCCACAGGAGCAGTTGTGAGCAAGCGCAGCAAGGCTCTCCGCGCTGCGGACGCCAAGGTCGACCGGGAGAAGCAGTACGCCCCGCTCGAGGCCGTCCGTCTCGCCAAGGAGACCTCCACGACCAAGTTCGACGGCACCGTCGAGGTCGCCTTCCGCCTGGGTGTCGACCCGCGCAAGGCCGACCAGATGGTCCGTGGCACCGTGAACCTCCCGCACGGCACCGGTAAGACCGCCCGGGTCCTGGTCTTCGCGACCGGTGACCGTGCCGAGGCCGCGCGTGCCGCGGGCGCCGACATCGTCGGCGCCGACGAGCTGATCGACGAGGTGGCGAAGGGCCGTCTGGACTTCGACGCCGTCGTCGCCACCCCGGACCTCATGGGCAAGGTCGGCCGCCTCGGCCGCGTCCTCGGCCCGCGTGGTCTGATGCCGAACCCGAAGACCGGCACCGTGACCCCCGACACCGCCAAGGCCGTGACGGAGATCAAGGGCGGCAAGATCGAGTTCCGCGTCGACAAGCACTCGAACCTGCACTTCATCATCGGCAAGACGTCGTTCGACGACAGCAAGCTGGTGGAGAACTACGGCGCCGCGCTGGAGGAGATCCTCCGTCTGAAGCCGTCCGCCGCCAAGGGCCGCTACATCAAGAAGGCCGCCATCAGCACCACGATGGGCCCCGGCATCCAGCTCGACCCGAACCGCACCCGGAACCTCCTCGTCGAGGAGGACCCGGCCGCGGTCTGAGCCATCGGCTCACCCAGGTCGGCGACGAGCCCCGCATCCTCCGCGCGAGCGGAGGGGCGGGGCTCGTCCCGTTCCGTCGCGAACCGGCCGATCCCCCCGGCGCGCACCCCTGCTGTCGGTGCCCTGCGCTAGCGTGCACGGCACACAGACCGCTCAGGGGTGGGGGACCGGATGAAGAGCACGACCGTGCGCCGTACGGCATCGGCGATCGCGGTGACGGCCGCGCTGGCGGGTGCGGCCGCCTGCGGCTCGGGGGGATCCTCCGGAGCGGCGGCGGACCGGGACGGCAAGGCGGCGGGGGAGACCGCCCGGGGCGGCACCGCCACCCTGGCCGGCCCGCTGACGGCCCTGCGCACCGCCGCCGACTCCACCGGCCGCGCGGACTCCGCCCGGGTCGACATGACGGTCAGCATGGGCACGCTGATGTCGATGAAGGGCCACGGCGCCCTCTCCTGGGGCCACGGCCTGTCCGGCACGCTCAGCCTCACCTACACGGGCGGCACGGTGGCCGACACCATGCGCGCCACCGGCACCACCTCGGTCCAGGCCCGCTATCTGCCCGACGCCTACTACGCCAGGATGAGCGAGGCGTTCGCCGCACAGGCCGGCGGCAAGCACTGGATCAGGTACGGGTACGACGACATGGCCCGGCTCGGCGGCGGCTCCGGCGCGTACCTCAAGGACCAGATGCAGAACAACACGCCGAACCAGGCCGTGAAGCTGCTGCTGGCCTCCGGCGACGTGAAGAGGGCGGGCGAGGAGCGGATCGCGGGCGTGCACACCACTCACTACCACGGCACGGTGAAGGTCGCGGACCTCGCCGCCCGCACCGGTCACAGCCTCACCGCCGCCCAGCTCGCGGACATGAAGCGCCAGCTGACCGACTCCGGCATCACGACGGACACCGTCGACCTCTGGATCGACGACCGGAACCTGCTGGTCAGGAAGGTCGAGTCGGCGGACACGGCCAAGGGCGCCCTGACCACCACCGCCACCTACAGCGACTACGGGGTCAAGGTCGCGGTCGGCGCACCGCCGCGCGGCGACACGGCGGACTTCAAGGAGCTGCTGGCCGCCCAGGGGGCCGGTGCCGGCGCCTCCTGAATCAAAGAATCCCCCAAGACCGGATGATCAGCGCTCGGATAAGCTCACCGGAACTGTGCGCAAGCCATCCGTTCCTTGGGGGGAAACCATGGACACTTCTGTACGTACGCCCCGCTCGTCCCGCACGCCCGCCCGCGCTCTGTCCGGACGCAGGGTCGCGACGGCCTCGCTGGCCGCGCTGCTCCTTGCCGCGGGCGCGGTGGGCTGTTCGGGGGACGACTCGAAGAGCGATTCCAAGAGCGACTCGAAGAGCGCGGGCAAGAGCGGAGCGGCCGAGACGCCGCAGCTCACCCCGGCCGCGGCCGTCGCCAAGGCCGCCAAGAACTCGCAGAACATCACCTCGCTGCGCTACCGCATGACCGGCCAGGTGCCGGAGCAGGGCCACATCAAGGCCGACGCCGAGATGCAGATGAAGCCCACCATCGCCATGAGCATGAAGATGACGATGCCCGACCAGCCCTCCACCGGCACCGTGGAGATCCGTCTCGTCGACAAGGTCATGTACCTCAACGGCGGGGCCGAGGCCGCCAAGGAGATGGACGGCAAGAGCTGGATGAAGTTCGACCTGTCCGGGACCGACGCGGGCAAGCAGATGGACCAGCTCGGCGGGGGCGGCGCGGCCCAGGCCGAGCAGAACCCGGCGACCGAGTCCACCTTCCTCACCGGCGCCAAGGACCTGCGCAAGGTCGGCTCGGAGACCGTGGAGGGCGTCGCGACCACCCACTACACGGGCACCGTCGCCCTGGCCGACCTGGTCAAGCCGCAGCCGGGCGAGAGCCCGGAGGTCGCCAAGACCCGGGAGAAGAGCCTGGAGCAGTACAAGGGCATGGGGGTCGACAAGGTCACCATGGACGCCTGGATCGACGGCAAGGACCAGACCAGGCAGTTCCGGATGCGCGGCACCGCCGCCAAGGGCCCGCTGGACATGACGATCACCTTCCTGGACACCAACAAGCCGGTGAAGGTCGCCGCCCCGCCGGCCGGTGAGGTCGTCGACCTGGCCGAGATGATGAAGGGCGCCGGCGCGGACCAGAGCTGACCGCGGGCCGCCGCGGGAGCGGATTTGCTCCGCGGCGGCACGGTCCCGTACTCTCCTACAGAAGCCAAAGACCGCTGGTCGTTGCCGTGCACTCAGATGAGGACGCGGTGGCCGAAGGATCCGCTGAAAATGCGGGCGACCCGCGCAGGTGACTGTGGAAGAACTCCCGGAGTGTGCACGCCCACGGTGTGCGTACGACCGGTCGAGTCCGCCCCGAGCGCCTGCGCCGGGGCGTTTCGTTTTCCCCAGTCCTCCTTCGGGTCCGCGCGGTCAGAATCACCCGGAAGGAGGCCGAGGCTCTATGGCGAGGCCCGACAAGGCTGCCGCAGTGGCGGAGTTGACGGAGCAGTTCCGCAACTCCAGCGCTGCCGTGCTGACCGAGTACCGCGGTCTCACCGTGGCGCAGCTCAAGACGCTGCGTCGTTCGCTCGGTGAGAACGCCCAGTACGCCGTGGTGAAGAACACGCTGACCAAGATTGCGGCCAACGAGGCCGGGATCACCACGCTGGACGACCTCTTCAACGGTCCGACGGCTGTCGCCTTCGTCACCGGTGACCCGGTGGAGTCGGCGAAGGGTCTCCGTGACTTCGCCAAGGACAACCCGAATCTCGTCATCAAGGGCGGTGTCCTTGACGGCAAGGCGCTGTCCGCCGACGAGATCAAGAAGCTTGCGGACCTCGAGTCCCGCGAGGTTCTGCTCTCCAAGCTGGCGGGTGCCTTCAAGGGCAAGCAGTCCCAGGCTGCTCAGCTCTTCCAGGCGCTTCCCTCGAAGCTCGTCCGCACCGTGGACGCTCTTCGTGCCAAGCGGGACGAGCAGGGCGGTGCCGAGTAATTCGGCTCGCTTTCTGACCCTGGCCGTCTAGGCGGCACGGGTCGCAGCGGGCCGACGTACGCCCGCCACACCCAGTACATCCGGCACCTGCCGAATTAGTGGAAGGATCGCCCATCATGGCGAAGCTCAGCCAGGAAGACCTGCTCGCGCAGTTCGAGGAGATGACCCTCATCGAGCTCTCCGAGTTCGTGAAGGCCTTCGAGGAGAAGTTCGACGTCACCGCCGCCGCCGCGGTCGCCGTGGCCGGCCCGACCGGTCCGGCCACCGCCGTCGAGGCCGCCGAGGAGCAGGACGAGTTCGACGTCATCCTCACGGGTGCCGGCGACAAGAAGATCCAGGTCATCAAGGTCGTGCGTGAGCTGACCTCCCTCGGCCTGAAGGAGGCCAAGGACCTGGTCGACGGTGCGCCGAAGCCGGTTCTGGAGAAGGTCGCCAAGGACGCCGCGGAGAAGGCCAAGGAGTCCCTCGAGGGCGCCGGCGCCTCCGTCGAGGTCAAGTGACCTCACGAGTCTCTGCTGATCGGGCAGGACTCTCCCGCGCGAGCTGAACGCGGCCCGAAAGGGCTGTAACGCGAACGCACCGAAGAGCGATCATCCATCCGGGTGGTCGCTCTTCGGCGTTCCCGGGGGTGGCTGTGGCGGCCTTGCACCCGCGACCGGGAGGGGTATGGTGATCTTCGTTCGGCCTCGAGAGGCCCCCGGAGACAGGCCGCGAGTGACGATGGCAGCATCCGGTTCGGGTAGGGGGGCCTTGACGAACCGCACGCAGCGCGCAATTCTCAGGACGCGTCGTCACAACGATCCGAATCCGAGGCATGGATCGACGGCGAAGAGGGCAGTATCAACGTGCGTTGAGGGTGACAGGCCGTAGGCGGTGACGACGACGAGGGTTCCCAAAACCCGGCACTGGACATCAGTGGGCCAAGTGGCTACACTGACCCTTTGCGCTGCCTGTTAGCTGTCCCCTGCCCGTCACCAGGGGCATGCCCTCCCCCGAGCATCGACGACCGGACCGCACCTGACCTGGCCTGACGGCCCTGTCGGGGACCGTCCGTCCCGTTGTCCGAGAGAGGGGCCGGTACGCGCGTAGTGAGTCCGAGCCCTCGGAAGGACCCCCTCTTGGCCGCCTCGCGCAATGCCTCGACCGCGAATACGAACAACGCTGCCAGCACCGCCCCGCTGCGCATCTCCTTTGCAAAGATCAAGGAGCCCCTCGAGGTTCCGAACCTTCTCGCGCTGCAAACCGAGAGCTTCGACTGGCTGCTCGGCAACGACGCGTGGAAGGCTCGCGTCGAGGCGGCTCTGGAATCCGGTCAGGACGTCCCCACCAAGTCCGGCCTCGAGGAGATCTTCGAGGAGATCTCCCCGATCGAGGACTTCTCCGGGTCGATGTCGCTGACGTTCCGCGACCACCGCTTCGAGCCGCCGAAGAACAGCATCGACGAGTGCAAGGAGCGCGACTTCACGTACGCCGCCCCGCTCTTCGTCACGGCCGAGTTCACCAACAACGAGACCGGCGAGATCAAGTCCCAGACCGTCTTCATGGGCGACTTCCCGCTCATGACGAACAAGGGCACCTTCGTCATCAACGGCACCGAGCGTGTCGTCGTCTCCCAGCTGGTCCGCTCGCCCGGTGTCTACTTCGACTCGAGCATCGACAAGACGTCCGACAAGGACATCTTCTCCGCCAAGATCATCCCGTCCCGGGGTGCCTGGCTGGAGATGGAGATCGACAAGCGCGACATGGTCGGTGTCCGCATCGACCGCAAGCGCAAGCAGTCGGTCACCGTGCTGCTGAAGGCGCTCGGCTGGACCAACGAGCAGATCCTCGAGGAGTTCGGCGAGTACGAGTCGATGCGCGCCACCCTGGAGAAGGACCACACCCAGGGCCAGGACGACGCGCTGCTCGACATCTACCGCAAGCTGCGTCCGGGCGAGCCCCCCACGCGCGAGGCCGCGCAGACGCTGCTGGAGAACCTGTACTTCAACCCCAAGCGCTACGACCTCGCCAAGGTCGGCCGCTACAAGGTCAACAAGAAGCTGGGCGCGGACGCGCCGCTGGACGCCGGCATCCTGACCGTCGAGGACATCCTCTCGACGATCAAGTACCTGGTGAAGCTGCACGCCGGTGAGACCGAGACCGCCGGGGACAACGGCGGCACGATCGTCGTCGAGACCGACGACATCGACCACTTCGGCAACCGCCGCCTGCGCAGCGTCGGCGAGCTGATCCAGAACCAGGTCCGTACGGGTCTCGCCCGTATGGAGCGCGTCGTGCGCGAGCGCATGACCACCCAGGACGTCGAGGCGATCACGCCGCAGACCCTGATCAACATCCGGCCGGTCGTCGCCTCCATCAAGGAGTTCTTCGGCACCAGCCAGCTGTCGCAGTTCATGGACCAGAACAACCCGCTGTCGGGTCTCACCCACAAGCGCCGTCTGTCGGCGCTGGGCCCCGGTGGTCTCTCCCGTGAGCGGGCCGGCTTCGAGGTCCGTGACGTGCACCCCTCGCACTACGGCCGCATGTGCCCGATCGAGACGCCCGAAGGCCCGAACATCGGTCTGATCGGCTCGCTCGCCTCCTACGGCCGGGTCAACGCGTTCGGTTTCGTCGAGACCCCGTACCGCAAGGTCGTCGACGGCCAGGTCACCGACGAGGTCGACTACCTGACCGCCGACGAGGAGGACCGCTTCGTCATCGCGCAGGCCAACGCCGGCCTCAACGACGACATGCGCTTCTCCGAGAACCGCGTCCTGGTCCGCCGCCGCGGCGGTGAGGTCGACTACGTCGCCGGTGACGACGTCGACTACATGGACGTCTCGCCGCGCCAGATGGTGTCGGTCGCGACCGCCATGATCCCGTTCCTTGAGCACGACGACGCCAACCGTGCCCTCATGGGCGCGAACATGATGCGCCAGGCCGTGCCGCTCATCAAGAGCGAGGCCCCGCTCGTCGGCACCGGCATGGAGTACCGCTCCGCCGTCGACGCCGGTGACGTCGTCAAGGCCGAGAAGGCCGGTGTGGTGCAGGAGGTCTCCGCCGACTACATCACCACCGCCAACGACGACGGCACGTACATCACGTACCGCCTGCACAAGTTCTCCCGCTCCAACCAGGGCACCTCGGTCAACCAGAAGGTCATCGTCAACGAGGGCGACCGGATCATCGAGGGCCAGGTCCTCGCCGACGGTCCGGCCACCGAGAACGGCGAGATGGCGCTCGGCAAGAACCTGCTGGTCGCGTTCATGCCGTGGGAGGGCCACAACTACGAGGACGCGATCATCCTGTCGCAGCGCCTCGTGCAGGACGACGTCCTCTCCTCGATCCACATCGAGGAGCACGAGGTCGACGCCCGTGACACCAAGCTCGGCCCCGAGGAGATCACCCGGGACATCCCGAACGTCTCCGAGGAGGTCCTCGCCGACCTCGACGAGCGCGGCATCATCCGCATCGGTGCCGAGGTCGTCGCCGGTGACATCCTGGTCGGCAAGGTCACGCCCAAGGGCGAGACCGAGCTGACCCCGGAGGAGCGGCTGCTGCGCGCGATCTTCGGCGAGAAGGCCCGTGAGGTCCGCGACACCTCGCTGAAGGTGCCGCACGGCGAGATCGGCAAGGTCATCGGTGTCCGCCTCTTCGACCGCGAGGAGGGCGACGAGCTGCCGCCGGGCGTGAACCAGCTGGTCCGCGTCTACGTCGCGCAGAAGCGCAAGATCACCGACGGTGACAAGCTCGCCGGCCGCCACGGCAACAAGGGCGTCATCTCCAAGATCAACCCGATCGAGGACATGCCGTTCCTGGAGGACGGCACCCCGGTCGACATCATCCTCAACCCGCTGGGTGTCCCGTCCCGCATGAACCCGGGACAGGTCCTGGAGATCCACCTCGGCTGGCTCGCCAGCCGCGGCTGGGACGTCTCCGGCCTGGCGGAGGAGTGGGCGCAGCGCCTCCAGGCGATCGGCGCCGACCAGGTCGACCCCGGCACCAACGTCGCGACCCCGGTCTTCGACGGTGCCCGGGAGGACGAGCTGGCGGGTCTGCTCCAGCACACCATCCCGAACCGGGACGGCGAGCGCATGGTGCTCCCGACCGGCAAGGCGCGGCTGTTCGACGGCCGCAGCGGTGAGCCGTTCCCGGACCCGATCTCGGTCGGCTACATGTACATCCTGAAGCTGCACCACCTGGTCGACGACAAGCTGCACGCCCGTTCGACCGGCCCGTACTCCATGATCACCCAGCAGCCGCTGGGTGGTAAGGCCCAGTTCGGTGGCCAGCGGTTCGGCGAGATGGAGGTGTGGGCCCTTGAGGCGTACGGCGCCGCCTACGCCCTCCAGGAGCTGCTGACCATCAAGTCCGACGACGTCACCGGCCGCGTGAAGGTCTACGAGGCCATCGTCAAGGGCGAGAACATCCCTGAGCCCGGCATCCCCGAGTCCTTCAAGGTGCTCATCAAGGAGATGCAGTCGCTCTGCCTGAACGTGGAGGTGCTGTCCAGCGACGGTATGTCCATCGAGATGCGTGACACCGACGAGGATGTCTTCCGCGCCGCGGAGGAGCTCGGCATCGACCTGTCCCGGCGCGAGCCGAGCAGCGTCGAAGAGGTCTGACGGGAGTCCGGTAGGGGCCTCACCGCCGTGTGAGGCCCCCGCCGACCCCCAGGCCCCCGTTTCAGACCACAGACTTACGACCCTGAGAGGGATTGACGCATAGTGCTCGACGTCAACTTCTTCGACGAGCTCCGGATCGGCCTGGCCACCGCTGACGACATCCGTCAGTGGAGCCACGGCGAGGTCAAGAAGCCCGAGACCATCAACTACCGCACCCTCAAGCCGGAAAAGGACGGGCTCTTCTGCGAGAAGATCTTCGGCCCCACCCGGGACTGGGAGTGCTACTGCGGCAAGTACAAGCGCGTCCGCTTCAAGGGCATCATCTGCGAGCGCTGTGGCGTCGAGGTCACGCGTGCCAAGGTGCGCCGTGAGCGGATGGGCCACATCGAGCTGGCCGCCCCCGTCACCCACATCTGGTACTTCAAGGGCGTCCCGTCGCGGCTGGGCTACCTGCTCGACCTCGCCCCGAAGGACCTGGAGAAGGTCATCTACTTCGCGGCGTACATGATCACGTACGTCGACGAGGAGCGCCGCACCCGCGACCTGCCCTCGCTGGAGGCGCACGTCTCCGTCGAGCGCCAGCAGATCGAGAACCGCCGCGACGCCGACCTGGAGGCCCGCGCCAAGAAGCTCGAGACCGACCTGGCCGAGCTGGAGGCCGAGGGCGCCAAGGCCGATGTGCGCCGCAAGGTGCGCGAGGGCGCCGAGCGTGAGATGAAGCAGCTGCGCGACCGCGCGCAGCGCGAGATCGACCGCCTCGACGAGGTCTGGACCCGGTTCAAGAACCTCAAGGTCCAGGACCTGGAGGGCGACGAGCTGCTCTACCGCGAGCTGCGCGACCGCTTCGGCACCTACTTCGACGGCTCGATGGGTGCCGCGGCGCTGCAGAAGCGCCTGGAGTCCTTCGACCTCGACGAGGAGGCCGAGAAGCTCCGCGAGATCATCCGCACCGGCAAGGGCCAGAAGAAGACCCGTGCGCTCAAGCGCCTCAAGGTCGTCTCCGCGTTCCTCCAGACCAGCAACAGCCCCAAGGGCATGGTGCTGGACTGCGTGCCGGTCATCCCGCCGGACCTGCGTCCGATGGTGCAGCTGGACGGTGGCCGCTTCGCGACCTCCGACCTGAACGACCTGTACCGCCGTGTCATCAACCGCAACAACCGCCTGAAGCGGCTTCTCGACCTCGGCGCGCCCGAGATCATCGTGAACAACGAGAAGCGCATGCTCCAGGAGGCCGTCGACGCGCTCTTCGACAACGGCCGCCGCGGCCGCCCGGTCACGGGCCCCGGCAACCGTCCGCTGAAGTCGCTGTCCGACATGCTCAAGGGCAAGCAGGGCCGCTTCCGTCAGAACCTGCTCGGCAAGCGTGTGGACTACTCCGCGCGTTCCGTCATCGTCGTCGGCCCGCAGCTCAAGCTGCACCAGTGCGGTCTGCCCAAGGCGATGGCGCTGGAGCTGTTCAAGCCGTTCGTGATGAAGCGCCTGGTGGACCTGAACCACGCGCAGAACATCAAGTCCGCCAAGCGCATGGTGGAGCGCGGCCGCACCGTCGTGTACGACGTCCTCGAAGAGGTCATCGCCGAGCACCCGGTGCTGCTGAACCGTGCTCCCACCCTGCACCGCCTCGGCATCCAGGCCTTCGAGCCGCAGCTGGTCGAGGGCAAGGCCATCCAGATCCACCCGCTCGTGTGCACCGCGTTCAACGCGGACTTCGACGGTGACCAGATGGCCGTGCACCTGCCGCTGTCCGCGGAGGCGCAGGCCGAGGCCCGCATCCTGATGCTGTCCTCGAACAACATCCTCAAGCCGGCCGACGGCCGTCCGGTGACGATGCCGACCCAGGACATGGTCCTCGGTCTGTTCTTCCTCACCACCGACGGCGAGATGCGGAACGTGAAGGGCGAGGACCGCTCCTTCGCGTCCGTGGCCGAGGCGATCATGGCGTTCGACGCCGGTGAGCTCTCGCTCCAGTCGCGCGTGGACATCCGCTTCCCGGTGGGCACCATCCCGCCGCGCGGCTGGACCCCGCCGGCCCGCGAGGAGGGCGAACCGGAGTGGCAGCAGGGTGACAGCTTCCGGCTGAGGACCACCCTGGGCCGCGCGCTCTTCAACGAGCTGCTGCCCGAGGACTACCCGTTCGTCGACTACGAGGTCGGCAAGAAGCAGCTCTCGGAGATCGTCAACGACCTCGCCGAGCGCTACCCGAAGGTCATCGTGGCGGCGACGCTCGACAACCTGAAGGCGTCCGGCTTCTTCTGGGCCACCCGCTCCGGTGTCACCGTCGCCATCTCCGACGTCGTCGTCCCCGACGCGAAGAAGGAGATCGTCGCCGGGTACGAGGCCAAGGACGAGAAGGTCCAGAAGCAGTACGAGCGCGGTCTGATCACCAAGGAAGAGCGCACGCAGGAGCTCATCCAGATCTGGACCCAGGCGACCAACGAGGTCGCCGAGGCGATGAACGAGAACTTCCCGAAGACCAACCCGATCTTCATGATGGTGAACTCGGGTGCACGAGGCAACATGATGCAGATGCGTCAGATCGCTGGTATGCGTGGTCTGGTGTCGAACGCGAAGAACGAGACGATCCCGCGTCCGATCAAGGCGTCGTTCCGTGAGGGCCTGTCCGTGCTGGAGTACTTCATCTCCACGCACGGTGCCCGTAAGGGTCTGGCGGACACCGCCCTGCGTACCGCCGACTCGGGTTACCTCACCCGTCGTCTGGTGGACGTCTCGCAGGACGTCATCATCCGCGAGGAGGACTGCGGCACCGATCGCGGCCTCAAGCTGCACATCGCCTCCCGCGACGCGGACGGCGTGCTGCGCAAGGCGGAGGACGTCGAGACGTCCGTGTACGCGCGCTGCCTCGCCGAGGACATCGTCGTCGACGGCAAGGTGCTGGCCCCGGCCGGTACCGACCTCGGTGACGTGCTCATCGACGAGCTGGTCAAGCACGGCGTCGAGGAGGTCAAGACCCGCTCGGTCCTGACCTGCGAGTCCGCCGTCGGCACCTGCGCCATGTGCTACGGCCGTTCGCTGGCCACCGGCAAGCTGGTCGACATCGGTGAGGCGGTCGGCATCATCGCCGCCCAGTCCATCGGTGAGCCCGGTACCCAGCTGACGATGCGTACCTTCCACACCGGTGGTGTGGCCGGTGACGACATCACCCAGGGTCTGCCCCGTGTCGTCGAGCTCTTCGAGGCCCGTACGCCGAAGGGTGTCGCCCCGATCTCCGAGGCCCAGGGCCGCGTGCGGATCGAGGAGACCGAGAAGACCAAGAAGATCGTCGTCACCCCGGACGACGGCAGCGACGAGACGGCGTACCCGATCTCGAAGCGCGCCCGTCTGCTGGTCGGCGAGGGCGACCACGTCGAGGTGGGCCAGAAGCTCACCGTGGGTGCCACCAACCCGCACGACGTGCTGCGCATCCTGGGTCAGCGTGCCGTCCAGGTCCACCTGGTCGGCGAGGTCCAGAAGGTCTACAACTCGCAGGGTGTGTCGATCCACGACAAGCACATCGAGATCATCATCCGGCAGATGCTCCGCCGGGTGACGATCATCGAGTCCGGCGACGCCGAGCTGCTGCCCGGCGAGCTGGTCGAGCGCTCGAAGTTCGAGCAGGAGAACCGTCGTGTGGTCCAGGAGGGCGGACACCCGGCCTCCGGCCGTCCGCAGCTGATGGGTATCACCAAGGCCTCGCTGGCGACGGAGTCCTGGCTGTCGGCCGCCTCCTTCCAGGAGACGACCCGAGTGCTGACGGACGCGGCGATCAACGCCAAGTCCGACAGCCTCATCGGCCTCAAGGAGAACGTCATCATCGGTAAGCTCATCCCGGCCGGTACGGGTCTGTCCCGCTACCGCAACATCCGGGTGGAGCCGACCGAGGAGGCCAAGGCCGCGATGTACTCGGCCGTCGGCTACGACGACATCGACTACTCGCCGTTCGGCACCGGCTCCGGCCAGGCCGTTCCGCTGGAGGACTACGACTACGGTCCGTACAACCAGTAAGCGAGCAGCAGCATGAAGGGCGGTCACCCCGGTGGGGTGGCCGCCCTTCGGCGTTCCCGGCGTCCGCCGGGGGGGGGAGCCGCTCTACGGGACGCCCAGCTCGAAGAGGACGTAGTGGGCGTACCAGCCGGAGGCCAGGGCCGCCGTGGCGAAGAAGACCGCGAGGCTGCCGTTCCTCAGCCGGCCCAGCGCGGCGGCCGGGGCGAGCAGCAGCGGGAAGGCGGGCAGCAGATAGCGCATGGTGTTGCCGAACATCTGCTGGGTGCCCAGCACGGTGACGATCGTGGCCAGGGTGTAGGCGACGAGCACCAGCGGGGGCCGCTTGCGCAGCATCAGGGCGATCAGGAACGGCAGGGCCAGCACCAGCTGGAGCGAGAGCACGTCGGGGACGTCGAAGGCGAAGACGTAGTCGTGGCGGCCGACGGCCAGGTTCTTCAGGACCCGCAGGGTGTAGGCGCCGTAGTCGAAGTAGTGGGCCCAGCCCTCGCGCTGGAGGGTGAAGTAGGCGGTGGGCTCGCCGGTGGCGTACCCGACCCAGGCCACATAGCCGAGCAGGCCGAGCGGGGCGACGAGGATCGCGTACAGGGGGCCGCCCACGCCGTGCTCGCGCCGGCTGTCGCGGCGCGCCAGCGTCACCAGCGCGGCCAGGCCGACCGCGCCGATCAGCACCGCGGAGGTGGGCCGGTTCAGCCCGGCCACGCAGGCGAGCAGTCCGGCCGTGATCCAGCGCCTGGTCATCACGGCGTAGCAGCACCAGGCGGCGAGCGCGACGAACACGGACTCGGAGTAGACCGCCCACTCCACGCCCGCGCCCGGCGCCACCGCCCACAGCCCGGCCGCGACGGTGCCCGCGCGGACCCCGGCCAGCGTCTTGACCACGGCGTAGATCCCGGCGGCGGCGACGAACGACGACACGACCGAGACCAGGATCGCCGCGCCGTACGGGCCGAGCCCGGTCACGGCGGACACCATCCGTATCAGCGCCGGGTACAGCGGGAAGAAGGCGACCGAGTTCTGCTGGACGGTGAAGAGGCCGTCGCCGCCGAGCCGCTCCAGCTTGGGGTCGTAGCCGTGCTGGGCGACCTGGAGGTACCACCAGCCGTCCCAGGTGGACAGGACGTCCCACCAGTGGGCGCCGCCGCCGAAGCGGGGCTCCTTCTTGTGGTAGTCCCCGGCGTGCTCCAGCAGCCAGGCGAAGACGGCGAGGCCGGTGAGCTTGGCCACGCCGTACAGGAGGAGCGGGGGCAGGTAGGGGCGGGCGGCGGCGCGCAGCGCGTCCGGGTCGAACCACCCGGGCCCGGACGCGCGCCCGGACTCCCGCGGCGGCCGCGCGGGCGGTTCCTGGGCGTCCTGCGCGGCATCCGCCGGGGTGCCGGTCACCGCGTTGTCCGAACCCGTACTCATGCCCGTGTGCTTCCCCTCGGTCCCCCGGTCCCGGCCGCGTCCGCCCGGCGTGGTCGCGCGGGGCCGGGGGCCTGTGAACCGACTGTCATAAGATCGCACCACGGTCGCACATCGGCGCGGGCCGAGGGGAGGCCCGGGTGGCACAAGAGGTGGACGGCACGCACGGGACGACCGTGCTGTCGGTCGTCATACCCATGTACAACGAGGAAGAGGCGCTGCCCGCGCTGGTCAACCGGCTGCGCCCGGTCCTGGACGGCCTCGGCGACGGCTACGAGGTCGTCGCCGTCGACGACGGCAGCCGCGACCGCACCGCCGCGCTCCTCGCCGCCTTCCGGCTCGGCTGGCCCGAGCTGCGGGTGATCGGCCTGCGCCGCAACTCCGGGCACCAGGCCGCGCTCACCGCGGGGCTCGACCGGGCGGCGGGCGCGTACGTGGTGAGCCTGGACGCCGACTGCCAGGACCCGCCCGAGAAGATCCCCGAGATGCTCGCGCTCGCCCGCGAGCAGGGGCTCGACGTCGTCTACGGCGTCCGGGCCGACCGCAGCAGCGACAGCGCCTTCAAGCGCTGGACCGCGGGCGGCTACTACCGGCTGCTGCGGCGCCTGGCGGGTCCTTCGGTGCCCGCGCACGCCGGGGACTTCCGGCTGCTCAGCCGGGCCGCCGTGGACGCCCTGAAGGCCCTGCCCGACCAGCAGCGGGTCTACCGGCTGCTGGTGCCGTGGCTGGGCTTCCCCAGCGGGCAGGTGAGCTACGAGCGCGAGCTGCGCTCGGCCGGCCGGACCAAGTATCCGCTCGGGCGGATGATCCTGCTCGCCGCCGACAGCATCACCGGCTTCTCGGCGGCACCGCTGCGGCTGGCCACCTGGCTGGGCGGGGGAGCGTTCGTCGTCTGCCTGGGGCTGCTGGTGTACACCCTCACCGGGTACGCGCTGGGGCACACCGTGCCCGGCTGGACCTCGCTGCTCACCGCGGTGGTCTTCATCGGGGCGGTGCAGCTGGTGTGCGTGGGGCTGCTCGGCGAGTACGTCGCCCGGATCTACACCGCGGTGCAGAACCGGCCCTCGTACTACGTGGGGCACGACACGGCGGACGGCGCGGCGGACGGCCCGGGGGACAGCACGGGGGAGCGGCCCCCTGCTCCCCGCTCGGTTCCCCGCTCGCGCACCCGTGCGGAGCCGTGAACGCGCGACCGCGCACGCGCAGCCACGCACGCGCGGCCGTGAACACCACGCGACCGGGCGCTGGCGCGAAGTGGAACAAAGTGGTAGAGAACCGGCGGGAGCGCCGGTCACACGCATTTGTTTTGACCGCAGCGAATGCGATAGGTACGCTCAGACCTTGTGCCTGGGGTGTGCCCTGGCTCTCGTGCGTGCCTACAACCGCCAGGGAGCCGTCACAAGGCCACCGCGATCCGCGCTTCCTTCTGCCTCGCGGCGGAAGTCCGCGCGATCCGACACACCCGACCGCGTGGGTCGGCGATGTTCCAGGTTAGCTGTACCCATCGGCACACAGAAACCGGAGAAGTAGTGCCTACGATCCAGCAGCTGGTCCGGAAGGGCCGGCAGGACAAGGTCGAGAAGAACAAGACGCCGGCACTCGAGGGTTCGCCCCAGCGCCGCGGCGTCTGCACGCGTGTGTTCACGACCACCCCGAAGAAGCCGAACTCGGCCCTGCGTAAGGTCGCGCGTGTGCGTCTGACCAGTGGCATCGAGGTCACCGCTTACATTCCGGGTGAGGGACACAACCTGCAGGAGCACTCCATCGTGCTCGTGCGCGGCGGCCGTGTGAAGGACCTGCCGGGTGTTCGCTACAAGATCATCCGCGGCTCGCTCGACACCCAGGGTGTCAAGAACCGCAAGCAGGCCCGCAGCCGTTACGGCGCCAAGAAGGAGAAGTAAGAATGCCTCGTAAGGGCCCCGCCCCGAAGCGCCCGGTCATCATCGACCCGGTCTACGGTTCTCCTCTGGTCACGTCGCTGATCAACAAGGTGCTGCTGAACGGCAAGCGCTCCACCGCCGAGCGCATCGTCTACGGCGCCATGGAGGGTCTGCGTGAGAAGACGGGCAACGACCCGATCATCACGCTGAAGCGCGCGCTGGAGAACATCAAGCCGACCCTCGAGGTCAAGTCCCGCCGTGTCGGTGGTGCGACGTACCAGGTTCCGATCGAGGTCAAGCCCGGTCGCGCCAACACGCTCGCGCTGCGCTGGCTGGTCGGTTACTCCCGCGCCCGTCGCGAGAAGACCATGACCGAGCGTCTGCTCAACGAGCTTCTCGACGCTTCGAACGGCCTCGGTGCGGCCGTCAAGAAGCGCGAGGACACGCACAAGATGGCCGAGTCCAACAAGGCCTTCGCGCACTACCGCTGGTAGTCGCTACCCACATCGAGACCGAGAGAAGACTGAAGCCTTATGGCTACCACTTCACTTGACCTGGCCAAGGTCCGCAACATCGGGATCATGGCCCACATCGACGCGGGCAAGACGACCACCACCGAGCGGATCCTGTTCTACACCGGCGTGTCGTACAAGATCGGTGAGGTCCACGACGGCGCCGCCACCATGGACTGGATGGAGCAGGAGCAGGAGCGTGGCATCACGATCACGTCTGCTGCGACCACCTGTCACTGGCCGCTCGACGACAACGACTACACCATCAACATCATCGACACCCCCGGGCACGTCGACTTCACCGTAGAGGTGGAGCGCTCCCTGCGCGTGCTCGACGGTGCCGTGACGGTGTTCGACGGTGTCGCCGGTGTCGAGCCGCAGTCCGAGACGGTGTGGCGTCAGGCCGACCGCTACGGCGTGCCGCGCATCTGCTTCGTCAACAAGCTGGACCGCACCGGCGCCGAGTTCCACCGCTGCGTCGACATGATCAGCGACCGCCTGGGTGCGCAGCCGCTGGTCATGCAGCTGCCGATCGGTGCCGAGGCCGACTTCAAGGGCGTCGTGGACCTGGTCCGCATGAAGGCGCTCGTGTGGTCCGCCGAGGCGGCCAAGGGCGAGATGTACGACATCGTCGACATCCCGGACACCCACACCGAGGCTGCCGAGGAGTGGCGCGGCAAGCTGGTCGAGGCCGTCGCGGAGAACGACGAAGAGCTGATGGAGCTGTACCTGGAGGGCACCGAGCCCACCGAGGACCAGCTGTACGCGGCCATCCGCCGCATCACCATCGCCTCCGGCAAGTCCAGCGAGACCACGGTCACCCCCGTGTTCTGCGGCACCGCGTTCAAGAACAAGGGCGTCCAGCCCCTGCTCGACGCGGTCGTGCGCTACCTGCCGACCCCCCTGGACGTCGAGGCCATCGAGGGCCACGACGTCAAGGACCCCGAGGTCGTCGTCAAGCGCAAGCCGTCCGAGGACGAGCCGCTGTCGGCCCTCGCGTTCAAGATCATGAGCGACCCGCACCTGGGCAAGCTCACCTTCGTCCGGGTGTACTCCGGCCGCCTGGAGTCCGGCACCGCCGTGCTGAACTCCGTCAAGGGCCGCAAGGAGCGCATCGGCAAGATCTACCGCATGCACGCCAACAAGCGTGAGGAGATCGACGCGGTGGGCGCCGGCGACATCGTCGCCGTCATGGGCCTGAAGCAGACCACCACCGGTGAGACGCTCGCGGACGAGAAGAACCCGGTGATCCTGGAGTCCATGGACTTCCCGGCGCCGGTCATCGAGGTCGCGATCGAGCCCAAGTCCAAGGGTGACCAGGAGAAGCTGGGTGTCGCCATCCAGCGGCTCGCGGAGGAGGACCCCTCCTTCCAGGTCAGCACCAACGAGGAGACCGGCCAGACCGTCATCGGCGGTATGGGCGAGCTGCACCTCGAGGTGCTCGTCGACCGGATGAAGCGCGAGTTCAAGGTCGAGGCCAACGTCGGCAAGCCGCAGGTCGCCTACCGCGAGACGATCCGCAAGGCCGTCGAGCGCGTGGACTACACCCACAAGAAGCAGACCGGTGGTACCGGTCAGTTCGCCAAGGTGCAGATCGCGATCGAGCCGATCGACAGCGGTGACACGGCGTACGAGTTCGTGAACAAGGTCACCGGTGGCCGCATCCCGAAGGAGTACATCCCTTCGGTCGACGCCGGTGCGCAGGAGGCCATGCAGTTCGGCATCCTGGCCGGCTACGAGATGACGGGCGTCCGCGTCACGCTTCTCGACGGCGGCTACCACGAGGTCGACTCCTCCGAGCTCGCCTTCAAGATCGCCGGTTCGCAGGCCTTCAAGGAGGCCGCGCGCAAGGCCAGCCCCGTGCTGCTCGAGCCGATGATGGCCGTCGAGGTCACCACGCCCGAGGACTACATGGGTGAGGTCATCGGCGACATCAACTCCCGCCGTGGCCAGATCCAGGCCATGGAGGAGCGGGCGGGTGCCCGCGTCGTGAAGGGTCTCGTGCCCCTCTCGGAGATGTTCGGCTACGTCGGAGACCTCCGCAGCAAGACGTCGGGTCGCGCAAGCTACTCGATGCAGTTCGACTCCTACGCCGAGGTTCCGCGGAACGTCGCCGAGGAGATCATCGCGAAGGCCAAGGGCGAGTAACTCTCCCGAGTTCCAGCCCGTAGGCTTGACTCCGGAGCCTCGTGGGGCATTCCGCCGGAACCGACAGGAACCGGCCGGAGTGCCCCCGGGATCCGGGCCATCCAGCAAAGATCACCTGGCGCCGATGAAGTAAGGCGTACAGAACCACTCCACAGGAGGACCCCAGTGGCGAAGGCGAAGTTCGAGCGGACTAAGCCGCACGTCAACATCGGCACCATCGGTCACATCGACCACGGTAAGACGACCCTCACGGCCGCCATTACCAAGGTGCTGCACGACGCGTACCCGGAGCTCAACGAGGCCACCGCGTTCGACAACATCGACAAGGCGCCCGAGGAGCGTCAGCGCGGTATCACCATCTCCATCGCGCACGTCGAGTACCAGACGGAGACCCGTCACTACGCCCACGTCGACTGCCCGGGTCACGCGGACTACATCAAGAACATGATCACCGGTGCCGCGCAGATGGACGGCGCGATCCTCGTCGTCGCCGCCACCGACGGTCCGATGCCGCAGACCAAGGAGCACGTGCTCCTGGCCCGCCAGGTCGGCGTTCCGTACATCGTCGTCGCCCTGAACAAGGCCGACATGGTGGACGACGAGGAGATCCTGGAGCTCGTCGAGCTCGAGGTGCGTGAGCTCCTCTCCGAGTACGAGTTCCCGGGCGACGACGTTCCGGTCGTCAAGGTCTCCGCGCTGAAGGCCCTCGAGGGCGACGCGAAGTGGACCCAGTCCGTCCTGGACCTCATGAGCGCCGTCGACACCGCGATCCCGGAGCCGGAGCGCGACGTCGACAAGCCGTTCCTGATGCCGATCGAGGACGTCTTCACGATCACCGGTCGCGGTACGGTCGTCACCGGCCGTATCGAGCGTGGTGTCCTCAAGGTCAACGAGACCGTCGACATCATCGGCATCAAGACCGAGAAGACCACCACCACGGTCACCGGCATCGAGATGTTCCGCAAGCTGCTCGACGAGGGCCAGGCCGGTGAGAACGTCGGTCTGCTCCTCCGTGGCATCAAGCGCGAGGACGTCGAGCGCGGCCAGGTCATCATCAAGCCGGGCTCGGTCACCCCGCACACCGAGTTCGAGGCGCAGGCCTACATCCTCTCCAAGGACGAGGGTGGCCGCCACACGCCGTTCTTCAACAACTACCGCCCGCAGTTCTACTTCCGTACGACGGACGTGACCGGCGTCGTGACCCTCCCCGAGGGCACCGAGATGGTCATGCCGGGTGACAACACCGAGATGACGGTGGAGCTCATCCAGCCCGTCGCCATGGAAGAGGGCCTGAAGTTCGCCATCCGCGAGGGTGGCCGCACCGTGGGCGCCGGCCAGGTCATCAAGATCAACAAGTGACCCAGGTCCTGTAGCACCAGCACCAGCTGAGCTACGGGAAGGGCCCGTACGACTCCGGTCGTACGGGCCCTTCCGCATGTCCGGATCCGGTGGAGCACCGCCCGTGGGCCACTACGGTGTACTCCGATCACCGCACCGGCGGGTATGCACGGGGAACGGGGAGGGCGTCCGCGCATGGCGTGGAACGAGTGGAACCAGGTCAAGGCCGCGGCGGTCGCCCGGCAGTCCGCCCGGACGGAGCTGAACGGCGCGCCGTCCGCTCCCGGCGACCCGGGCACGCTGGTGTCCGACCGGCCCGCGTGGTCCCGCGCCGGACACGGGGTCGGCGCGCTGCGCACGGATCTCGCCAAGGGCCTGGGACAGCTGGCCGACGGCCAGGAGGGGCTGGGGCCGGGCGAGGACGCGGGCTGTCTGACCGCCGCGGCGCAGCAGGATGTGTACGGCTCCTGGGAGAAGTACCTCCGCAAGGTGAGCGGGCGCTGCGGGAAGCTGGCGGACGTCCTGGAGAGGGCCGGCCGCGACGAGCTGCGGACCGAGGAGGCGATCAAGGCGGAGATCGCCCGGATGAAGGCCGCCTGCGCGGACACGCCCGCCGACGGCCGGGGGAAGTGACCCGAGGGTATGGATCTGGCCACCCTCAGGGCCCTGCGGCCCACCCGGTACACCGACGCGGCCGACGGGTACCGCGCCGCGAGCGGCATGGCGTCCACGGCCAGGGAGCGCGTCGACGACGAGATCGCCCGCTCCATGCGGCAGTCGCTGAAGGGCGAGGCCGCGACCGAGGCGCTGGGCCAGCTCCAGGCGCTGTCCGGGAACTTCCACTACGTCCAGGTCGAATGCGGGCTCGCCGCCACGGCGCTGGACGCCTTCGCCCATGAGATGACGGCCGCCCGGAGGAAGCTCGAAGCGGCGCTGGAGGACGCGCGGGCGGCTGATTTCACGGTCGGCGCGGACGGATCGGTGACCTATCCGGCGGGCGTCGGGGAGAGCGGTGGCGAACGGCCGTCCGGCGGCTCGGCCGCCGGGCTGACCGATCCCACGGCGGCCGCCCTGGGCCGCCAGGCCGGTGCCCTCGACCCGAACCCCGCCCACCGGCGTGCCCAGGACATCGCCGACCGCATCGCCGCCGCCCTCCAGGACGCCACCGAGGCCGACGAGAAGTGGGCGCCGAAACTGCGCGCCCTGAAGGCCGACGACGACCTCACCGTTTCCGCGGGCGACTGGACGGACGTGAAGCAGGACACCGACGGCGTCCTCAAGGGCGCCGCCGGCTACCTGGACTCCCTCCCGCACCCACCCGCCCACGGCACCCCCGCGGAGAACGCGGCCTGGTGGACATCCCTCACCGACACCCAGCGCGCCGACTACCTGTCCGTCCACCCGGAGACGGTCGGGGCGCTGGACGGGGTACCGGCGGGGGTGCGGGACGAGGCGAACCGGACTGTGCTGGAAGAGGTCCAGGCCGACTACCGGCTCAGGTTCGATGCCATGCCCGAGCCGCCCGCCGACGAGTGGACGTGGATCAGCGGGAACGGGTACGCGTCGAAGGTGCACACCGACGAGTGGATGGCGTGGGACAACCAGTACGGCGACGAGTACCGGCACCTGCAGTCGTCCCTCAAGGGGATGGACGCCATCCATGCACGGTTCGCTCGGACCGGTGTGGAGGGACTGCCCGAGGCCTACCTTCTGGCCTTCAGCCCCGAGGGCAACGGGCGGGCCGTCGTGGCCAACGGCAACCCCGACACGGCCCGGCACCAGGCGGTGTATGTGCCCGGCACGACCTCGAACCTCGGGACGACCGGCGGGGACATCGACCGGATGACCCGACTGTGGCGGCAGACCCAGCAGGCCAGCCCGGACGCCTCCGTGTCGACCATCAGCTGGCTCGGTTACGACGCCCCGCAGGACATCGTCATGGACGCGCCGCGCGGGCACTACGCCTATGACGGGGCACCCGCCTACCGGCAGTTCATGGACGGCCTCGACGTGTCGCACACCGGTCCGGGCGAGGTGCACCGCACGGCCATCGGCCACTCGTACGGGACCACCCTCATCGGAGCGGCGGCCGAGACCGGCGATCTGAGAGCGGACGACGTGGTCTTCGCGGGAAGCCCGGGGGTCAGGGTCGGCTCGGCCGACGACCTGGATGTGCCCCACGGGCATGTGTGGAACGAGGAAGCGGACGGAGACGTGGTCCCTGACATCGGCCGCTGGGGCCATGGCGGCAGCCAGTGGCGATGGGGCGGTGGCATGTTCATCATCCCCAGTGACGATCTCTTCGGCGCCAACCAGATGAACACGCATGCCGAGGGCAGCGGCCTGTCGGGGACCAGCGGAGCGGAGGGCCACAGTGACTACTGGAACGCGGATACGACGGCGCTGAAGAACCAGGCGCTGGTCGTGGTCGGCGAGTACGGCGACGTCACGGCTCCGCGGTGATGGGTGCCCCTTCGTACAGTCGTTCTTCGAAGCAGTACCGATCTGCCGGACAACCTCTAGGAATCGCATGCTCCGTGCACTGTTTCGCCCGCCCCGTCGGCGTCGCCCAGGAGGCATCTGCCTCGGTCTTGTGGCGGCCGGCCTTCTTCTCAGTGGATGTGACATGACGGACGATGGCGGCGCCGGGTCTCCCGGTGGTGATGCGGGCAGGTCGGCCGGGTCCGGGTCGGAGATCCCCGACGCGGGTACCGCGACGACCGAGGAGGCGGTCGCGCGGGTGAAGGAGGTGTCGAGCCAGATCCACGACTTCCTCGGGATCCCCGGGCGAGCCTCCGAGCCCGGCCCTGGTGTGCGGGCGTGTGAGGGAAAGGACCCTGACACGTATTTCCAGGTCTACCACCCGTGGAACTTCGCACCGGCGTCCGGCTCCGACAACGACGTGGCCATGAAGAACCTGGAGAAGAGGCTGAGCACGGGTGGGTGGGTGCTCAAGCGGTCGTACCGGGACACCAGTGCGAACAAGAACCTCAACCTGGTCGCGGACAACGACGCCCGGAGCGCGAGCGTCTGGATCGTCGCGTACAGCAAGCGTGCGGTGCCGAGTATCGGTGTCGAGGTCACCTCGGGCTGCTATCGGGTGCCGGAAGGGCAGAGGGTCCAGCACTCCTGAGGTATGTGCCTCAGCCTGGCGGCACACGCCGGAGCGGGCCCGGACTCGCCCTGGGTTGGGTGGTCCGGGCCCGTTTTTCCCCCTCGGGCGGGCAGTGGTTCAGGTGGGGTGGTGGTTGTCGTGGGGGGCGGGAGCCGGGGTCGGGCTCAGGACTGGGCCCACAGGGCCGGGACGTTCGGGGGCTCCCAGCCGGGCTGGGCCTGGTGGCCCTGGAGGCAGCGGTAGGTGGAGCCGCCGTAGGTGACGGTGTCGCCGGGCTGGTAGACCGTGCCGGCCGCCCAGGTGCCGCTGGGGTCGCCGGGGCCGGGACCGGGGCCGGGGCCGTCACCGGTGGTCTTCAGGGTGAGGCCGTAGTTGGACAGGATCGGGTTGATCGGCTGGAAGTAGGTCGTCCCGCCGCTGGAGCAGTTCCCGGTACCGCCCGAGGTGACACCCTGCGCCTGGCTGCCGGAGATGAAGGAGCCGCCGGAGTCACCGGGCTCGGCGCACACCGAGGTGCGGGTGACACCGGAGACGGTGCCCTCCTGGTAGGTCACGCTGGAGTTCAGCTGCTGGACGGTGCCGCAGTGCCAGCCGGTGGTCGAACCCGAGCGGCACACCGAGGAACCGACGGTCGCCACCGTGGACCCGGTCACCTGGAGGTTCTGGCCGTTCTGGCTGACGTACGGCGTCGCGGTCCAGCTGGAGTTGGTGGCCACCCACGACATGTCGTTGCCGGGGAAGATCGACGCCTGGAACGTGCCCTGCGACACCTGGTTGGAGCCGGTGGTCGTGGAGCCCGCCTGCCCGCAGTGCCCGGCCGAGGCGAAGCCCTGCTGCGTCCCCCGGGTGATGGGGAAGCCGATCGAGCAGCGCGTGTTGCCGTTGATGTAGTACGCGTCGCCGCCCCGCAGGTCGTACAGCGGCCGGGGCCGCTCGGACGTCTTCACCACCTTGGCCAGCGACCGGTCGACCCCGGCGGCGGCCAGCAGGTCACGGGCCGCGGCGGGCCGCAGGGCCTGTACGACCAGCGTGTTGGTGGGGACGTCGACGTACCACGCGGGAGCGTCGCGTGTGTCGCGGTGGGCGGCGGCGCGGTCCAGGCGCGCCTTGGCCGCGTCCAGCGAGGCGAGGGAGTGGCGGACCACGACCGCCTCGGCGCCCCCGGCCCTGATCGCCGCCGCGTCGGCGGCGTCGGTGGTGGCCACGCTCAGCCTGCCGGAGTCCGCGCCGTGCACCCACGCGCCCGCGTAGTCCGCGCCGAGGGCGGCGCGCAGCCGGCCCGCGGTGGCCCCGGCCCCGGCCTCGTTGGCCAGCCGGTGTTCGGCCTGCTGCCGGTCGATGCCCAGGTCGCGCTGCATGGCGTCGAGGACGGCCGCGGAGGTGTCCGCGGTGTGCAGGGTCCGGGCGGCCGACTGCACCGCTGCCCGCGACTGCGTGGTGGAGGCTGCCTGGGCACCGGCCTGTCCGCTGAGCCCGGTCAGGACCAGGGCGCCCGTCGCCACCACCGCGGCGCACGCGGCTCTCGTATGTCTGTGGGGCATGGGGGATCTCCTCGGATTCGGGTGGGGGTGCCGAAACCGTAGGAGGGCCGACAGGGGTGCGTAAGACCTCGGTTGACCCCCTTGCCCGGCGTTATGGAACCGGTCCGTCCGGCGTGCCGCGGCGTTCGCGGCGGAGGCGCCGGTGCCGTACGGGCACGGGCGGGGTCACGGCAGGGTGCTGCTCGTCCGGCCGCCGCCCGCGAGCCAGTCGGCGTAGCTGTCGCTGCGCGCCGCCACGGCGGAGTGGGCGCGGCGGACCTGGGCGAGGACGGTGTCCGCGGTGCCGGTGTGCTGGGTCGCCGGGTGCCAGCCCAGCAGGTGCCGCCACAGGAGCGGGGTGCCGGCCAGCGGCCTGGTGGTGAGGCCGGGCGTGGTCGGGAAGGTGGCCCGGCACAGCCCCACCGCCCGGCCCACCTGGACCAGGTGCACACAGGAGGCGATGTCCGTCTCGTACATCCGGCCGGGCGCGAACCCGGCGCGGGCGCAGGCGGCGGTGAAGCAGTCGGCGAAACAGCCGTCGCCGGGCACGCAGGCCCACTCCTCGTCGGCCAGCTTGGCCAGCTCGACCTCGCAGGTGCGGGCGAGCGGATGGTCGTCGGCGAGCATGACGAACACCGGGTCGACGGCGAACTCCTCCCACGCCAGGTGTTCGCTGTCCGGTGGCGCGGCGGTGCCGCAGGCCCCGGTGACGGCGAAGTCGAGGCGGCCCTCGGCGAGCAGCGTCGCCAGTTCGCGTTCCGACCAGGAGGCCTGGGTGGACACCTGGACGTCGGGCGCGGCCGCCGCCAGCAGATCCACGAGAGCGCCCAGCAGCGGCCCGTGCGTGGCGCCCAGCCGCAGCCGCTCGGCCTCCCGGCCGGCCCGCGCGCGGGCGAACCGGACGGCCTCCTGCTGGAGTTCGGTCACCGCGGGCAGCACGATCCGCGCGCGCTCCAGCACCAGCTCGCCGAGCGGGGTGGCGCGCACGCCGTGCCGCCCGCGTTCGAACAGTTCTCCGCCAAGGGCCCGTTCGATGCGTCTGAGCTGGGCGCTCAGCGCGGGTTGTGCGAGCCCTAAGACCGTTGCCGCTCTGGTGAGGCTGCCCGCCTCGGCTATCGCCCGGACCGTCTTGAGATGCCGCAACTCCAGCTCCATGTGGGGAGCTTGCTGCGCAGGCGGCGGAGGGGCAAGGGGTTGGTCCGGACCACTGGAAGCACCGCCGGGCGCACGGGCCGGGCGGTACCCGGGGCGCCTTCGGTCGAAACGTCCCGCCGGACCCGTACGCCCCGTCGGTCTCCTGTATTCCGTCAGTTCCGTCGGTTCCGTCAGTTCGGTCTATTCCGTCTATTCCGTCTGTTCCGTCAGTTCCGTCGTCGGCTGGTGCCGTACGCATCCGCCGTCCGACGTCACGCGGGGCTCGCCCGTGAAGGAGTCGGGGCCGACCGACAGGGCGACGCCGTTCTCGTCGGTGGTCGCGATGCCGCGCAGACCGGCGCCGGGTGTGCCCGGGGGCGGGGCCTCCAGGGTGCGTACCGTCAGGCCGCGTCCGGTCCAGATCCCGCGCAGGCCGTCCAGGGCGGAGTGGTAGGCGGCGCGGTCGGCGTAGTCCACGCGCCACTCGTAGGCCGGCCGGTCGCGGGTGACTCCGTCGTCGTCGAAACCGAGGTCGTCGACGCAGGACGTGTCCGGCACCCTTCGGGGCGTGGCGTCGGCCGAGGCCGGGCGCGGGGCGAGGCCGTGCAGTACGTCCTCGCCCGCCGCCCTGGTCACCGCCACGCGCTCGCGGTACGCCTCGGGTGGCCTGACCGGGCCGCCCTCCAGGGATTGCAGACCGACGCCGCAGAGGCCGATGAGCGCGGTCAGGAGCGCCGCGATCAGGGTGGCGGTGAAGTAGCAGCCACCGGAGGCGGACGGAGCCGCCGCGGTCGTCGCGGTCGTCGCGGTGATCGAAGCCGCCGGGGTCGCTGGAGCCACCGGAGTCGTCGGAGTCGTCGGAGTCGTCGTGGGCATGGGGCGATCGAAGCGGACGGCTCCCGGCCCGCGGCAGCGGTGCGCTACTCATTCTCCGCTGGGGACAGGTGCTCAGACGCACCGGGCCGCACCGGGCCGGTGGTGGATGACCGCGCGCCGCGCGCCTCCGCAGGGTCCACCGTGTCTCAAATGATGGAAGACCGGCGTTCGATCACTGGTCAGTACATTCACAGAGGAGTAACACTGAAGCGTCACGCGCGCGGCAACGGCGCCGAGCGCTCAGCAAGCTCACCAAGCTCACCACCGGTCCCGGACCGGTGGCAGCCGTGCCATGAAGGGGACACCGTGACGACCCGACCGGACAGCCAGACCCAGCTCGACGCCCTCCGCGGCGAGATCGAGCGGCGCAACCCCGCTCAGCCCGAGTTCCACCAGGCCGTGCACGAGGTGCTGGACACCCTTGCCCCGGTGCTGGCGGCGCGCCCGGAATACGCGGAGCCCGGCCTGGTCGAGCGGCTGTGCGAGCCGGAGCGGCAGGTGATCTTCCGGGTGCCGTGGCAGGACGACAAGGGCCGGGTGCACGTCAACCGCGGTTTCCGGGTGGAGTTCAACAGCGCGCTCGGCCCGTACAAGGGCGGCCTGCGCTTTCACCCCTCCGTCAACCTCGGCATCGTCAAGTTCCTCGGTTTCGAGCAGATCTTCAAGAACGCGCTGACCGGGCTCGGCATCGGCGGCGGCAAGGGCGGCAGCGACTTCGACCCGCACGGCCGCAGCGACGCGGAGGTCATGCGGTTCTGCCAGTCGTTCATGACGGAGCTGTACCGGCACATCGGTGAGCACACCGATGTGCCCGCCGGGGACATCGGCGTCGGCGGACGCGAGATCGGCTACCTCTTCGGGCAGTACCGGCGCATCACCAACCGCTGGGAGGCCGGGGTGCTCACCGGCAAGGGCCCCGGCTGGGGCGGCTCGGCGATCCGGCCCGAGGCCACCGGCTACGGCAGTGTCCTGTTCGCCGAGGCCATGCTGCGCGAGCGCGGCGAGGACCTGGAGGGCCAGACGGCCGTCGTCTCCGGCTCCGGCAACGTCGCCATCTACACCATCGAGAAGCTGCTCGCCCTCGGCGCCAACCCGCTGACCTGCTCGGACTCCGGCGGCTATGTCGTCGACGACAAGGGCATCGACCTCGATCTGCTCAAGCAGGTCAAGGAGGTCGAGCGCGGGCGGATCAGCGACTACGCCGAGCGCCGGGGCAGCTCCGCGCGCTATGTGTCCGGCGGCCGGGTGTGGGAGGTGCCGGCCGACGTCGCCCTGCCGTCCGCCACCCAGAACGAGCTGGACGAGAACGACGCCGCCACGCTGGTGCGCAACGGCGTGAAGGCCGTCTCCGAGGGCGCGAACATGCCGACCGTGCCCGAGGCCGTGCACCTGTTCCAGCGCGCCGGGGTCGCCTTCGGGCCCGGCAAGGCCGCCAACGCGGGCGGCGTCGCGGTCAGCGCCCTGGAGATGGCGCAGAACCACGCCCGTACGGCCTGGTCGCCCGCCCGGGTCGAGGAGGAGCTGGCGCGCATCATGGGCGACATCCACACCACCTGCCACGAGACGGCCGAGCGCTACGGCGCCCCCGGCGACTATGTGGCCGGCGCGAACATCGCCGGGTTCGAGCGCGTCGCCGACTCGATGCTCGCCCAGGGCGTCATCTGACCGGGGCCGCCCGGGACACATGAGTGCGCCCCGCTCCGGAACACATGCGTTCCGGAGCGGGGCGCGGTCACGCGGGGGTGTCCGCCGTACGGCTGGTCCGTCGTACGGCTGGTCCTCCGTACGGCTAGTGCGCGGCGGCTCCCGCCGGGGCGCCGTGCCGGGACGGCCGGGCGGTCACCAGGAGGCCGGAGGCCACCGCGGCGAGCAGCATCGCGCCCACACCCCACCAGATGGCCTGGGTGTAGCCGTGCACGATGCCCTCGCGCAGGACCTGCGCCTTGCGGGAGGGGTCGGTCAGGTGCTGTCCGACATAGGTGGAGGTCGCCGAGGTGGCGATGGTGTTGAGCAGCGCGGTGCCCAGCGAACCGCCCACCTGCTGCGAGGTGTTGACCATGGCGGAGGTCACACCGGCGTCCTGCGGCCGGACCCCGTTGGTCGCGGTGGAGAAGACCGGCATGAAGGTGAGGCCCATGCCGAGGCCGAGCAGCAGCTCGGCGGGCAGCACGTGTGTGGCGTACGCGGAGTCGACGCCGAGCTGGGTCAGCACCAGCAGCCCGGAGGCGGCGAGCAGCATGCCCGGCACCATCAGCAGCCGCGGGGGAGTGCGGGGCAGCAGCCGGGCGGAGATCTGCGTGGAGCCGATGATGATCGACGCGGACATCGGCAGGAACGCCAGGCCGCTGCGGACCGGCGAGTAGCCCAGGATGCCCTGGAAGTAGTAGGTCATGAACAGGAACAGACCGAACATGCCGATGGTGGCCAGGGCCATCGTCAGGAAGCTGCCCGCGCGGTTGCGGTCGGAGACCACGCGCAGCGGCAGCAGCGGGTGCTTGGCCTTCATCTGCCACAGCACGAACGCCACCAGCAGCACCACACCGCCGGCCAGCAGGCCGACGACCAGGCTGTCGCTCCAGCCGCGCGGCTCGGCCTCGGAGAAGCCGTAGACGACGGCGACCAGGCCGCCGCAGCCGAGGATGACACCGGGGATGTCGAGCTTGGCCCCGCTGTGCCCGGGGCGGTCGCGCAGCAGGACGACGGCGCCGATCACGGCGACGGCCGCGATCGGGATGTTCACGTACAGGCACCAGCGCCAGTTCGCGTACGAGGTGAGGACACCGCCCAGCAGCAGGCCGAGCGCGGCGCCCGCGCCCGCGATGGCGCCGTAGATGCCGAACGCCTTCCCGCGCTCGCGGGGGTCGGTGAAGGTCGTCGTCATCAGGGAGAGCGCGGAGGGCGCGAGGACGGCGCCGAAGACGCCCTGGAGGGCGCGGGCGCCGAAGAGCATGCCGGGGCTGCCGGCCGCGCCGCCGATCGCGGAGGCGACGGCGAAGCCGACCAGGCCGATGACGAAGGTGCGCTTGCGGCCGACGAGGTCGGCGATGCGGCCGCCGAGCAGCAGCAGGCCGCCGAAGGCGAGGGTGTAGGCGGTGATGACCCACTGCCGGTTGCCGTCGGACATGCCGAGGGCCTTCTGGGCGGAGGGCAGGGCGATGTTCACGATGGTCGCGTCGAGGACGACCATCAGCTGGGCGAGGGCGATGATGACCAGACCCCACCAGCGGCGGGGGTCGGGGGCATCGTCGGGTGTGTGCGCGGTGGCGGCCGGGGCCGTCCGTATCGCTTCGGCCGGGGCTTCGGTCGGAGGGGAGTCGCTCATGGGGCGGGCGTCGCTTCCTTGGCTGGTGGAGAGGCGTGCGGGCGGTGGTGGCGCGCCGCCGTGGTCTGTGGTGTGCGTGTGTGGTCTGCGGTGTACGTCTGCGGTCTGCGTCTGCGGTGTACGTCTGTGGTCTGTGGTCTGTGGTCGGGCTACGCGGGCGGGTGACGGGGCGCGGTGACGCGGTGACGCGGCGGCCGGGTCCGGCTCGCGGCCCGGCGCGGCCGTGCGCGGCGACGGTGACCCGGACGTCCGTCCGGTCCGGCCCCCCGGCCCCGTTCCCCCGGGCCCCAGGAGGTCTTCCGTCCCCCCGCGGCCCCTGTGCCCCCACGCCATCGTCACCTACGGAGATCGTCAGTGATCCTGATGGTCAGTGCAGTGTACGCTGCCCGCATGAACGACGTGCCTCCCCCCGATGTCATGAGCCGTCGGCTCGGATATCTGCTGAAGCACGCCTACGCCACCCTCGCCGCCGAGCTGGGCGAGGCGCTCGCGCCCTTCCGCCTCATCCCGCGCGAGCTGGGCGTCATGACGGTCATCGACGCCGCCCTGGAGCAGCCGTCCCAGCTGGAGATCGCCGCGCTGCTCGGCGTCGACCGCACCACGATGGTCGGGATCGTCGACGCGCTGGAGGACAAGGGCTATGTGGAGCGCCGCCGCAGCGACCAGGACCGGCGCCGCAACGTCGTCACGCTCACCCCGGCCGGGCAGCAGTGCCTCGCCGAGGCCGAACAGGCCCGCGAGCGCGTCGAGCACGACTTCCTCGCCCCGCTGGACGAGCCCGCCGTCGAGGCCCTGACCGACGCCCTGCGCATCCTGCGCCTGTCCCGCACGGACGCGGCAGCGGCGGCGGCCATCGGCCGCATGACGTGCGGAGGCCACCCGGGCTGAGGCCCGCTCTGCCCGCTCTGCCCGCTCCGGCCTCCCTGGGCCCCTGGCTCAGGCGGCGGGCGCGGTGTCGAGACCGGCGGCGCGGCAGTCGCGGCAGTAGGCGCCGGGATGCGGGGTCCGGATCGCGCGTTCGCACCTCTCGCAGTTGTGGAAGGGCGGCGGGGCGGCTTCGGCACCGGACGGTGGCGGTGCGGGCACCGGGGGTGCGGGAGGCGGCAGCAGCTCGGTGAGGCGGTGGGCGAGCAGGGCCTCCGGGTGCCGCAGGGGGTCTCGGGGGAGGTTCGCGGTCAGGGCATGGCGTACGGCGTCGGGGTGGGCGCCGCGTTCGAGCCAGGCGGCGACGGCGGGGGCGAGCCGCCGGACGGCCCGTTCGGAGAGGAGGAGGCGGGGATCGTGGCGGTGCAGCCCGGCGAGGAGGGCGGTGGCCGTGCGGTGCCGGGCGAGGTCGGGGGCGAGCGGGGCCGGGAGCGGGTCCGGGGCCGGGGGTTCGGGAGCCGCCTCGGGGGCGGAGGGGGCCGGTGGCGGCGGATCCGTCGGGGCGGGCGGCGGGGGCTCGGGCGGCTCGGGCGTCTTGGGCGCGGCGGCCCGGGTGGGCCGTGGCCGTGGCGGGGGCTGGGGCTGGTTGTAGGACACCGTGTACGTGACCAGGCGGCCGCTGGGCAGGCGCTCGCGGATGCGGGCCAGGTAGCCGTGGGCCTCCAGCTCGCGCAGGGCGGCGGCGATACGGGTCTCGCCCTCGGGGAAGCGGGCGGCCAGCGTCTTGATGTCGACGCGGGCGCCGGAGGGCAGCGACTGGATGTGACAGGCCAGGCCGATCGCGGTGAGCGAGAGCATGCTGTGCTGGGCGAGGTGGTTGCCGACGACCGTGAAGCGGGTCGTGTGCCTGGTGTGGATGTGGGTGATGCCGCGCGGATTTAGCGGCTGGGCGCACGAGGGCGCGCTAAGGTTCTGGGTACCCATCGGGAAGGTCCTCTGTCTTCCTCGGTGGTCAGGCCCTCGATCGGGATGCCAGTCCCGGCCGGGGGCCGTCGCATGTCTGCGGTGGTGGTGCGGTCGCGGCGAGCATATGCCAGCGAACGGGGCGGAAATCCAGCCGAGTTGGGCGTTGCCACTCTTCCGGGTGACGGGGTGCGGCGTGGCGGCCGGGGCGGACCGGCGAGGTGGGGTGGGTTGGTCGGTAGGTCTTCCCCCAGGTCCTTTCAAGCATTGATCACGCGCCGGACCGCGTAGCCGGTCACCGGGCCGTGACGACCCGCGATCCGGCCGGCCCGGTCGCCACCTCCGCCCAGACGGTCTTGCGCGGGGGCGGCCCGGTGGTGACTCCCCAGCGGTCGGCGAGTGCCTCCACGAGGAGCAGGCCGCGGCCGGACTCGGCGACGTCGTCGACGGCGTCTGCCGTTCGCTCCGGGTGCGGGAGCCGGTCGCCGCGCGTGTCGGTCACCTCGATACGGAGGGTGTCGCCGACGACGTAGACCAGGAGCCGGAAGTCGCGGCCGGGAACGCGGCCATGGGTCACGGCGTTGGCCGCCAGCTCGGCGACGATGTACTCCGCCGGATGCGACGGAAGACCCCAGGAGCGCAACTGTTCGGTGGCGAGCAGACGGGCGAGACGGGCCCCGCGGGGAGTGGAGGACAGCTGAAGGCTGAAGTTCCGGACGGGGCCTGTGAGGTGGTTTTCAGGGGCACGCGTTTCTTGATTCACGTCACTCAGCGTGGCCTCACCTGCTTCCGTTGGTGAGTGACAACGCCTGCACGTACTGCCACTGTCCCGGCTTTTGTCTCGGCTGTCTCGGCTGTCTCGGCGTTGTACGAGTACGGGTACGTACGGGTCGCGTCGGAGGAGGAGTCGTGAGCGAAGCGGTGAGTGAAGGGGCCGACGAGGCGGGCTGGGACGTCGAGCCGGGCGACGAGATCGAGCCGGTGGTGCAGGCGGTGGGCCGACTGCTCAAGGTCTGCCGGGAGGCGGCCGGGATGACGGTGGCCGACCTGTCCAGGACCATGGGGTACGGCGAGGACATGCTCCGCAAGATCGAGCGGGGCGCCCGCATCCCCCGGCCGGAGTTCCTGGACAAGGCGGATCAGCTCCTGCGGGCGCAGGGGCATCTGCGGGCCTTCATGGAGGACATGAGGAAGGCCCGCTATCCGAAGAAGGTGCGGCGGCTGGCGGAGCTTGAGAGCCGGGCGGTGGAGATCGGTGTGTACGTCGGCCTCAGCATCCACGGCTTGTTGCAGACGCCCGAGCACGCGAGGGCGCTGTTCGAAGCTCGGCAGCCCCCTACGAGGAGAAAGAGGTGGAGCGCAACCTGTCGGCGCGCATGGCCAGGAAGGCGATTTTCGAGCGCTCACCGGTGCCAGCGTTGAGCTTCGTGCTGGAAGAGTCTCTGCTGCGCCGCCGGGTGGGGGGCACAATGGTGTGGCGCCACCAGCTCGAACATCTGCTGGAGGTAGCCCAGTTGCGCAACGTGACGTTCCAGGTGATGCCGACGAAGTCCGGTGCGCACCCCGGAGTTGACGGCAAGATCGAGGTGCTGAAATTCGGGGACGGTACGGCCTTGGGTCGCTCCGATGGCGCATTCAACGGTCGGCCGACCTCGGACCCGAAGCGACTTCGGGTGCTTGAACTGCGGTATGGCATCATCCGGGCTCAGGCGCTCACGCCAGAGGAGTCTCTGGTCTTCATCGAGGAAACGCTGGGAGAACTATGAGCACCGCGGAACTCCACTGGTTCAAGAGCAGGTACAGCAGCGGCCCCGATGTGAACGACTGCCTCGAAGTCGCCCTCGCCTGGTTCAAGAGCAGCTACAGCGACGGAACAGAGGGCGACTCCTGCGTCGAGATCGCGGTAGCGTCTCGCACCGTCCACGTCCGCGACTCCAAGATCACCGGCGGCCCCCAGCTCGCGCTGGCGCCGGGTGTCTGGGCGGATTTCGTCTCGTACGCCTCGGAGAGCTGACCTCTCAGTAGGGCGTCTCTGGTCTTCATCGAGCAAGCGCTGGAGGGAACTATGAGCACTCCGGAACTCCACTGGTTCAAGAGCAGCTACAGCGACAGCAGCAACGGCAACGACTGCGTCGAGGTGGCCCACGCCCCCGCCACCGTCCACGTCCGCGACTCCAAGAACACCGGTGGCCCCCAGCTCGCGCTGGCCCCAGGTGCCTGGGTGGACTTCGTGTCGTACGCCTCGGAGAGCTGATCTCTCGCCCGTGCCGCCCCGCTCGCCGGTTTGACCTGCGTCACCTTCGGGGTAATCTCTTCGGCTCGATTGGCCAGGCCGCCGTCCCGTATGGCAGACTGTCCGAGTTGCTCGGTCGAGTGTTGATGCTGCGCGCCTCCCGCCGGGAGGACCGGAAGCGAGTCCCACAGTACTCGTCGCCCTAACTGCCTCACGGCAGCGCTGGGGCGGACGTACGGGAATCTTTCGGGAAGCGTGGGTGCGGCACCGACCAGGCGCCCGGTGGGTCTTCGATCCCCGGCCTGCGGTTCCGGTGGGGCCGCGCAATCCCGCAGGGATGTCCTCACAAGGGACATCCATGTCAGCGAGAGCGCGACACGCCCGACCGCGTGGGTCGGCGAAGACCAAGGGGAACCAGGAAGACACCGGGTTCCAGAGCGTAAGAAGAGACAGGACTACGAAGTAGCCATGGCGGGACAGAAGATCCGCATCCGGCTCAAGGCCTACGACCACGAGGTCATCGACTCCTCGGCGAAGAAGATCGTCGAGACGGTGACCCGCACTGGTGCGTCGGTCGCGGGCCCGGTGCCGCTGCCCACTGAGAAGAACGTGTACTGCGTCATCAAGTCGCCGCACAAGTACAAGGACTCGCGCGAGCACTTCGAGATGCGCACGCACAAGCGCCTGATCGACATTCTCGACCCGACCCCCAAGACCGTTGACTCTCTGATGCGACTCGACCTCCCGGCCGGTGTCGACATCGAGATCAAGCTCTGAGGGCTGGTGATCTGAGAATGGCTAAGCAGATCAAGGGCATCCTGGGCGAGAAGCTCGGCATGACGCAGGTGTGGGACGAGAACAACCGTGTTGTTCCGGTCACCGTCGTCAAGGCCGGCCCCAACGTCGTCACCCAGGTCCGTACGAACGATGTCGACGGCTACGAGTCGGTCCAGATCGCCTTCGGCGAGATCGACCCGCGCAAGGTGAACAAGCCCCTCAAGGGCCACTTCGCCAAGGCCGACGTCACCCCCCGCCGTCACCTCGTCGAGATCCGCACCGCGGACGCCTCCGAGTACACCCTCGGCCAGGAAGTCACCGCCGAGGTCTTCGAGGCGGGCATCAAGGTCGACGTCACCGGCAAGAGCAAGGGCAAGGGCTTCGCCGGTGTCATGAAGCGTCACAACTTCAAGGGCCTCGGCGCCGGTCACGGCACCCAGCGCAAGCACCGCTCGCCCGGTTCCATCGGTGGCTGCGCCACCCCGGGCCGTGTGTTCAAGGGCCTCCGCATGGCGGGTCGTATGGGCAACGAGCGGGTCACCACCCAGAACCTGACCGTCCACGCCGTTGACGCGGAGAAGGGTCTGCTGCTCATCAAGGGCGCGGTTCCCGGTCCGAACGGCGGCCTCGTCCTGGTCCGCACCGCGGCCAAGGGGGCCTGAGGTAACCGATGAGCACTGTTGAGATCCTTTCGCCGGCGGGCGAGAAGGCCGGTACCGTCGAGCTCCCCGCGGAGATCTTCGGCGTTGAGAAGGTCAGCATTCCGCTGATCCACCAGGTCGTCGTCGCACAGCTGGCCGCTGCCCGTCAGGGCACCCACAAGACCAAGACGCGTGGCGAGGTCCGCGGCGGTGGCAAGAAGCCGTACCGCCAGAAGGGCACCGGCCGGGCCCGTCAGGGCTCGACCCGCGCGCCGCAGTTCGCCGGTGGTGGCGTCGTGCACGGTCCCGTGCCGCGCGACTACTCGCAGCGGACCCCGAAGAAGATGAAGGCCGCGGCCCTGCGCCACGCCCTCACCGACCGGGCCCGCCACAACCGCATCCACGTCGTCTCCGGCGTGGTCGAGGGTGAGACCGCCTCCACCAAGGCCGCCCGGACGCTGTTCGGCAAGATCTCGGAGCGCAAGAACCTGCTCCTGGTCGTCGACCGCGCCGACGAGGCCGCGTGGCTGTCCGCCCGCAACCTGCCCCAGGTCCACATCCTGGAGCCGGGCCAGCTGAACACGTACGACGTTCTCGTCTCGGACGACGTGGTCTTCACCAAGGCCGCTTTCGAGTCCTTCGTCGCCGGCCCGAACAAGGCCAACGACACCGAAGGGAGCGAGGCCTGATGGCTACGCGTCACCCCTCCATCGCCTCGAAGGCCGCCAAGGCCGCCAAGGCCGCGCGCGTCGCCAAGGCGCGCCGCCACGCCGCCGAGGGCAAGAACACCGTCGAGACCCCGCTGAGCAAGTCGTACACGGACCCCCGTGACGTCCTGCTCAAGCCGGTCGTGTCGGAGAAGAGCTACGCGCTCCTCGACGAGAACAAGTACACGTTCATCGTCGACCCGAACGCCAACAAGACCCAGATCAAGCAGGCCGTCCAGGCGGTCTTCGAGGTCAAGGTCACCGGCGTCAACACGATCAACCGCCAGGGCAAGCGCAAGCGCACCAAGACCGGCTTCGGTCAGCGTGCCGCCACCAAGCGCGCGATCGTGACCCTCGCCGACGGCGACCGTATCGACATCTTCGGCGGTCCGACCGCCTGACGGTGGTCTGGAGCGTCCAGATTTCGGAATCACTTTCCGAGGACTGAGAGACAATGGGTATCCGCAAGTACAAGCCGACGACTCCTGGCCGTCGTGGCGCCAGCGTCGCCGACTTCGTCGAGGTCACGCGGTCCACGCCGGAGAAGTCGCTGGTCCGTCCCCTGCACAGCAAGGGCGGCCGTAACAATTCCGGTCGTGTGACCGTTCGCCACCAGGGTGGCGGACACAAGCGCGCCTACCGCGTGATCGACTTCCGTCGTCACGACAAGGACGGCGTGCCGGCGAAGGTCGCGCACATCGAGTACGACCCCAACCGCACCGCGCGCATCGCGCTGCTGCACTACGCCGACGGCGAGAAGCGCTACATCCTCGCCCCGCGCAACCTCCAGCAGGGCGACCGCGTCGAGAACGGTCCCGGGGCCGACATCAAGCCGGGCAACAACCTGGCTCTCCGCAACATCCCGGTCGGTACCACGATCCACGCGATCGAGCTCCGCCCCGGTGGCGGTGCCAAGTTCGCCCGCTCCGCCGGTGCCTCCGTGCAGCTGCTCGCGAAGGAGGGCACGATGGCCCACCTCCGCATGCCGTCCGGTGAGATCCGCCTGGTCGACCAGCGCTGCCGCGCCACGGTCGGCGAGGTCGGCAACGCCGAGCAGAGCAACATCAACTGGGGCAAGGCCGGCCGCAAGCGCTGGCTGGGCGTCCGCCCGACCGTTCGCGGTGTGGCGATGAACCCGGTTGACCACCCCCACGGTGGTGGTGAGGGCAAGACCTCGGGTGGCCGCCACCCGGTCAGCCCCTGGGGTCAGAAGGAAGGTCGTACTCGTTCTCCCAAGAAGGCGAGCAACAAGTACATCGTCCGCCGCCGCAAGACGAACAAGAAGCGTTAAGGACGGGTTGAGATGCCTCGTAGCTTGAAGAAGGGGCCTTTCGTCGACGACCACCTGATCAAGAAGGTGGACGTACAGAACGAAGCAGGCACCAAGAACGTCATCAAGACCTGGTCCCGTCGCTCGATGATCGTCCCGGCGATGCTCGGCCACACGATCGCGGTGCACAACGGCAAGACCCACATCCCGGTGTTTGTCACCGAGTCCATGGTCGGCCACAAGCTCGGCGAGTTCTCGCCGACGCGCACCTTCCGGGGTCACGTGAAGGACGACCGGAAGTCGAAGCGCCGCTAGTCAGCGGGGTGTGAAAGATCATGACAAACACTGAAGGGACAACCATGGAAGCCAGGGCCCAGGCGCGGTACATCCGCGTCACGCCCATGAAGGCCCGCCGTGTGGTGGACCTCATCCGTGGCATGGATGCCACGGAGGCTCAGGCGGTCCTGCGTTTCGCCCCGCAGGCCGCGAGCGTGCCGGTCGGCAAGGTGCTGGACAGCGCCATCGCCAACGCCGCGCACAACTACGACCACACCGATGTCGACAGCCTCTTCATTTCCGAGGCCTACGTCGACGAGGGCCCGACCCTGAAGCGGTTCCGGCCGCGCGCCCAGGGCCGTGCCTACCGGATCCGCAAGCGGACCAGCCACATCACCGTGGTCGTCAGCAGCAAGGAAGGAACCCGGTAATGGGCCAGAAGGTAAACCCGCACGGGTTCCGGCTCGGTGTCACGACCGACTTCAAGTCGCGTTGGTACGCCGACAAGCTGTACAAGGACTACGTCAAGGAAGACGTCGCCATCCGTCGGATGATGACGTCCGGCATGGAGCGCGCCGGCATCTCCAAGGTCGAGATCGAGCGCACCCGTGACCGTGTGCGGGTGGACATCCACACCGCGCGTCCGGGCATCGTCATCGGCCGCCGCGGCGCCGAGGCCGACCGCATCCGCGGCGACCTCGAGAAGCTCACGGGCAAGCAGGTCCAGCTGAACATCCTCGAGGTCAAGAACCCCGAGACCGACGCTCAGCTGGTTGCCCAGGCCGTCGCCGAGCAGCTCTCCTCCCGCGTCTCCTTCCGCCGTGCCATGCGCAAGAGCATGCAGTCGGCGATGAAGGCCGGCGCCAAGGGCATCAAGATCCAGTGCGGCGGCCGCCTCGGTGGCGCCGAGATGTCCCGCTCGGAGTTCTACCGCGAGGGCCGTGTGCCCCTGCACACGCTCCGCGCGAACGTGGACTACGGCTTCTTCGAGGCCAAGACGACCTTCGGCCGCATCGGCGTGAAGGTCTGGATCTACAAGGGCGACGTCAAGAACATCGCCGAGGTCCGCGCCGAGAACGCTGCGGCCCGTGCGGGTAACCGCCCGGCCCGCGGCGGTGCCGACCGCCCGGCCCGTGGTGGCCGCGGTGGCGAGCGGCGCGGTCGCAAGCCGCAGCAGCAGCAGGCTCCGGCCGCCGAGGCCCCCAAGGCCGAGGCTCCGGCCGCTGCGGCTCCGGCTGAGAGCACCGGAACGGAGGCCTGACCACCATGCTGATCCCCCGTAGGGTCAAGCACCGCAAGCAGCACCACCCCAAGCGCGACGGCATGGCCAAGGGTGGCACGCAGGTTGCGTTCGGCGAGTACGGCATCCAGGCGCTGACCCCGGCCTACGTCACGAACCGCCAGATCGAGGCGGCCCGTATCGCGATGACCCGCCACATCAAGCGTGGCGGCAAGGTCTGGATCAACATCTACCCGGACCGTCCCCTCACCAAGAAGCCGGCCGAGACCCGCATGGGTTCCGGTAAGGGTTCGCCGGAGTGGTGGATCGCGAACGTCAAGCCCGGACGCGTCATGTTCGAGCTGTCGTACCCCAACGAGAAGATCGCCCGTGAGGCGCTGACTCGTGCGGCCCACAAGCTGCCGATGAAGTGCCGGATCGTCAAGCGCGAGGCAGGTGAAGCGTGATGTCGGCCGGTACCAAGGCGTCCGAGCTGCGCGAGCTGGGCAACGAGGAGCTTCTGGGCAAGCTCCGCGAGGCCAAGGAAGAGCTGTTCAACCTCCGTTTCCAGGCGGCGACGGGTCAGCTCGAAAACCACGGCCGTCTCAAGGCGGTCCGCAAGGACATCGCGCGGATCTACACCCTGATGCGCGAGCGTGAGCTGGGCATCGAAACGGTGGAGAACGCATGAGCGAGAAGAACGTGACTGAGAACGCAGAGGCGCGCGGCTTCCGCAAGACCCGTGAGGGTCTCGTCGTCAGCGACAAGATGGACAAGACCGTCGTCGTCGCCGTCGAGGACCGCGTCAAGCACGCGCTGTACGGCAAGGTCATCCGCCGTACGAACAAGCTCAAGGCGCACGACGAGCAGAACGCCGCGGGTGTCGGCGACCGCGTCCTCCTCATGGAGACCCGGCCGCTGTCCGCGACGAAGCGCTGGCGCGTCGTCGAGATCCTCGAGAAGGCCAAGTAATTCCTGCGGGGACCATCCGCAGGACAGTTCCGCCAGGCTCCGGGGGCCGCTCGCTGAGCGGCCCCCGGGGAACCGGCAGACAAACAGGAGATAGACGTGATCCAGCAGGAGTCGCGGCTGCGTGTCGCCGACAACACTGGTGCGAAGGAAATCCTTTGCATCCGTGTGCTCGGTGGCTCCGGTCGCCGCTACGCGGGCATCGGTGACGTCATCGTCGCCACCGTCAAGGACGCGATCCCCGGTGGCAACGTGAAGAAGGGTGACGTCGTCAAGGCGGTCATCGTTCGCACCGTCAAGGAGCGCCGCCGTCCGGACGGCTCGTACATCCGCTTCGACGAGAACGCCGCCGTCATTCTGAAGAACGACGGCGACCCTCGCGGCACCCGTATCTTCGGCCCGGTCGGCCGTGAGCTGCGCGAGAAGAAGTTCATGAAGATCATCTCCCTCGCGCCGGAGGTGCTGTGAGCATGAAGATCAAGAAGGGCGACCTGGTCCAGGTCATCACCGGTAAGGACAAGGGCAAGCAGGGCAAGGTCATCGCGGCCTTCCCCCGCGAGGACCGCGTCCTGGTCGAGGGTGTCAACCGGGTCAAGAAGCACACCAAGGCCGGCCCGACCGCCGGCGGTTCCCAGGCCGGCGGCATCGTGACCACCGAGGCCCCGATCCACGTCTCCAACGTCCAGCTGGTCGTGGAGAAGGACGGCAACAAGGTCGTCACGCGCGTCGGTTACCGCTTCGACGACGAGGGCAACAAGATCCGCGTTGCCAAGCGGACGGGTGAGGACATCTGATGGCTACCACCACTGCCCCGCGTCTGAAGCAGAAGTACCGCGGCGAGATCGCCCCCAAGCTGCGTGACGAGTTCAAGTACGAGAACGTCATGCAGATCCCGGGCCTCGTCAAGATCGTGGTCAACATGGGTGTGGGCGACGCCGCCCGCGACTCCAAGCTGATCGAGGGCGCCATCCGCGACCTCACCACGATCACCGGCCAGAAGCCCGCGGTCACCAAGGCCCGCAAGTCCATCGCGCAGTTCAAGCTGCGTGAGGGCCAGCCGATCGGTGCCCACGTCACGCTCCGTGGCGACCGCATGTGGGAGTTCCTGGACCGCACCCTGTCGCTCGCGCTGCCGCGCATCCGCGACTTCCGCGGCCTGTCCCCCAAGCAGTTCGACGGCCGTGGCAACTACACCTTCGGTCTCACGGAGCAGGTCATGTTCCACGAGATCGACCAGGACAAGATCGACCGTGTCCGGGGTATGGACATCACCGTGGTCACCACGGCGACCAACGACGAAGAGGGCCGCGCCCTTCTCCGTCACCTCGGCTTCCCGTTCAAGGAGGCGTGAGCGAGATGGCGAAGAAGGCTCTCATCGCGAAGGCTGCTCGCAAGCCCAAGTTCGGTGTGCGTGGCTACACCCGCTGCCAGCGCTGCGGCCGCCCGCACTCCGTGTACCGCAAGTTCGGCCTGTGCCGCGTGTGCCTTCGTGAGATGGCTCACCGTGGCGAGCTGCCGGGCGTGACCAAGAGCTCCTGGTAACAGCCCACTTGGGTTAACCAGGACTCTCGGTAAGCAACCGGGGTCGGCAGGCGACCCACCCCCCATGCCTTAGGCTTGTGGGGTTGGGCGCCCGCCGCGCCCTAAACGACTTACTACGCCGTAGGTCCACCGCGCCGCACCCGTCCCGTCTCGGATCGGGGAGAGGGATGGCGCACCAGGAAACCCCGGCGAGAGAGGCCGAAGGCCAATTCATGACCATGACTGATCCGATCGCAGACATGCTTACGCGTCTGCGGAACGCGAACTCGGCATACCACGACTCCGTGACGATGCCGGCATCGAAGATCAAGTCGCACATCGCGGAGATCCTCCAGCAGGAGGGCTTCATCACCGGCTGGAAGACCGAGGACGCCGAGGTCGGCAAGAGCCTCGTCCTCGAGCTGAAGTACGGCCCGAACCGTGAGCGCTCCATCGCGGGCATCAAGCGGATCTCGAAGCCCGGTCTCCGGGTCTACGCGAAGTCCACCAACCTGCCCAAGGTGCTGGGCGGCCTCGGCGTGGCGATCATCTCCACGTCGCACGGGCTCCTCACCGACAAGCAGGCCGGCAAGAAGGGCGTGGGTGGGGAAGTCCTCGCCTACGTCTGGTAGCGGAAGGGAACGGAGGAAACAGCTATGTCGCGCATTGGCAAGCTCCCCATCACGGTTCCCGCCGGCGTGGACGTCACCATCGACGGCCGTACGGTCAAGGTCAAGGGCCCCAAGGGCGAACTGACCCACACCGTCGTGGCGCCGATCGACATCGCCAAGGGTGAGGACGGCGTTCTCAACGTCACCCGCCCCAACGACGAGCGTCAGAACAAGGCCCTGCACGGCCTGTCCCGCACGCTGGTGGCGAACATGATCACCGGCGTGACCCAGGGTTACGTGAAGAAGCTCGAGATCAGCGGTGTCGGTTACCGCGTGACGGCCAAGGGTTCGAACCTGGAGTTCGCGCTCGGCTACAGCCACCCGATCACCGTCGAGGCACCCGAGGGCATCACCTTCAAGGTCGAGGCCCCCACCCGCTTCTCGGTCGAGGGTATCGACAAGCAGAAGGTCGGCGAGGTTGCGGCGAACATCCGCAAGCTGCGCAAGCCCGACCCGTACAAGGCCAAGGGTGTCAAGTACGAGGGCGAAGTCATCCGCCGCAAGGTCGGAAAGGCGGGTAAGTAAGCCATGGCATACGGGCAGAAGATCCTCAAGGGCGACGCCTACAAGCGCGCCGCGATCAAGCGCCGTCACATCCGGATCCGCAAGCGGATCTCCGGTACGGCGGAGCGCCCCCGTCTGGTCGTGACCCGCTCCAACCGCCACATCGTGGCGCAGGTGATCGACGACCTCAAGGGCCACACCGTGGCATCGGCGTCCACGCTGGACACGTCGATCCGCGGCGCCGAGGGCGACAAGTCCGCGCAGGCCAAGCAGGTCGGCGCCCTGGTCGCCGAGCGCGCCAAGGCCGCCGGTGTCGAGGCTGTCGTGTTCGACCGTGGTGGCAACCAGTACGCCGGGCGCATCGCCGCCCTGGCGGACGCCGCCCGCGAAGCCGGCCTGAAGTTCTGAGCCGGTTCCGAGCTAGCGGAAACAGAGAGAGGTAATTCCAATGGCTGGACCCCAGCGCCGCGGTGGCGGTGCCGGTGGCGGCGAGCGGCGGGACCGGAAGGGCCGTGACGGCGGCGCAGCTGCCGCCGAGAAGACCGCGTACGTCGAGCGCGTCGTCGCGATCAACCGTGTCGCCAAGGTTGTGAAGGGTGGTCGTCGCTTCAGCTTCACCGCGCTGGTCGTGGTGGGCGACGGTGACGGCACCGTGGGTGTCGGATACGGCAAGGCCAAGGAGGTGCCGGCCGCCATCGCCAAGGGTGTTGAGGAGGCCAAGAAGCACTTCTTCAAGGTCCCCCGCATCCAGGGCACCATCCCGCACCCGATCCAGGGTGAGAAGGCTGCCGGCGTCGTGCTGCTCAAGCCCGCGTCGCCCGGTACCGGTGTTATCGCCGGTGGTCCGGTGCGCGCCGTGCTCGAGTGCGCCGGTATCCACGACATCCTGTCGAAGTCCCTGGGCTCCGACAACGCGATCAACATCGTGCACGCCACCGTGGCGGCCCTCAAGGGCCTGCAGCGTCCCGAGGAGGTCGCGGCCCGCCGCGGTCTGCCCCTTGAGGACGTCGCCCCCGCGGCTCTCCTTCGTGCGCGTGCCGGGGCGGGTGCGTAATCATGGCGCAGCTCAAGATCACGCAGACGAAGTCCTACATCGGCAGCAAGCAGAACCACCGCGACACCCTGCGTTCCCTGGGCCTCAAGCGCCTGGGTGACGTGGTCGTCAAGGAGGATCGTCCCGAGTTCCGCGGCATGGTGCACACCGTCCGCCACCTCGTGACGGTCGAGGAGGTCGACTGATCATGGCGGAGCAGAACCCGCTCAAGATCCACAACCTCCGTCCCGCCCCGGGCGCCAAGACCGCCAAGACCCGTGTGGGTCGTGGTGAGGCGTCGAAGGGTAAGACGGCCGGTCGTGGTACCAAGGGCACCAAGGCCCGCTACCAGGTTCCGGAGCGCTTCGAGGGTGGCCAGATGCCCCTCCACATGCGTCTTCCGAAGCTGAAGGGCTTCAAGAACCCGTTCAAGACCGAGTACCAGGTCGTGAACCTCGACAAGCTGGCCGCGCTGTACCCCGAGGGTGGCGAGGTCACCGTCGAGGACCTGGTGGCCAAGGGTGCCGTTCGCAAGAACAGCCTCGTCAAGGTTCTCGGCCAGGGCGAGGTCTCCGTGGCGCTCCAGGTGACGGTCGACGCCGTCTCCGGGTCCGCCAAGGAGAAGATCACCGCCGCCGGCGGTAGCGTCACCGAGCTCGTCTGAAACCCTCGGACGTCTCGATGACCTGAACGTCCCGACCGGGGATACCCACAAATGGGGTATCCCCGGTTGGTCGTTCCTAGGGGGGCGGTATCGCCGGTAAGGTGGCCTGCACTGTCCACTTCCACCGGACGCCGCACCTCGGGCACCCGGAGCGGCAGTCGTCCGTTGTCCATTCGTCGTTCTCTGTTGGAACCTCAAAACCGTCACCCTGACGCACGTGCGCGGGGGTCGCAGGAGGCACCGTGCTCACCGGCTTCGCCCGGGCGTTCAGGACGCCCGACCTGCGCAAGAAGCTGCTCTTCACGCTCGGCATCGTCGTGGTGTACCGCGTCGGTACCCACGTCCCGATCCCGGGCGTCAACTACAAGGCCGTGCAGCAGTGCGTGACCGAGGCCTCGGGCAACCAGGGGCTGTTCGGTCTGGTCAACATGTTCAGCGGCGGCGCGCTGCTCCAGATCACGATCTTCGCCCTCGGGATCCTGCCGTACATCACGGCGAGCATCATTCTTCAGCTGCTGACCGTGGTGATCCCGCGGCTGGAGGCCCTCAAGAAGGAGGGCCAGTCCGGCACCGCGAAGATCACCCAGTACACCCGCTACCTGACGGTGGCGCTCGCCATCCTCCAGGGCACCGGCCTGGTGGCCACCGCCCGCAGCGGCGCCCTGTTCTCCGGGTGCACGGTGGCGTCGAGCATCGTCCCGGACCAGGCGATCTTCAACACCGTCGTCATGGTGATCTGCATGACCGCCGGCACCGTCACGGTCATGTGGCTCGGTGAGCTGATCACCGACCGCGGCATCGGCAACGGCATGTCGATCCTGATGTTCATCTCGATCGCCGCCACCTTCCCGTCGGCCCTGTGGTCGATCAAGAAGTCGGGCAAGCTGGCCGACGGCTGGATCGAGTTCGGCACCGTGCTCCTGGTCGGCCTGATCATGGTCGGTCTGGTCGTCTTCGTGGAGCAGGCCCAGCGCCGCATCCCGGTGCAGTACGCGAAGCGCATGATCGGCCGCCGGTCCTACGGCGGTACGTCGACGTACATCCCGCTCAAGGTGAACCAGGCGGGTGTGATCCCGGTCATCTTCGCCTCGTCGCTGCTCTACATCCCGGCGCTCGTCGCGCAGTTCTCCGGCGGCAACTCCGGGTGGAAGACCTGGGTCCAGCAGAACCTGACCAAGGGCGACCACCCGATCTACATCACCGCGTACTTCTTGCTCATCGTGTTCTTCGCGTTCTTCTACGTGGCGATCTCCTTCAACCCCGAAGAAGTCGCCGACAACATGAAGAAGTATGGTGGCTTCATCCCGGGCATCCGGGCTGGCCGACCGACCGCTGAGTACCTTTCGTACGTGCTCAACCGGATCACCTGGCCGGGTTCGCTGTACTTGGGTCTGATCGCTCTCGTGCCAACAGTGGCGTTGGTCGGCTTCGGGGCAAGCCAGAACTTCCCGTTCGGCGGTACCAGCATCCTGATCATCGTGGGTGTCGGTCTGGAGACGGTGAAGCAGATCGAGAGCCAGCTCCAGCAGCGCAATTACGAAGGGTTCCTCCGCTGATGCGAATCGTCCTCGTCGGGCCGCCTGGCGCAGGCAAGGGTACGCAGGCCACGCGCCTTGCAGAGAAGCTGTCGATCCCGCACATCTCCACGGGTGACCTGTTCCGCGCCAACATCAGCAGGCAGACGGAGCTGGGCAAGCTCGCGAAGTCCTACATGGACGCCGGCAACCTGGTCCCGGACGAGGTCACCATCGCGATGGCCAAGGACCGCATGGAGCAGCCGGACGCCGAGGGCGGGTTCCTGCTCGACGGGTTCCCGCGCAATGTGTCGCAGGCCGAGGCGCTGGACGAGACGCTCAGCAGCGAGGGCATCCGGCTGGACGCGGTGCTCGACCTGGAGGCTCCCGAGGACGAGGTCGTGAAGCGGATCGCCGGCCGGCGCATCTGCCGCAACGACTCCAGCCACGTCTTCCACGTGACGTACAGCAAGCCGCAGCAGGAAGGCGTCTGCGACGTCTGCGGCGGCGAGCTGTACCAGCGGGACGACGACCACGAGGACACCGTCCGCAAGCGGCTGGAGGTCTACCACACGCAGACCGAGCCGATCATCGACTACTACCGGAAGCAGGGCCTGGTCGTGACGATCTCGTCGCTGGGTCCGGTGGACGAGATCACGCGGCGCGCCCTGGAGGCGCTCAAGCGCGAGGACGCCACGCAGTAGTCATCACGACGGTCGCAGCCGCGGTCCCTTCGCCGGGGGCCGCGGCTGCGCTGTGGGCGCCCCGAGGCGCCCTTATGGTTGAAGAAGTCGGCCCCCGGTTCCGAGAAAGGCCCCGTCCCCATGGTGCAGATCAAGACCCCCGAGCAGATCGCCACGATGCGTGCGGCGGGGCTGGTCGTCGCCGCGATCCACGCGGCCACCCGGGAGGCGGCCGTACCGGGCGCGAGCACCAAGGACCTGGACCAGGTGGCCCGCAAGGTGCTGGCCGAGCACGACGCCAAGCCGAACTTCCTCGGCTACGGCGGCTTCCCCGCCACGATCTGCACCTCGGTCAACGAGGTGGTCGTGCACGGCATCCCCGCCGAGGACGTCGTCCTCAAGGACGGCGACATCATCTCCATCGACTGCGGCGCGATCGTCGACGGCTGGCACGGTGACGCGGCGTACACCGCCTTCGTCGGTTCCGGGCACGCCCCGGAACTGGTCGAGCTGTCGCGGGTGACCGAGGAGTCGATGTGGGCGGGCATCGCGGCCATGAAGCAGGGCAACCGGCTCGTGGACATCTCCCGTGCCGTCGAGACGTACATCCGCCGCCAGCCCAAGCCCGGCGGCGGCAAGTACGGGATCATCGAGGACTACGGCGGCCACGGCATCGGGACCGAGATGCACATGGACCCGCATCTGCTGAACTACGTCGACCGCCGCCGCGGCAAGGGTCCCAAGCTGGTCCCCGGCTTCTGCCTGGCCATCGAGCCCATGGTCTCCCTCGGCACCCCGAGGACCCGTGTCCTGGACGACGAGTGGACGGTCATCACCACGGACGGCACCTGGTCCTCGCACTGGGAGCACTCGGTGGCCCTGACCGAGGCGGGCCCGCTGGTCCTGACCTCCCCGGACGGCGGCCGCGCGAAGCTGGCCGAGCTGGGCGTGACGGCGGCGCCGGACCCGCTGGGCTGATTCCCGCCCGGCGCGGGCGCCGGCTCAGCCGCCCTCACCCGCGGCCCACGCTCGGACGAGTTGTCCGAGGGGGCCCGGCGTAACGATCTCCCGGGTGGGGCAGACTTTCCCGATTCGTGTTTCCGGGTGCGCTGACGTAGACTGACTCGTCGGCTCTCGTGCATCCGTATGTCCGCATGCGCCCGCAAGGGAAAGCACCGAGAGTCGATCAAGGTAGTCGATTCGAAGGGCGAAGCGTGGCCAAGAAGCAAGGTGCCATCGAGATCGAGGGCACTGTCGTCGAGTCTCTGCCGAACGCCATGTTCAGGGTCGAGCTCCAGAACGGCCACCAGGTCCTGGCACACATCAGCGGCAAGATGCGTATGCACTACATCCGCATCCTCCCTGACGACCGGGTCGTGGTGGAGCTTTCTCCGTACGACCTGACGCGTGGCCGGATCGTCTACCGGTACAAGTAGATCTTGCCCACGTCCCGTGGCCGCCAGGCCATGGGTCCGCCGGCAACTGACCCGGAGAACCTCACATCCCATGAAGGTCAAGCCGAGCGTCAAGAAGATCTGCGACAAGTGCAGGGTGATCCGCCGTCACGGTCGGGTCATGGTCATCTGCGAGAACCCGCGCCACAAGCAGCGCCAGGGCTGACGCACGACCGACCGCTCCCTCTGCACCGCAATCGCAGAGATTCGCGCGACGCGAGCTGAATATGTTCATACGCAGGACCCGAGCGGCGTGCGCGCACGCTCGACACCCCCGGTTCGGAGGCCGGGGACCCAGTTCGTACCTGGTACGGCGGCTGGGCACCGGTCCTGTGGAAGACCTCCGAAGATCAAACTGGAGCCATTGAATGGCACGCGTTTCCGGTGTTGACATCCCGCGCGAAAAGCGCGTGGAGGTCGCCCTGACCTATGTGTTCGGCATCGGCCGGACCCTGTCCCAGCAGACGCTGGACGCCACCGGCATCGACCCGAACACCCGCGTTCGCGACCTCTCCGAGGAGCAGCTCGTCGCGATCCGCGAGTACGTCGACAACAACATCAAGACCGAGGGTGACCTCCGTCGCGAGATCCAGGCCGACATCCGCCGCAAGGTCGAGATCGGCTGCTACCAGGGTCTGCGGCACCGCCGCGGTCTGCCCGTCCGCGGTCAGCGCACCAGCACGAACGCCCGTACCCGCAAGGGCCCGCGTCGCGCCATCGCCGGCAAGAAGAAGCCGGGCAAGAAGTAGTCCGCAGCGGACTCGCCGTCCAGCGGTCTTCGCTGTAGGACCGACCACCTCCCGTAGGAGAACGACATGCCCCCCAAGGGACGTCAGGGCGCTGCCAAGAAGGTGCGCCGCAAGGAAAAGAAGAACGTCGCTCACGGCCACGCGCACATCAAGAGCACGTTCAACAACACCATCGTTTCGATCACCGACCCCAGCGGCAACGTGATCTCCTGGGCCTCCGCCGGCCACGTCGGCTTCAAGGGCTCCCGCAAGTCCACGCCGTTCGCCGCGCAGATGGCCGCCGAGTCGGCTGCCCGCCGCGCCCAGGAGCACGGCATGCGCAAGGTCGACGTGTTCGTCAAGGGCCCGGGTTCCGGTCGTGAGACCGCCATCCGCTCGCTCCAGGCGACCGGTCTCGAGGTCGGCTCCATCCAGGACGTCACCCCGACCCCGCACAACGGCTGCCGCCCGCCGAAGCGCCGTCGCGTCTGACGCCGTCTCGCAGTGTGTGCCGGGCGGTACGGCTCCTTCGGGCCGTGCCGCCCGTACCCTTGCAGTATCCGCACCCCTTCGGGTGCGGTCCGTCGGGCGTCAAATAGCGGGCGCCCACGAATGAAGGATCTGATCCACAGATGCTGATCGCTCAGCGACCTTCGTTGACCGAAGAGGTCGTCGACGAGTTCCGCTCCCGGTTCGTCATCGAGCCGCTGGAGCCGGGCTTCGGCTACACCCTCGGCAACTCCCTGCGCCGTACCCTCCTCTCCTCGATCCCGGGTGCGGCGGTCACGTCCATCCGCATCGACGGCGTGCTGCACGAGTTCACCACCGTGCCGGGCGTCAAGGAGGACGTCACCGACCTGATCCTCAACATCAAGCAGCTGGTCGTCTCCTCGGAGCACGACGAGCCGGTCGTGATGTACCTGCGCAAGCAGGGCCCGGGTCTGGTCACCGCCGCCGACATCGCGCCCCCGGCCGGTGTCGAGGTGCACAACCCCGACCTCGTCCTCGCCACGCTCAACGGCAAGGGCAAGCTGGAGATGGAGCTGACCGTCGAGCGCGGTCGCGGCTATGTCTCCGCCGTGCAGAACAAGCAGGTGGGCCAGGAGATCGGCCGTATCCCGGTCGACTCCATCTACTCGCCGGTGCTCAAGGTCACGTACAAGGTCGAGGCCACCCGTGTCGAGCAGCGCACCGACTTCGACAAGCTGATCGTCGACGTCGAGACCAAGCAGGCGATGCGTCCGCGCGACGCCATGGCCTCCGCGGGCAAGACCCTGGTGGAGCTGTTCGGTCTCGCCCGCGAGCTGAACATCGACGCCGAGGGCATCGACATGGGTCCGTCCCCGACGGACGCCGCGCTCGCCGCCGATCTGGCGCTGCCGATCGAGGAGCTGGAGCTCACCGTTCGGTCGTACAACTGCCTCAAGCGCGAGGGCATCCACTCCGTGGGTGAGCTCGTCGCCCGCTCCGAGGCCGACCTGCTCGACATCCGCAACTTCGGTGCGAAGTCGATCGACGAGGTCAAGGCGAAGCTGGCCGGCATGGGCCTGGCCCTCAAGGACAGCCCGCCCGGATTCGACCCGACCGCCGCCGCGGACGCCTTCGGCGCCGACGACGACGCGGACGCCGGGTTCGTCGAGACCGAGCAGTACTGACAGCTCGGGACCGACGGTCCTGCCGGGTGCGGGGGCGCTGTGCCTGATCGCGCAGTTCCCCGCGCCCCTTCCGGGGCTGGAAGGCCCCGGATCTCCGACAGGCGACCGCCTGCTCGGATACTGACTCCGGTACCTCGTACGGCCGGGGCAGACACCTAGGAGAAACATCATGCCGAGGCCCACCAAGGGTGCCCGTCTGGGCGGCAGCGCCGCGCACGAGAAGCTCCTCCTCGCGAACCTCGCGAAGGCGCTGTTCGAGCACGGCCGTATCACCACCACCGAGGCGAAGGCCCGCCGCCTGCGCCCGTACGCCGAGCGTCTGGTCACCAAGGCGAAGAAGGGCGACCTTCACAACCGCCGTCAGGTGCTCCAGGTCATCACGGACAAGAGCGTCGTCCACACGCTCTTCACCGAGATCGGCCCGCGGTACGAGAACCGTCCCGGTGGCTACACCCGCATCACCAAGATCGGTAACCGCCGTGGCGACAACGCGCCCATGGCCGTCATCGAGCTGGTCGAGGCGCTGACGGTGCAGCAGAACGCCGTGGGCGAGGCCGAGGCCGCCACCAAGCGTGCGGTCAAGGAGGCCGAGGAGGCCAAGGTCGAGCAGACCGAGGCCACCGAGGCTCCGGCCGAGGAGTCCAAGGACGCCTGAGGCTGATGCCTGAAGCGGGCCCGTCCCTTTCCGGGGGCGGGCCCGCTTCCGTGTTTTCCGGACCGGCGGGTGTCCTGAGAGGATTCCGCCGTGAGTGACGAAGCAGAGCCCGGTCATGTCCGCGTCCGCCTCGACCTGTCCTACGACGGCGGCGGCTTCCACGGCTGGGCCAAGCAGGCCGGCGGGAAGCGCACCGTGCAGGGCGAGATCGAGGACGCGCTGCGCACGGTCACGCGCTCGCGGCGGACGTACGAGCTGACCGTGGCCGGGCGGACCGACGCCGGGGTGCACGCGCGCGGCCAGGTGGCCCACGTGGACCTGCCGGAGGAGGTCTGGCGCGAGCACCACGAGAAGCTGCTCAAGCGGCTCGCCGGGCGGCTGCCCAAGGACGTGCGGGTCTGGGCGCTGCGGCCCGCCCCGAGCGGGTTCAACGCCCGTTTCTCCGCCGTCTGGCGCCGCTACGCCTACCGGGTCACCGACAACCCGGGCGGGGTCGACCCGCTGCTGCGCGGGCACGTCCTGTGGCACGACTGGCCGCTGGACGTCGACGCCATGAACGAGGCCGCCCGCGCCCTGCTCGGCGAGCACGACTTCGCCGCGTACTGCAAGAAGCGCGAGGGCGCGACCACCATCCGCACCCTCCAGCAGCTCGGTCTGGAGCGCGGGGCGGACGGGATCGTCACGGCCACGGTCCGCGCGGACGCGTTCTGCCACAACATGGTGCGCTCGCTGATCGGCGCGCTGCTCTTCGTCGGCGACGGCCACCGGCCGCCCGACTGGCCGGGAAAGGTGCTGGCCGCGGGCGTACGGGACTCCGCCGTGCATGTGGTGCGGCCGCACGGGCTGACGCTGGAGGAGGTCGGCTACCCGGCCGACGAGCTGCTGGCCGCGCGCAGCCGGGAGGCCCGCAACAAGCGGTCGCTCCCGGCCGCCGGCTGCTGCTGAGCGGGCACCGCCCGGGGCGGGCGGGCAGCGGTGAGGGAGGCGGAGGAGCCGATGGGGCGATCTGGCGACGGCGGGGACGGCGGGGACGGCGGGGACGGCGGCGGTGAGGACGCGCGGGTCACGGTGGTGATGCCGACGTACGACGAGGCGGGGAGCCTGCCGCGCACGGCGGCGGCGGTGCTGGGGCTGCCGCTGGCCGGGCTGCGGCTGCTGGTGGTCGACGACGCCAGTCCGGACGGCACCGGCCGGATCGCGGAGGAGCTGGCGCGGGAGTACGGCACGGCCGGTGCCGGGGGCGGCGCCCGGATGCGGGTGCTGCACCGCACGGCGAAGGACGGTCTCGGCCGGGCCTACGTCGCGGGCATGACGGCCGCGCTGGCGGACGGCGCCGACTGGGTGGTGCAGATGGACGCCGACGGCAGCCACCCGGCGGAGGCGGTGCCGCGCATGCTGCGCGAGGCGCTCACCACGGGCGCCGGGCTCGTGGTGGGCAGCCGGTACGCGGCGGGCGGCTCGCTGGACGAGGAGTGGGGCGCGCACCGGGTGCTGCTGTCCCGGTTCGCGAACGCCTACGCGCGCGCCGTGCTCGGTACGCGGATCAAGGACATCACGGCGGGCTTCAACCTGTGGTCGGCGGCGGTCCTGCGCGAGGTGGGCCTCTCGACGCTGGACAGCGCGGGCTACAGCTTCCAGGTCGAGCTGAAGTACCGGGCGGTGCGGGCGGGGCACCGGGCCGCCGAGGTGCCGATCCGGTTCGGGCAGCGCGCCGAGGGTGTGTCGAAGATGACGCTGCGCACCCAGCTGGAGTCGGCGGTGGTGCCGCTGCGGCTGAGGCTGCGGCGCCGTTAGGACAGGTCCTGGAGGACAGGTCCTGGCGGCCGGGCCCGCCCCCGCGGCTACCGGGTGGCGGCCGCGGACGCCTGGGCCTCGCCGCGCCGGCGGATCTGCCGGAACGCGTACTCGGCGAGGTCGTCGCCGGTGCGGAAGACCTTGGTGTCCTTGGTCGTGACGTCCTTGTCGCCGGGGAAGCCGGCGAGGGTGAAGTAGGCGTAGCGGCCGTAGGAGTTGGTGGTGGAGCGGCAGACCGCGCCGGAGCAGAAGTCCTTGACGCCGCTGCCGGTGAGCGGCTTGACGATGCTCTTCTTGTCGGTCTGGCTCTTGGCCTTGGCCGCCTGTGCCGCGCTGTCGAAGACGGCGACACCGACGGTGACGTCGACGCCGTCACGGGTGTAGGTGGCGCGGATCACACGGGTGCAGCCGTTGCCGGTGAGGGCCTTGGCCAGGCTGCCCTGGACGGCGGAGGCGCAGTCCTTGGTGTCGGCGGTGGGGCCCTTGGCGTAGGCGGCCTCGTTCATGGTGAGGCGGGTGCCGGGGAAGAGGGTGTCCGGGCCGAGGGGGGCCGTGTCCTTGCGCGCGCTGGATATGAAGTCCTTCGGGTCCAGCGGGGGCGGGGCGGTGGTCGGCTCGAAGGAGGGCGCCCCGGCCGAGCCGCTCGGCAGGGCGGCGGTGGAGGGCAGCTGGGAGGCGTGGCCGCCGGAGGTGTCGTCGTCGCTGTTCGCGGACACCACGGCGACGGCGACGGCCGCGCCCACGGCGACCGTGGCCAGCGCGCCGCCCCCGATGAACAGCAGCCTGCGCCGCTTGTTCCGGGTCGCGGACGCCTCGGCGAGTGCCGCCCAGTCCGGGGTCTGGTCGTCGCCGCCGGACGGTTGCTGAGAATGCGGTGTCCACGGGTCCCACTGGGACTGCGGACCGCCCCCCTGCCCATAGCTCATGGGGCGCATCTTAACGGCGCCCGCCGCGGGCGCCGCCCGCCGTGGCAGGAGCCCGCCGCCCGTACACTGGGTCGCGGAACACGCGGGAACGACCCGGGCAACCCCGTTTTGACCCCCGGAGTGCCGCACGGGTATCCTGCATGTTCGTTGTGTATTGGCTTGGCTCTTCTCACGGACCCGGCCCTTACACCGGTCCACCGGGCCGATGACCAGCGACCAGCACGCGGTTTGCGTCACCGCTGTGCGGTCAGGGCTGTCGTGATCGTCTTCGGTGACCTTGTCAGGACCATTCACTGAAGAAGCGAAGGCTACGAACCGTGCGTACGTACAGCCCCAAGCCCGGCGACATCACGCGCCAGTGGCACGTCATCGACGCCCAGGACGTCGTCCTGGGTCGTCTGGCGACCACTGCCGCCACTCTCCTGCGCGGCAAGCACAAGCCGATCTACGCGCCGCACGTCGACGCTGGTGACTTCGTCATCATCATCAACGCCGACAAGGTGCACCTGTCCGGCAACAAGCGGCAGCAGAAGCTGGCGTACCGCCACTCCGGCTACCCGGGTGGTCTGCGGTCCGTCCGCTACGACGACCTGCTCGCGAACAACCCCGAGAAGGCCGTCGAGAAGGCCGTCAAGGGCATGCTCCCCAAGAACACCCTGGGCCGTCAGATGCTCTCGAAGCTGAAGGTCTACAGGGGTGACCAGCACCCGCACGGCGCCCAGCAGCCGGTGCCGTTCGAGATCACCCAGGTCGCGCAGTAAGTCCGGCCACCCCCTAAGACCGAAGAGAATCTGAGGAGAATCGTGGCCGAGACCACTGCCGAGCAGCCGCTCGAAGAGCTTGACATCGACAGCTACACCACCGAGTCCGAGGTGCCCGTCGAGGGCGAGTACACCTCCGAGTCGATGGCCTCCCGTTTCGGTGAGCCGCAGCCGGCCGCCGGCCTGGGCCGCCGCAAGAACGCCATCGCCCGTGTCCGGATCGTCCCGGGCACCGGCAAGTGGAAGATCAACGGTCGCACCCTCGAGGACTACTTCCCGAACAAGGTGCACCAGCAGGAAGTCAACGAGCCCTTCAAGGTGCTGGAGCTCGAAGGCCGTTACGACGTCGTCGCCCGCATCTCCGGCGGCGGTGTCTCCGGTCAGGCCGGTGCCCTCCGTCTCGGTGTCGCCCGCGCCCTGAACGAGGCCGACGTCGACAACAACCGCGGCCCGCTCAAGAAGGCCGGCTTCCTCAAGCGCGACGACCGTGCGGTCGAGCGCAAGAAGGCCGGTCTGAAGAAGGCCCGCAAGGCTCCGCAGTACAGCAAGCGCTAAACAGCGGCTGCCTGCGGACAGGCCTACTCCGAACGCCCCGGCGGCACGCCATTGTGCCGCCGGGGCGTTCGTTTATCACCGGCCTTGGGCGTATAACGGCACAAGGTGCTCAAGTGCTCAGCCGCACAGGTGCTCAGCGGATGGTCCGACCGGATGTCCGGATCCGGCGGGGTCCGGCTACCGGGATCCGCGGGCGCACCGGGACCATCGAACCCAGTGAACGGTGAACGCGCGTCGGACATCACGGCACGGCTTCACGAACTGACGCTTTCTCAGGAGGACAAGTGGGACGACTCTTCGGCACGGACGGCGTGCGTGGCGTCGCCAACGCGGACCTGACCGCCGAGATGGCGCTCGGCCTGTCCGTCGCCGCGGCGCACGTACTGGCCGAGGCGGGCACCTTCGAGGGGCACCGCCCGAAGGCCGTGGTCGGCCGGGACCCGCGCGCCTCCGGTGAGTTCCTGGAGGCCGCCGTGGTCGCGGGCCTGGCCAGCGCCGGTGTGGACGTGCTGCGGGTCGGCGTGCTGCCGACGCCCGCCGTCGCGTATCTGACCGGCTCGCTCGGCGCTGACCTCGGCGTGATGCTCTCGGCCAGCCACAACGCCATGCCGGACAACGGCATCAAGTTCTTCGCCCGCGGCGGGCACAAGCTCGCCGACGAGCTGGAGGACCGGATCGAGAAGATCTACCAGGAGCACCGCACGGGCGCCCCCTGGGACCGGCCGACCGGCGCCGGGGTCGGCCGGGTGCGCGACTACGACGAGGGCTTCGACAAGTACGTCGCCCATCTCGTCGGGGTCCTGCCCAACCGGCTCGACGGCCTGCGGATCGTGCTGGACGAGGCGCACGGCGCCGCCGCCCGGGTCTCGCCCGAGGCGTTCGCGCGGGCCGGTGCCGAGGTCGTCACCATCGGTGCCGAACCGGACGGCCTCAACATCAACGACGGCTGCGGCTCCACCCACCTGGGCCAGCTCAAGGCCGCCGTCGTCGCGCACGGCGCCCACCTCGGCATCGCGCACGACGGCGACGCCGACCGCTGCCTGGCCGTGGACCACACCGGCGAGGAGATCGACGGCGACCAGATCCTGGCCGTGCTCGCGCTGGCGATGCGGGAGCGTTCCGCGCTGCGCTCCGACACCGTCGTCGCGACCGTCATGTCCAACCTGGGCTTCAAGCTGGCCATGGAGCGCGAGGGCATCCACCTCGTGCAGACCGGTGTCGGTGACCGGTACGTCCTGGAGGAGATGAAGTCCGGCGGGTTCGCCCTCGGCGGCGAGCAGTCCGGCCACGTCATCATCCTCGACCACGCCACCACCGGCGACGGCACGCTGACCGGCCTGATGCTGGCGGCCCGGGTCGCGGACACCGGCCGTACGCTGCGGGACCTGGCCGGGGTGATGGAGCGCCTGCCGCAGGTCCTGGTCAATGTGCCGGACGTGGACAAGTCCCGGGTGCGGACCTCCGCCGACCTGGCCACCGCGGTCGCCGAGGCCGAGCACGAGCTGGGCCAGACCGGCCGGGTGCTGCTGCGCCCGTCGGGCACCGAGCCGCTGGTGCGGGTGATGGTCGAGGCCGCGGACATCGAGCAGGCCCGCTCGGTGGCGGGACGGCTGGCGGACGCGGTGAAGTCGGCGCTGGGCTGAAGAGCGTGAGCACGCGGTGCGCCGGGCGTCCTACGGGCGCCCGGCGGGCCTGCGCATCCGGGCGCGCTGGGTGGACCACAGCCACTTCTGGAGGAGCAGGGTGAGGGTCCCGGCGAGCACGATGCCGAAGAGGTTCAGCAGGAGCTGCTTGCTGGAACCCCAGGTCTGGGCGGTGTCGCCGTAGGCGAGGGCGACGGCCGCGTTGGCGGCGGCCGGGACGGTGGTCACCGAGATCGCCACGCCGACCAGGGCGCCGGACTTGGCGGAGGTCAGCGAGAGCGTGCCGGCGGCCCCGGCGAGGACCGCCACCACGAAGGAGAACGCGTCGGGCGCGTACACGAAGCTGGTGTTGGGCCGGGGCGCCTCCAGCTTCGCCCTGCTGAACAGGCCGAGCACGTCCATGAACAGGCTGAAACCCACGGTCACGGCCATCGCCAGCGCGAACCCGGCCAGCAGCGCGACCAGTGAGCGCAGCGCGAGCCGCGGCGCCCGCCGCACCAGGGCCGTGCTGACCCCGGCCAGCGGGCCGAACTCCGGGCCCACGGCCATCGCGCCGACGATCAGCACGGCGTTGTCGAGCACCACACCGCAGGCCGCGATCATGGTGGCCAGGGTGATGAACGCCAGATAGGTGATCGACAGCGTCGACTCCTCGTGGGTGGCGTCGGTCAGCTCCTCCCACAGCACCGCGTCGGCGGCCTCGCCCGGTGCCTCCTCCTCGGCCCGCTCCGCCCGGTCGGACAGCGTCAGGTCGATGCTCTCCACGGCGATGGAACCGCTGCGGTCGATGCCCAGCTCCCGCAGTCCGCCGAGGAGTTCGTCGGCGGCCTCGCGGGCGACGTCGCACATCACGACGTCCCCGGCGGGGCTGCGGGCGGCGCCCGGCAGCACCACGAGGTGGGCGGTGCCGACCGTTCCCTCGATCAGCGCCGCGACCTCGTCGGTGCGGCCGGCGGGGGTGATCAGTCGCAGATGCAGCATGCGGGGCAGCGTAGACGCCGCCGCGGCCTCACAGCTTGCGCAGCCGCAGCCGCTGCACCTTGTGGTCGGGACCCTTGCGCACGACGAGGGTGGCCCGGCCGCGGGTGGGGGCGATGTTCTCCACCAGGTTCGGCCGGTTGATGGTCCGCCACATGGTGCGGGCGTAGTCGAGGGCCTCGTCCTCGGACACCTGGGTGTACCTGCGGAAGTACGAGGAGGGGTCCTGGAAGGCGGTGTCGCGCAGCTTGCGGAACCGGTTCAGGTACCAGCGCTCGATGTCCTCGGTGCGCGCGTCGACGTAGACGCTGAAGTCGAAGTAGTCGGCGAGCCCGACCCGGGTGCGGCCGTCCTGCCCCGGCAGCGCGGGCTGGAGGACGTTCAGGCCCTCCACGATCAGGATGTCCGGGCGGCGGACGGTCAGCTTCTCGCCGGGCACGATGTCGTAGATCAGGTGCGAGTAGACGGGCGCGGTCACCTCCGCCTTGCCCGCCTTCACATCGGCGACGAACCGGGTGAGCGCCCGGCGGTCGTACGACTCCGGGAACCCCTTGTGGGACATCAGGCCGCGCGCCTGGAGCTCCCGGGTCGGCAGCAGGAACCCGTCCGTGGTCACCCGCTCCACCCGGGGGTGCTCGGGCCAGCGCGACAGCAGCGCCTGGAGCAGCCGGGCCACCGTCGACTTGCCGACCGCGACCGATCCCGCCACCCCTATGACGAACGGCGTCCCGGACTGCGAGCCCTGCTCGCCGAGGAACGTGTTCAGCGCGCCGCGCAGCCCGTCGGTCGCGCCGACGTAGAGGTTGAGCAGCCGGGACAGCGGCAGGTACACGTCCCGCACCTCGTCCAGGTCGATGACGTCCCCGAGCCCGCGCACCCGCTCCACCTCCTCGGCGGTGAGCGGCAGCGGCGTCTTGTCACGCAGCGCGCTCCACTCGTCACGAGTGAGGTCGACATAGGGAGTCGCCTCCGGCCTTGACCGGTGGGCGCTCCGCGGCATCGAGGGCACCGGAGAGATCACAGTCCATTGTTAACGGAGTTCGAACGCGGCGGGGGGTGGGGTCGGTCACGTGGCGGCGGCCGCGCGCGGTTCGTACCCCCGTGGGAATTTCCGAATTCGGGCAGGCGGCGGCCGGTTTCGCAGGGTGACGGGTCGTAAGGTGCGGAGGCATGTGCGGAATCGTGGGATATGTGGGTGCGCAGTCGGCGCTCGACGTGGTGATGGCGGGGCTGCGGCGGCTGGAGTACCGGGGGTACGACTCGGCGGGGGTGGCGGTGCTCGCGGACGGCGGGCTCGCGGCGGCCAAACGGGCCGGGAAGCTGGTCAATCTGGAGAAGGAGCTGGTGGAGCGGCCGCTGCCGACCGGGTCCACCGGCATCGGGCACACCCGGTGGGCGACCCACGGCGGGCCCACCGACGCCAACGCGCACCCGCACCTCGACAACGCCGGGCGCGTCGCCGTCGTGCACAACGGGATCATCGAGAACTTCGCGCCGCTGCGCGCCGAACTCGCCGAGCGCGGGCACGGCCTGGCCTCCGAGACGGACACCGAGGTCGTCGCGCATCTGCTCGCCGAGGCGTTCTCCTCGTGCGCCGATCTCGCCGAGGCCATGCGGCAGGTGTGCCGACGGCTCGAAGGGGCGTTCACGCTGGTGGCCGTGCACGCCGACGCGCCCGGTGTGGTCGTCGGGGCCCGCCGCAACTCGCCGCTGGTCGTGGGGGTCGGGGAGGGCGAGGCGTTCCTCGCCTCCGATGTCGCCGCGTTCATCACGCACACCCGCTCCGCGATCGAACTCGGCCAGGACCAGGTCGTCGAACTGCGCCGGGACGGCGTGACCGTCACCGGGTTCGACGGACGGCCCGCCGAGGTCCGCTCCTACAACGTCGACTGGGACGCGGCCGCCGCCGAGAAGGGCGGCTACGACTACTTCATGCTCAAGGAGATCGCCGAGCAGCCCAAGGCGGTCGCCGACACCCTGCTCGGCCGGATCGACGCGGCCGGCTCGCTGACCCTGGACGAGGTGCGCATCGACGCCGCCGAGCTGCGCGAGACGGACAAGGTCGTCATCGTCGCCTGCGGTACGGCCTTCCACGCGGGCCTGATCGCCAAGTACGCCATCGAGCACTGGACCCGCATCCCCTGCGAGGTCGAGCTGGCCAGCGAGTTCCGCTACCGGGACCCCATCCTCGACGCCCGGACCCTGGTCGTGGCCATCTCCCAGTCCGGGGAGACCATGGACACCCTGATGGCGCTGCGGCACGCCCGCGAGCAGGGCGCCCGGGTGCTCGCCATCTGCAACACCAACGGCTCCACCATCCCGCGCGAGTCGGACGCGGTGCTCTACACCCACGCCGGGCCCGAGGTCGCCGTCGCCTCCACCAAGGCGTTCCTCACCCAGCTGGTCGCCTGCTATCTGGTCGCCCTCTATCTCGGCCAGGTGCGCGGCACCCAGTGGGGCGACGAGATCCGTGCCGTCATCCGCGACCTCTCGCGCATCGGCGGCGCCGTCGAACGCGTCCTGGAGACCATGGAGCCGGTGCGGGAACTCGCCCGCTCGCTGGCGGAGAAGAACACCGTGCTCTTCCTCGGGCGGCACGTCGGGTACCCGGTCGCCCTGGAGGGCGCGCTCAAGCTCAAGGAACTCGCGTACATGCACGCCGAGGGCTTCGCGGCCGGTGAGCTGAAGCACGGGCCGATCGCCCTCATCGACGAGGACCTGCCGGTCGTCGTGGTCGTCCCCTCGCCGCGCGGCCGGTCCCTGCTGCACGGCAAGATCGTCTCCAACATCCAGGAGATCCGCGCCCGGGGCGCCCGGACCATCGTGATCGCCGAGGAGGGCGACGAGGCGGTCGTCCCCTACGCCGACCACCTCATCCGCATCCCGGCCACGCCCACCCTGCTCCAGCCGCTGGTCGCCACGGTGCCCCTCCAGGTCTTCGCCTGCGAACTGGCCACCGCCCGGGGCAACGAGGTGGACCAGCCCCGCAATCTGGCGAAGTCCGTGACCGTGGAGTAGCGGGAATGGGGCGGGCACACGGCCGGGAAGGCAGGGCGCGGCGATGAGTTCCGGCGCCGTTGTCAGTCCTATGGGGGACAGTCGTACCGACCGACGAAAGGACCCCGCCATGACCGCCGCACCCGTCAAGGGCCCCGCCAGCTACTTCCCCTCCATCGAGAAGAAGTACGGCCGGCCGGTCGCCGAGTGGAAGGAACTGATCCGCTCCTCGCCGCTGGCCCGGCACATGGAACTGGTCGCCTGGCTCAAGACCGAGCACGGCCTCGGCCACGGCCACGCCAACGCCCTGGTGGCGCACACCCTGGCCGAGGACAGCGGCAGGTAGGGCGGCGGCGGGGCGAAGCCCCGTAGGGTCCCTCCATGAGCATCATCGGGGTCGGTATCGACGTGGCCGAGATCGACCGGTTCGCGGCGTCGCTGGAGCGGACGCCCGGACTGGTCGCCCGCCTCTTCGTGGAACGGGAGCTGCTGCTGCCCAGCGGCGAGCGCCGGGGCATGGCCTCGCTCGCCGCCCGCTTCGCCGCCAAGGAGGCCGTGGCCAAGGCGCTCGGCGCCCCGGGCGGGCTGCTGTGGACGGACGCGGAGGTGTACGTCGAGGACAGCGGGCGGCCCCGGCTGCGGGTGAAGGGCTCGGTGGCGGCGCGCGCCGCCGAACTCGGCGTACGGTCCTGGCACCTCTCGCTCAGCCATGACGCGGGCGTGGCCTCCGCCGTCGTCGTCGCGGAGGGGTAGCCGCCGCCGCGACGGCGCGTCAGCCTCCCTTCCCCTCCCGCGCGTCCGGGCCCACCACGCGGAACGCCAGCACCGTCGCGTCGTCCTCCGCGTGCGGGCCGGTGAGGCCGTCGACCAGGTCCCGTACGAAGGTGCCGAGCGCGTCGCGCCCCGGCGGGACGCCGCCCGCCGCGCCCCGCGCGACGGCCCGCAGCAGCCGCGCGGAGTCCTGGTCGAGGTCGGAGCCGCGGCGCTCGATCAGACCGTCCGAGTAGAGCAGCACCACGTCCCCGGGGCGCAGCGGCGTCTCCGCCGCCGTGTACGTCTCCTCCGGCAGCACGCCCAGCGGCATGCCGGGGCCGCCCGGCGGCGGATCGAGCAGCCGGGGCTCGCCGTCGCGGACCAGGACCGGCGCCGGGTGGCCCGCGCAGGTCCAGCGCAGCAGCCGGCGGTCGGGGTGGTAGCGGGCGATGACCGCCGTGGCGGTGGACTCCTCGCCGTCGTCGCAGGCGACCGCGTTGAGCCAGCCGGTGAGCCGTTCCACCAGCTCGCCGGTGTAGGCGAGACCGGCCAGCGCGTACCGCAGCTTCGCCATCAGCGTGACGGCGGCCAGGCCGTGGCCGCGGGCGTCGCCGAGCGCGACGAGCAGCTTGCCCGAGGGCAGTACGCGGGTCTTGTACCAGTCGCCGCCGACCCGGGCGGCGCGCGCCTCGGGCCGGTAGACGGCCACCGCCTCCACACCGTGCCGGGCCAGCTCCGCCGGGAAGCCGGGCAGGACGGCGTCGCGGAGCCGTTCGGCCACCTCGGCGACGGTGTCCGCGCGTTCCCGCTGGGCCTGGGCCTCCCGGGTCGCCCGCTCGGCCAGCGCGTGGCTGCGCCGGTCGGAGGTGGCGTCGTGCAGCACCGCGCGCACCGCCCACACCGGGCCCGAGGCGAGCCGCACCGGCTCGGCGACGAGATGGACGATCCGGTCGTCGGGGCCGGTCAGATGCAGGTCGCACTCCGCCACCGGCGCGCTCAGCAGGATGTCGTGGACCGCCCGGTACAGCGCGTCCAGGCTCTGCGGTGTCACCCGCCGCCCCAGCTCCAGCAGGCCGGGCGGCGGCTCGCCGTCGGCCGCCCCGAGGACGTGCCCGAACCCGGAGGACACCTCGACGGCGCCGTCGCCCAGGCTCCACTCGGCCCAGCAGACCCCCACCAGGCGCTGCGCCTCCTGCGCCATCAGGGACTCGCGGCCGCGTTCCCAGCTGAGCAGCAGCAGATCGCCCGAGGGGGTCACCCGCACCTCGCTGCTCACCCGGACGGTGAGCCCGTCGGGGCCGGGCAGCGGCCACTCGGCGGCCTCCGGGCCCTGCGGCTCACCGGTGCGGTGCGCCGCGTCGAGCAGCCGGGGCACGGCGGTACCGGCCAGCGTGGGGAAGCGCTCGAACAGCGGTACCGGGCCGGACCACGCCGCCAGCCCGCCCGGCGGCAGGACCCGGGCGCCGTACTCGCGGGCGGCCCGGTTCTGTGCCACGTACAGGAACCGGTCGCGCGGGGCCCGCGCGCCGGGCAGCGGGCGGATCACCGTGACCGGGACCGGCAGCGCGTCGAGCAGGCTCTGCACGTCCCGGCCCACGGGCGCGGCGGCCGGGTGGGGGAGCGTGTGCCTGCCGGTGCCGCCCCGGTCCGGCCCGGCGCCCCCGCACGCGCTCACATGCCGGCCGATCCGGAAGCGCTGCTCGGTCAGGAGCAGCTCCAGGGCCTGGAGGCGCCGGAGGCGCGCCGCGTCGTCACCGGGCGCCGCCCATGGGGGCGAGGCGCCGGAACCCGCCGGGTCCTCGGCCATGCGCCCGCCTCCCTCCGGGGTCCCGTCCCCGCCGCGTCGCTCGTCACCGGGACCCCCGGGTTCCCGTGCGGCACCGCACGTATGCGGGGCAGACTCGACGACATGCGTATCGCCTACAGCGTCGAGACGGTCAGGACAGCCGAGCGCGCCCTCATGGCGCGGCTTCCCGAGGGGGCGCTCATGCAGCGCGCCGCCGCCGGGCTCGCCGCCGCCTGCGCGGACCTGCTCGGGCGGGTGTACGGCCGCCGGGTGGTGCTGCTGGTGGGCAGCGGCGACAACGGCGGCGACGCGCTGTACGCGGGCGCCCGGCTGGCCCGCCGCGGCGCCGGGGTCACCGCCGTCGAACTCGCCCCCGGCCGCACCCACCCGGACGGACTCGCGGCCCTGCGGCGCGCGGGCGGCACGGTCACCCGCGCGGACGCGGGACCGGCCGCGGTCGACGGGGCCGACCTGGTCGTCGACGGGATCGTGGGCATCGGCGGCAGGGGCGGGCTGCGCCCCGAGGCCGTACCGCTCGCCGAGCAGGCGGCCCGCGCCCGTGCCGCCGTGGTCGCCGTCGACCTGCCCAGCGGGGTCGAGGCGGACAGCGGCGAGGTGCGCGGGGCGGCCGTCCGCGCCGACCTGACCGTCACCTTCGGCACGCACAAGCCGGGGCTGCTGGTCGACCCGGCCCGCGAGTACGCCGGTACGGTCCGGCTCGTCGACATCGGCCTGGGCGCCGAACTGCCCGCCGGCCCCGAGCTGGAGGCGCTCCAGCACGCCGACGTGGCCGCGCTGCTGCCGCGCCCGGCCGCCGAGAGCGACAAGTACCGGCGGGGCGTGGTCGGGGTCGCCGCGGGCTCGGCCCGCTATCCGGGCGCGGCGGTGCTCGCGGTGTCGGGCGCGCTGCGCGGCGGGGCGGGCGCCGTACGGTACGTCGGTCCCGCCGGGCAGGCGGTGATCGCCCGGTTCCCGGAGACCCTGGTGTCCGACCGGGGGCCGCGCGAGGCGGGCCGGGTGCAGGCATGGGTGGTGGGCCCGGGAGCCGGGGACGACGCGGCGACGGTGGCCGAGGTGCTGGCGTCACCCGTGCCCGTGCTGCTGGACGCGGACGGGCTGCGGCTGGCCGGCCGCGCCGCCGTACGGGACCGCGGGGCGCCCACCCTGATGACCCCGCACGCGGGCGAGGCCGCCGCCCTGCTGGGGGTGGCGCGCGAGGAGGTCGAGGCGGCCCGGCTGTCCGCCGTGCGGGAGCTGGCCGCCGCCTACCGGGCGACGGTGCTGCTGAAGGGCTCGACCACGCTCGTCGCCGGTCCGGACGGCGGTCCGGTCCGGGTCAACCCGACCGGCACCCCGTACCTCGCCACGGCGGGGAGCGGCGATGTGCTGTCCGGTCTCGCGGGCTCCCTGCTGGCGGCCGGGCTCTCCCCCCTGGACGCGGGCAGCGTGGGCGCCTATCTGCACGGCCTCGCCGGACGCTTCGCCTCGGCCGGCGCCCCCGTCGGTGCCCACGACGTGGCGGCCGCGATCCCGGACGCGTGGCGGGACGTACGGGACGTACCGGACGCACGGGGCTGAGGTGGCCGCCCGCGGCCCGGACCCGGGGCCGCGGGACCTCCCGCCGCCCCGGACGCCCTCTGAGAGACTGGGGGCGCGATGAACGAGACAGCACACCCGCGGACGGCCCCGTTGCGCGCCCGCGCCGAGATCGATCTGGCCGCTCTGCGGGCCAACGTGCGGGCCCTGCGCGAGCGGGCGCCCGGCGCCGCCCTGATGGCCGTGGTCAAGTCCGACGCGTACGGCCACGGCGCCGTGCCGTGCGCCCGCGCGGCCGTCGCCGCCGGTGCCACCTGGCTCGGCACCGCCACGCCCGAGGAGGCGCTGGCGCTGCGCGCGGCCGGGCTCTCGCCCGAGCAGGTCCGGGTGATGTGCTGGCTGTGGACGCCGGGCGGCCCGTGGCGGGAGGCGATCGAGGCCGACGTGGACGTGTCGGTGAGCGGGCTGTGGGCCATGGCGGAGGTGCGGGAGGCCGCGCGCGCCGCCGGACGGCCCGCCCGGGTGCAGCTGAAGGCCGACACCGGGCTCGGCCGCAACGGCTGCCAGCCCGCCGACTGGCCCGCGCTCGTCGCCGAGGCCCTGCGCGCCGAGGCCGAGGGCCTGGTCCGGATCACCGGACTGTGGTCCCACTTCGCCTGCGCCGACGAGCCGGGGCACCCCTCGATCACCGCGCAGCTCGACCGGTTCCACGAGATGACCGCGTACGCCGAGGCGCGCGGCGTGCGCCCCGAGGTGCGGCACATCGCCAACTCGCCCGCCACGCTCACCCTGCCCGAGACCCACTTCGACCTGGTCCGCACGGGCGTCGCCGTCTACGGCCTCTCGCCCAGCCCCGAACTGGGCACCCCGGCCGACTTCGGGCTGCGCCCGGTGATGACCCTGTCCGCCTCCCTCGCCCTGGTGAAGCACGTGCCCGGCGGCCACGGCGTCAGCTACGGGCACCACTACGTCACCCCGGGCGAGACCACCCTCGGCCTGGTCCCCGTCGGCTACGCGGACGGCGTCCCGCGCCACGCCTCCGGCACCGGGCCGGTGCTGATCGGCGGCAAGTGGCGCACGGTCGCGGGCCGTATCGCCATGGACCAGTTCGTCGTCGACCTGGGCGGCGACGAACCGGAGACCGGGTCCGAGGCCGTGCTGTTCGGGCCGGGCGACCGGGGCGAGCCCACCGCCGAGGACTGGGCGCAGGCCGCCGGAACCATCGCGTACGAGATCGTCACACGCATCGGAACACGCGTCCCCCGCGTCCATCTCCACGAGACCCGTCCCCGGGGGGCGGCGGGCGAGCGGGAGTAACGGCCGAAGGGGCGCGGTCCGGCCGGGGCGCCCGAGGACACCCCGGCCAGGCGCCCCGGACGAGCAGGACACGGCACGGCACAGGCCGGACCGTCACACGGAGGAGCGGTACGTGAGCGAGAGCAGTGCGGCTGCCGGCGCCTCGGGGGCGTTCGGCGGCTGGCGCAGGGCGACCGGGATCGCGGGCGCCGCGATAGGCGTGGTGGCGGCGGGCGCCGCCGCCACCGTCGCCGTCGAACGGATGACCGTGGGCCGGAACATGCGCAGGAAGGCCCGGCTCGCCCTGGACTCGGCGGGGCCGTACGGCTCGCTGCGCGGCACCCCGGGACGGGCGTACGCCGACGACGGCACCGAGCTGTACTACGAGACCGACGAGGCCGACGACCTCGACCCGGCCGCCGAGGCGCTCTCCCCGCGCCGCCGCCGGCTCTTCGGGCTGAAGGACCCCGCGCCCGTGACCGTCGTCTTCAGCCACGGCTACTGCCTCGGGCAGGACTGCTGGCACTTCCAGCGGGCCGCGCTGCGCGGGGTGGTCAGGTCCGTGTACTGGGACCAGCGCAGCCACGGCCGGTCCGGGCGGGGCGTGGCCCAGAGCCGGGACGGCGTGCCGCTCACCATCGACCAGCTGGGCCGCGATCTGAAGGCCGTCCTCGACGCCGCCGCGCCCGAGGGCCCGGTCGTGCTGGTCGGGCACTCCATGGGCGGGATGACCGTGATGGCCCTGGCCGCCCAGTACCCGGAGCTGATCAGGGACCGGGTCGTCGCCACCGCCTTCGTGGGCACCTCCTCGGGGCGCCTCGGCGAGGTCGACTTCGGGCTGCCGCCGGCCGGGGTCAACGCGGTGCGGCGGGTGCTGCCCGGGGTGCTCAAGGCGCTCGGGCAGCGCGCGGAGCTGGTGGAGCGGGGGCGGCGGGCCACCGCCGACCTGTTCGCCGGGGTCATCAAGCGGTACTCCTTCGCCGGGCGGGACATCGACCCGGCCGTCGCCCGGTTCGCCGAGCGGATGATCGAGAGCACCCCCATCGACGTGGTCGCCGAGTTCTACCCGGCCTTCACCGACCACGACAAGACCGAGGCGCTGGCCCTCTTCGCCCGGCAGCCGGTGCTCGTGCTGGCCGGGGTGCAGGACCTGGTCACGCCCAGCGAGCACAGCGAGGCCATCGCGGATCTGCTGCCCGACGCCGAGCTGGTGCTGGTGCCGGACGCCGGGCACCTGGTGATGCTGGAGCACCCGGAGGTCGTCACCGACCGGCTCGCCGACCTGCTGACCCGGGCGGGCGCGGTCCCGGCAGGCGCTACCGTGGGTGAACATGGAAAGGCCAGCAATGCCAGCAGCACCGCACAGCGCGGCTGACGCCGTGTCCGTCGAGCTCACCCTCACCGCCGCCGAGCAGACGCGGGAGCTGGGCCGCCGGCTCGCCGGTCTGCTGCGCGCGGGCGACCTCGTGATGCTCAGCGGGGAGCTGGGCGCGGGCAAGACCACGCTGACCCGCGGACTGGGCGAGGGCCTGGGCGTGCGCGGCGCCGTCACCTCCCCGACCTTCGTGATCGCCCGGGTGCATCCGTCGCTCGGCGACGGGCCGCCGCTCGTCCATGTCGACGCGTACCGCCTGGGCGGCGGGCTCGACGAGATGGAGGACCTCGATCTGGACGTCTCGCTGCCGGACTCGGTGATCGTCGTCGAGTGGGGCGAGGGCAAGGTCGAGGAGCTGACCGAGGACCGCCTCCAGATCGCCATTCACCGCTCGACCGGGACGGCTTCCGGGGCCGGGGAGGCGGACGACGAGACGCGTCGGCTGACGGTGACCGGGATCGGCCCGCGCTGGTCGGCCGCGGATCTGAGCGTCCTCACCGCGTAGCGGCCGCCGGGGGCCGGGGGAGTCCTCCGTTCCGTCCTTCGTTCCGACAGGCTGTCGGCAAGCCTTGCGTCGGGGCTCCCGGGCGTGGTCACATGGTAGCCAGCTCGTGGTTAGGTCTACCTAACTACGCCCGCCCCCGGCCCTAGGAGGCGTCCATGCCGGCTGCCGAGAACCCGCCCCGCCCGTATCCGGCCCAGCCGGTCACCGGGGTGAGCATGCGCGACCTGCTGGCCTCCTGCGCCGCGGCCGAGGCCGTCTCGCGTCCGCCGCGCGCCCCGGAGCCCGCCGAGGGGCGCTCGGTCCCCCGTCCGGTGGAGGAGCAGCGGCGCGCGGCGTAGCCCTATCGGATGACGACGATCTTCTGGCCGATCGTCGCGAACATCCACATCGTCCCGCCGTCCGGCCGCGACTCGCGGATGCCGCCCGTCTGCACGGAACCGGACGTGTCCACCTCGGGCGGCGTGCTGTCCACGGCCGCGCTGAAGCCGATCACGACCCCGTTGACACTCGCGAACCGCACGACGTGCTCGACGGGGACACCGTCCGTGCCGGTGACCGCCTTCGAGCGCGAGGTGACCGCGTAGGTGCCCGGTGCCGGGTCCACGGTGCCCGGGACGACCTTGAAGCTGTTCTCCACCCGGCCGCCCGCGCCGACCAGCCAGACCCGGTCGTCGTCCACCGAGTACACGACCCGCTCGCCCGTGCCGGACCCGGCCGGCAGGGCCGCCGGATGGCGCCGGTCGCGGGGCGCCTTGCTGGCGCTCGCCGCGGCCGTGGCCGAGGCGCCCGGCCGGCCGGACAGGTCCGGCGGCACGTTCGCCTGTGCCCGGTAGGCGAGGAACCCGACCGTGACGACGGCGGCGGCGGTGAGCCCGGCCACGCATCCCGAGCTGCTCCTTGCCACGGTCGCCCACCTTTGTGTCGGTTGCTGCACCACTCGCCGTCTTGCGACGGTAGCAGCCGCAATGTCCACCTCCGGGGCGCCCGGCCCGCCACCGGGGGCCGTGTCGGCCCTTTGCTGGCTCGGTGTCTCCCCGGTCTCCCCGCCGGTCCGCCGCCCGGTCCACGCCCGGGTCCGCCCCTCGTCCGGCCCGCGCCCGGGTCTGCTGTGGGCCTTGCGCGCCGGTCCGGCGTCGTGGCCTGCCACGGGCACCGGCCCGGTCCCGCCACAGGGCCCGGCACCGCCTCGCCGCCCTGCCTCCAGGACCCCCGCACCCCGCCCCCTCCAGGCCCCGTCCGCCCGCCGCGTCCCCCACCACCCCCCGGCGCCGTAGGCTGTTCGCGTGCTCTTGCTCGCTCTGGATACCGCCACCCCCGCCGTCACCGTCGCCCTGCACGACGGGACGGCCGTCATCGCCTCGTCCGGTCAGGTGGACGCGCGTCGGCACGGAGAGCTGCTGCTTCCGGCCGTCGACCGGGTCCTGACCCAGGCCGGTGTCACGCTGGACGCCGTCACGGGCGTCGTGGCGGGCATCGGCCCCGGCCCCTACACCGGACTGCGCGTCGGCCTGATGACCGCCGACACCTTCGGGCTCGCGCTCGGCGTCCCCGTGCACGGCGTGTGCACGCTCGACGGGCTCGCCTACGCCGCCGACGTCCCCGGCCCCTTCGTGGTGGCCACCGACGCCCGCCGCAAGGAGGTCTACTGGGCGCGCTACGCCGACTCGCGCACCCGGCTGACCGACCCGGCCGTCGACCGGCCCGCCGACATCGCCGAGCGGGTCGCGGGGCTGCCCGCGGTCGGCGCGGGCGCGCTGCTCTACCCGGACACCTTCCCGAAGGTGCACGAGCCCGAGCATGTGTCGGCCGCCGCCCTCGCCTCGCTGGCCGCCGAGAAGCTGGCCGCCGGTGAGGAGCTGCCCGCCCCCCGCCCGCTGTACCTGCGCAGGCCGGACGCGCAGGTGCCCAAGAACTACAAGGTGGTCACCCCGAAGTGACCGGAGCGACGACGAACCGGGCCGCCGGGCACCCGCTGCGCGAGATGCGCTGGTGGGACATCGACCCGGTGCTGGAGCTGGAGAAGGAACTCTTCCCCGAGGACGCCTGGTCACGGGGCATGTTCTGGTCCGAGCTGGCGCACTCGCGCGGCCCGGAGGCCACCCGGCGCTATCTGGTGGCCGAGGCGGAGGGCCGCATCGTCGGCTACGCGGGGCTGGTCGCCTCCGGCGGCCAGGGCGACGTGCAGACCATCGCGGTCGCCCGCGCCCTCTGGGGCAGCGGGCTCGGCGCCCGGCTGCTGACCGAGCTGCTGCGGGCCGCGACCGCCTTCGAGTGCACCGAGGTGATGCTGGAGTGCCGCGTGGACAACATCCGCGCGCAGAAGCTCTACGAGCGCTTCGGCTTCGCCCCCATCGGGGTCCGCAGGGGCTACTACCAGCCGGGGAACGTGGACGCCCTGGTGATGCGCCTGTCCGACCCCTCCGCCTCCGTACAAGGAACCGAGATCCATGGCTGACCTGCGCGACGAGCCTCTCGTCCTCGGTATCGAGACCTCCTGCGACGAGACCGGTGTCGGCGTCGTCCGCGGCACCACCCTGCTGGCGGACGCCGTCGCCTCCAGCGTCGACGAGCACGCCCGCTTCGGCGGTGTCGTGCCCGAGGTCGCCTCCCGCGCCCACCTGGAGGCGATGGTGCCCACCATCGACCGGGCGCTGAAGGAGGCCGGGGTGAGCGCCAGGGACCTGGACGGCATCGCGGTCACCGCGGGGCCGGGGCTGGCCGGTGCGCTGCTGGTGGGCGTGTCGGCGGCGAAGGCGTACGCCTACGCGCTCGGCAAGCCGCTGTACGGCGTCAACCACCTCGCCTCGCACATCTGCGTGGACCAGCTGGAGCACGGCCCGCTGCCCGAGCCGACCATGGCGCTGCTGGTCTCCGGCGGCCACTCCTCGCTGCTGCTGGCCACCGACATCACCTCCGACGTGCGGCCGCTGGGCGCGACGATCGACGACGCGGCGGGCGAGGCGTTCGACAAGGTCGCCCGCGTGCTGAACCTCGGCTTCCCGGGCGGCCCGGTCATCGACCGCTACGCGCGCGAGGGCGACCCCGCGGCCATCGCCTTCCCGCGCGGTCTGACCGGTCCGCGCGACGCCGCCTACGACTTCTCCTTCTCCGGTCTGAAGACGGCGGTGGCCCGCTGGATCGAGGCCCGGCGGGCGGCCGGTGAGGAGGTGCCGGTGCGGGACGTGGCGGCGTCCTTCCAGGAAGCGGTCGTGGACGTCCTCACCCGCAAGGCCGTGCGCGCCTGCAAGGACGCGGGCGTGGACCATCTGATGATCGGCGGCGGGGTGGCTGCCAACTCCCGGCTGCGCGCCCTCGCCCAGGAGCGCTGCGAGGCGGCCGGGATCCGGCTGCGCGTGCCCCGCCCCAAGCTGTGCACGGACAACGGCGCGATGGTGGCGGCGCTCGGCGCCGAGATGGTCGCCCGCAACCGCGCGGCCTCCGACTGGGACCTGTCCGCGGACTCCTCGCTGCCGGTGACCGACCCGCACGTGCCGGGCACGTCCCAGCCGCACGCCCACGGCCATGGGCATGGGCACAGCCACAGCCACAGCCACGACCATGTGCACGAGGTCAGCAAGGAGAACCTGTACTCGTGACCGTCGCGCTGATGTGGGAGGCCCGCGCGGCCGAGGGCCGGGGCGGCGAACTCCTCGACTGGGCCCGGCGCCAGACGCTCCCTCGGGAGCCGCAGCGCCGCGAGACGTTCCGCGCCCCGCAGGGCCGGGTGCTCGTCATCACCTGGTGGGACGCCGCCGGTCTCGGCGCCGATCTCCCGGAACTGCCCGAGCCCGCACCGGGGTTGGTGACCAGGGCCGTCCACCGCTGGCGCTTCGAGCAGGTCGAGGACGGGCCCCGGTAGGCGAGTTGGCGTACCGCCCCGCGTCTGCGCTATGATCATCACACAGCAAGCGGCCGGAAAACGGCCCGCGAGCAGTGCGTTGGTGGTCCAAGGAAAGACGCCCCGCTTCCTGCGGGGAGATGCAGGTGCAAGGCCGGCCCAGCGCTCGATCAGACCCCGTCCCGGTTCGTCCGGGGCGGGGTCTTGTGCTGTCGCCGCCCGGAGGCAGGGGCGACGCCGTGTGCCGTACGGGTCCGGCCGGGACACCGCGCACCGGCCGGACCCCGCCGCTCACTCCACCGCCGTCACCCGCGCCTCGCAGCGCAGCCGCCGGTCCGGGCCCGCCTCCCGCACCGGACCCGTCAGGGTCAGCCGGACCGTGTGCCGCACGTCCGCGCTGGAGGCGGCCCACCGCAGCTCCAGCGCGCCCGGTTCGACGATCCGGCGGCCGGTGCGGCCGGTGAAGGCCGCCAGGTCCGCGTGGAAGGCGAACGTGACCCGGCGGGCCTCGCCGGGGGCCAGCTCCAGCCGCTGGTAGCCGATCAGGCGGACATCGGGCCGGGTCACCGAGGCCACCGGGTCGTGCAGATAGAGCTGGACCACCTCGGCGCCCGCCCGGCCGCCCGTGTTGCGGACGGTCACCGACAGGTCGCACCCGCCGTCCGTGCCGATCGCCGCCACCTCGCCGTCGCCGTCGCCGCCGCGGTCGCGGTCCGCCGTCCAGGCGAACGTCGTGTACGAGCGGCCGTGCCCGAACGGGTACAGCGGGGTCGGGTCCAGGCTGCTCACCTCGTCGGCCAGGCCCAGCGGCGGCTGGAGATAGGTCCAGGGCTGGCCGCCGGGACCGCGCGGCACGCTCACCGGGAGGCGGCCGGACGGGTTGACCCGCCCCGACAGCACGCCCGCCACCGCGGGGCCGCCCTCCTCGCCGGGGAAGAACGCCTGCACGACGGCGCCCAGCCGGCCCGCCCAGCGGCCCAGCGCGTAGGGGCGGCCGGTGAGCAGCACCAGGACGACGGGCACCCCCGTGGCGACCAGCGCGTCCAGCAGCTCGCCCTGCGGGCCGGGCAGCGCGAGGTCCGCCACGTCGCAGCCCTCGCCCGAGGTGCCGCGCCCGAACAGGCCCGACCGGTCGCCCAGCACGGCCACGCACACCTCGGCCTCCGCCGCGCGGGCCACCGCCGCCGCGAAACCGGCGGTGTCCGGGTCCACTACGTCGCAGCCCTCGGTGAACGTCACCCGGGCGCTGGGCAGTTCGCCGCGCAGCGCCTCCAGCAGGGTGGGGATCGCGATGCCCAGCGGCACCTCGGGGTGCTGGGCGCCGACGTGGGAGGGGAAGGAGTAGCAGCCGAGCATCGCCAGGGCGTCGTCCGCGCGCGGGCCGACGACCGCGATCCGGGCGGCGGGGGGCAGGGGCAGCAGACCGCCGGGGTTGTCGAGGAGCACCACCGACTCCTCGGCCAGGCGGCGGGCCACCGCGCGGTTCTCCGGCGGGTCCAGGTCGACGGGTCCGGCGGGCGGCCCCGGGTCCCACCCGGCGTCCAGCAGGCCCAGTTCGCACTTCTGGAGCAGCACGCGGCGGGCGGCCCGGTCCACCAGCTCCTGCGGTACGGTGCCCGCGCGCACGGCGGCGGCCAGCTCGTCGCCGTAGCACTTGACGGTCGGCAGCTCGACGTCGATCCCGGCCGCCAGCGCCAGGTGCGCCGACTCCGCGGGCCCGCCGGACACCTTGTGCAGGGTCTGGAGGAAGTCGACGCCGAAGTAGTCGGCGACGACCGTGCCGGTGAACCCCCAGCGCTCGCGCAGCAGTCCGGTGAGCAGGGCGGGGTCGGCGGAGGAGGGGACGCCGTCGGTCTCGGTGTAGGCGGCCATCACCGAGCGGGCGCCGCCCTCGCACAGCGCCATCTCGAACGGCACCAGCGTGACGTCGGCGAACTCGCGGCCGCCCGCCCGGACCGGGGCGAGGTTGCGGGCGCCCGTGGAGGAGGCGTACCCGGCGAAGTGCTTGAGCGTGGCGACGACGCCCGCCGACTCCAGGCCGCGTACGTAGGCGGTGCCGAGGGTGGCGACCAGGTACGGGTCCTCGCCGATGGTCTCCTCGACCCGGCCCCAGCGCGGGTCGCGGACCACGTCCAGGACGGGCGCGAGGCCCTGGTGGACACCGAGCGAGCGCAGGTCCCGGCCGATGCGCGCGGCCATCTCCGCCACCAGGGGCGGGTCGAAGGCGGCACCCCAGGCCAGCGGGACCGGGTAGGCGGTCGCGCCCCAGGCGGTGACACCGGCCAGGCACTCCTCGTGGGCGACGGCCGGGACGCCGAACCGTCCGGCCCCGGCGATCGCGCGCTGGGCGCGGGCCAGGGCGCGGGCCCCGGCGGCGGGCTCCACCGGCGCGGTGCCGAAGGACCGGGTGAGCTGGCCGAGGCCCCGGGTGATCAGCGCCTCCCAGTCGGGCCCGGCGTCCATGTGCTGCTGGAGCGGGGCGACCCCGGCGCCGTCCGCCGAGGCCCCCACCCACACGCCGTACAGCTGGGCCGTCCTCTCCTCCAGGGTCATCCGGGACAGGAGGTCCTCGACGCGGGCGGCGGCGGGCCGGGCGGGGTCCTGCCAGGGACGGGGACAGGGACGGGGACGGGAACCGGAACGGGGGGTCATGGAACTCCTGTGGGAGGCACCGGCGGCGGACGGGTTCACTTGCCGCCCACCCCCATCAGGCCGCCGACGAGGGCGCGCCGCGCCACCAGGTAGACGGCGAGGACCGGGATGCCGGAGAGGACGACCGAGGCGAGCAGCGCGGGGATGTCCACGCCGAACTCGCTGACGTAGGTGAACAGGCCGAGGGTCAGCACCCGCGGGCCGTCGGACTGGGTGAAGATCAGCGGGAAGAGGAAGCCGTTCCACGCCTGGAGGGAGGCGTAGACGACGACCGTGCCGATGCCGCCCCTGGCCAGCGGGAGGACGAGCCGGAACAGCATGCGGGCGGTGGTCGCGCCGTCCAGCGCCATCGCCTCGTACAGCTCCTCGAAGATGTCCCGCAGGGTGCCGGTGAGGACCAGCACCGAGACGGGCATGGCGAAGGCGGCGGTCGGCAGGATCACCGCGAGCAGGCTGTCGTAGAGGTGCAGCTTGGCGATCATCAGATAGAGCGGGACGACCACCGCCTGCGCGGGGATGGCCACGCCCAGCAGGAACAGCCGGAAGGACGCGCCCGACCAGAAGGAGCGGGAGCGCACGGCCGCGTAGGACAGCGGGACGCACAGCACGAGGACGATCGCCACGACGGCGGCGGCCACCAGGACGGTGTTGGCCAGGAAGTGGCCGAAGCCGCTGTGCAGGACGGTGTCGTAGTTGCGGAGCGTGGGGTGGGCGGGCGGCCGGAGCGCGTGGTGGCCGAGGGCCTCGTCCTGGCGGGTCAGCGAGGCCGAGATCATCGCGTAGACCGGGACGAGGACCACGGCCAGCCACAGCACGGAGGCGACGCCCGCGACCGGGTTGGCGCGCCGGATCCGGCGGCGGCGCCCGGCGGCGGGCGGCGGCCCGCCGGGGGTCCGTACGGGGCGCGGGCGGCGCAGCGTGTCGGGTGGGGTCATGTCACATCCCCTCGCGGGTGCTGCGCATGGCGCCGAAACCGGTCAGCCGGACCAGCGCGAACGAGAGCGCGGTGGCGGCCACGACGAGGAAGGAGGCGAGGGCACCGGCGTAGCCGAAGTCGTAGTTCTTGAAGCCCGCCTCGTACATCAGGTACGGCAGGATCGCGGTGTCGGTGCCCGGACCGCCCTGGGTGAGGATCAGCACGGTCTCGAAGTACGTCAGCGAGCCGACGACCATCAGCACACCGGACGTGGTTGCCGTGTGGCGCAGCTGCGGCAGGGTGATGGAGCGGAACCGGCGCAGCCGCCCGGCGCCGTCGATGGCCGCCGCCTGGTGCAGGACGTCCGGGATCTGCCGGGCGCCGCCCTGGTAGATCAGGGTGTGGAAGGGGATGAACTGCCAGCCGCCGACGAAGACCAGCGCGAGGAACGCGCCGGAGGTGGAGCCCAGTGTGTCCCCGTGCGCGATGCCGAAGTTCGGGTCGAGCAGGGCGTGGAAGAGCAGCGAGATCGCCGTCGAGGAGAGCAGGAACGGCACGAAGAAGACCGCGGAGAGGATCGCGCGGTTGCGCTGGCGGCCCGCCGCCCACACCCCGAGCAGCAGCGAGACCACGGTCTGGAAGGCCCAGCTGGCGGCGGTCAGCGCGACGGTCACCGTGAGGGACTGGGTCAGGCGCGGGTCGTGCAGCAGCTTGCTCCAGTTGGCCAGGCCCACCGGCTCGGGGTCGCCGAGGCCGTTCCAGCGGGTGAAGGACAGACCGAAGGCCAGCGCCATGGGGACCACGGCGAAGAACGTGAAGAACAGGACGGCGGGCAGCGCCCAGACGGCGTGCGGCCGCCCCGCCCCGCGCCCGCGGCGCGGCGCGCCCGCCTCGGTCCTCGTCCCGGTCCTCACTTCAGTCCCTGGAGCGCGGAGACGAACCGGCTCGGCGAGGACTTGCCCACGAACAGCTTGTCGATCTCCGTGAGCATCGGCGTCTGCACGGCCGGGTCGACGGCCTGGTCCCAGCTCAGCGTGAACGCCGGTGCCTGCTGCACCATTTGGTACTGGAACGCGGCGAACTCCGGGTTGGGGGCGGCGGCCAGCAGCTTCGCCGCGCCGGACGTGGCGGGGATGCTGCCGCCCGCGACCAGGGCCTTGGCGTAGGTCTCGGAGGCGCAGTCCCGCAGGAAGGCGAGCACGGTGTCCTTGTCGGACGTACGGGCGTTCACGGACCAGTAGTTGGTGGGGTTGCCGACCACGTTGCGGATGTCACCGGCGCCGCCCTCGTACCTCGGGAACGCGCACCAGCCCAGGTCCTTCCGGGCGAAGCCGGGGAACTTGCCGAGCTGGGTGGAGTACTCCCAGGAGCCCATCAGGTGCATCGCGGCCCTGCCCCTGGCGAAGAGGGCGGGCGCGCCGCCGTTGGTGTACGCCACCGAGCTGAAGCCGGTGCCGAACGCGCCGTCGTCGATGAGCTGCCTGACGGTCTCGGCGGCCTTGAGGACGGCCGGGTCGCCCCAGCCGGCCGGGTCGCCGTTCTTGACCCGGTCGAAGACCTCGGGGCCGCCGATGCGGTCGACCAGGTACTCCAGCCACATCAGCTCGGGCCAGATGTCGGAGCCGCCGAGCGCGAAGGGGGTGATCCCGGCCTTCTTCAGCCTGGCGTTGTTGTCGAGCAGCTGGTCCCAGGTGGTGGGCGGTCGCAACCGGTGCTCGGCGAACAGCGACTTGTTGTAGAAGAGGATGACCGGCTGCATGCCGCGCATCGGGATGCCGTAGTCGCGTCCGCCGAGCGCGCCCGCGGCCAGCACCGAGGGCAGGAAGCCGTTCTTGAGCACCGGGTCGGCGGCGATGGCGTCGGTGAGGTCGACGAGCTGTCCGGCGTCCTTGTACGCCTTGACGGAGCCGCCGCCCCAGTTGAAGAAGAGGTCGGGGGCGCCCGGCGAGCCCATCGCGGTGCGCAGCTTGGCCGGGTACTCCGAGCCGGGCACCTTCTGGAGCTCGATCCTGCCCCTGGTCCGCCGGGCGGCGGCCGAGGCGTTGAACCGGTCGACCGCCGCGGCCTGGATCTTCGCCTCGTCGTCGCCGTACACCAGCGCCGTGAGGGCGCCGCCCGAGCCGCCCGAGCCGCCGGAACCGCAGGCCGTGAGCCCGGCGGCCGAGACCAGGGTGGTGGCGCCGGCGCCGAGCAACCAGCGTCTGCTGTAGGACTCCATGGTGACGGAACCTCTCGAATGTTTCTGTTGAAGCATCGAATGTTCCGGGAACGTAAGGCGCGTACCTGGGTTCGTCAAGGGGTCGCGCAGAGATACGATCCCGGCCATGAAGCCGACCAAGCCCGTGGAAGCCCGTACCGCCACCCTCGCCGAGATCGCCCGCGAGGCCGGGGTGTCGGCTCCGACTGTTTCGAAGGTCCTCAACGGGCGTGCCGATGTCGCCGCGGCCACCCGCAGCCGGGTCGAGGAGCTGCTGCGCGCCCACGGCTACCGGCGCAGGCGCGCCGAGGCCACCCGCTCCCCGCTGATCGACGTCGTCTTCCACGAGCTGGAGAGCGCCTGGGCGATGGAGGTCATCCGGGGCGTGGAGAACGTGGCGCGCGACGCCGGCCTGAGCGTGGTGCTCTCCGAGAGCGCGGGCCGGCTCACCCCGGGGCGGACCTGGGCCGACCAGGTCGCCGCCCGTCGCCCGCACGGCGTGGTGCTGGTCCTGTCCGGTCTCGACGGGTCCCAGCGGGCGCTGCTGGCCAGCCGTTCCATCCCGTTCGTGGTGATGGACCCGGCCGGTGACCCGGGCGCCGACGTGCCCTCGATCGGCGCGACCAACTGGCAGGGCGGTCTGGCCGCCACCCGGCATCTGGTCGAGCTGGGCCACACCCGTATCGGCGCGCTCAGCGGCCCGTCCCGGATGATGTGCAGCCGGGCCCGCCTGGACGGCTACCGGGCCGCGCTGGAGACGGCGGGCGTGCCCGTGGACCCCTCGCTGATCCTCACCGGCGACTTCCACCACGAGGCCGGCCACAGCCTCGGCCTGGACCTGCTGCGCCGCGCCGACCGGCCGACCGCCGTCTTCGCGGGCAACGACCTCCAGGCGCTCGGCCTGTACGAGGCGGCGCGCGAGCTGGGCCTGCGCGTCCCGGAGGACCTGAGCGTGGTCGGCTTCGACGACCTTCCGGTGGCCCGCTGGGTGGGTCCGCCGCTGACGACCGTACGGCAGCCGCTGACGGAGATGGCGGAGGCGGCGGCGCGGCTGGTGCTGGACCTCGGGCGGGAGGGGGAGGCGGCGGCCACCCGGGTGGAGCTGGCGACCAGCCTGGTGGTGCGCAGCAGCACGGCGGCACCGGCGGGGTGAGCCGCGCCCCTCTCCGAAACTTTCGAAGTGGGTGGCGAGGAGAAGAGGGCGGCGAGGAGCGGGGAGCGGGGAGTCGGGGAGGAGAGTGGTTGAAGATGAGATTTTCCCGAGAAAGACGTCGTGGTGACGACTTCCTGACATCTCGCTCATAATTCGGACGTACGTTCCTGCCTGTGAGGGGACACACGGCGGGGAACGCGGCGGAGCCCGCTCCGGAGACGGGGCACACGACGGAGGGCACCGGGGGACGCAGGGGGAGGCGGCGCCTGCGGGCCGCCGCGCTGGTGCTGGCCGGGGTCGTGGTGCTGGGCACGGCCACCGCGGGCTGGGCCTACTGGCATCTGAACCAGAACATCACGGGCGTCGACATCGACGGCGCCCTCGGCGACGACCGTCCGGCGCGCCCGGCCGCCGGTCCCGCGGAACCGGCCGCGTCCGGCTCCCCGGCCACCGCGCCGCCCCTGCCGAGCGGCGCTCTCAACCTGCTCGTCCTCGGCTCCGACTCGCGCAGCGGCGCCAACCGGGCGCTGGGCGGCGGCGACAGCGAGGGTGCCCGGTCCGACACGGCGATGGTGGTGCACATCGACGCGGGCCGCGGCTCGGCCACCGTGGTGAGCATCCCGCGCGACACCCTGGTGACCCGGCCGTCCTGCCCGCTGGCCTCGGGCGGGTCCACGGCACCGGCGTACCAGGCGATGTTCAACACCGCCTACGAGGTGGGCGGTCCGGTGTGCGCGGTCAAGACGGTGGAGGCCATGACCGGCGTCCGCATGGACCACTACCTGGAGCTGGACTTCACCGGCTTCGCGAAGCTGGTCGACGCCCTCGGCGGGGTCACCGTCACCACGGACCAGGACATCGACGACGACCAGAGCCATCTGCATCTGAAGGCGGGCACCCACCGGCTCGACGGCACCCGGGCCCTCGCCCTGGCCCGCACCCGGCACGGCATCGGCGACGGCAGCGACCTGGGCCGCATAGGGCTCCAGCAGCAGTTGGTGACCGCGCTGCTGAAGGAGGTCTCCAGCACCGGCCTGCTCACCGACCCGGCCCGCCTCTACCGCGTCGCGGACGCGGTCACCGGCAGCCTCACCACGGACACCGGCCTGGACTCGCTCCCCGAACTGATGCGACTCGGCCAGAGCCTGAAGGACCTGCCCGACGGCAAGGTCCGCACCGTGATGATGCCGGTGGTACAGGCCCCCTCCGACCACAACCGGGTGGTGGCGAAGGAACCGGCGGCCGGCGAACTGTGGGCTGCGCTGCGCTGAGACGACGGCGCAGGGCGCGGACTCGGCCCGCACCTGGCCCCGAGCGGCCCGGACCCGCTCCGGAGTGGCCCGCGCCCGGCGCGCAGTGGGCTGGGCCCGGTGCGGAGTGGGCTGGGCTCGGTGCCGTACGGCCTGCGCCTGGCGCGGGTGGCCGTGACCGGCGCTGAGCGGCCCCGCGTCCGGTGGGGCACGGCCCTCGTCTGGCGCCAACCGGCCTGAGCCGCATCCACCGGCCCGGCCCGGCCCGGAGCGGCTGGCGCTCGGCCAGCAGCGGGCTGAGCCCGGTGTTGTACGGTCCGGCCTGGCGGAGAGCGGCTGTGTCCGGCGCTGAGCGGCCCCGCGTCCGGCGCGGGACGGCCCGCGTTCGGCCCTGGGCCGCCTGAGCCGCCTGAGCCGCCTGAGCCGGATGCGGGACGGCCCGCACCCGGGCCCCGCACACTCCATGTCTCGCGGTGAGCGTCCCGCGTCCCGCGCCCGGTTCAGTCCCGTCGGGCCTGTGCCAGCAGCCCGTCCACCACCGCCGCGAGCTGGCCCGCCACGTCGTAGTCCGCGGTGGCCAGGTCCTCCCAGCGCTCGGACAGGGCGGTCAGCCGCGGGTAGCGGTCGGCGTCCTCGGGGGTCAGGAGGGTGGGGAACAGGTCCGGCCGGTCCGGGTCGGCGCCGCGCCGGGCGGCGGCGCGGCGGAAGACCAGGTCGCCGTGGACGACGTACCACAGGGTGCGGTAGGCGAACACGGCCTGTTCCTGCGTCAGGCCGCAGGCCATCGCGGAGTCGATGATCTCCTCGGGCATCCACAGGGCGTTCTTGTCCGTGATGTCCCCGAGGCTCAGCACGTCCACGACCCAGGGCATGCCGCTGAGCAGCGCGTGCATGTGCAGGGCGGTGGCCAGGACGCGGTCGCGCGGCGCGGTGGGGAGTTCGGGGCGCGGCACCGTGGCGGCCAGGCCGGAGACGGTGAGCATCAGCAGTTCCCGCTTGTCGCGCACATGGTGGTACAGCGCCATCGGGGTCGCGCCGACCTCCTTGGCGACCCGGCGCATGGACACCGCCTCGACGCCCTCCTCCTGGAGGATCCGCCGGGCCGCCGCCACGATCTGCCCGGCCTCGATCCGCCGCGGCCGCCCCGCCGCCCGTTTCGCTGTGCGCTCGCGCGCCTGGTTCTCCGCCACCCCCGCATTCTCCCCGCCCGGCCCCGGACCTCGGGGATCGCGCTTTTTTATACGCGTATAGTAACGTCGTCGGCATGGTGAACTCCCAGACGCGCCACACCCCTTCCGCGGCCTCGCCCTGGCTGCTGCCGGTGCTGCTCACCGTGCAGTTCCTGGTCTCCCTCGACATGTCCGTCGTCAATGTCGCGCTGCCCGGCATGGGGCGCGGCCTGCACTTCGACCCCGGCTCGCTGACCTGGGTCGTCAACGCCTACGCCCTGACCTTCGGCGGCCTGCTGATGTTCGGCGGGCGGCTCGCCGACGTGGTGGGGCGGCGCCGGGTGCTCGTGGCCGGCTTCGTCGTCTTCGGCGCGGCGAGCCTGGCCGGCGGGCTCGCCCAGTCGCCCGGCGCGCTGATCGCCGCCCGCGCGGCGCAGGGCGTGGGCGCCGCCGCGCTGGCCCCGGTCGGCCTCGCCCTGCTCACCGTGAGCTGCCCGCCGGGCCCCGCCCGCTCCCGCGCCCTCGGCCTGTGGGGCGCCGCGGGCGCGGTCGGCGGCGCGGTGGGCGTGCTGGCCGGCGGACTGCTCACCGACTGGTTCGGCTGGCGCGCGGTGATGCTGGTCAACGTGCCCTTCGTGGTGGCCGTCCTGGCGGTCACCGGCCGCGCCGTACCCGCCGACACGCCCGCCGCCGCACGGCAGGCCCCGCGCCCCCGCCTCGACCTCACCGGCGCCCTGCTGGTCACGGCCGGGACCGTGCTGCTCGTCCTCGGCCTGGTCAGGACCGAGACGTACGGCTGGGCGTCCTGGCGCACGGCCGCCGTGCTGGGCGCGGCGGCGGTGCTGCTCGCCGCGTTCGTGGTGACCGAGGCGCGCACGGCCGCCCCGCTGCTGCGCCTCGGGCTGCTCGGCACCGGGCCGGTACTGGCGGCGAACGTCTTCGGGCTGCTGATGTCGGCGGGCCAGTTCGCCGCCTTCTACTTCACCTCGCTCTACCTCCAGCAGGTCCTCGGCTACGGCCCGACCGCCACCGGCTCCGCCTTCCTGCCGTTCTGCGCGGGCGTGGTCGTGGGTTCGGCGCTGGCGGCCCGCACCATCGGCCGCTACGGGCCCCGGGTGCTGCTGACGGCGGGCGGCCTGCTGGGCGCGGCCGGGCTCGCCTGGTTCGCGGCGGCGGCCGCGGTGGACGGCGGCTTCACGGGCTCGGTGCTCGGCCCGTCGGCCGTGGCCAGCGTGGGCATCGGGCTGTGCTTCGTGCCGCTGGGCACCGCGGCCACCGGGTCCGTCGCCGCCGGGGAGGCGGGCATGGCCTCCGGGCTGCTCAACAGCTCACGGCAGGTCGGCGGCGCGGTGGGGCTCGCCGTCCTCGGCACGGTCGCCGCGCACGCCTCGGGGGCGGCGCCGGACGGCGCCGCCCTGGTGCACGGCTTCTCGGCGGCGTACTGGACGGCGGCCGGGCTGCTCGCGGCGGGGGCGCTGGCGGCGGCGGTGCTGTACGGGCGCGGCGGCCGGGCCGGGGACGGCGCGGCGCCCGCCGCCGACACGGCGCCCGCTCAGGCGGCCGCGGGCTGATCCGTACCGCAGTAGCGGCACTTGGTGGCGGCCCCGGGCAGATCCTCCGACAGGCACGCCGGGCACGTCTTGGCGGGCCCCGGGTCGCCGAAGACCTTGACGCCCCGGCGGGCCTGGACGTGCTTGTACGGGACGACGATCAGGAAGTACACGACCGCCATGAAGATGATGAAGTAGATCAGCGCCGAGATGAACGCGCCGAGGTCCAGATAGGTCGCCTTGTTGCCGGTACGGCCGAGCTGCCAGCCGAGGCCGGGCGAGGAGTTGCCCTGCGCGCGGGCGATGATCGGGTTGATCACGAAGTCGGTGAACGCCTTGATCAGCGTGCTGAAGGCCAGCGCCACGATCAGGCCGATGGCCACGACCACGACATCGCCGCGCATCAGGAAGTTCTTGAAACCCCGCAGCATGGTTGGTCCTCGCTTCCCGGCGGACCGCGCGCACCGGCGGCACCCGCCGTGCCGCCCGCCGCGACCAGTCTCCGGGCGCGCGGGCGGCGCCCGCACCCCGGGCGCCGCCGATCGGGGGAGCGGGGCGCCCGCCGGGTGCCGGTGCGTCAGGGGCGGTCCGCCGGATGGCCGAGAAGCATCGTGGGGGCGCCCGCCACCCGGGTGAGGAAGACGGTCGCCGTGTTCCGGCCGCACGGCCTGGGCAGCGCCTTGCGGCGCAGCTCCTCCGGTTCGACGGCCGAGCCGCGCTTCTTCACGGTCAGCGCGCCCACCTCGCGCTCGCGCAGCAGCGCCTTCAGCTTCTTGACGTTGAAGGGCAGCCGGTCGGTGATCTCGTACGCGGTGGCGTACGGGGTGGGCCGCAGCGCGTCGGAGGTGACGTAGGCGATGGTCTCGTCGATCAGGCCGCCGTCGAGTCCGGCGGCGGCCTCGGCGACCAGGTGGGAGCGGATGACGGCGCCGTCCGGCTCGTACAGGTAGCGGCCCACCGGCCGCACCGGCGGGTCGGGCAGGCCCCGGCCGCGCAGCGTGTGCGGTCCGGGCAGCAGGGTCGCGCGGACCAGGCCCGGCTCGGTGCCGAACCACAGCACCGCCTCCTTGACGTCCCCGCCGTCGGAGATCCACTCGGCCTCGGCCTGCGGCGGCACCGCCTCGTGCGGGATGCCGGGCGCGACCTTCAGCGCGGCGTGCGGGGCCTTCAGCGCCGCCCGGACGGCCCAGGAGAGCGAGGGCGAGTAGCTCTCCGGGTCGAAGATCCGGCCCCGGCCGCCGCGCCGCGCGGGATCGACGAACACGGCGTCGTACGCGGACGTGTCGACCTCCGTCACATCCGCCTCGCGGACCTCGATCAGCCCGGCGAGCCCCAGCGCCTCGGCGTTCGCGCGGGCCACCGCCGCCGTCACCGGGTCCCGGTCCACGGCGAGGACCCGGATCCCGGCGCGGGCCAGGGCGATCGCGTCGCCGCCGATGCCGCAGCACAGATCCGCGAGCGAGGTCACGCCCAGCTCCGCGAGCCGCGCCGCGCGGTGGGCGGCCACGCTCGCCCGGGTGGACTGCTCGACCCCGTTCGGGGTGAAGAACATCCGGTCCGCGTCGTCGGCGCCGAACTTCGCGGCCGCCCGCTGCCGCAGCCGGGCCTGTCCGAGCGCGGCCGACACCAGGGCGGCGGGGTGGTCGCGGCGCAGCCGGGTGGCGACGGCGAGTTCGTCGGCGGGCGCGGTGCCGCGCACCTCCTCCAGGAGGGCGCGGCCCTCGTCGGTGAGCAGCGCGGCGAAGGAGTTCAGCGGGGCGAGTGGGTCGGTCACCGGTTCATTGTCGGCCAGTCGGTGGACGGTGCGCGGCCGGCCGCGGTGTCGCCGCGGCTCAGGGGCGGCGGGCTGCGAGGATCCGGCGCCATGACCGTAGTAGTACAAAATGACAAAAAGCGTCTCCGGGGTGCCCTGCGGCGCAAGGCGGCCCTGCACGCCGGACTCGGCGCCCTCGCCGCCGCCGCCCTCGTCTCCGGCTGCGCCGGGCAGGACAGCACGGCGGTACGGCCCGCCCCCGGCCAGCAGCGCCTCCAGGCGCCCCCCGCCCGCGCCCTCGACTCCTACGCCTCCCGGCTCGCGACCTCCGCCGCGGCCCGCACCGCCGCCGCCAAGCGCTGGGGCCTGAGCCAGGCCCCGCTGCTGCCCCCGCCGCCCCCGGCCGTCAAGCCGAAGATCCACGCCCGCGCCGGCTTCGAGGTGGACCACCAGGAGGACTGGGACCTGCCCCCGGTCTTCACCACCGTCCCCACCAAGGACAAGATCCTCTTCCTCACCATCGACGACGGCGCCGAGAAGGACCCCGCCTTCCTGCGCATGATGAGCGAGCTGAAGGTCCCCTACACGGCCTTCCTCAGCAACTACCTCGTCCAGGACGACTACGGCTACTTCCGCAAGGCGCAGGCGCAGGGCAACACCCTCAACAACCACACCCTGCACCACCCGTACCTGCCGGGCCTGTCCTACGACGAGCAGAAGCACGAGATCTGCGACATGCAGGACATCATGCAGAAGCAGTTCGGCAAGCGCCCCCGGATGCTCCGCCCGCCCTACGGCAACTACAACCAGGACACCCTGCGCGCCGCCAAGTCCTGCGGCATCCGCTACGCGCCGATCTGGAACGAGGAGGTCTACGTCGACCACTGGGAGTTCCGCGAGGACGACAAGCGGCTGCGCCCCGGCGACATCGTGCTCACCCACTTCCGCGGCCGCGACGAGTGGGACGGCACCATGGCCGACGACATGCGCCGCTTCCTGAACTACGCGACGGCCGAGGGGTACGCGGTGGCCCGGCTGGAGGACTACCTGTGAGACCGCGGCCCCGGCCGCGGCGCACGGCCGCGGGCCTGCTCGCGGCCGTGCTGCTGCTGACCGGCTGCGCCTCGTCCGTCGACCCGATCCAGCGCCTGGGCCGCAAGGCCGCGCAGCGGGTCGCCTCGCCGGACGCGGCCTCCGACCGGCAGCCGTACCGCCGCTGGGGCCTCACGGCCCCGCTGCCCGCGCCGCCGCGCCCGCCCGCCCGGCCGACGCCCGCCACCGCCCGCCCCGCCGGGCCGCCGCCGGTGGTCGACCACGTCGACACTCCCGACCGGGTCGTCTTCCTCACCTACGACGACGGCGCCGAGCGCGACGCGCGCTTCGTCGACATGGTCCGCGAACTGCGCCTGCCCGTCAGCATGTTCCTCACCGACAGCATCGCCGGACCCGGCTACGGCCACTTCGCGCGCCTGCGGTCGGCCGGTGCGGCACTGGAGAACCACACCCTGGAGCACCCCGCCCTGCGCGGTCTGCCCCGCACCGGCCAGCGCGCCGAGATCTGCGGCCAGCGGGACAAGCTGCACGCCCGCTTCGGCGTCCGCTCCCGGCTGTTCCGGCCGCCCTACGGCTCCTACGACGCCACCACCCGGCGCGCCGCCGCCGACTGCGGGGTGTCCGCGATCGTCCTGTGGCGCGCCTCGCTGACGGAGACCGGCCTCCGCTTCACCCACGGGCGGCACGCCCTGCGCCCCGGCGACATCCTGCTGGTCACCTCGGACGACGACGACCTCGACGGGCCGACCCTGCGCGAGCGCACCACCCGTCTGCTGCGCGAGATCCAGCGGGACCGGCTGACGGTGGCGAGGCTCCAGGACTACCTGTGATCCCCTGTGACGGCCCGCGGCCACCTGCGGCCACCTGGGGACGGAGGCCCCTTCCGGGGGGTGTCCCGGACCGACGCGCCACGAGGCAATTGGCACTCCGCTTGACCGAGTGCTAATCGCGGTCATAGTCTCGGCTCTGGCACTCCCCACCGGAGAGTGCCAACAACGCGACGGGCAGGTCCGGCACCCGCGACGACGGATCGACCTGGTCGCCACCTCAGACAGTTAACCCCGTGAGATCTCCGAAGGGGGAGGTCGGATCGTGACGACCGCCAGCTCCAAGGTTGCCATCAAGCCGCTCGAGGACCGCATCGTGGTCCAGCCGCTCGACGCCGAGCAGACCACGGCCTCTGGCCTGGTCATCCCGGACACCGCGAAGGAGAAGCCCCAGGAGGGCGTCGTCCTCGCCGTGGGCCCGGGCCGCTTCGAGGACGGCAACCGTCTTCCGCTCGACGTCAAGGTCGGCGACGTCGTGCTCTACAGCAAGTACGGCGGCACCGAGGTGAAGTACAACAACGAGGAGTACCTCGTTCTCTCGGCTCGCGACGTCCTCGCGATCATCGAGAAGTAAGTCACCTCAGCACTCCTGCTGTGAACTGCGCCCCTGGCCCCCGCGATCGATGAGAAGCCGGGCGCCCGGGGCGCAGTGTGTTCTTCACCCAAGATTTCCGAGAGGGCTCCCGCTGCCATGGCGAAGATCCTGAAGTTCGACGAGGACGCCCGTCGCGCCCTCGAGCGCGGCGTCAACAAGCTTGCCGACACGGTGAAGGTGACGATCGGCCCCAAGGGCCGCAACGTCGTCATCGACAAGAAGTTCGGCGCCCCGACCATCACCAACGACGGCGTCACCATCGCCCGCGAGGTCGAGATCGAGGACCCGTACGAGAACCTCGGTGCCCAGCTGGTGAAGGAGGTGGCGACCAAGACCAACGACATCGCGGGTGACGGCACCACCACCGCCACCGTGCTCGCCCAGGCGCTCGTGCGCGAGGGCCTGAAGAACGTCGCGGCCGGTGCCTCCCCGGCGCTGCTGAAGAAGGGCATCGACGCCGCGGTCAAGGCCGTCTCGGACGACCTGCTCGCCTCGGCCCGCCCGATCGACGAGAAGTCCGACATCGCCGCCGTGGCCGCGCTGTCCGCCCAGGACCAGCAGGTCGGCGAGCTGATCGCCGAGGCGATGGACAAGGTCGGCAAGGACGGTGTCATCACCGTCGAGGAGTCCAACACCTTCGGTCTGGAGCTGGACTTCACCGAGGGCATGGCCTTCGACAAGGGCTACCTGTCCCCGTACTTCGTCACCGACCAGGAGCGTATGGAGGCCGTCCTCGACGACCCGTACATCCTGATCAACCAGGGCAAGATCTCCTCCATCGCGGACCTGCTCCCGCTGCTGGAGAAGATCATCCAGACGAACGCCTCCAAGCCGCTGCTGATCATCGCCGAGGACGTCGAGGGCGAGGCCCTGTCGACCCTGGTGGTCAACAAGATCCGCGGCACCTTCAACGCCGTCGCGGTGAAGGCTCCCGGCTTCGGCGACCGCCGCAAGGCGATGCTCCAGGACATGGCTGTCCTCACCGGCGCCACCGTCATCTCCGAGGAGGTCGGCCTCAAGCTCGACCAGGTCGGTCTCGACGTGCTCGGCTCCGCCCGCCGCATCACCGTCACCAAGGACGACACCACCATCGTCGACGGTGCCGGCAAGAAGGACGAGGTCGAGGGCCGCATCGCGCAGATCAAGGCCGAGATCGAGTCCACCGACTCCGACTGGGACCGCGAGAAGCTCCAGGAGCGCCTCGCGAAGCTGGCCGGCGGCGTGTGCGTGATCAAGGTCGGCGCCGCCACCGAGGTGGAGCTGAAGGAGAAGAAGCACCGTCTGGAGGACGCCATCTCCGCGACCCGCGCCGCGGTCGAGGAGGGCATCGTCTCCGGTGGTGGCTCCGCCCTGGTGCACGCCGTGAAGGTCCTGGAGGGCAACCTCGACAAGACCGGCGACGAGGCCACCGGTGTCTCGGTCGTCCGCCGCGCCGCCGTCGAGCCGCTGCGCTGGATCGCGGAGAACGCCGGCCTGGAGGGCTACGTCATCGTCTCCAAGGTCGCCGAGCTGGAGAAGGGCAGCGGTTACAACGCCGCCACCGGCGAGTACGGCGACCTGGTCAAGGCCGGCGTCATCGACCCGGTCAAGGTCACCCGCTCCGCCCTGGAGAACGCCGCCTCCATCGCCTCCCTCCTGCTGACGACCGAGACCCTGGTCGTCGAGAAGAAGGAAGAGGAAGAGCCGGCCGCAGCGGGCCACGGCCACGGCCACTCCCACTGATCGCTCCGCTGGACCGACGGCGCCCAGTCCCCTGCGGGGGGCTGGGCGCCGTCGTCTCTGTGGCTTGCCGGATTCTCCCCGTCCGGATGCGGGGGAGGCGTGCCGCCCGAACCGCCGGTCACCGCCCCCCGACGGCTGCGGCGGCCACGACGGCCCACACGCTCTTGCCCGGCGCGCCAGGGCGGGGGGCCACACCCCACTCCTTGGCGAGGGCCGCGACCAGGACCAGTCCCCGCCCGCCGTCCGCCTCAGCCGCCGGGTCCCCGTCCGTGCACGCCTCCCGTACGACGGGCAGCCGCTCGCCCCGGGTGTCGTCCACCTCGATCCTGACCCGGTCCTCGCCGTCCCGCCGGGACAGACGCAGCTCGGCGTCCCGGCCCTGCACCCGGCCGTGAGTGACGGCGTTGGCGGCCAGCTCGGCGACGATCAGCTCGACGGTGTCGTGCACCGGTGTGCCGTACGGCCAGCCCCAGGCGTCCATCTGCTGAGAGGCGAGCCGCCGGGCCAGCCGGGCACCACGGGGTGTGGCGGTGAAACGGAGGGCGCGGACCGTCGGTGCGGATTCCGGCACGGGGTGCTCCGGAGTGCGGGAACGGGCATGCTGGGTGAGGAAAGCTCGTGACGGAAGACCTTCACTCCCTGGAGTCAACTTCTCCTGTTCCCCACCCCGTTGACGTGGGCAAGTCCTACCCTTCGGCTACGCACAGCAGCCGAAGGGGGCGAGCGGATGGACACCGGCGCGGACTCGGGCACGGGCACGGAGGAAGCCGAGGAACCCGGCGGGAACTTCCTGCGCTGCTTCGGCCGCCAGATCAAGCTGCTGCGCGAGACCCGCGCGCTCACCCAGGCGCGGCTGGGGGATCTGGTGGGCTACGGCGAGGCCCAGATCGCCGCCGTCGAGCAGGGGCGCCGCATCCCCAAGCCGGACCTGATCGACGCGCTGGACCGGGCGTTGGACGCGGGAGGGGTGCTGGTCGCCATGAAGGGAGAGGTGGCGAAGGCCAGGTATCCGTCGTTCTTCCGCCGGTACGTGCAGCTCGAGGCCGAGGCTGTGGAACTGCACGCCTATATCAACCACGTGGTCAAGGGCCTGTTGCAGACGGAGGAGTACGCGCGGGCGGTCTTCCGGATGTGGCGGCCGTTGCTGGACGAGGGGGACATCGAGCAGGGCGTGGCAGCGCGCATGGAGCGGCAGCAACTGTTCGGCCGACGGCCCGCCCCTCTTCTGAGCTTCGTCATCGACGAGCATGTGCTGCGGCGGCCTCTGGGCGGCCCGGGAATCCTGCGTGGGCAGCTCGAACAGCTGTTGCTCTACGGTCACCAGCGGAACGTCGAGATGCAGATCATGCCGATGGGCCGGGACGAGCATGCCGGTCTCGCGGGGCCCTTCACATTGATCCACTCGAAGAATCAGCGCAGGATGGCCTACATGGAAGTACAGGACGCGAGCGCCCTGTACACAGAGGCGAAGAAGGTCAACCCGCTCGAAGCTACGTACGGAGTTCTCCGAGCACAGGCGCTGACTCCACGCGAGTCGCTGGCCTTCATCGAGAAGCTGTTGGGAGAGCTATGAAGAAGGGCAGCCCCACGCCTGCCGTCGCGAGACTGCGATGGTTCAAGAGCAGCTACAGCGCGGGGAACGGCGGTGACTGTGTCGAGGTCGCGGACGCCGGTGCCGTCGTGCTGGTCCGTGACTCCAAGTGGCCCGAGGAAGCGTTTCTGTCCGTGGGTTCCGGCCAGTGGGCCGCGTTCGTGGGGATGACGGCGCGCGGTTGACGTAGGCGCAGGCGCAAGGATTCGCGTCGGATGCCCGGTCCCCTTCGAGGGGGCCGGGCATCCGACGTCGTGCGGCCGTCGCGGCGATCGAATTCCCGTGCGCATTGGTCTGGACCTATGTGCGCGGACATGGCTAGGCTGCGAACGCATCACGCCATCTCTGCTGAAAACCGACTGCATGTCACCATGCCTTCGCAGATGAGGAGTTGTTCGTGAAAAGACGCATCGCCCTGGCTGCCGCGACCCTCGCCGCAGCGGTCGCCCTTCCCCTCACCGCCACCGCCTCCGCCCAGGCCAGCGCCTGGCACTTCCAGGGCGCCTATCCGAGCGCCGCCGCCTGCGACGAGGCCGGCAAGGCGGGCGTGCTCCTGTGGGGGCCGCTGTTCGTGTGCAGCCCCGGCGGGCAGGGCTGGTACAACCTCTACGTCCACTGACGCTCCCGGGGCGGCCGGGCACCGGGGGCCGGCCGCCCCGTCCGGGCGTCAGTGCTCCAGCTCGTCCAGCGCGCCCAACTGCTGCATCAGGCCCAGATGGTCGCGCTGCCACCAGAGTTCGGCGAAGGTGCCGTGCGGGCCGCGGCGGAAGACGGTCGTGCCGGTCATGGCGACCCGGCGGCCCGTGGGCGCGATGCCCAGGAACTCCCCGCGGTGGACGGCGTCCCACCGCCAGCGGGCGCAGGCGCGCTCGCCCTGGGTGAGGACGTCCTCGACGGTGAAGACGGCGTCGAAGGCGTCACGCCACATCCGGCACTCGCGCCGGATCGCGTCCAGACCGATGGTGTCCTGCGGATTGACCGGATCGTGGCTGTGGCAGTCCTCGTCGACCAGGTCGTTGAGCGGGGACAGCTCACCGGCGGCCGTCAGCGTGCCGAAGAACCGGCGCACCGCCGACTCGGAGAACTGCTCGTCCCGTACGACCTCCAGGTCGGTGAAGACGGGCAGCTCGTCGCAGAGCGCGACCATGCGGCGGAAGACCTCGTCCGTCTCCGGCAGGTTCGAGGTGCGCATCGCCTCCTCGTACGAGGGGAACTCCACCAGTTCCACCACGTGGGCGCCGTCCGAGCGGTCCCTGCCGACCAGCGCGTGCGTGGCGGACCGCTGTCCGCCGGTCCGCTCGGCCCAGGTGTCCAGCAGCCGGTCCAGCTCGTCCCACCGGCTCGTCCTGCACTCGATGAGCTGTACGAAGGTCATGACGCCGCCGCCTTCCGGCCGCCCGGCCCGGTCGCGCCCGGGGCTTCTACCCACCGGGTTCCCGCCGGGGCGGCGCCGTCACGTCCGCGCGCGGACCGGTCGGGCCGCCCGGACGGTCCGCGTACGGGGCGTCCTCACTGCGGGCCGTACTTGCGGCCCGTCTTCGAGGTCATCCCGCCCAGCAGACCGCGCGGGGTGATCTTGACCAGGCCCATCAGCGCCTTGTAGCGGGGGTCGGGGATCGAGACGGTCCGGCCGCGGGCCAGATCCGCCAGGGCCGCCGCGACCAGCTTGTCCGCGTCCAGCCACATCCAGCCGGGGATGTTGTCGGTGCCCATGCCGGCCCGCTCGTGGAACTCGGTGCGCACGAAGCCGGGGCACAGCACCATCAGCCGTACGCCGCTGCCGGCCAGGTCCCGCGCCGCGCCCTGGGTGAACTGCACGACCCACGCCTTGGACGCCCCGTAGGTGCCGCGCGGCACGAACGCCGCCACCGAGGCCACGTTCACCACGCCGCCCCGGCCGCGCTCGCGCATCGCCGCGGTCGCCGCCGACGTCAGCCGCAGCACCGCCTCGATGTGCACCTTGAGCATCCTCAGCTCGTCGGCCATCGGCACGTCGAGATAGCGGCCCTTGTTGCCGAAGCCGGCGTTGTTGACCAGCAGGTCGACCGGGTTCTTCCGGTCGCCCAGCCGGGCCGCGACCGTCTCGATGCCCTCGTCGGACGCCAGGTCGGCGGGCAGCACCTCGGCCTCGATGCCGTGCCGGTCGTGCAGCTCGGTCGCCTGCTCCGTCAGCCGCGCGGTGTCCCGCGCCACCAGGACGAGGTTGTGCCCGTCCGCCGCCAGCCGCCGCGCGAACGCGGCGCCGATGCCCGCGGTCGATCCCGTAATCAGAGCCGTTGTCATGGCGAAAGGTTAGTGGTCCGGGGCGCGCGTCCCCGATCTCTGCACAGGGCCCGCCGATCGGTGGGCGAGCGGTGTGCCCGCGCCGGACGGGGCCGTCAGCCCGCCGTGTCCGCGGTGTACTTCTCCGCGTACCGGCGCGCCGAGGCGAGGGACTCCGGGTGCAGCGCCGCACCGGCCGCCAGGAGCCGCGGCAGCAGGGCGCGCTCGGTGGTGCTCGCCCGGAACTGGAGCGCCACGGTCACGTCGTGGTCCGGGCGGTGCACGATCCGCACGGGGTCGCCGCACCGGATCTCACCGGGTTCGAGCACCCGCAGATAGGCGCCCGGCGCGCCCTTCCGCGTGAACCTGCGCACCCAGCCCTTCTCGCCCAGATGGCCCTGGAAGGTCCGGCACGGGATGCGCCCGGAGGTGACCTCCAGCAGCACCGAGGGGCCGTCCGGCGCGCCGATGCGCCAGCGCTCCCCGATCAGCGCGCCCGACACGTCCAGGCCCGCGGTCGTCAGGTTCTCGCCGAACGACCCGTCCGGCAGCGCCCGGCCCAGCTCGCGCTCCCAGTCGTCCAGGTCCTCGCGCGCCATCGCGTACACGGCCTGGTCGTCGCCGCCGTGGTGCCGCGTGTCGCACACCGTGTCCCCGGCCAGTCCGCTCCCGCCGACGCCCTTGGGGCCGGGCGCGGCCACCCGCACCGCGTGCTCCACCGGACGCTTGTCGATGCCGGTGACCCCGGCCGGCTGATCCGTGTACGGCACGGACACGGCGCGGCCCAGATTGACGGAGAGAAGCTTCATGCCCCGACGGTAAGCGACCCACGGTCAAAGTGTCGACGCGTTTTTCGACGGTATGCCCAAGGTTGCCTTATGCTCGAAGGGTGATCGAGGCCCGCCATCTGCGCGTCCTGCGCGCCGTCGCCGCCAGCGGATCCTTCTCCGCCGCGGCCCGCGAACTGGGCTGCACCCAGCCCGCCGTCAGCCAGCAGATGAAGGCCCTGGAGGGCTCGGTCGGCACCCCGCTGCTGGTGCGCACCGGCCGCGAGATGCGGCTCACCGAGGCCGGCGAGGCGCTGGTGCGGCACGCCGGGGGCATCCTCGCCGGGCTCACCGCGGCCGAGGAGGAGGTCGCCGCCATCGCCGGGCTGCGCGCGGGCCGGGTCCGCCTGGTCTCCTTCCCCAGCGGCAGCTCCACCCTGGTCCCGACCGCCCTCGCCGCGCTGCGCGCCGCCCACCCCGGCACCCGGGTCTCCCTGGAGGAGGCCGAACCGCCCCGCTCGGTCGAGCTGCTGCGCGCGGGCGACTGCGACGTGGCGCTCGCCTTCCGCTACGAGGGTGCCGCGGGCGCGGAGGAATGGGACGACCTGGTCGTACGGCCGCTGCTGACCGACCGGCTCGTGGGCCTGGTGCCCGAGCGGCACCCGCTGGCCGGCGCGGGATCCGTGGGCATCGCCGAACTCGCCGGGGAGCCGTGGATCGCGGGCTGCCCGCGCTGTCGCGGCCAGCTCGTCGAGGTGTGCGCGGAGGCCGGCTTCGCCCCGCGCATCGACTTCGCCACGGACGACTACCCGGCCGTGGCCGGACTGGTCGGCGCGGGCCTGGGCGTGGCCGTCCTGCCCCAGCTCGCCATCGACTCCGTACGGCCCCGGAGGGCGCGCACGGTGGCGCTGGAACCGGCGGTGCGCCGGGAGATCGTCGCCCTCACCCTGCCCGACCTGGCCCAGGTCCCGGCGGTGGCGGCCACGCTGGACGAACTGGTGCGCGCCGGGGCCGGATGACACCGCGGCCGACACCCCGGCGGGCGGGCACGCGTGTGCGCGCGTGCCCGTGCCGTCGTCCACGGGTGCAGGAAGAAGATGTAAGAAGAAACGTTCCTTCAGGTGTTCGAAGCGACATCGCCGCTCGATGACGAGGCCGTCACCAGGCGGTTGCGTGCGCGTCCCATCAGCTCTTCGCGCTCATCCTCGGTCAGGCCGCCCCACACTCCGTACGGTTCGCGCACCGCCAGGGCGTGTGCCGCGCACTCCGCGCGGACCGGGCACCTCATGCAGACCTCCTTGGCCGAGTTCTCTCGAGCGCTCCGAGCCGCCCCGCGCTCGCCCTCGGGATGGAAGAAGAGCGAGCTGTCCACTCCGCGGCAGGCAGCCAGCAGCTGCCAGTCCCACAGGTCCGCATTCGGTCCGGGAAGGCGGGAGAAATCTGCCATTGCGTGACCCCTTGTAGCCGTTCGGTGGCGGATACGGTGCCAACGACCGTACATCCCCGGTCTAAGGAGATGAAAATATGACTCATTGCGAATCTAGCGCCAGACACCTAGAAACGGGAAGAAAAGGGGCCGAATGGGGCATCCGTTGTGATGAAAAGTTGAGGGTATGACGTCTGTGTCTGCACTGTGTCCGCTCCCTCACGTAGAGTGCCGAAAACGGCGTACGGCCCCGTAACTCTTTCGAGTGACCGTCGTTGAGAGTGCGGAGGCGGTTGAAAACACAAGTGCTCGGACAGGCGTCCGAGACGGTCGACCGCACAGGTGACGATTTCGTACCAGCCTGGAGGCTCAAGGTGACGCGCATCAGCTGCGGAGGGCGGCCATGACATCCGTCCTCGTCTGCGACGACTCCCCGCTTGCCCGAGAGGCGCTCCGCCGCGCGGTCGCGACCGTGCCCGGCGTCGAGCGCGTGACGACGGCGGCCAACGGCGAGGAAGTCCTCCGCCGCTGGGGTGCCGACCGCTCGGACCTCATTCTGATGGACGTGCGCATGCCCGGACTGGGCGGCGTCGAGACCGTGCGGCGGCTGCTGTCCGCCGACCCCGGCGCGCGCATCATCATGCTCACGGTGGCGGAGGACCTGGACGGCGTGGCGCTCGCCGTGGCCGCCGGTGCCCGCGGCTATCTGCACAAGGACGCCTCCCGCGCGGAACTGCGGGCCACGGTGACCCAGGCCCTCGCCGACCCCACCTGGCGGCTCGCCCCGCGCCGGCTGCGCTCGGCCGAGATGGGCGCCGCGCCCACGCTCACCGCGCGGGAGATCCAGGTGCTGGAGGGCATGAGCCACGGCCGTTCCAACGCGGAGATCGGCCGTGAGCTGTTCCTCTCCGAGGACACCGTCAAGACGCACGCCCGGCGGCTGTTCAAGAAGCTCGGCGCCTCCGACCGCGCGCACGCGGTGGCTCTCGGCTTCCGGTGGGGACTGGTCCGCTAGGGCCTGCCGGTCTGTCGTCAAGGCTCGTCCGCCGTCGTCAGCCGCGCGCCGTACGCACGGGTGGGCCGTCGGGGGCGGGCCGTCGGGGGCGGGCTGTCGCCGGGGCCGTCGTCCTGCGGGCCGGGGGCCGGACCGGGGCCGGACCGTCCCGCCGGGCCCTCCGGCCGGGGCGGGCGTCCGGGCCGGTCACCGGCGTGCGGGGCGGGCAGCGGCCCCGCGGATCCGTCCGGCACCGGCGGTCCGCCGCCGCCCGCGCGTCCCGGCCGCGGCCGTACGCCGTCGCGGGCGCGGGCGTCCCGAGCCGACGCGTCCGGACGGGCGGGAACGGAGCACGGACGGTGTCGCGCACCGCGCGCCGGGTACCAGTGGCGATACGGCCCGCCGGGCGGTCGGTGCTCGTTTCGCCGCGGATGCCGCATCCTTGAGGTGTGGAGTTCCTCGGGGACGAGTCGGTCGAGCGGAATGGGAGGGCGCAGGGGATGGGTTCCGGCGCACCTGCTCATAACGCTTCGGTGCACAACCACGAAGGCGGTGCCACGGAGCAGACGACGTCAAGGCACCATGGACCGATGCGCGACGACGAGGCGGCAGTTGCCCCAGGGGCGATCGGTGCGCTGGTGCACCGCGCCGTCGACGGCGACGAGCAGGCCACGCACGACCTGCTGGCCCGGGTCCACCCGCTCGCGCTGCGCTACTGCCGTACGCGGCTGTCCCGCCTCCCGGGCGACGCGCGCCACTTCGTCGAGGACCTCGCCCAGGAGGTCTGCGTCGCCGTCCTGCTCGCCCTGCCGCGCTACCGGGACACCGGCCGCCCCTTCGAGGCGTTCGTCTTCGCCATCGCCTCCCACAAGGTCGCCGACCTCCAGCGCGCGGCGATGCGGCACCCCGGCTCGACGGCCGTGCCCTCCGACGAGATGCCCGAGCGCCCGGACGACTCGCTCGGCCCGGAGGAGCGCGCCCTGCTCAGCAGCGACGCCGAGTGGGCCAAGAAGCTGCTGGCCAACCTCCCCGAGAACCAGCGCGAACTGCTGCTCCTGCGCATCGCGGTCGGCCTGACCGCCGAGGAGACCGGACAGATGTTGGGAATGTCACCGGGTGCGGTCCGGGTGGCCCAGCACCGGGCGCTGAGCAGGCTGCGGGCCCTCGCCGAGCAGTGAACGTGCTGTGCCCGTGCTTCGGCCGTCTTCGGCCGTGCTGTGACCGGGCTTTCGCGGGCGCCCATGGGTGCCCATGGACTCCTGCCGTACCCCTGCGCGCCCGGCCGGGCGCCGGTCCGGGCCCCGGCCCGCTCCCGTAGGAAACCACGAAGCCCGGAACGATCTTTCTTCGTGGAATGAGACGCCTCCGCTTCCCGTTAGCATGGACATCCGCACCGAGCAAGGCCATTTGGGGAAGGTGTCATGACTGCAAACGTCGACGGAGTGCCCGGTAAATTCGCGACACTCGGGCTGACCTACGACGACGTGCTGCTGCTGCCGGGCGCCTCGGAGGTGCTCCCGAACGCGGTCGACACCTCGTCCCGCATCTCCCGCAACGTCCGGGTCAACATCCCGCTGCTCTCGGCGGCGATGGACAAGGTGACCGAGTCCCGCATGGCGATCGCGATGGCCCGGCTGGGCGGCGTCGGCGTGCTGCACCGCAACCTCTCGATCGAGGACCAGGTCAACCAGGTCGACCTGGTCAAGCGGTCCGAGTCCGGGATGGTCACCGACCCGATCACGGTGCACCCGGAGGCGACGCTCGCCGACGCGGATGCCCTGTGCGCCAAGTTCCGCATCAGCGGTGTGCCCGTCACCGACCCGGCGGGCCGGCTGCTCGGCATCGTCACCAACCGCGACATGGCCTTCGAGACCGACCGCGGCCGCCAGGTGCGGGACGTCATGACGCCGATGCCGCTGGTCACCGGCAAGGTCGGCATCTCCGGCGTCGACGCCATGCAGCTGCTGCGCAAGCACAAGATCGAGAAGCTGCCGCTGGTCGACGACGAGGGCATCCTCAAGGGCCTGATCACCGTCAAGGACTTCGTCAAGGCGGAGCAGTACCCGAACGCGGCCAAGGACGCCGAGGGCCGGCTGCTCGTCGGCGCGGCGGTGGGCGCCAGCCCCGAGGCCCTGGAGCGCGCCCAGGCGCTCGCCGCGGCGGGCGCCGACTTCCTGGTCGTCGACACCTCGCACGGCCACAACAGCAACGCGCTGAGCTGGATGTCGAAGATCAAGTCGAGCGTGTCCATCGACGTGATCGGCGGCAACGTCGCCACCCGCGACGGCGCCCAGGCGCTGATCGACGCCGGTGTCGACGGCATCAAGGTCGGCGTGGGCCCCGGCTCCATCTGCACCACGCGCGTGGTCGCCGGTATCGGTGTCCCGCAGGTCACCGCGATCTACGAGGCGTCCCTCGCCGCCCGCCCGGCGGGCATCCCGCTGATCGGCGACGGCGGCCTGCAGTACTCCGGCGACATCGGCAAGGCGCTCGCCGCCGGCGCCGACACGGTCATGCTGGGCAGCCTGCTCGCGGGCTGCGAGGAGTCGCCCGGCGAGCTGCTGTTCATCAACGGCAAGCAGTTCAAGTCGTACCGCGGCATGGGCTCGCTCGGCGCCATGCAGTCCCGCGGCCAGGCGCGGTCGTACTCCAAGGACCGCTACTTCCAGGCCGAGGTGGCCTCCGACGACAAGCTCGTGCCCGAGGGCATCGAGGGCCAGGTGCCCTACCGCGGCCCGCTGGCCAACGTGCTGCACCAGCTCGTCGGCGGTCTGCGCCAGACCATGGGCTACGTGGGCGCGGCGGGCATCGGCGAGATGGAGACCAAGGGCCGCTTCGTCCGGATCACCTCGGCGGGTCTGAAGGAGTCCCACCCGCACGACATCCAGATGACGGTCGAGGCGCCGAACTACAGCAGCAAGTAGCGGCAGGGCCCCGACGGGCGGTCCCGGAGGCATCCGGGGCCGCCCTTGTCATGGGCGTCGGCGATACTGGAAGACGCTGCAACGCATCAGGGAAAGGCCACAGACGTGACTGAGATCGAGATCGGGCGCGGCAAGCGCGGCCGCCGGGCGTACGCCTTCGACGACATCGCCGTCGTCCCCAGCCGCCGTACGCGGGACCCGAAGGAGGTCTCGATCGCCTGGCAGATCGACGCCTACCGCTTCGAGCTGCCGTTCCTGGCCGCCCCCATGGACTCCGTCGTCTCCCCGGCCACCGCGATCCGCATCGGTGAGCTGGGCGGCCTGGGCGTGCTCAACCTCGAAGGTCTGTGGACCCGGCACGAGGACCCGCAGCCGCTGCTGGACGAGATCACCGGGCTGCCCGCCGAGGCCGCCACCCGCCGCCTCCAGGAGATCTACGCCGCTCCCATCAAGGAGGAGCTGATCGGGGCGCGCATCAAGGAGGTGCGCGACTCCGGTGTGGTGACCGCGGCGGCGCTCTCCCCGCAGCGCACCGCCCAGTTCTCCAAGGCCGTCGTGGACGCGGGCGTGGACATCTTCGTGATCCGCGGCACCACCGTCTCCGCCGAGCACGTCTCGTCCTCGCACGAGCCGCTGAACCTGAAGCAGTTCATCTACGAGCTGGACGTCCCGGTGATCGTCGGCGGCTGCGCCACGTACACCGCGGCCCTGCACCTGATGCGCACCGGCGCGGCCGGCGTCCTGGTCGGCTTCGGCGGCGGCGCCGCGCACACCACGCGCAACGTGCTCGGCATCCAGGTCCCGATGGCCACCGCGGTCGCCGACGTGGCCGCCGCCCGCCGCGACTACATGGACGAGTCCGGCGGCCGGTACGTGCACGTGATCGCGGACGGCGGTGTCGGCTGGTCCGGCGACCTGCCCAAGGCCATCGCCTGCGGCGCCGACTCGGTGATGATGGGCTCCCCGCTGGCGCGCGCCACCGACGCGCCCGGCCGCGGTCACCACTGGGGCATGGAGGCCGTCAACGAGGAGCTGCCGCGCGGCCAGAAGGTCGACCTCGGCACCGTCGGCACCATCGAGGAGGTCCTCACCGGCCCCTCGCACACCCCCGACGGTTCGATGAACTTCTTCGGCGCCCTGCGCCGCGCCATGGCCACGACCGGCTACAGCGAGCTGAAGGAGTTCCAGCGCGTCGAGGTCACGGTGGCGGACTCCCAGCACAAGCGGTAACCCGCCAGGACCCCGTACCACGGAAGGGGCCCGGTCACTCGTGCGGACGAGCGACCGGGCCCCTTCGTGTGCGCCGCGGAGGTACCGGTGGGGGCGCTTTCGGTACGCGGGGGGCGCACGGTTGCTTTCGGGCCGGAACCGCCGGGGACGGGCGTGTCGGGCCGGTAATGTCCGTGATCGACGGCCCGGTTGTCCGGGTCGCCCCCTTCCAAGGACATGGTCCGGACCCCGCCCCTCGGGGCCCGGCCCGATTTCCGACGCGCCGTCCACCGGGTCAATGGCGGCATCGTGGAAGGGGGCGTGCCCGTGGGCCGTCATCGCAAGCCCACCCGCTGGGACCACATCCGGCTTCGGCTGGTGCAGTGCCGGAGGAGGTGGATCTTGCGAATCTACGGATGGTGAGCGGCCGCCCCCACGACGACTAGGGGCGGACACTCCGTGATCCATCCTGGAGCCTGCCGCAGTGACCGCTGCGGCGGGCTCCACCTTTTTACCCTGTGGCGCGGCCGCCCCCAAACAGCCTAGGGGCGGACACTCCGTGATCCATCCTGGAGCCTGCCGCAGTACCCGCTGCGGCGGATTCCGTCTCATACGGTAGCGGCGGGATCCGTCCGCTTCCACCGCTTCCGGCCGCCGGGCCCCCGCGCGCCCCCTTTCACAACCGGTGCGCCGCCCCCAGCGGTGCCGCCCCGCGGGTGTCCAGGAGCAGCTGGGCCTTCACCGACAGCCCCTGGAGGTCGTACGTCCGGTGGTGCTGGAGCAGGATCGTCAGGTCGGCGTCGGCGACCGCCTCGTACAGGGCGTCGGCGCGGGGCACGGGACGGTCCTGGACGCTCCAGGAGGGCACATACGGGTCGTGGTAGCTGACGCAGGCGCCGAGGCCGGTCAGCCGGACGGCGATCTCCTCGGCGGGGGTGCCCTGGAGGTCGGCGAGGTCCGGCTTGTAGGTGACGCCGAGGAGGAGGACGCGGGCGCCGCGCGCCGACTTGCCGTGCTCGTTCAGGAGGGCGGCGGCGCGCTGGACGACGTAGCGGGGCATACGGCTGTTGACCTGCCGGGCGAGTTCGACCATGCGCAGACCGCGGCCGGCCGGGCCGGACATGTCCTGGGGGAGGCCGGGGCCGCCGACGCCGGGCCCGGGGCGGAACGCCTGGAAGCCGAACGGCTTGGTCTCGGCGCAGCGCACCACGTCCCACAGATCGACCCCGAGGTCGTGGCAGAGCACGGCCATCTCGTTGACCAGGGCGATGTTGACGTGCCGGTAGTTGGTCTCCAGGAGATGGACGGTCTCCGCCTCCCGCAGCCCGCGCGCGCGGACCACCTTGTCGGTGAGGCGGCCGTAGAAGGCGGCGGCGGACTCGGTGCAGGCCGGGGTGAGGCCGCCGATCACCTTGGGGGTGTTGGCCGGGGTGAGGTCGCGGTTGCCTGGGTCGACGCGGCTGGGGGAGTAGGCGAGGTGGAAGTCGCGGCCGGCGGCGAGCCCGGAGCCCTCCTCCAGGAGGGGGCGCAGGAACGCGTCGGTGGTGCCGGGGTGCACGGGTGACTCCAGGATCACCGTGGTGTGCGGGCGCAGCTGCCCGGCCAGCGCGCGGGCGGCGCTCTCCACCTGGCCCAGGTCGAACCCGCCGTCGGCGCCGCGCGGGGTGGGGGCGCAGATCACGGCGGTGCGGACGCGGCCCAGCTCGGCCGGGTTGGTGGCCGGCCGGAAGCCCCCCGAGAGCATCCGGCGCAGTTCGGCGGCGCTGAGCGAGCCGGGTTCCTCCCCGATGCGGTACCCGAGCGTGGGGACACCGGCGGCGACGGCGGCCTGGGCCAGGGGCAGGCCGAGAGGACCGAGTCCGATGACGGCGAGATCTGCGGGCATGGCGTGGGCCGTCCTTCCCAATAACCGAGGTGGGGCAGGCGCGCAAGTCCTGTGGACAGGACGAGCGAGAGCAATGTCAGACTAGGAGTAAATATGACCGTTTTGCGGGATTGACCAGCGTGTTTCTCGGTGAACCGGTGGGAGTTGTCCACAGGCCGGGGGCGACTGGTGGCTGAAGCCGGGCATCCCGGTCAGAATTTGGGCAGGGGGAACACGGAGGGGACGCGCGGGGTACAGGGGACGTGTGGGACGGGGCTTCGCCCGACGGGTGCGGCCGGCTCGACCGAGAGCGGGAGGCAGCAGTGAGGACAGCGACACTGGGGCCGGCGCAGCGCGCCGAGTCACTGGCGGCAATGGCCGAGCGTGAGCTGGACATTCTGGTCGTGGGTGGCGGCGTGGTGGGAGCGGGCACGGCCCTGGACGCGGTCACGCGCGGCCTGTCCACCGGCATCGTCGAGGCGCGCGACTGGGCGTCGGGCACCTCCAGCCGGTCCAGCAAGCTCATACACGGCGGACTGCGCTATCTGGAGATGCTCGACTTCGCCCTGGTGCGCGAGGCGCTGAAGGAGCGCGGACTGCTGCTGGAGCGGCTGGCCCCGCACCTGGTCAAGCCCGTGCCGTTCCTGTACCCGCTCCAGCACAAGGGCTGGGAGCGGCTGTACGCGGGCTCGGGCGTCGCCCTCTACGACGGCATGTCGATGGCCCGCGGGCACGGCCGGGGACTTCCCGTGCACCGCCACCTGAGCCGCCGTCACGCCCTGCGGGTGGCGCCCTGCCTGAAGAAGGACGCCCTGGTCGGCGCCCTCCAGTACTACGACGCCCAGATGGACGACGCCCGCTTCGTGGCGACCCTGGTGCGCACCGCCGTGTCCTACGGCGCGCTGGCGGCCAACCGGGCGCGCGTGACCGGGTTCCTGCGCGAGGGCGAGCGGGTGGTCGGCGCGCGGGTGCAGGACGTGGAGGGCGGCGGCGAGTACGAGGTCCGCGCCAAGCAGATCGTCAACGCCACCGGGGTGTGGACGGACGACACCCAGGCGATGGTGGGGGAGCGCGGCCAGTTCCACGTCCGCGCCTCCAAGGGCATCCACCTCGTCGTGCCCAAGGACCGCATCAACTCCACCAGCGGGCTGATCCTGCGCACCGAGAAGTCCGTCCTGTTCGTCATCCCCTGGGGGCGGCACTGGATCATCGGCACCACGGACACCGACTGGGACCTGGACAAGGCGCACCCGGCCGCCTCCAGCGCCGACATCGACTATCTGCTGGAGCACGTCAACTCCGTGCTCGCCGTCCCGCTGGGCCGGGACGACGTGGAAGGCGTCTACGCGGGACTGCGGCCGCTGCTGGCCGGGGAGTCCGACGCCACCAGCAAGCTGTCGCGCGAGCACACCGTGGCCCATCCGGTGCCCGGCCTCGTCGTGGTCGCGGGCGGCAAGTACACCACCTACCGGGTGATGGCCAAGGACGCCGTCGACGAGGCGGTGCACGGCCTGGACATGCGGGTCGCCGACTGCGTCACCGAGGAGACCCCGCTGCTCGGTGCCGAGGGCTACCAGGCGCTGTGGAACGCGCGGGCGCGCATCGCCGCCGACACCGGCATCCACGTGGTGCGCGTCGAGCACCTGCTGAACCGGTTCGGGGCGGCCGCGCAGGAGGTCCTCGACCTGATCGCCGAGGACCCCTCGCTCGGCGCGCCGCTCAAGGCCGCCGACGACTATCTGCGGGCCGAGGTCGTCTACGCCGCCTCCCACGAGGGCGCCCGCCATCTGGACGACGTGCTCACCCGGCGCACCCGCATATCCATCGAGACCTTCGACCGGGGCACCCGCAGCGCCCGCGAGGCCGCCGAGCTGATGGCGCCGGTCCTCGGCTGGGACGAGGACCAGATCGTCCGCGAGGTCGAGCACTACGAGAAGCGGGTCGAGGCCGAGCGCGAGTCGCAGCGCCAGCCCGACGACCTGACCGCCGACGCGGCCCGGCTGGGCGCTCCGGACATCGCGCCGCTGTAGCGGCGGGCGGGCCCGGGTCCGGGAGGAGCGGGGAGGAAGCGGGCGAGAAGCGGGCGAGAAGGGGGCACCCGGCCCGGGTTTCGTCACCGGCCGTCATCACGCCGTGCCCCACGGGCTGTTCGGCGGCCGGTCCGCCGCGCCCGGGGTGTCCCCTCGGGGCCCCTGGGCGCCGAGCACTTGTCGCGTGAGGGACAATGGAGCCTCTGTCAGGGCCGGTTGCATGAGGGGACGCATGTCGGAGGCGGAGCGGGCGGGGGCATCCCGTCAGGACACTCGTCAGGACAACAGCGAGCGTCTTCTCGCCGGGCGGTACCGGCTGGGAGACGTGCTCGGCCGGGGCGGCATGGGCACGGTCTGGCGCGCCGAGGACGAGACCCTGGGCCGGACGGTGGCCGTCAAGGAACTGCGGTTCCCGACGACCATCGACGAGGACGAGAAGCGGCGCCTGATCACGCGGACGCTGCGCGAGGCCAAGGCCATCGCGCGGATCCGCAACACCAGCGCCGTGACGGTCTTCGACGTGGTCGACGAGGACGACCGGCCCTGGATCGTGATGGAACTGGTCGAGGGCAAGTCCCTGGCCGAGGTCATCCGCGAGGACGGCCTGCTGGAGCCGAGGCGGGCCGCCGAGGTCGGCCTCGCCGTCCTGGACGTGCTGCGCTCCGCGCACCGCCAGGGCATCCTGCACCGCGACGTGAAGCCGTCCAACGTGCTCATCGCCGAGGACGGCCGGGTCGTGCTCACCGACTTCGGCATCGCCCAGGTCGAGGGCGACCCGTCCATCACCTCCACCGGCATGCTCGTCGGCGCGCCCTCGTACATCTCCCCGGAGCGGGCCCGTGGCCACAAGCCCGGCCCGGCGGCCGACCTGTGGTCGCTCGGCGGCCTGCTGTACGCGGCGGTGGAGGGTTCGCCGCCCTACGACAAGGGTTCGGCGATCGCCACGCTGACCGCGGTGATGACCGAACCGCTGGAGGAGCCCAAGCACGCCGGGCCGCTGCGGGACGTCATCTTCGGCCTCCTCAACAAGGACCCGGCCGAGCGTCTCGACGACGTGGCCGCCCGCGCGATGCTCAACGCTGTCGTCCACGCGCCCGAGCGCGGGACGGTGGAGCCGGAGCCGCTGGAGGCCACCAAGCTGGTGCCGCTGCCCGCGCAGCCGGACCGGCGCGGGGGCAGGGACGGCGGCAGGAAGAACGGCGGGAAGAAGGGCGGCGCCGCGTCCGGCACCGGCTCCGCTTCCGGCCCCGCGGCCGGTTCCGGTTCCGGCGCGGGCGGCAAGCGGGGCGAGGAGGCGGCCGACCGGCTGCGCGGCGCCCTGCGTTCGGTGCGCAAGGCGGCGGTGGCGGCCGGGTCGGCGACCACGGCGGCCGCGTCCCGCACCAAGCCGCCGACAGGCACGGCGGGTACGGCGGCTACGGTGGGCGCGCCCGCCGCGGGCACCGGTCCGGCCGCTCCCGGCGCCGCCGGGACCCCGTCCGCCCGGTCCTCGTCCACGGGGACCGGTGCCGCCGGGGGCGCGCGGCCCGGCGCGAGCCGACCGGGTGCGGCGGGTGCGGCGGGTGCTTCCGGCGGGACGGGCGGCGCGGGCGCCGCCGGTGCCTCCTCCGGGTCCGGGGCCGCCGCCCCGGGTGCCGCGCAGGCCGGGCGTGCCGGGACGGGGTGGCCCGTGGTGCCGCCGCCGGACCTGGACCTGCCGCCGCGTCAGGTCCCGAGGGCGCCGCTCACCGACGTGGTGCCGAAGCGCACGCTGGTGATCATCGCGGTGGTCGTCGTGCTCGCGGTGATCGGGACCGTGCTGACCATCGCCTTCAGCGGCGACGGCAAGGGATCCGAGGACGACCGCGGCGGCGCCACGGCGGCCACCGCGGGGGCGGCCGGGAGCGCCACGGCCGGCCACGGCGGAAGCGGCACGAACGGCAAGCAGACCGACTCCGCGACGGGGCAGGGCGGTTCGCCCGCCGCGAGCAGCGGTGGCAGTGGCAAGGGCGCGGCGGGCGGCTCCGGCGGCAAGGGTTCCGGATCGGGCTCCGGGCAGGGTTCCGGTGACGACGGCGCCGTCTCGACGTACCAGGGACAGGGCTTCTCCATCGGGCTGCCCGAGGGCTGGAAGTACAAGACCACCGGTTCCTCCGGCGCCCGCTTCACCGGCCCGGACGGGCAGAAGCTGCTGGTCGCCTGGACGTCGACGCCCAAGGACGACCCCGTGGCCGACTGGAAGAGCCAGGAGGCCTACATGGTGCGCTCCGGCTACCACAAGGTCCGCATCGAGAAGGTGGGCTACCGGGGGTGGAACGCCGCCGACTGGGAGTTCACCTACACCGAGGGCGGCACCGGGTACCGGGCGGTGGACCGCGGGTTCGTGGTCGACGACAAGCACGGGTACGCGCTCATGTACACGGCCGAGGCCGACGACTGGGACGGTGACCTGCGCCGGGACACCTGGCAGACCCTGACGAAGACGTTCGCACCCAAGTGAGATCCGGCTTCCCCTCTTGCGGGTTGCCTCCGGCACGTATCGTGAGTGATTGCGGACCGTGATCACCGGGAACGGGACGCGTGGCGAACGCATCTGACTGGACGTGCGGCCGGGGGAGGCAACGTGGACGACTACGCGGGCCGGGTGCTCGCCGACCGCTACCGCCTGCCGCTGCCTCCGTCCGACGCGTACGAACTCACCGAGACCCGGGCCTTCGACACCTACAGCGGTCAGGAAGTGCTGCTCCGTCAGGTGCCGTTGCCCGAGGTCGTCGAGGCCGAGGTGCTCGACGCGGACGGGCTGCCCGAGGGGTTCACGGCGCGCGACGGCGTGTTCCGGGGACCCGGGGCGCCCGGCGGGCGTCCGGGACGTACGGTGCCCCCGGCGCGTGCTTCCCGCGCGGAGTCCGGGGCCACGCGGCGGCCGGCCGATCCGGCGGTGCGACGGGCGATCGAGGCCGCGCAGGCCGCCGCGCGGATCCCCGACCATCCGCGGCTGGACCAGGTCTTCGACGTGTTCGCGGAGGGCGGTTCGCTGTGGATCGCCAGTGAACTGGTCGCCGCCCGGCCGCTGTCGGCGCTGCTGGCCGACCGGCCGCTGACGCCCTACCGCGCGGCCGAGGTCGCCTCCGATCTCCTCATGGCGCTGCGGGTCCTGCACGGCCACGGCTGGGTGCACCGCAACATCACCGCGCGCACCGTCCTGGTCTGCGACGACGGCCGGGTGATGCTGACCGGCCTCGCGGTCGGCGCCGCCGAGGAGGCGCTGTGCGGCTACGACCCGGTGCCCGCGCCGGACGGCGAGGGCGACGGGGCCCAGGAGGACGGCGGGTTCGGCGGGTACGCGGGATTCGGCACGGGCGGCGGGGAGTCCGGCACGCGGGGCGGGGCCGACGACCCCGCGGGGCCCGGCGGGATCCGTGACGCGCGGGACGAGCGCGGCTACGGCGGCCCTGTGGGCGCGGCCGCTCCCGGTGCTGCTCCCGGTGCCGCCTCCGACACCGCTCCCGGTACCGGCTTCGGCGCCGACCCCGAAGCCGCCCGGCGGGCCGCGATCGAGGCGCGGGCGGCCGGTGCGCTGCCGCTGTCCGGTGGCGGCCCGGACAGCGGCGGAGCCGCGGGCGAGCTGGTGCGGTCCACGCCGCCGAGCGGGGACGACATCCGGGCGGCGCGCGCCGGGGCGATCGCCGCGTACCGCGCGGGCGCGCGGGCGGCGGCCCGGGTGCAGGAGGCGCAGCAGGGTGCGCGCGCCGCCCTGCCCGGCGCCCGGCCGCCCGCCGAGGGCGAGAACCGCGCCGCGCCGCCCGGCCAGATCGCCGACCCCTACGGAGTACGCGCCACGCCGCGCCCGGGGGCCGCCGGTGCCGACGACACGCCGCCCGCGGGGGGCGTCCCGCGCCCCGGGAGCACAGGGAGCACCGGGGACGCCGAGGGTTTCGCGGGTCCGGAAGACGCAGGGGACGCAAGGGACCTGGGGGACGCGGGAGACGGCGGCGCGCAGGGGCGCCCGGCCCTCCCGCCGCCGGGCGCCCCGGACCCCTGGTGGAGCACCTCCGGCGCGCCGCCCGCCCCCGGCGCGCCCGGCTCGGCCCCGTACGCCCTCGGTCCGGGCGGTCCGGAGCCGTACGCCCTCGGCCGGGGCGCACCGGGCCCGTCCGGCCGCGGCCCGTCCGGCGTACCGCCCGAGGACGGCCCCGCCGTCGAGGACGGACGCACCGGCGCTCCGTACCCGGGCGGCCGGACAGCGGACGCTCCGGTGACCGGCGACCGTGACCGTCACCGCGACCCGTACGGCGGGCCGGGCCCCTCCGGCGGTGCCTACTTCGGTGCCCGGCCCGTCGCCGGAGTCCCGGCCGCCCGCGCCCCCTACCCCGGCGACCGCCCCGCCCCCGACCGGTCGTCCCCCGCCCGACCGGCCCCCGCCGGGACCGGGCCGGGGAGTGCGCTGGCCGCCGAGCGGGCGCGGCAGGCGCGGATGACCGTGGTGGGGCCGGTGACCGAGCGCTGGGCGCCCGAACAGGCCGGGCCCGTGCACGCGAACTGGCAGCTGGCCGCGCCGATCGGGCCCGCCACCGACCTGTGGGCGCTGGGCGCGCTGCTCTTCCGTGCCGTGCAGGGGCACGCCCCCTACCCGGAGGAGTCGACCGCCGAACTGGTGCAACTGGTGTGCGCGGAGCCGCCCGCCTTCGCCGAGGAGTGCGGCGCGCTGCGCCCGGTCGTCGAGTCGCTGCTGCGTCAGGACCCCACCGAGCGGCTGGACTTCGAGGAGCTGGGCGGCTGGCTGCGTTCGCTGGTGCGGTCCGCGCCCGAGCCGGAGGCCGGGGCGCATGTCGTGGCCGCGCCGCCCGCCGACCCGAGGCGGCTGCCGATCGTGCGGCGCCGCGGCGAACTGGTGCGCAGGCGCCGCGCCGGGCTGCCCGCCCACCACGGGCGGCACAAGCGGGGTGGCCGGGAGGGCCGTTCGCCGCGCAGCCTGGGACGGATCCTGCTGTTGCTGGTGCTGCTCCTGCTGGCCGGGGCGGTCGCGTTCGCCATGCTGTTCCTGCCGAAGTCCGGCCGGGACACCGGCGGCGGGCGGCCGGACGCCGGCCGGACGGGCGGGGCGAGCGAGGCCCCCGCGCCCCCGGACGGCTCCGGCGCGAGCGGCACCCCCGGCGGCGGCCGGAGCACGGCGGACGGCGGCGGCAGCCCCTCGCAGTCCTCCGGCTCGACCGAGACGCAGACCACCGGCGCGGGCGTGCCCGGCGGCTTCACGGTGCGCAAGGACGCCGCCGGGTTCCGGATAGCCGTCGCGAGCGGCTGGAACCGCACCCCGGGCAACGACCGGGGCCAGGTGGTCTACTCGCGGGGCGACTTCGAGCTGATCGTGGTGCCCGGACGGGACACCGCGAAGCGGTACGGCGGCGACCCGATGGTCTACCAGCGCGAGGACGAGTACGAGTTGCGGGACTACCGCGACTCCAGCTGGGCCACCTCCTCCGGGCTGCGGACCACCCAGGTCGGCGGGAGGACCATGGCCGAGGGGCAGTTCACCTGGAGCGCGGGCGGGCGGCAGCTCTTCGTGCGCAACCTCGCCCTGCTCCTGGACGGCCGCTACCACGTGGTGCAGGTGCGGGGCCCGGAGTCCCAGCGGGACCAGGTGGACAAGCTGTACGAACAGGCCACGGCGACCTACCGGTACACCGGCTGAGCCACCGGCACCCCCGCGTTCCCGCACCTGGTGGGAAGCGACAACTGTCACAGTGCGGTTTCTGGGCACCCCCACCGGTTCCCTGCCGGAGGGGCGGTCCCTAGTCTGGGCCTGTCAAGAACATTGCGGGGAAACGTGAATCAGATGCAGGGCCAGCTGCTCGCGGGCCGCTACCGGCTCGCCGACGCCATCGGCAGCGGCGGCATGGGCCGGGTCTGGCGCGCGCACGACGAGGTGCTGCACCGGGCCGTGGCGATCAAGGAGTTGACCGCCGCGCTGTACGTCGCGGAGAGCGACCAGGCGGTCCTGCTCGCGCGTACCCGGGCCGAGGCGCGCGCGGCGGCGCGGATCAACCACTCCGCCGTGGTCACCGTGCACGACGTGCTCGAACACGACGGCCGCCCGTGGATCGTGATGGAGCTGGTCGAGGGCCAGTCGCTGGCGGACGCGGTCAAGGAGCGCGGCCGGGTGGAACCGGCCGAGGCCGCCCGCGTCGGCCTGTGGGTGCTGCGCGCCCTGTGCGCCGCGCACGCGGCCGGTGTCCTGCACCGCGACGTCAAACCCGGCAACGTCCTGCTCTCCCAGGACGGCCGGGTCCTGCTCACCGACTTCGGCATCGCCCAGATCGAGGGCGACACCACCATCACCCGTACCGGAGAGGTCGTCGGCTCGGTCGACTACCTCGCCCCCGAGCGGGTGCGCGGCCATGACCCCGGCCCGTCCTCCGACCTGTGGGCGCTGGGCGCCACGCTGTACACGGCGGTCGAGGGCCTGTCGCCGTTCCGCCGCACCTCGCCGCTGACCACCATGCAGGCCGTCGTCGACGAGGAGCCCCGCGAGACCCGGCACGCCGGTGTGCTCGCGCCCGTCATCACCGCGCTGCTGCGCAAGGACCCGGCGGCCCGGCCGGACGCGGCCACGGCCGAGCGGATGCTCGCGGAGGCCGCCGAGGGGCGGCGCTCCACCCACGCGCAGGCGTACATCCCCACCCAGTACACCGGCCAGCCGTCCCCGCACACCGCGGGCACCGGCGGGACGGGCCACCAGGGCCACCAGGGCGACCCGGGCCCGCACGGGACCGCGGGGTCGTACGCGGGCACCGGATCGCACGGCACGGGCGCGTACGGCGGCACGGGAGCGCACGGGAGCACGGGCGTGCCGTTCGACAGCACCGGCACCCCCGCCGGAGGCACGTACCCCGGTCACCGGCCCGGCGCGACCGGGAGCTCCACCGTCGTCCCCGGCGCCGCCCCGGTCTCCCACCACCCGGCGACCGCGCAGACCCCCGTCGCGTCCCCGGCGGCGGGCGGCAGCGGCGGCGACGTGCGGGCGCGGTCCAGGGGCCGCCGGCTGCGCAACGCCGCCCTCGTGGTGGTCCTCGCCGCGGTCATCGGCGGCGGCACCGCCGTGGCGCTCCAGGAGTGGGGGCCCGGCAGCCGGACGGAGGCGGAGGGCTCCGGCCCGGCGCTGCCATCGTTGTCCGCGACGGCCCCCTCGCCGACGCCCCACAGGACCAAGCCCTCGACCGACAGCATCCCGGCAGGCTGGAAGCGGGTCACGGACCCGTACGGCTTCAGCATCGCCCTGCCCGGCGACGACTGGAAGCGGGTGGTGTCCAACGAGGCCCTGCGCCAGGTCGACTACACCCCGGACGGCGGCAAGCACTTCATCCGCGTCGCCGTCACCGAGTCGCCGGAGTTCCCCAGCGCGTACGACCACCAGAAGGACCTGGAGGAGCAGTTGCGGCGGCTGGTGGACTACCGGCGGGTGATGCTGGAGAAGGACACCTTCCGCGACCGTCCGGGCGCGCTGTGGGAGTACTCCTGGACGGCGCTGCCCAAGGACACCTCGTTCCCGGGCCCGCGGCACGCCATCGAGGAGACGTACTTCTCCCGTTCGGGCGTCGAGTACGCGATCTACATGTCCTCGCCCGAGGCGAGCTGGCCGGTCACCCGCAGTCAGTTCAAGTCGGTGCTCCAGAGCTGGCGGCCCGGCACCGACTGACCGCCGAGGCCGGGCACGAAGGCCAGATCAGATCCCCTTCTTGGCCGGTCGGCGTCCCGGAAGCCGGGCGTCCGATGCGGCATGATGGGGCGTATGGGGACCGAGGGGGACGACTTCCGTGTGGTAGCGGGACGTTACCGCCTGGAGGCGCGGATCGGGCGCGGCGGTATGGGTGTCGTCTGGCGGGCGACCGATCAGCTGCTGGGACGGCGGGTCGCCGTCAAGGAACTCCCGTTCGACGAGACCCTGTCCGCCGAGGAGGCCCGGCAACTGCGCGACCGTACGCTGCGCGAGGCGCGCGCGGTCGCCCAACTGCGGCACCCGCACGTCATCGTCGTCCACGACGTCGCGGAGCAGGACGGGCGGCCGTTCATCGTCATGGAGCTGATCGAGGGCGGTTCGCTCGCCGACCGGATCGCCGCGGGCGGCCCGGTGGACGCGGCCGAGGCCGCCCGCATCGGCATCGCGCTGCTGGGCGCGCTGGGCACCGCGCACGCGGCCGGTGTCCTGCACCGCGACCTCAAACCCGCGAACGTCCTGGTGGAGTCCGGCACCGACCGGGTCGTCCTCACCGACTTCGGCATCGCCCAGGTGGCGGGCGCCCCCACACTCACCGAGACCGGGGCCTTCGTCGGCTCCCCGGAGTACACCGCGCCCGAGCGGATGTCCGGCGCGGGGACCGGTCCGCAGTCCGACCTGTGGTCGCTGGGCGCGCTGCTGTGCACGGCGCTGAGCGGTGCCTCGCCGTTCCGGCGCGACTCGCTGGGCGGGATCATGCACGCGGTCGTGCTGGACGAGATCCGGCCGCCCGCCGAGGCGGAGCCGATCCTGCCTGTCGTACGCGGGCTGCTGGAGCGCGATCCCGAGCGGCGGCTGACGGCGGACGAGGCCGAGCGGATGCTGCGCGCCTTCCTGGACTCCGGGCGTACGCCGGGGCAGGCCCCGGACGCCTCCGCGCCGCACCAGGGCGAAGCGTCCCGGCGGTCCCGGTCCCCTCGTCCGTCGCTGCCCTCCTTGCCCTCGCTGTCGCTGCGGGGCTCCAGGGGGACTCGCTCGCAGGGGCCTTCGGCGTCCTCGGCGTCCTCGGCATCCTCAGGGTTCTCCGGGCCGCCGTCCCCGGCGGGGCCGCCCGCGTTCCCGTCGCCGCTGCCGGTTCCGACCCCGGCCCTGACACCGCCCCCGCAGGCGGGGCCGGTGGGCGGGGCGCCGTCCGGTCCGCCCGCGCGGCTCTCCACCCGGGGTGTGCTGATCGCCGCGCTGCTGGTCGCCGCGGTGGCCGGGGCGGGGGTGTCCGCGGTGACGCTGCTGATGGACGGCGACCGCGACGGCGGCGGTACGCCCGCCAGTTCGGCGCCGGGACACGGGCCGGGTGCCTCGGCGGGCCCGGCGACCGGAAGCGCCTCCGCCACTGCCACCACCTCCCCGACGCCCTCGTCCGGTGCGCACGCCACCCCCTCGCGGACCCGGCCCGCCACGGGCGCCGACGCCCCCTCCGCGCCCTCGGGCTACCACCTGGCGCAGGACCCGGCCGGTTTCACCGTCGCCGTACCGGACGGCTTCGCGCGCTCGCCGCAGGGCGCGCGGATCTTCTATCTGTCGCCGGGCGAGACCTTCCGCCTCGGCATCAAGGCGGCGGCGCCGGAACAGGGCGGCCCGCTCGCGGTGATGCGCCGCGCCGACGCCGGCGGCCCGTCCGCCAACCCCGGCTACCACGACGGCCAGGTCACGGCCACCACGCACGACGGACACCCCGCCGCCCTCTGGGAGTTCACCTGGAGCGGCTTCAGCGCGGCGGAGGGCGCCCGGCACACCTACGACCTGTGCTGGGAGCAGGACGGGCGGATGTACGACGTGTGGCTGTCGGCGCCGGTCGGCAAGGTGCGCGAGGCCAGGGAGTACTTCGACGTCGCCGTGGACACCTTCGTCACCGGACGGGGCAGACCCTAGGTCACGGGTCTGTGACCGCCCCGCGCCCGCGCTGGAGTCCCGGCCGCCCCTCGCGATATGGATGGACCATGAGCGACAACGGGGGAGCCCGGCACGAGCCGTACGCACCGTACGAGCCCCATGAATCCACGAGCAGCTTCGTCCTGCGGCCACCGGATCCGCAGCCGCAGGTGCCGCACCCGCAGAATCCTTACGCCGCCCCGGCCGCCCCGGCTGCCCCGGCTGCCCCGGCCGCCCAAGTGCCCCCCGCGGTCCCACCGGCCGCCGCCCACGCTCCCGCCCCGCCGCACACCGCCCCCGCCCAGGCTCCGGCCCACGCCCCCGACCCCGGTACCGGCCGTCTGATCGCCGGCCGCTACCGGCTGCTGGCCAAGCTGGGGCACGGCGGCATGGGCACGGTGTGGCGGGCCAAGGACGAGACCGTGGACCGCGAGGTCGCCGTCAAGGAGCCCCGGGTCCCCGATCACCTGCCCGAGCGGGAACGGGCCAACGCCTTCGAGCGGATGCGCCGCGAGGCGCGCGCCGCCGCCCGGCTCGACCACCCGGCCGTCGTCAACGTGCACGACGTGGCCGTCGTCGACGGGCAGCCGTGGATCGTGATGGAGCTGGTCCGGGGCCGCTCGCTCGGCGCCGCCCTCCAGGAGGGCACCCTGGACGCGCGCGAGGCGGCCCGGGTCGGCCTGGAGGTCCTCGGCGCCCTGGAGGCCGCGCACGCCGCGGGCATCCTGCACCGGGACGTCAAGCCGGACAACATCCTGCTCGGCGGGCACGGGCGGACCGTGCTCACCGACTTCGGCATCGCCCAGATCGAGGGCGAGACCAGTCTGACCGACACCGGCGGCTTCGTCGGCTCGCCCGAGTACATCGCGCCGGAGCGCGTGCTGGGGCAGCGGCCCGGCCCGGCCAGCGACCTGTGGTCCCTCGGCGTGGTGCTGTACGCGGCCACCGAGGGCGTCTCGCCGTTCCGCCGCAGCAACACCCCGGCCACCCTCCAGTCGGTCCTGAACGCCGCCCCCGCGCCGCCCGCCGCCGCGCCCGGCCCGCTCGCCGAGGCCGTCACCACTCTGCTCCGCAAGGACCCCGCGCAGCGCCCGGACGCCGCCCGGGTCCGCGCCCTGCTGACGGCCGCCGCCGCGCCGCCCGTCCCGGCGCCCACCCAGGAGGTCCGGTACGTCGAGCGTCCCCGGCGCGGGATCCGCCTGGGCCGTACGGCCTGGCTCGGGCTGGGCGCGGCGGTCGTGGTGGGCGCGGTGACCGCCTACCTGGCGATCGCGCGGCCGTTCGCGGGGCCGCTGCCGGACGGCTGGAGCGCCCATCAGGAGAAGGACGTCGCGGCGACGCTCGCCGTGCCCGCCGACTACCAGCGCACCCTGCCCGACCGGAAGTCCGACGACGACCACTGGGTGACGTACACGGACTGGAGCGGCAGCGTGTGGGTGACGCTGTCGCTGGCCAGGCAGGCGGAGGACAAGAGCCACGAGATCGCGGGCTCGGCGGCGGCCGAGATGTACCAGGACGACGCCGAGTTCAAGAAGCGCGGCGACTACGGTCTCGACATGCCCGCGGACGCGCGGACCACCCCCGACGACAACGCGACGTTCCACGGGCAAAAGGCCGCCGGGAACACGGTCGTCTACACCACCAATGACTCGCAGCACCCGCGCCCGCGCGAGGTGCGGTTCTTCTACTACCGCACCGGCGGCGGCGACATGTACCGGCTCACCGTGGGCTACCCCGGCAAGGGCGACTTCACCGAGCGGGGCCGGGAGGTGGCCCGGACGGCGATCGCCCAGCTGGACGTCGACGCGCTGTGAGCCGACGGCGCCGCGGGGCCGCCCGCGCGCGGCGGGAGCGGGATGCGCACCGTGGGAGTGGGATGTGCGCGACGGGAGCCGGGCGTGCGCCGCGGGCGTGAAAAGAGCCCTGATCAGCGGGTTTGTTGCCAGTGATCGCTGGCGGCGTGTGTGCGGTCGGTGAAACCCCGTTACCGACGGGTACACAAACCCGCGGCCACGTCATACCCTGCCGTTCATGACGGACGCGCAGGCCCCGGCACAGACCGGCACGAATCCTTCGGCCCCCGCCCCCGCGGGCGCCCGTACCGCCGCGGACGTGGTGACCCCCGAGCTGGTCGCCCGGCTCACCAAGGGCGTCACCGGATCGGGCCGGACCGCCAACCACACGCCGTTCACCGGCGAGAAGCTCGCCGACCTGCCCGAGTCCACCCCCGAGGATGTCGCCCTCGCCTTCGAGCGGGCCCGCGCCGCGCAGGACGTCTGGGCGCGCACCCCGGTACGGCGGCGCGCCGCCGTCCTGCTCCGCTTCCACGACCTGGTGCTCGCCCGGCAGGCCGAGGTGCTGGACCTGATCCAGCTGGAGACCGGCAAGGCCCGCCTGCACGCGCACGAGGAGGTGCAGGCGGTCGCCGTCGCCGCCCGGCACTACGGCCGCCGGGCCGCCGCGTATCTGCGGCCCAAGCGGCACACCGGCGCCATCCCGGTGCTGACCAAGGTCACCGAACTGCGCCACCCGCGCGGTGTCGTCGGCCAGATCGCCCCCTGGAACTACCCGCTGGAGCTGTCCGTCGGCGACGCGCTGCCCGCCTTCGCCGCGGGCAACGCGGTGGTGATGAAGCCGGACACCGAGACCTGCCTGACCGCGCTGTGGGCCCGCGACCTGCTCATCGAGGCCGGACTGCCCGCCGAGGTGTTCCAGGTCGTCATCGGCGAGGGCCCGGTGGTCGGCCCGGCCGTCGTCCGGCACGCCGACTACGTCTCCTTCACCGGCTCCACCCGCACCGGCCGAGAGGTCGCCCAGGGCGCCGCGGCCCGCCTGGTCGGCGTCTCCCTCGAACTCGGCGGCAAGAACGCCATGCTGGTCCTCCGGGACGCCGACATCGAGAAGGCGGCGGCCGGTGCGGTCCGCGCCTGCTTCTCCTCCGCCGGGCAGCTGTGCATCTCCATCGAACGGCTGTACGTCCACGAGGCGGTCGCGGACGCGTTCCTGGAGCGCTTCGTCGCCCGCACCAAGGCGATGCGGCTCGGCACCTCCCTGGCGTACGGCGCCGACATGGGCTCCCTGGTGGGCGAACGCCAGCTGGAGACCGTCGTCCGGCACGTGGAGGAGGCCGTCGCCAAGGGCGCCACGGTGCTGGCCGGGGGCGTCGCCCGCCCGGACCTCGGCCCGTACTTCTTCGAGCCGACCGTCCTCGCCGGAGTCGAGGCCCCCATGGCGGTGTGCACCGAGGAGACCTTCGGCCCGGTCGTCTCCGTGCACCGCTTCTCCGACGTGGACGAGGCCGTCGAGCACGCCAACTCCACTCCGTACGGCCTGAACTCGTCGGTGTGGACCAAGGACGCCCGCCGTGGCCGGGAGATCGCCGCCCGGCTGCGCACCGGCACCGTCAACATCAACGAGGGGTACGCGCCCGCCTACGGCAGCGCCCAGTCCCCGATGGGCGGCATGAAGGACTCCGGTCTCGGCCGCCGGCACGGCTCCGAGGGCATCCTCAAGTACACCGAGGCGCAGACCGTCGCCCACCAGCGGCTGCTGCCCATGGCCCCGTCGCTCGGCATGGACGACGAGGGGTACGCCGCGTTCATGACCCGCAGCCTGAAGGCGATGAAGGCCCTCCGGCTCCGCTAGGCCCGCCGGAGCCGCCAGGCCCAGGCCCGGCCGTCCCCGACCACACCCGTTCTCGACGAGGAGAGCACGTGTCGCAGGAGAACTCCGTCCCCGAGCAGGACGAAGCGGCGTACGACGTAGCGGCGGCGCACGACGAAACGGCGTACGACTACGACGTCATCGTCGTGGGATCCGGGTTCGGCGGGTCCGTCTCCGCGCTCCGCCTGACCGAGAAGGGCTACCGCGTCGGTGTCCTGGAGGCGGGCCGCCGCTTCACCCGGGGGAGCCTGCCGAAGAACTCCTGGGACCTGAAGAACTACCTGTGGGCCCCGAAGCTCGGCCTGTACGGCATCCAGCGCATCCATCTGCTGGGCAACGTCATGGTGCTGGCCGGTGCCGGGGTCGGCGGCGGCTCCCTCAACTACGCCAACACCCTCTACGTACCGCCGAAGCCCTTCTTCGAGGACCCGCAGTGGCGGGACATCACCGACTGGCAGGAGGAGCTGGCGCCCTACTACGACCAGGCCCGGCGCATGCTGGGCGTCCGGCTGAACCCGACGATGACCCCCTCCGACGTGCATCTGAAGGCGGCGGCGCAGCGCATGGGCGTCGGCGACACCTTCCACATGGCGCCGGTCGGGGTGTTCTTCGGCGACGGCGAGGACGCCGACGGCACCGCGAAGGCCCGGCCCGGACAGCAGGTCGCCGATCCCTACTTCGGCGGCGCCGGACCGGACCGCAACGCCTGCGTCGAGTGCGGCGAGTGCATGACGGGCTGTCGGCACGGCGCGAAGAACACGCTCAACGAGAACTATCTGCACCTCGCCGAGAAGGCGGGCGCGGTGGTCCACCCGATGACGACGGTCGTCTCCGTCACCGACGACTCGCGGGGCGGCTACGCGGTCGCCACGCTCCCGACCGACGACCGGAAGAAGGGCGCGGGCCGCGTCCTCACCGCCCGCCGGGTGGTCCTGGCCGCCGGTACCTACGGCACCCAGACCCTGCTGCACCGCATGAAGGCGAGCCGTCGGCTCCCCTACCTCTCCGAGCGGCTCGGCGAGCTGACCCGCACCAACTCCGAGGCACTGGTGGGCGCGCAGACCGACAACCGGCGCTACCGCGCGGTGACCGGCCAGGCGCGGCCCGACTTCACCCGTGGCGTCGCCATCACCTCGTCCTTCCACCCCGACGAGAACACCCACATCGAGCCGGTCCGCTACGGCAAGGGCTCCAACTCGATGGGCGGCCTGTCCATCCTCCAGGTGCCGTTCGTGGACGGCGGTTCGCGGGTCGCGGCCTGGCTGGCGAACGCCGCCCGCCATCCGCTGCTCGTCCTGCGCTCGCTGTCCAACCGCCGCTGGTCGGAACGTTCCATCATCGGCCTGGTCATGCAGTCCCTGGACAACTCCCTGACGACGTACCTGAAACCGGACGGCGTCGGCAAGGGCCTGCTCACCGCCCGCCAGGGCCACGGCGCGCCCAACCCCAAGCAGATCAAGGCGGCGACGGAGGGCGCCTCCGCGCTCGCCGCCGAGATCAACGGCTTCGCCGGTTCCAACGTGGGCGAGCTGATGGGCACCCCGCTCACCGCGCACTTCCTCGGCGGCTGCCCCATCGGCGACTCGCCCGAGACGGGTGTCATCGACCCGTACCACCGGCTGTACGGCCACCCCGGCATCTCGGTCGTCGACGGCGCCGCGGTCTCCGCGAACCTGGGGGTCAACCCGTCGCTGACCATCACCGCGCAGGCCGAGCGCGCGATGTCGTACTGGCCGAACATCGGCGAGGCCGATCCGCGCCCGGCGCAGGGCGCGGCCTACGAGCGGCTGAAGCCGGTGGAGCCGCGCGAACCGGCGGTCCCGGCCGGTGCGTTCGGCGCGCTGCGGCTGCCGTTCCTGGGCATACCCGCGGTGCCGCCGAAGAAGAAGTAGCACGCCCCGGAAGAAGCGGCGGGCAACGGGAAGGACCCGCGCCCCCCTCCTGGCGCGGGTCCTTCCCGTCCGTGCGGTGCCGGTGGCCTACGCCTGCGCACCGCCCTTGCGGCGGCGCACCGCGAACACCACACCGGCACCGGCCACGACCGCGACCCCGCCGACGAGGCCGAGCACGGGAACCATGGAGCTGGAGCCGGTCTCGGCGAGGGTGCCGGTGGCCGGGATCACCTCGGCGCCGCCCTGCGGACGCTTGCCGCCGGCGGGCTTGTCACCGTTGCCGGGCCGGGCGTCACCGGGGTCGCCGTTGGAGCTGCCGGGCTTCAGGACGGTGAACGCGTAGTAGTCGAACGCGTTGTGCACGCAGTTCTTGTCCTGGTCGACGTAGCCGCCCAGACCCACCGTGTAGCCGTCGCCCGCGGGGGCCTTCGCGGTGATGTTCACGCGCAGGGAGATGTCGACCGTCTGCTTCGGGCCGAGCGGCGTCTCGCCGAAGTAGATGCCGTTGTCGACTTGGTCCGCGAGGGACTCCCACTTCCCGGTCGCCGGGTTCAGGTACTCCAGCAGCGCGTAGGTGCTCAGCCAGTCCTTCTCGTTCTCGCTCATCGATTCGTTGTCGACGAGGGCGAGCCACTGCACCTGGCCCAGGGGCCGGTCGCTGTGGTTGGACGCGGTGAGCTTGAAGGGGTGCCAGCCGCTGCCCGCGACGATCTTGCCGGGCAGACCGGAGACAGCGATCGTCAGCTGCGAGTCGGCGTCCACGTCGTCGTCGGTGCACGGCGTCGGCTCGGCGGAGGGCTCGGCGGGCTTGCTCGGCGAGGCGGAGGCGGAGGCGGAGGCCGATGCGGATGCCGAGGAGGACGCCGACGACGAGGCGGAGGCGGAGGGCGAGGAGGAGGCGGATCCGGACGGCGACGTCGTGTCGGACGCTCCGGTCGACGGAGTGGTCTCGGTCCCGCCGGTGGACGGGGTGGTCTCGGTCGTGCCGCCGGTCGGGGCGGACTCGGAGGCGGAGGCGGAGGCCGACGCGCTCGACGACGGGCCGTCGGTCGGCTCCTCGGCGGACGCCGTGGGCGCCGACAGCAGGGCCAGCGGGGCTATCGCGGCCGTCGTGGCGGCCAGGGCCAGGGCGCGGCGAAGCTTCATGAAGACCTCGGGAAGTCCGGCGTACCGCGTGTCACGCGGTACGGAGGTTGCGGGAGGCCTCCGCTGTGGGGCGCGGGTGTGGCCGTGGGTTCCGCTGATGTGACCCGGGGCTCCGGTGAATGGTTGCGCCGCTTCTCACCAGATTTTCATGTGAGCTGCGTCATGCGTGGGCGCGGTCGGTTCCGGGCGTCCCCGGAACCGACCGTCACCCGGGTGACCGGGCTGCTGTCCCCTGCCGTCCGGCCACGTCCCCGGAGCGGGGTCCCACGACGCACGGCACGATCCGTACGTCACACCGCCCCGGAGAGCCACGCGTGGTTTCCTTCGCGTCCGTCCCTGGCTGGCACGGCCACCCCGACCAACGACGCGGGGCCCTTCGCGGTCACGCACCCGCACCGTACGGGTGAGAGCCGCGGACGGACGGGTCAGACCGTGCCGCGGCACAGCTCCAGCAGGGTCATCGCCAGGCTGGTGCCCGGCCTGCCGAGGGCGTCCCGGTAGCGGCCGAGGATCTCCATCTCGCGGGAGAGATGCACGCGCCGCCCGCCCGAGCCGATCCGGGCCTCCTGGACGACGGCCGACACCGCCATGCGTTCCTGGACCAGGCCCAGGATCCGGTCGTCGAGCGCGTCGATGCGTTCGCGCGCGTCGGTGATGACGCCCGCGGCCTCGGCGGAGCGGGCACCGGTCGGGTCGGTCGCGGTCGCGATCGCGGGCGTGGTCGAGGCCGGGGCCGGGGCCAGGGTCCGGGCCGGGGGCGCGGCGGTGGTCGCCGGGGTGGGGGTGGCCGCGGTGCGGGCTGCTGCGGTGGTGGTCATGGCGGGGGCTCCTCGCTGTGGTGGCGGTGCCCCGGAGCGGCAAGGACCGGGTGGAACGCCAGACGCCCCGGGCCTTGTCGGCCCGGGGCGCCTGGGAAGTCGCTCGTCAGTGGCTCAAGCAACACGACCATGGCAGCCGGCGGGCCGGGTGCCATAGGTAAAGACGAAGGTCGCGGAGTGCGTGAGCATGGCGCCAGTATGCCGTGGCGCCGGACGGCGTCCAAGCCGGTTCGCATGCTGAGACGTCCCGTCCGGGGAGCGTGCGGACGGGACGCCCGCCGGGGCGCCGGTGCGCGCGGGGCGGGTCCCGTCGGCACCTCGGTAGAATCGCAGGTACACCGACCCGCCCGTCCCACCGCCGGAAGGCACCCCGTGTCATCAGCGACTCCCGCTGCCGCCGCCCCCGACACCGTCCTGGTCGTCGACTTCGGTGCGCAGTACGCCCAGCTCATCGCCCGTCGCGTCCGTGAGGCCCGGGTCTACAGCGAGATCGTGCCGAGCACCATGCCGGTGGCGGAGATGCTCGCCAAGAACCCGGCGGCGATCATCCTCTCCGGCGGCCCCTCCTCGGTCTACGAGGAAGGCGCCCCCCGCCTGGACCGCGCGCTCTTCGAGTCCGGCGTCCCCGTCTTCGGCATGTGCTACGGCTTCCAGCTGATGGCGCAGCTCCTCGGCGGCACCGTCGACAACTCCGGCGCGCGCGAGTACGGCCGCACCGGGCTCGCCGTCTCCAGGCCGTCCTCCACCCTCTTCGAGGGCACCCCGGCCGAGCAGGCCGTGTGGATGTCGCACGGCGACGCCTGCTCCGCCGCCCCCGAGGGCTTCACCGTCACGGCCTCCACGGACGTCGTCCCGGTCGCCGCCTTCGAGAACGACGACAAGAAGCTCTACGGCGTCCAGTACCACCCCGAGGTCATGCACTCCACGCACGGCCAGCAGGTGCTGGAGCACTTCCTGTACCGCGGCGCCGGCCTCACCCCCTCCTGGACCACGGGCAATGTGATCGAGGAGCAGGTCGCCGCCATCCGCGAGCAGGTCGGCGACAAGCGGGCCATCTGCGGCCTGTCCGGCGGTGTGGACTCCGCGGTCGCCGCCGCCCTCGTCCAGAAGGCCATCGGCTCCCAGCTGACCTGCGTCTATGTCGACCACGGCCTGATGCGCAAGGGCGAGACCGAGCAGGTCGAGAAGGACTTCGTGGCCGCCACCGGCGTCCAGCTGAAGGTCGTCGACGCCGAGGAGCGCTTCCTCACCGCGCTCAAGGGCGTCTCGGACCCCGAGGAGAAGCGGAAGATCATCGGCCGCGAGTTCATCCGGGTCTTCGAGCAGGCCCAGGCCGAGATCATCGCGGACGCGGGCCCGGCGGTCGAGTTCCTGGTGCAGGGCACCCTCTACCCGGACGTCGTCGAGTCCGGCGGCGGCACCGGCACCGCCAACATCAAGTCGCACCACAATGTCGGCGGCCTGCCCGAGGACCTGGAGTTCCGGCTGATCGAGCCGCTGCGCAAGCTGTTCAAGGACGAGGTCCGCATGGTCGGCCAGGAGCTGGGCCTGCCGGAGGAGATCGTCCAGCGCCAGCCCTTCCCCGGCCCCGGCCTCGGCATCCGCATCGTCGGCGAGGTCACCAAGGAGCGCCTGGACCTGCTGCGCGAGGCGGACGCCATCGCCCGCGAGGAGCTGACCGCGGCCGGTCTCGACCGCGACATCTGGCAGTGCCCGGTGGTCCTGCTCGCGGACGTCCGCAGCGTCGGCGTCCAGGGCGACGGCCGCACCTACGGCCACCCGATCGTGCTGCGCCCGGTCTCCAGCGAGGACGCCATGACCGCCGACTGGTCGCGGCTGCCGTACGAGGTGCTGGGCCGGATCTCCACCCGGATCACCAACGAGGTCCGCGACGTCAACCGCGTCGTCCTCGATGTGACGAGCAAGCCGCCGGGCACCATCGAGTGGGAGTGACCCCCGCCCTGACGGTGACCCCCGCCCTGTAGGGGTCAGGTCCGCCGGAGGGTCCGCACCGGCTCTCCGGGCCGGAAGACCTGGACGACCAGATACCGGTCGTCCTCGACGGAGGTCCGTACGACCTCCGTCAGCTCGGTGCGGAAGAGGTGGAACGGCTGCGGCGGTTCCACCTCTTTCCCGTACGCCCCCTTCGTCTCCGGGTCCGTCACCTCGAACGCCCGCCCGCCGATCCGCACATCGCCGCCGCCCATCGCGGTGTCCGGACCCGGATTCGCCTGGAGCGCGAACCGCGGGTCCCGCAGCAGATCGCGCGCCTTCAGCGAGTCCGGCATCATGCCGAGCCACAGCTCTCCGTGCAGGAACCGCACCTCCAGGCCGCTGGTCCGGGGCGTACCGTCCGCGCGCAGCGTGACGAGGACGTGGTGCCGAAAGGCGCCGAAGCGCCTCTCGGCCAGTGCGGCAAGGCCGGGTTCCGTCGCGGCGAAAGCCGCCCAGTTCGTCGCCATGCCGGTGAGTGTGGCGCGGAAACCGGACATCTCCTGTCGGGTATGGGACAGGGGCGTCCGGGTGTGCGGCATCTTCACGAACGAGCGCTGCCATTCCCGGCCGCCCCCGGGTACTTTCCGCCCGTACACCGATCACCCGCCGGAGGACCCATGCACGGCCGCGGCCCCACTCCGCCCCCGCCCCTGCCCACCGACAGGCTGCGCTTCGCCATGCCGCCGATGCACGAGTCGGTCGAGGACGAACGCCGGCACCGCAGGGAACGGCTCGCGGGCGCGCTGCGGATCTTCGGCCGGTACGGCTTCGAGGACGGCGTCTCGGGCCACATCACCGCCCGCGACCCCGAGTTCAGCGACTGCTTCTGGGTCAATCCCTTCGGCATGCCCTTCGCGCACGTCACCGTGAGCGATCTCGTGCTCGCCAACCAGGACGGCCAGGTCATCGAGGGCGGCCACCACGTCAACCAGGCCGCCTTCACCGTGCACGCCCAGGTGCACGCGGCCCGGCCGGACGTGGTCGCCGTCGCCCACTGCCACTCCGTGCACGGCCGCGCCCTGGCCGCCCTCGGCGAACTCCTCGACCCGCTCACCCAGGAGAGCTGCGCCTTCTACGAGGACCACGCCCTCTACGACGCCTACACCGGTGTCGTCGTCGACGCGGAGGAGGGCCGCCGGATCGCCGACACTCTCGGCTCCCGCAAGGCGCTGGTGCTGCGCAACCACGGCCTGCTGACGGTCGGCGACTCCGTGGACGCCGCCGCCTGGTGGTTCCTCTCCATGGAACGCTCCGCCCAGGTGCAGCTGACCGCCCGCGCTGCGGGCCGCCCGGTCCTCATCGACCACCGGGCGGCGGTGTCGACCCGCGAACAGCTCGGCGGGGACCTGGTGGCCTGGATCAACTACCAGCCCCTGTGGCAGCAGGTCAGCCGCGCCGAACCCGACCTGCTGGGCTGATCCCCGCCACGTCAACACAGCGCCTCGCGCTTCACTCTTCCGGACCGGACCGGGCGGACACGGACCGCGTGCTGTAGGGCACAATTCGCAGTCGGCGTAGGGGTGTTGTCCGCAGCGCGGCTGCGGGTTCCGGGGAAGGCGGGCGTCCGGCGTGGCGGTGCAGGAAGCGAGAGACGGCACGGGGGCGGGCACGCAGCCCCACGCGGGCGGCTGCACGTGCGGGGACTGCCCGCACGGGGCACGCGCGGGACACCGGCAGGCGGTGGCCGCCTTCCTGCTCCAGCGCGACGAGTTCGCCGCCGGGCAGGGCCTGCCCGCGGCCGTGGCCCACTCGGTGTCGGCGTCCCGGCAGTGGGTCTCCGAGGAACTGACGCAGTCCGCGGAACTCGTCGCCGCCCGCCGCCGCGCCGAGGGCGGCGCCTGGCTCGGCCGGCTCTGGCGCTGGACCGCGTACACGGTCTGGGCCGCGGTCGTCCTGCTGCTCCTGGTGCAGGCGCTCACCGCGGTCGGCGCGGGCTGGAGCACCGCCCGCACGGCGGGCCTGCTCGCGGCGGTGGCGGTCGCCGTGCTGCTGACGGCCGCCTCGTGGTTCCACCGGGCGCGCGGCGGCGCGCTGGCCCCGGTCATCGGTGAGGACAACAGGCTCTCCACCTCTCGTACGGTCGCCGCGGTCTGGGTGCTGTTCGTGGCGTACGCGGTGCTGGTGCTGGCGGGCCGCCTCGCGGCGGCCTCGGACCACGCCGAACGCGACGCCCTGATCTCCGGCCTCGAACTGGCCCGGGGCGCCGGTGTGGTCACCGTGCTCGCCGTGGTGTGCGGGATCGCCGTGCTGGTGCGGCGGGTGGTCGGGCTGCGGGTCCTCGGCCAGCGGCTCCAGAAGGTGCGGGCGGACCGGCCGCGGGCGGCCGACCTGCTGACCGACGACGCGGGCCGCGGCACCTTCGCCGACATCCAGTACGTCGTGATCAGCGCCGTCGCCCTGGCCTTCGCCGCGGTACGGCTGGCCCGGCGGCCGGACCAGCTCCCCGACCTGCCGTGGGGACTCGCGGTGGTGACGCTGGTCTCCGCCGCGACCTACCTGGCGGGCAAGTACGCGGAGGGCGGGCGCCCGGTCATCCTCTCGGTGGTCCGGGCCCGGGAGGCGGGCGACCTGGACGCGCCGATCCGCACCGGCGACGACATCGAGATCCGCGGTGCCGGTTTCGTCCCGCCGGGCGCACAGGGAGCGGACCGGCTGTCGCGGATGGTGGTCCGCATCGGCGCGGTCAACGTCCATGTGCCCCTGGTCCCCGTCACGGGAGGCTTCAGCAGCCCCACGGACGCGGTGCTGACCGTTCCGGTCCCGGCCGACGTGGAACCGGGCCGGGTCGAGGTACAGCTCGTCACCGCGGCGGGCGTCGAGACCAACCGGTACGCGATCGACGTCACCGACTGAAGGCCCCGGGCCCGGGAGGCGCGGACCGGGGCACCGATGGGGTGAGGCGTCAGGGCCAACTGGGGGGCGAATCCATACGGACGCCGGAAGAACAGCCCGGCCTGGTGGAGCACCTCCTTTCTCGCACACGTATGGTCTGTCGAGGGGTGAACGGCAGTGCGGTGAGGTGAGAGGCGGCTGACAACGATGACTCACGGCCTACGTACGGACACGCGGACCGCGTATCTCGACCGTCGCGGCACCTGGCGGGAGACCGCCTCGCGCTACGCCCTCCTTCCCCTGCGGATCTTCCTCGGCGTCACTTTCGTCTACGCCGGTCTGGACAAGCTCACCGACAGCGCCTTCATGAAGGCCGCCGGGCCCGGCTCGCTCGGCGACACCCTGCACGCGGTCCGCGACTCCTCCGCCGTCCCGGCCCTGGTCGACCTGGCCCTGAAGAGCCCGGCCGGCTTCGGCTACGCCATCGCCTTCGGTGAACTCGCCGTGGGCCTCGGCGTCCTGTTCGGTCTGCTGGGCCGCCTGGCCGCGCTCGGCGGCGCCCTCATCTCCCTCAGCCTGTGGCTCACCGTCAGCTGGGCCACCAGCCCCTACTACTACGGCAATGACCTCGCCTATCTCATGGCCTGGCTCCCGCTCGTCCTCGCCGGCACCCCCGTGCTCTCCCTGGACGCCGTCCTGCCGGGACGACGGCGCCGGAGTCCGGGCCTGGGCAGCTACCGCTAGCTCTTTCCTTTCGTTCGTCCCGCCGGGGTCTTTCGTGCGTACGCCAAGTCGTGCGTACGCCAGGTCGTTCGTCCCGCCGGGGTCTTTCGTCGGATCAGGCCGGATCCGTCCGGGGCCGCTCCGCCCCGCGCGATCTGCGCCGCCGTCGTACGGTCCCGTCGATCATCCCCACCACGCCCCCCAGGCACAGGCCGCCCACCACGGCCGGGATCGCCACGAACCACGGCGCCCGCCACAGGCCGCCCGCGTCCCCGGCGCAGACGACGGCGGCGCCGAGGACGCTGACACCGGCCACCAGCCTCCCGGGCCGGAACTCATGAAGCAGCACGGCTCACCTCCGCCTGTCCGATGCCGACGTGCAGATCGAGGTCGACCGTCCCGGTGCTCGTCGCGCCCTCCGCCGGATCCAGCGTGATCTGCCGGGACCGGCCCGGGGCCACGTCCACGTCCCGTGAGCCGTCGCCCGGCAACTGGATGTCGCCGACGCCCACGTCGATCTTCGCCCGCAGGGTCACGTCCTGGGGGACGATCACCCGCAGCCGGCCCACCCCCACCTCGGCCCGCGCGGTCACCTTCTGGCCCTTGCCCAGCCGTATTCGGGACAGGTCGAGCGTGCCGTCGCCGGTGCCCAGGTCGTACCTCGGCCGGACCTCGGTCACGGCGGCGGGCTGCCAGGTCGCGTGCGACCAGTGGGCGCTGACGTTCTCCGGGAGCGTCGTGGCGGTGGCGAGGAGGCCCGCGGTGATGACGGCCAGCAGGATCGAGCCCACCCCGGTCCGGCCGAGGAACGCGCTGACCGCGATGCCCAGGCCGAAGACGCCCAGCGCGCAGGCCAGACCGGTCTGGAGGCTGCCGGGAAGCGAGTGGTCGTACCAGGTCAGGCGCGTGCCGAGGGCACCGGCCGCGACGGCGAGCAGGAAGATCCAGCCGCCGATCGGGCGCGGGCCCTGCGCGCGAGGTGTGTCCGGGGCCGGGGTCCGCTTCTCGCGCCCGGGGCGGCCCCGGCTGATGTTGACGGCCGCCGCGACGTCCCGGTCCCGTGGGTCCTGCGGTCCCCACAGATACCCGGTGCCGCCGACATGGGTGCCGTCCTTGACGATCGGCTCCCGCCACCAGGACGGGTACGACGAAGGGGCCGGGGGGGCCTTGGCCTCCGGCGGTGCGTCGGCGGCGGCCTGGGCCGCCAGCGGGTCCGGGTCGGCCGAGCCCCGGTGCTGCGACCAGTACCCGGCCCCGGCCAGGAGGAGGGAGAGGACGACGGCGAAGGTGAGCACGCTGCCGTTGCGCAGCATGGACAGGAACACCCCGCAGCCGACCAGCGCGAACAGCACGGCGGCCAGCGCATGGCCGTTCACCCGGCCGGTGAGGAGCTTGCGCACCTCGTTCTCCTCCTCGTCGTCGAGGGGGACGAAGAGCCAGGCGAAGCCGTAGAAGATGAGGCCGATACCGCCGGTCGCGGAGAGCACGGCCAGGGTGATCCGGAAGATCACCGGGTCCATGTCGCACCGGCGCCCCAGTCCCGCGCAGACCCCGGCGATCAGCTTGTGGCTCCGGTCCCGCCGGAATCCGAACGGGCCCGGAAGGCTTCCGTCCGTCCCCTCCGCTCCTGCCGTCCGCGGCTGCCCCGCCGTCCCCGCTGCCCCCTCTCGCCCCTCTCGCCCCTCTCGCTCCTCTCTCCCTGGTCTCCCTGGCCCCTGCACGTTCGCCTCTCCGGTCCGGCCGGGCCGCTCGTCCGGGCCCGGCTGCCCGCCCGCACCCGCAGCCGGGCCGGGCGCGGCGGCCCCGGGCCCGGCACCCGGGGCCGGGTGCGGGCCGGAGCCGGGTTCCGGACCCGATTCGGCGTGCTGGTGATTCGTCATGCGTCCATGGTGACGGGCGAGCCGCCGCCGCGGCAGTCGGGACGACCCTGGCAGAACCCTGATTCGCCCCCGAGCCCCGCCGGGGGATGCGTTCGACGGGCCCCGGGGGACGCTGCCGCGAAGATCAGGGGAGTCTCGGGGGCCGACCCTGATGCTCCCGCCCGGCCCGCATGTGACCATCGTTGGCATGCCGGAAGCCGCAGCACTGCCCGTCGACGACCCGCGGCCCCCGCGCAAGCTCTACCGCAGCAGCGACGGACGCTGGCTGGGCGGAGTGGCGCGGGGCCTCGCCGGGCACCTCGGGCTGCCCGTGGTGTGGGTGCGGCTCGTCTTCGCCGGGCTGTTCATGGCCGACGGCCTCGGCGCGCTGCTCTACGCGGCCTTCTGGTTCTTCGTGCCGCTCGGCGTCGGCGGTGTCGGCGGGCAGCGGCCGCCGACCTTCGTCACCACGGAGACCTCGCCGGACGGCCGCCGCAGGATCGTCACCCGCAGACCGGACAAGGGCCAGATCGTCGCCCTGCTGCTCATGGTCGTCGTGGCGTCGGTCTTCGTCGGCAGCGTCAACCTCGGCGGCGGCGCCAAGGCCTATCTCCTGCCCGCCGTCCTGGTCGCCGCGGGCGTCGCCCTCGTCTGGCGCCAGGCGGACAACGCCCGGCGGGCCCGCTGGATGGAGGTCGGCCGCCGCCGCCGTACGCTCACCCTGCTGCGCGCGGGCGCGGGTGTGCTGCTGGTCACCGCGGGCGTCTCCGCCATCTTCGTCCTCCAGGGCTCGGCCGCCCACCTCGGCTCGGTCCTCCAGGCGGGCCTCGCCGTCCTCGTCGGGATAACGCTGCTGGCCGGGCCGTATCTGGTGCGGATGACCCAGGACCTCTCCGAGGAGCGGCTGATGCGCATCCGCGCCCAGGAGCGCGCCGAGGTCGCCGCCCACGTCCACGACTCGGTGCTGCACACCCTGACCCTGATCCAGCGCAACGCGGAGAACGCGGGCGAGGTGCGCCGCCTCGCCCGCGCCCAGGAGCGCGACCTGCGCGCCTGGCTCTACAAGCCGGAGGGCAACGGCAAGGACGAGGAGGACGAACCGGCCACGCTCGCCGAGGCGGTGAAGCGCAATGCCGCCGAGGTCGAGGACAAGCACGGTGTCCCCCTGGAGGTGGTCGTGGTCGGCGACTGCCCGCTCGACGAGCGGATCGGAGCCCAGATGCAGGCCGCGAGGGAAGCCATGGTGAACGCCGCCAAGTACGGTGGCGAGGGCGGCGCCGTGCAGGTGTACGCCGAGGTCGAGGGGCGCAAGGTCTTCGTGTCCGTCCGCGACCGGGGGCCCGGCTTCGACCTCGACGCGATACCCGCCGACCGCATGGGTGTCAGAGAATCGATCATCGGCCGCATGGAGCGCAACGGGGGCACGGCCCGGCTGCGCGCGGTGCCGGACGGCGGCACGGAGGTCGAGCTGGAGATGGAGAGGGCGGAGAACACGTGATGAGCGACCCGACCGAGGCGAACGGCACGGCGGCCGAGGCGACGGAGGCGGCCGGTACCACGGGCGGCGGGGCGGGGCGGCACGTGCGCGTGGTCCTCGTCGACGACCACCGCATGTTCCGTACGGGGGTGCGGGCCGAGATCGGGCGGACCGACGAGACCGGCGTCGAGGTGGTCGGGGAGGCCCCCGACGTCGACCAGGCGGTCGCGGTCATCACCGAGTCCCGCCCCGAGGTGGTCCTGCTGGACGTCCATCTGCCCGGCGGCGGCGGAGTGGAGGTGCTGCGGCGCTGCGCCGCGCTGACGGCCGACACCGAGCGGCCCGTCCGCTTCCTCGCACTGTCCGTCTCGGACGCCGCGGAGGACGTGATCGGGGTGATCCGGGGCGGCGCGCGCGGCTATGTGACCAAGACGATCACCGGGACCGACCTCGTCGACTCGATCTTCCGGGTCCAGGAGGGCGACGCGGTGTTCTCCCCGCGGCTCGCCGGGTTCGTCCTCGACGCCTTCGCCTCCACCGACGCCCCGCCGGTCGACGAGGACCTCGACCGGCTCACCCAGCGCGAGCGCGAGGTGCTGCGGCTCATCGCCCGCGGGTACGCCTACAAGGAGATCGCCAAGCAGCTCTTCATCTCGGTGAAGACGGTGGAGTCCCATGTCTCGGCCGTACTGCGCAAGCTCCAGCTGTCCAACCGCCACGAGCTGACCCGCTGGGCCACCGCGCGCCGCCTGGTGTGACGCTCACGCCACCCGGGTCGCCCCGGCGAACGGCATCTGGTCGACCGGGGCCAGGCGGACCGGGGCCGAGGGGTTCGGCGCGTGGATCATCTGCCCCTGGCCCACATAGATGCCGACGTGGCTGATCCCGGAGTAGAAGAACACCAGGTCGCCGGGGCGCAGTCCGGCGCGGGGGACCCGGCGGCCGGCGCCGATCTGGGCGTAGGTGGTGCGGGGCAGGGAGATCCCGGCGGCGCGGTAGGCCGCCTGGACCAGGCCGGAGCAGTCGAAGGCGTGCGGCCCGGTGGCGCCCCACACATAGGGGCTGCCGAGCTTCTGGTACGCGTACGCGACGGCCGCCGCCGCCCGGGAGGTGGGCGCCGCGACGGGTCCCTGGGCGGTGAGCGCGTCCCGCGCACCCGCGGCGGACCCGGACCGGGAGGCCCGCGCCCCGGCGCCGTCCTCGACGGCCGCCGCGCGCTGCGGCGGGGTGAGCCGGTCCAGCAGCCGCCTGGCCTCGGCCAGCTTGCCGTCGATCGTGTCCTTCTGCCGCCGCAGCTCCGCCTGCCGCGACCGGAGCGCGGCCAGCTCGGTGCGGGCCGCGCCGCGCGCCTGCTCGATCCCGCGCAGCTGTCTGCGCACCTGGGCCACGGCCGCGCTCTGCCGGGCGCCCGCCCGCTCCGCCAGGGCGGCGCCCTCCAGGTAGTGGCGGGGGTCGTCGGCGAGCAGGAACTGCACGGCGGGGTCGATCCCGCCGTCCCGGTACTGCGCGGCGGCGATGGCGCCCAGCGTCTCCCGGGCCGCGTTGAGCCCGGCCTGTCCGCGGGCCGCCTCGTCGCCCAGGGCCCGCAGCCGCTTCCCGGACGCCTCCGCCTTCTCCCGCTCGCCGTCGTACTTCTGGGTGGCGGTCTCCGCCTCCTGGTACAGCCGGTCCACCGTGGCCCTGACCTGCTCCGGCGTCAGCTGCGGCGCGGCCTGCGCGGAGCCGTCGAAGCCCGTGGCCGCCGCCGCGCCCGCGAGGGCGAGGGTGGCGGCGGTTCGTGCGGTGCTGCCGCCGAGCAGGCGTGGTCGGGGCTTGCGGTGCGAGGCCACGTGGACCGTCACGTCCTTTCGTCCGGCCGCCACGGGGGCGGTCCCTGCGGGTCCGGCGGCGGCCCGTACAGGGGAGCGGGCCGCCGCCGGACTTCTGCGGTGGGGCCCGGCCGCCGTACCGCCGTCCCTGTCCCGGACGGAGGCGGGCTGCCGGACACCCGGGGAAGGACGCTAGGTCGCGCCGCGTCGCACGAGTGACAGGTTGTACGGAACTGCCGCGGCCCGATCGTCCGGTGACCGGAAGTGATCACAGGTGGCACTCGGTCACGGCGCCTTCACGCGGAGCGATGACCGAAGTGTCCGTTCGGGGGCGGGCGGAGGCGGCCCGGTGCTATGGCGGCCCGGCGGGGTGTGCGGGGGCGGGACGGAGCGGACGGCCCGGTTCCGGTGGGCTCGCGACCTGTCGTTAGGCTCCGCCCCATGGACGTACTCATCCATCTCTTCGTCGGCCTGCACATCATCGGGATCGCCGCGCTGCTCGGCGGGTTCCTCACCCAGATGAAGGCGATGGGCCGGGGCACGGCGCGGTTCGTGCCCGGCATGCTGCACGGTGCGCTGACCATGCTGGTCACCGGCATCGTCCTGGTCGGCCTCAACCAGGCCGACGACCACCACGTCAACACCGTCAAGATCGGCGTGAAGCTGGCGCTGCTGGTCGTGATCCTCGGCCTGGTCTACGTCAAGCGCGACGAGGAGAAGGTGGACAAGAGCCTGTTCGGGCTGGTCGGCCTGCTGACCACGGTGAACATCTTCATCGCGGTGCTCTGGACCTGACCGTCCCCGCCCCGCCGCCTCAGCGCGCGGCGTCCGCCAGTTCGGTGCGCGCCTCGGCGACCGCGCCCGCCGCGACGGCCAGCCACGCCGCCACCGACACCCAGAGCAGCACCTCGCCGAGCCCCTTGAACGGCTTGTCCAGTGTGCCGGCGACGGACAGCGCCGCCACCGCCGTCATGCCCATGGGGAAGACGGTCGACCAGCGGCGCACGTCGTACCCGGGCCGGGGCCGGACCACCTCCGCCACGGCCAGGACCGCGTACCAGGCGAGGTCGAGCACCAGCAGCGCGAGGGTCACGGTGTGCAGGACGCCGTCGTCGTCCTTGTTCCACAGGTAGTGCCCCGCGCCACCGGCGGCGATCAGCTTCGTCCCGGCCACCGTGGAGATCGCCAGCGCGCCGCCCGCGACCCAGTGGTCTCCCCGCCCCGTGAGCACCTGGCGCAGGCCGAAGCGGGACAGGGCGAAGAGATAGAGCGCCAGGCCCAGCCAGAAGAGGACGAGCGCCGTGTGCGCGAGCCAGGCCGCGGACTCGGCCTTCGCCACCGAGGCGCCGAGCACGGCGAGTCCCTCGGTGGCCACGCAGCACAGGAAGACCGCCCCCGGCATGGGGCGCGGCGAGTTGCGCACGACGCGCGGCAGCAGCCACGGCCACAGCACGGCGGCGAGCGCGAGCAGCGCCTCGGCGAGCCACTGCCAGCCCAGGTTGGAGAAGCGCGTGCCCAGCACGGTGGTCGCGGCGACCCCGGTGAGCGCGCCCGGCGTGCCCGCCTCGGCCGTCCAGCGCTCCCGTTCGCGCAGCAGCCGCAGGGCGAAGTCCGCGGCCAGCGCCACCCAGGCGACGCAGGCCACGGCGAGGACCGCGAGGGACAGCGCCTCGAAGCCCGTCAGGCCCAGCCCGATCGAGACGATGCCGCCGGCCATCACGGCGGCACCGGCGGCGGGCGGACGCTGCGCAAGCCAGGCGCGCAGGGGTGAGGTGGCGGGCATGGTGCTGATGCTAGAGAGCGGCGTACGCCGTGCGGACGGGGCACGCGCGGGGCAGGCGCAAAACCGTCTCCGCGCTCGCGCCGCCCGCGCGACGGACACCCCGCGACGCACGTCCCCCCCCCGCGACGCACGCCCCCCACAACGCACGCCCCCCGTGACCCGCGTCCCCGTGACCCGCGTCCCCGTGACCCGCGTCCCCGTGACGCGCATCTCCTGTGACGCACGTCCCCGTCCGGCCGTGGTGAAGTTTCCGGGGCGGCCCCGGGTTGTCAGTGGGGAGCCCTAGACTCGGAGAGCGATGAGCAGCCTCTTTGACGACAGCTTCCTGGCGGACCTCCAGGCCCCCCGTGGCCACGAGGAGGAACCCCCGCCGCCCGAGGACGAGCACGCTCCGGAGCCGGTTCCGGACGATCTGTTCGGCGGGAAGTTCGACGTGCCCCCGGACCATGGCTCCCGCGGCGCGGACTCCTACTACCGCGACGGCGCCCCGCGTCCGGCCGTCGACCCGGCCGCCCTCCTGGACGGGCTCAACGAGAACCAGCGCGAGGCCGTCGTCCACTCCGGCTCCCCGCTGCTCATCGTGGCCGGGGCCGGTTCCGGCAAGACCCGGGTGCTCACCCACCGCATCGCCCACCTGCTGGGCGCGCGGGGCGTCCACCCCGGGCAGATCCTGGCGATCACCTTCACCAACAAGGCCGCCGGTGAGATGAAGGAGCGCGTCGAGCAGCTCGTCGGCCCGCGGGCCAACGCGATGTGGGTGATGACCTTCCACAGCGCGTGCGTGCGCATCCTGCGCCGGGAGTCCAAGCGGCTCGGCTTCACCTCCTCCTTCTCGATCTACGACGCCGCCGACTCCAAGCGCCTGATGGCCCTGGTCTGCCGCGACCTGGACCTCGACCCCAAGCGCTTCCCGCCCAAGTCCTTCAGCGCGAAGATCAGCAACCTGAAGAACGAGCTGATCGACGAGGAGGACTTCGCCGCCCAGGCCACCGACGGCTTCGAGAAGACCCTCGCCCAGGCGTACGCCCTCTACCAGTCGCGGCTGCGCGAGGCCAACGCCCTCGACTTCGACGACCTGATCATGACGACGGTCAACCTGCTGCGCGCCTTCCCGGACGTCGCCGAGCACTACCGCCGCCGCTTCCGGCACGTCCTGGTCGACGAGTACCAGGACACCAACCACGCCCAGTACGCCCTGGTACGGGAGCTCGTCGGCACCGCCGCCCACCCCGAGGACGTCCCGCCGGGCCCGGACGACCTCGGCCCCGCCGAGCTGTGCGTGGTCGGTGACGCCGACCAGTCGATCTACGCCTTCCGCGGCGCGACCATCCGCAACATCCTCCAGTTCGAGGAGGACTACGCGGACGCGACGACGATCCTGCTGGAGCAGAACTACCGCTCCACGCAGACCATCCTGACCGCCGCCAACGCGGTCATCGAGCGCAACGAGTCGCGCCGCCCGAAGAACCTGTGGACCAACGCCGGTGCCGGTGCCCGCATCACCGGCTATGTCGCGGACACCGAGCACGACGAGGCCCAGTTCGTCGCCGAGGAGATAGACCGCCTCACGGACGCGGGCGAGGCCAAGGCGGGCGATGTCGCCGTCTTCTACCGCACCAACGCGCAGTCCCGTGTCTTCGAGGAGATCTTCATCCGCGTCGGCCTGCCCTACAAGGTCGTCGGCGGGGTCCGCTTCTACGAGCGCAAGGAGGTCCGGGACGTCCTCGCCTATCTGCGGGTCCTGGCCAACCCGGAGGACTCCGTCCCGCTGCGCCGCATCCTCAACGTGCCCAAGCGGGGCATCGGCGAGCGTGCCGAGGCGATGATCGACGCGCTCGCCCAGCGGGAGAAGATCAGCTTCCCGCAGGCGCTGCGCCGGGTCGAGGAGGCGTACGGCATGGCCGCGCGCTCGACCAACGCCGTCAAGCGGTTCAACACGCTGATGGAGGAGCTGCGCACCATCGTCGAGTCGGGCGCCGGTCCGGCCACGGTCCTGGAGGCCGTTCTCGAACGCACGGGCTATCTGGCCGAGTTGCAGTCCTCCACCGACCCGCAGGACGAGACCCGGATCGAGAACCTCCAGGAACTCGCCGCCGTCGCGCTGGAGTTCGAGCAGGGGCGGGAGGAGGGCGAGTCGGTCGCGCTCTCCGAGTTCCTGGAGCAGGTCGCCCTGGTCGCCGACTCCGACCAGATCCCCGACGAGGAGGACGGCGACGGCGTCATCACCCTGATGACCCTGCACACCGCCAAGGGCCTGGAGTTCCCGGTGGTCTTCCTCACCGGCATGGAGGACGGCGTCTTCCCGCACATGCGGGCCCTCGGCCAGGTCAAGGAGCTGGAGGAGGAGCGCCGGCTCGCCTACGTCGGCATCACGCGCGCGCGGGAGCGGCTGTATCTGACCCGCTCGGCGATGCGCAGCGCGTGGGGGCAGCCGTCGTACAACCCGCCCTCCCGCTTCCTGGAGGAGATCCCGGAGGCGCACGTGGACTGGAAGCGCACCGGCGGTTCCGCGCCCCTGTCCTCCGGGCCCGCCTCCGGTGTCGCGGCGTCGCTGTCGTCGTCCCGTTCGCGGTCGTCGGCGTCCGGCGCCTCCGGGTTCGCCACCCGCCGGAGCGCGGAGAAGCCGGTGGTGGCCCTCGCCGTCGGCGACCGGGTCACGCACGACCAGTTCGGCCTGGGCACGGTGGTCGCCGTCAAGGGCACCGGCGGCAACGCGGAGGCGACGATCGACTTCGGCGACACCAAGCCCAAGCGGCTGCTCCTGCGGTACGCGCCGGTCGAGAAGCTGTAGGGCTCCTCCGTCCGGAGAAGCCGTGAGCCCCCGCCGGTCAGGCGGGGGCTCACGGTTATCCGGTAGGCGCTGCGCTGCGCGGCGCCGTGCCGCTACGTCGGGTCCAGACCGTGGCTGCGCAGCCACGGCAGCGGGTTGATCGGCGCGCCACCGCCGGGCCGTACCTCGAAGTGCAGATGCGGACCGGTGGAGTTGCCGGACTTGCCCGAGAAGGCGATCGGCTGCCCGGCCTTGACGGTGGCGCCGGTGACGACCTGGTAGCGGGAGAGGTGGCAGTACCACGTCTCCGTGCCGTCCTTCGCGGTGAGGATCAGCATGTTGCCGTAGGCGCTGTTGAACTGGGTGCGCACGGTGCCGTCGGTGGCCGCCATGACCGTCGTCCCGTACCAGACGGGGAAGTCGATGCCGGTGTGCACGGACATCCAGTTCACACCGGCCTGCCCGAAGTAGGCGCTGAGCCCCTTCTGCGCCACCGGCAGCGCGAACTTGGGGCGCAGCCGCTCCTTGCGCTCCGCCTCCTCGGCCGCCTTCTTCCGGTCGGCCTCCTGCTGCGCCTTGAGGTCGATGCGCTCCTGGGTGCGGCTGGCCCGGTCGGCGAAGTCGTCGGCACCGGCGGACAGGCTCTGGAGCTGGGTGTCCAGCTTGTTGTTGGCGGTGGCCGGCTGTACGGGGTGCGCCTCGGAGGCGGAGGCGGCCGCGGTGTCCTTGCCGTCGTCGGTGAAGCTGCCGACGGAGGCCGCGGCGATACCGGCGACCCCCACGACACAGACCGAGGGCACCGCCACGGTCAGCAGCGCCGAGCGCCGGGCCGGGGGGCGGCGCCGCGAACGGCCCTGGCCGCGCGCGGCCGCACGCGACGGCGGAACCGGAGTGACCTCTTCCTGATCCTCCAGCAGTGCGGCGGCGGGCAGTTCACCGGTGTCGGCCGGACCATCGCCCTCCGTACCGGTGTCCGGGCCGTCCGGGGCGGCGGCGTACGGGTGGTCGAGCCGGTCGAACGTCCGGGTCCCGTCGTGGGGCCGGTGCTCCTCGTAGGTACCGGTCTCCTCGTACGTACCCGTCTCGTCGTACGCACCGATCGCTTCGTACGCACTGGTCTCGTCGTACGGGGCGCTCTCGGTGTACGTCCGCTGCGCGGGGAAGTCCCCGGGGGCCGGGGCACCGGTGTTCCACAGGGTGGCGTCGTAGGCGCCGGTGTCGAAGGTCTGGGTGCCCCAGTCCCACTGCTGGGTCTGGTCGGCGGCCTGGTGGGTCCGGCTGTCCGGGCCTGCGGCGGGCGCGCCCTGGAGCCAGGCGCCCGTGTCCCACTGGCCGGTGGCCTCGGGGGAGGCCGACTGCTGCGGGACGGCCGACAGGTGCTGGTAGCCGGTGGCCCAGGCGGTCGTGTCGTAGGCGCCGGTGTCGTACGCGGCGTGGTGCTGGGCCGCGTACAGGTCGTGGTGCACGGTCTGGTGGCTGCCGGTGGACCACTGGGTGGTGTCGTACGCGCCGGTCGTGCCGCCGTCGGGGAGGTCACCGAAGAGCGGGTCGGCCGGGAAACCGGCCGTGCTGTGGGCGCCGGTGTGGAAACCGGTGGCGCCGTGGTCGCCGTACGTGGTGAAGTCGCCGTAGGCGGCTTCCTGTCCGCCGTACGGCGCGTAGGGCGCCGGGGCGTCGTCGGAGGCCGGAGCCGGGGGCATCGCGGTCCCCGACGGGTGGCGGTCGTTCACCAACTTCTCTTTCGCCTCGACAACAGGGGCTGCCAGAGCAGTGCGGCGACTGTACCCGGCGGTACGCGGGCGCGACAATCTTCGGCAGGTTTCCCGCCGACGGGAAACGGGCAATCGGCCGTGATTCGGCGGACTGCGGACAGAGCCTTGGCCCTGTGTTCGAGGTGATGTTCGACCCTGATGGGCCAATGCCGGTCCCCAGGCGGGCGGCCGGTGTCCGGTGGGGGAGTGTCAGGCCAGGGGTCAGGCCACGGGGTCAGGCCACCGGTCAGGCCACGGTGACCCCGCCGTCCCCGGCTCCGTCCCCGCCCCGCTCTCCGTTCCGGGCGGCCGACGGGTCGCCGGGACGCACGGTGTCCAGGGCCTCGCGTATCCCCCCGGCCACGGCGGGGTGCACACAGAGCGCGAGATGGCCGATGCCGCTCACCCGGACGTTCTCCGCGCTGAGGTCCGGATGGTCGACGCAGGCCGACTCCAGCGGGTCCATCAGGTGGTCGAGGTCGCTCCAGAAGCTCACGAAGTACGTACGGCAGCCGGGCGCCGGACGGGACAGCTCCTCGATCAGTTCCGAACCCGGGCGCATCTGGCGGACGATGGGATGTGCGTTGGCCAGCGGGGCGACCCGGGTGCCCGCGTGCGGCGTGCCCAGGGTGACGAGGGTGCGCACACGCAGGTCGCCGCCGAGCCGCTGCACGTAGTAACGGGCTATCAGGCCGCCGAGGCTGTGGCCGACGACATCCACCCGGCTGCTGCCGGTGCGCTCGCAGATCTCCTCGATGTGCCGCCCGAGCAGTTCGGCCGCGGTGCGGATGTCGCAGGTCAGCGGCGAGTAGTTGAGGGACTCCACCTGATGCCGGCCGTGCTGGGCGAGGCTGCGGCGCAGCAGGACGAAGACCGAGCGGTTGTCGATGAAGCCGTGCAGCAGGACCACCGGCGGCTTGGCCTCGACGGGCAGTTGGGCGGCGGCGTCCGGCGCGGGCGCCGGGCCCGCGGCGGCGCGGCGCTCCTGGACGATCCCCGAGGGATAGAGGAGGACGTGCCCGGCGAGGATCGCCAGTTCGAGGGCCGTGGCCTTCAGCAGGTCCAGTGAGAGGCCCGCGACCCGGGCCGGGAGCAGACGCTGGCAGAACGGCAGGATCGGGTCTGCGACGCTGGTGACCTTCATGGCCGACCTCCTGTCGGCACGCGGGAGGACGGCTCTGTCCCCCCGGTGCTCTCATGGGCGGTCGCGGCGAGGCGCCCCGCGCGCCCGCCGGTCCGTCCCTGGTGCTCTCGCCGGGGCGCCGGGTGACGACCGGCTCCCCCGGCCCGGGTCCCGGAGGCGCGGGGGCCCGGCCGCGGCTTCCGGGGCGGGGCGGCGGGGAACGGTGCGCGGTGCACGGGGAGGCGGTCCGCGGGTCCCCCGTGCGCGGCGTGGTCCGCTCCGTGCCGTCGCTCGTGCGTCCGCTCCTGCCCGAGGTGGCCGAGCGGTTGTCCCTGCGTGTGATTTCCCCCTCGCTCCGTGCCGTGAAACTGCCGGGTGCGGGATGCTGGAGATAACGTTCGTTCACTTCCCCGGACGACGTGGTGCGGGGCGTCCGTCCCGTGGTGGGCGTAGGAAGTCGCTTCATGGAGGCAGTGATGGGTGTGGCAGCCGGTCCGATCCGCGTGGTGGTGGCCAAGCCGGGGCTCGACGGCCACGATCGCGGTGCGAAGGTGATCGCGCGGGCGCTGCGCGACGCCGGTATGGAGGTCATCTACACGGGCCTCCACCAGACCCCGGAGCAGATCGTCGGCACGGCGATCCAGGAGGACGCCGACGCGATCGGCCTGTCCATCCTCTCCGGCGCGCACAACACGCTGTTCGCCGCCGTGATCGACCTGCTCCGCGAGCGCGAGGCCGAGGACATCGTCGTCTTCGGCGGCGGCATCATCCCCGAGGCGGACATCGCGCCGCTGAAGGAGAAGGGCGTCGCGGAGATCTTCACCCCCGGCGCGACCACCCAGGCGATCGTCGACTGGGTCCGCGCCAACGCCCGCCAGCCTGCCCAGGCGTAGGGCCTCCCGCCCGGACAGGATTTCCCGCCCGGACAGGGTTTCCCGCCGGGAGGGGGCTGGGCCTTCCGGCCCTGGCGCCGCACCCCGGGCCGGCTCGATCTGAACGCACGGCCCCGGCCCGTCGCCCCCGTGCCACCGGGCCCCGCGCCGTCCCCGCGCGCCCGGTGCCCCGAGGCGGGCGCCGCACGGGGGCGGGGTGGTGCTCAGCCGGGGGCGGGCGCCAGTTCCTCGGCCATCGTCCGGCGCAGGCGCAAGGTGGTGACCAGCCGCTGGAACGCCTCCGCCCAGTACCCCCCGGCGCCGGGCGAGGTGTCCTCCGTCTCGTCCGGCACCGCCAGCAGCCCGTCGAGCCGGGCCGCCTCCACCGGGTCCAGACAGCGCTCGGCCAGTCCCATCACACCACTGAAACTCCATGGGTAGCTCCCTGCGTCCCGCGCGATGTTGAGCGCGTCGACCACCGCCCGTCCGAGCGGTCCGGCCCACGGCACCGCACACATCCCGAGCAGCTGAAACGCCTCGGACAGACCGTGCGCCGCGATGAACCCGGCGACCCAGTCGGCCCGTTCGGCGGCGCCCAGCGTGCCGAGCAGCTTGGCGCGCTCGGCCAGGGACACCGCGCCCGGCCCACCGGCCTCGGGTGCCGCGGGCTCCCCGAGGAGCGCCCGCGCCCACACGGCGTCCCGCTGCCGTACGGCGGCCCGGCACCAGGCCGCGTGCAGCTCGCCCTGCCAGTCGTCCGCCACCGGCAGCGCCACGATCTCCTGCGGCGCGCGCCCGCCCAGGCGCGCGGACCACGTGCCGAGCGGGGCGGCCTCCAGCAGCTGGCCCAGCCACCACGACCGCTCACCCCTCCCTGACGGAGCCCTGGGGACGACACCGTCGCGCTCCATGCTCGCGTCGCACTCGTGAGGGGCCTCAACGGCGATCACCGGGGTGCCGCCCGTGCGGTCGACGGCGACACAGGCGGCGGCCCGGTCCGCCATCCGCGCGGCCAGCGCCGACCCGGGCAGCGCCGACAGCAGCTCCGCGGCGGTCGACCGGACGTTGCGGCTGCGGTCGCCGAGGGCCTGTTCCAGGAACGGCTCGTCGGCGGGGCCGAGTCCGGTGCGCAGCGAGTCCAGGAACATCAGCCGGTCCTCGGCCCGCTCGGTGGCCCAGGTGCCGGCGAGCAGGTCGCGGGCCGCGTCCGGTCGCTGCCGCCGTACCGCCGCGAGGAGCGCGACCCGCTCGGCGAACAGGCCCTCCTCCCACAGGCGGCGGACCCCGCCGGTGTCCTCGGGGCCGGGCAGCGCGGCACCACTGCCGGAGGCCGCCCGCAGCGCGAACCGCCACTCCGGGTTCAGCCGGGCCAGCCACAGCCCGCGCGGACCGGCGAAGGCCAGCGCGGCGGGCCGCAGATCCGTACGCCCCCGGGCCGCGTCCAGCAGCGCCGGGAGCGCCTGCGCGGGCGCCGCGTACCCGTGCGCGTCGGCCGCCGCGAGCCACTGGGGCAGCAGTTCCATGAGGTCCGGTGCGGTGCCCCTGCGTCCGCCGCCGCCCGCGCCGGGTCGGTCGGCCAGCAGCATGGCGAGCCGGTCGGCCGCGGCGGGCGGCAGGGCCGGACGCGGGTCGGCGGGCGCCTGCGGGATCCGCTCGGCCGCGGGCGCCGGGAGCAGGCCCGCGCGCCGGGCCACGGTCTGTTCGGCCGCCGCGTCCAGCAGGGCCGCCGGGGCGTCCCGGCCGGGCGCGCCCGCCGGGGGCCTGCGCCGGTCGGTGCCGAGCAGGGCGGTGGTGACCAACTCCTCCCAGGCGCCCGCTGCGGGCGCTTCCACCGGGGCGGAGGTCCTGATCATGAGCGTCCTTTCCGTTGCCGGGTGCCTGAGGGTGCTCGGAGGGTCACCCGGTCCGGGTTTCCCCTGGTACGGAAGAAATGCGTGAGCCGGGAGAAATGCGTGCGTCCGAGGAGGAAGGGCGGGCTCGTGAGGTGCTGCCGGGGCCGCCGGGGCCGGGGTGCGCCTTTCGGGTGAGACTTCCCGCTGCGCTCGGCGCGCCCCGCGGTTCGCCCCGACGTCACTCCGATGCCGGACACCAGGACCCCTCCGACCGGGGCGAACGTCGCAGACGGTGTATAGGACATCAGCACAGCGTCACCGCTTCTCCGTCGCCCTGCGGCCAGACCGTCAAAGGGGTGAACCCGCGGTGCCCGCACTCGCCGAACACCGTGACCGGCGCACCGCCCGACAGGGCCACCAGCCGCCACAGCCCCGGGCGGCCGCCGGCCGCCGCGGTCAGGGGCAGCGCCCGGTCCGTCCCGGCGTCGGCCAGCTGCCAGGAGTCCCCGGCCGGTACCGGCACCACGTCCCGCAGCGTCACCGGGACCGACTCCAGCCAGGGGTCGTCCCGCAGTGCCTCGCCGTAGCGCGCCGCCGCCTCGGCCGTCGTCACCCCGGGCGGGCGTATTCGGGCGGGCGCCGGGGCGGCGAACCGCTCGCCCAGGGCCACGCGCTGCCGCCCGGCGCCCGGGAACGCGGCCACCTCCGCGTCCAGCGCCAGGCCGACCGGCAGCGACATCTCCGGTGCCCGGCCGGCCGCGCCGTAGGACAGCAGCAGTGCCGTACGCCCGGACGCTTCGCCGTGCAGCCAGATGCGGCGGGTGGTCAGCTTCGCGTCCGCCGTGTCGTACTGGGCGAGGACGAGCCAGCGGTCGCGCACCGGCGGGCCGTCCGCCGCAGCGGGCAGGCCCACCCGGGAGCGGACCGTCGCCGCCAGCTCACCGGGCAGCCGCTCGTGGCGCAGCCAGCCCTGGTCCAGCAGATGCAGCAGCGCGCACTCCTCCAGCAGCCGCACCGGCCAGCCCGGTCCGGACGACGGGATCGCGCCCAGCTCCCGCACCCGGGCCGCGAGCCCCGGCGCCTGCGCGTCGACCATGCGGGCCGCGGTCTCCTCCCACAGCCCGTACCCCGCCTGCTCCGCCGCGGCCAGACCGCCGCGCAGCAGATCGGACAGCCGCTGCTCCAGCTCCGCCGCCCCGGCGCTGATCCGCTCGGCCCGGCGCTCCGCACGCCGCCGCGCCGCCTCCGGATCGGCGGCGCCCCGGGCCTCCTGCCCCGCCCGCTGCTCCGCCTTGTCCGCGGTCCGCTTGCGTCGGCCCGCCAGCCACTGCGCGGCCCACTCGGGCGCCCGCTCCTCGGGCACGGTCGCGAGCGCGCTCTCGCCGCCCGCCCACACCAGCAGCAGCCCGAGCGCGTGCTTGCACGGGAACTTACGGCTCGGACAACTGCACTTGTACGCGGGACCCGCCGCGTCGGCGAGGTCCACGACCGTCTGATACGGCTTGCTGCCGCTGCCTTTGCACAGCCCCCACACCGTCCCTTCGTCCGCACTCCCCGTCTCGGACCACGGTCCCGCCGTGCCGAGTTTGCTTCCCGCTTTGCGTGACGCGGGGTCAGGTGCCAGTGCCAGCACCTGGTCCGCGGTCCAGCGCACCCCCTGCTGAGTCATGCCATCGAAGGTAGATCCCCCCACTGACAATCGGCCTCGCGAGAGCGTTTTCGCAGGTCGGAACGCATTGTCAGTGGGGTGGTGCACGGTTGGTGGCAGATCCGAACCGGCCGAGCTGGAGGGGGCCTCAGCCATGTCTGTGACCGTTGAACCGACGTCCGTCGAACCGAGCCACGAGCACTCCGCGCCCGCGAACACGGGCGAGGAACAGAGCGCGCAGTCGCTGCGCCCGCACGCCGAGGACGCCTTCGCCGCCGAACTGGCCGCGCTGGCGGCGCAGGACGACCGGCCGCGCCCGGCCCGCTGGAAGCTGTCGCCGTGGGCCGTGGCGACCTATCTCCTCGGCGGCACCCTGCCGGACGGCACGGTGATCACACCGAAGTACGTCGGCCCGCGGCGGATCGTCGAGGTCGCCGTCACCACGCTCGCGACCGACCGCGCCCTGCTCCTGCTCGGTGTGCCCGGCACCGCCAAGACCTGGGTCTCCGAGCACCTCGCCGCCGCGGTCAGCGGCGACTCCACGCTGCTGGTGCAGGGCACGGCGGGCACCCCGGAGGAGGCCATCCGCTACGGCTGGAACTACGCGCGGCTGCTCGCGCACGGCCCCAGCCGCGACGCCCTGGTGCCCAGCCCGGTCATGCGGGCCATGGCGGAGGGCATGACCGCCCGTGTCGAGGAGCTGACCCGCATCCCCGCCGATGTGCAGGACACCCTGATCACGATTCTGTCGGAGAAGACCCTGCCGATACCGGAACTGGGCCAGGAGGTGCAGGCGGTCCGCGGCTTCAACCTGATCGCCACGGCCAACGACCGCGACCGCGGGGTCAACGACCTGTCGAGCGCGCTGCGCCGGCGGTTCAACACCGTGGTGCTGCCGCTGCCGGAGACCCCCGACGCCGAGGTCGACATCGTCTCGCGCCGCGTCGACCAGATCGGCCGCTCCCTCGACCTGCCGTCCGTCCCGGACGGCGTGGACGAGATCCGCCGCGTGGTCACCGTCTTCCGCGAACTGCGCGACGGCGTCACCGCGGACGGCCGTACGAAGCTCAAGTCGCCCAGCGGCACGCTGTCCACGGCCGAGGCGATCTCCGTCGTCACCAACGGGCTCGCGCTGGCCGCGCACTTCGGCGACGGTGTGCTGCGGGCCGGGGACGTCGCCGCGGGCATCCTCGGCGCCGTGGTCCGCGACCCGGCGGCCGACCGCGTCATCTGGCAGGAGTACCTGGAGACCGTCGTCCGCGAGCGCGACGGCTGGAAGGACTTCTACCGGGCCTGCCGGGAGGTGAGCGCGTGACTGGCACGGGAGTCACGGGGCACGGCGCGGGGGACGGCGCCGTGCGGGCCGGTGCCGACGAGGAGCCGAGCTGGACGGGCGGACGGGGACGACGCGCACAGGGGGGACGGCGTGACAGGCGCTGAGCGGAGCGACGGGCGGAACGGCGAGAAGGAGAACGGCCGGAAGGGCGAGAAGGGGAACGGCCGGGACGGCGAGAAGGAGAGGGAGAGCCGCGGGGCCGGGGCGGGGCCGCTGCTGCTCGGGGTGCGGCACCACGGGCCGGGTTCGGCGCGGGCGGTGCGGGCGGCGCTGGACGCCGCCCGGCCCCCGGTGGTGCTGATCGAGGGCCCGCCGGAGGCGGACGCGCTGATCGCGCTCGCCGCCGACGAGGACATGCGGCCACCGGTCGCCCTCCTCGCCCACGCGGTGGACGAGCCCGGCCGCTCCGCGTTCTGGCCGCTGGCCGACTTCTCCCCGGAGTGGGTCGCCCTGCGCTGGGCGCTGGAGCACGGGGTGCCCGCCCGCTTCATCGACCTCCCGGCCACCCACACCCTGGCGTGGCAGGCGGAAGAGGAAGAGGCGGTGACCGGCCCCACGGACGACGCCGACACGGGCGCCGCCGATCCCGTCGACCCCGACAACCCAGCCGATCCCGACAACCCAGCCGCTCCCGACAACCCAGCCGACCCCGGCGATCCGGCCGACCCCGCCGAACCGGACAGCGGGACCACCACCGGTCCCGGCTCCGTCCCGGCCCCTGGCGCCGACGTGCGGGTCGATCCGCTCGCCGTGCTCGCCGCGACGGCCGGATACGACGACCCCGAGCGCTGGTGGGAGGACGTCGTCGAGCACCGGGGCCCGGGGAGCAAGGACGCGTTCGCCCCGTTCCTGGTGCTGGAGGAGGCCATGGGCGCGCTGCGCGAGACGTACGGGAGCCGGGACCGTGACCTCGTGCGCGAGGCACACATGCGGCTCCAGGTGCGGGCGGCGCAGCGGGAGTTCGGGGACGGCGTGGCCGTGGTGTGCGGGGCCTGGCACGTGCCCGCGCTGCGGCACCGGGCCACCGTCACCGCAGACCGGGCGCTGCTCAAGGGGCTGCCCAAGGTCAAGACGGACATGACCTGGGTGCCGTGGACGCACCGCAGGCTGTCCCGGTTCAGCGGGTACGGCGCGGGCATCGACGCGCCCGGCTGGTACGCGCACCTGTTCGGCGTGCCGGACCGGCCGGTCGAGCGATGGCTGACGAAGGTGGCCGGGCTGCTGCGCGAGGAGGACCGGATCGTCTCCTCCGCGCATGTCATCGAGGCGGTACGGCTGGCCGAGACGCTCGCGGCGATGCGGGGCCGTCCGCTGCCGGGGCTGAGCGAGACCACCGACGCGGTGCGGGCGGTGATGTGCGAGGGATCGGACGTGCCGCTGGCCCTGGTGCGCGACCGGCTCGTCGTCGGGGACGTCCTGGGCGAGGTGCCGGAAGCGGCGCCCGCGGTGCCGTTGCAGCGGGACCTGACCCGCCTTCAGCGCAGGCTGCGGCTCAAGCCGGAGGCGCTGGAGCGCGAGCTGGAGCTCGACCTGCGCAAGGAGACCGACGCCGGCCGCAGCAGGCTGCTGCACCGGCTGCGCCTGCTGGGCGTCGACTGGGGCGAGCCCGCCGCCTCTCGGGGCAGCACCGGCACCTTCCGCGAGACCTGGCGGCTGCGCTGGGAGCCGGAGCTGTCGGTGCGGGTGGCGGAGGCCGGGGTGTGGGGGACCACCGTGCTCTCCGCCGCCACCGCCAGGGCGGAGGCGGACGCCGTGGGCACGGACATCCTCGCCGAGGTGACCGCCCTCGCCGAGCGCTGCCTGCTCGCCGAACTGCCGGACGCGCTGCCGGTGGTGATGCGGGTGCTCGCGGACCGCGCGGCGCTCGACGCGGACGTCGGGCATCTCGCGCAGGCCCTGCCCGCCCTGGTCCGCTCGCTGCGCTACGGCGATGTGCGCGGCACGGACACCGAGGCCCTGGCCGGGGTCGCCGCGGGGCTGGCCGAGCGCGTCTTCGTCGGACTGCCCCCGGCCTGCGTCGGCCTGGACACGGACGCGGCGCAGGAGATGCGCCGTCATGTGGACGCCGTGCACACGGCGGTGGGCCTGCTCGGGGACACCCTCGACGCCCGCCACGGCGATCTGCGCGCCCGCTGGCACGGCGTGCTCCGGACCCTGTCCGGCCGGGACACCGTGCCCGGCGTCGTGCGGGGCCGGGCGGTGCGGCTGCTGCTCGACGAGGGGGAGATCGCCCAGGACCGGGCCGCCCGGTTCATGGGGCTCGCCCTCTCCCCGGGCACACCGCCGCCGGACGCCGCCGCGTGGATCGAGGGCTTCGTCGGCGGCGGGGGCGGGATGCTGCTCGTGCACGACGAGCGGCTGCTCGGGCTGGTGGACGCCTGGCTGACCGGAGTCCCGGCGGACGCCTTCACGGACGTGCTGCCGCTGCTGCGGCGCACCTTCTCGGCGTACGAGTCCGGGGTGCGCAGAACCCTCGGGGAACTGGTGCGGCGCGGCCCGGCCCACGACGGGGGCGGCCCGGCCGGGAGCCCGGCGGCGGGCACGCCCGGCTTCGCCGCGGACCTCGACCCCGAGCGGGCCGGAGCGGTGCTGCCGGTGGTGCGGCTGCTGCTCGGTCTGGACGAGAGCGGAGCCGGGGCGGGGGCGGCGGGTTCCGGCCCGGGAGCCGTGGCGGAGACCGGTGACGCGTACGCGGGGGCGGCGCGATGACACCGGCGGAGGGGAGCGGGGCGGCCGGGGCACCAGAGGAGACCGGCCCGCACGCGGGAGGCATGAGGGCCACGGGGGACGGCAGAGACGGCGGGGGCACGGGGGACGGCAGGGCCACGGGGGACAACGGCAGGACCACGGGGGACATGAGGGATGTGGGGAGCATGACGGGCACGACCGGAGTGACGGACGCGGCGGACATCACCGGGGCGGCCGCAGTGACGGATGCGGCCGAGGGCGCGGGGGACCCCGGGCAGGAGCGGTTGCGGCGGTGGCGGCTGGTGCTCGGCGGGGACGCGGCGGACGGCACCGGCTGCGCGCTGACCGGGCGGGACGCGGCGATGGACGCGGCCCTGGCCGCGCTCTACGGCAAGGGGGACAAGCCGCAGGGCCGGGGCGCGCGGGACCGTTCGGCGGGTCTGGGCGCCTCGGCGCCCTCGGTGGCGCGCTGGCTCGGGGACATCCGGACGTACTTCCCCTCCTCCGTCGTCCAGGTCATGCAGCGGGACGCCATCGACCGGCTCGGCCTGTCCGCGCTGCTGCTGGAGCCGGAGATGCTGGAGGCGGTGGAGGCGGACGTGCACCTCGTCGGCACGCTGCTGTCGCTCAACAAGGCGATGCCCGAGACGACGAAGGAGACGGCGCGGGCCGTGGTGCGCAAGGTGGTGGAGGACCTGGAGAAGCGGCTCGCCACGCGCACCCGGGCCACGCTCGGCGGCGCCCTGGACCGCAGCGCCCGCATCAGCCGGCCCCGCCACCACGACATCGACTGGAACCGCACCATCGCGGCCAACCTCAAGCACTATCTGCCCGAGTACCGCACGATCGTGCCGGAGCGGCTGATCGGCTACGGGCGGGCGTCCCAGTCGGTGAAGAAGGAGGTCATTCTCTGCATCGACCAGTCCGGGTCGATGGCGGCCTCGGTGGTCTACGCCTCGGTGTTCGGGGCGGTGCTGGCGTCGATGCGGTCGATCAGCACCCGGCTCGTCGTGTTCGACACGGCGGTCGTGGACCTCACCGACCAGCTCGACGACCCGGTCGACGTGCTCTTCGGCACCCAGCTCGGCGGCGGCACGGACATCAACCGGGCGCTGGCGTACTGCCAGTCGCAGATCACCCGGCCCGCCGAGACGGTGGTGGTGCTGATCAGCGACCTGTACGAGGGAGGCATCCGCGACGAGATGCTGAAGCGGGTCGCGGCGATGCAGGCGTCGGGGGTGCAGTTCGTGACGCTGCTCGCGCTCTCCGACGAGGGGGCGCCCGCCTACGACAGGGAGCACGCGGCGGCGCTGGCGGCGCTCGGCTCACCGGCCTTCGCCTGCACCCCCGACCTGTTCCCGGAGGTGATGGCCGCGGCGATCGAGAAGCGCCCGCTGCCCGTCCCCGCGACGGCGTGAAGCGCTCCGAGCGGAAGGCGGGGCCGGATGAAATTGGACAAGGCCGGACAAGGGAGAAGCCCGTCCTACTCATCAGTAACAGGGGCTTGCGCGGCGACGGGAGGCGCGTGCGAGTATCGGTGCCCCTCGCACGGACGCCTCCGCGGGACCCAGCGGACCCGGATGGCCGAAAGCCGTCGGTTTCTCCGGTCGTCCCCTCGGAACCTGCGGAAGGACCGGCTGGTCCCCATTGGGGTGGGGATCAGCCGGCCCGAGCCCCCCTCGGGGCTCTTCCAGGGGTCTCACCGGGTCAACCCCAGCCCGGTGAGACCTCGCGGGACCGGCCGTCGCGCGGCACGCGGTGCCAGGTGGGACGGCATCATGTGACAGGTATCACCGCTCACGTGTGACCCTGGATTTATGGCGCCCCGGCAAGCGGCGATAACCTGCGAGATGGACATGCCGCGCGCTCGGACACCGTGTGCGCCCCCCTTGTGACACGCGGACGTCACGTTGCCCTTCGCGGCACGCCCACGCATCCAACGAACCGCGAGATCACTGATAGGGACGGAAGCGCGTGGACCTGTTCGAGTACCAGGCGAGGGACCTCTTCGCCAAGCACGATGTACCGGTGCTGGCCGGTGAAGTCATCGACACGCCTGAGGCGGCGCGCGAGATCACCGAGCGTCTGGGCGGCAAGTCCGTCGTCAAGGCGCAGGTGAAGGTCGGTGGTCGCGGCAAGGCCGGTGGTGTGAAGCTCGCCGCCACCCCGGACGAGGCCGTCGCGCGCGCGACGGACATCCTCGGCATGGACATCAAGGGCCACACGGTCCACAAGGTGATGATCGCCGAGACGGCCCCCGAGATCGTCGAGGAGTACTACGTCTCCTTCCTCCTCGACCGCGCGAACCGCACCTTCCTCTCCATCGCCTCCGTCGAGGGCGGCATGGAGATCGAGGAGGTCGCGGCCACCCGCCCCGAGGCCGTCGCCAAGACCCCGATCGACGCCATCGACGGCGTGACCCCGGAGAAGGCCCGCGAGATCGTCGAGGCCGCGAAGTTCCCGGCCGAGGTCGCGGACAAGGTCGCGAACGTCCTGGTCACGCTGTGGGACACCTTCATCAAGGAGGACGCCCTCCTGGTCGAGGTCAACCCGCTGGCCAAGGTCGCCTCCGGTGAGGTCATCGCCCTCGACGGCAAGGTGTCGCTGGACGACAACGCCGAGTTCCGTCACCCGGACTTCGAGGAGCTCCACGACAAGGCCGCGGCCAACCCGCTCGAGGCCGCCGCCAAGGAGAAGAACCTCAACTACGTCAAGCTCGACGGCGAGGTCGGCATCATCGGCAACGGCGCGGGTCTCGTCATGAGCACCCTGGACGTCGTCGCGTACGCCGGTGAGCAGCACGGCAACGTCAAGCCCGCCAACTTCCTGGACATCGGCGGTGGCGCCTCCGCCCAGGTCATGGCGAACGGCCTGGAGATCATCCTGGGCGACCCGGACGTCAAGTCCGTGTTCGTCAACGTCTTCGGCGGCATCACCGCCTGTGACGAGGTCGCCAACGGCATCGTCCAGGCGCTGAAGCTCCTGGAGGACCGCGGCGAGCAGGTCACCAAGCCGCTGGTCGTCCGCCTCGACGGCAACAACGCCGAGCTGGGCCGGAAGATCCTCACCGACGCGAACCACCCGCTGGTGCAGCGCGTCGACACCATGGACGGCGCGGCCGACAAGGCAGCCGAGCTGGCCCACGCCGCCAAGTAAGCACTCAGGACGAGGACACCAACACACCATGGCTATCTGGCTCAACAAGGACAGCAAGGTCATCGTCCAGGGCATGACCGGCTCCACGGGCATGAAGCACACCAAGCTCATGCTGGGCGACGGCACCAACGTCGTGGGCGGCGTGAACCCGCGCAAGGCGGGTCAGACCGTGGACTTCGACGGCACCGAGGTACCGGTGTTCGGCACCGTCGCCGAGGCCATCGAGAAGACCGGGGCCGACGTCTCCGTCATCTTCGTGCCGGAGAAGTTCACCAAGGACGCGGTCGTCGAGGCCATCGACGCCGAGATCCCGCTGGCCGTCGTGATCACCGAGGGCATCGCCGTGCACGACTCGGCGGCCTTCTGGGCGTACGCCGGCAAGAAGGGCAACAAGACCCGGATCATCGGCCCGAACTGCCCCGGCATCATCACCCCGGGCCAGTCGAACGTCGGCATCATCCCGGGCGACATCACCAAGCCGGGCCGCATCGGCCTGGTCTCGAAGTCCGGCACGCTGACGTACCAGATGATGTACGAGCTGCGGGACATCGGCTTCTCGACGGCCGTCGGCATCGGCGGTGACCCGATCATCGGCACCACGCACATCGACGCGCTCGCCGCGTTCGAGGCCGACCCCGACACCGACCTGATCGTCATGATCGGTGAGATCGGCGGCGACGCCGAGGAGCGCGCGGCCGACTTCATCAAGGCCAACGTGACCAAGCCGGTCGTCGGCTACGTCGCGGGCTTCACCGCGCCCGAGGGCAAGACCATGGGCCACGCCGGTGCCATCGTCTCCGGTTCGTCCGGCACCGCCCAGGCGAAGAAGGAGGCCCTGGAGGCCGCGGGCGTCAAGGTCGGCAAGACCCCGACCGAGACGGCCAAGCTGGCCCGCGCCATCCTCAGCGCCTGAGAAAGCCACTGGGAAAGCGCCTCCGCGTAAGCGGAGCAGCGGTGGGCCCGTGCCCGGCGACATGCCGGGTGCGGGCCCACCGCCGTATCCGGGGCCGAAGCCGCGCGGGCGGCCGGGTCACCGGGCCTCGGGTGCCAGCCGCTCCGGTCCGGCGTCGGCCTGCTTCTTCAGCGCGGCCCGCAGTCGCTGCTCCTGCTGCGACAGCGGGCCGAGCGCGCCCGGCACCGGGAGGCCCTGGACCGCGTGGCCGGGGGAGACCGGCGCGAAGTAGCGGGTGGGCGCGGTGTGCAGGGTGAGCGCCGTGGCGCCGATGATGGTGACGGTGAACGCGATGGCGGACCGCGTCCAGAAGCGGGTGCTGCGCTCCCCGGCGGTGCGCACCGCCACCGGAGTTGCCGGCCCGGCAGGCACCCCGGTCCCGGTCCCGGTTCCCGCCCCGGTCCCGGACCCAGCGCCCGGAGCCGCCCCCGGCCCCGCCGGGGCCCCGACGACAGGGACCCCGGCGCGCACCGCGGCGCCCGCGCCCACCACGCTCCCCACCGCGATCCCCGCACCCGCGGCCACCGCCACCCCCGGGCCCATCGCGGTCCCCATCGCGGTCCCCTTCGCGGGGCCGGTCGCGGCGAGGTGCCAGGCGGAGCCGAGCCGTACCAGACGGCGGTGGAGTTCCGCCGGGTCGGCCAGTTCGGGCAGGCAGGCGGCGACGGCCTCGCGGGCGTGCATCAGCCGGTTGGCCGTCGCCGGGGTGCTCGCCTCGGTCTCCGCCGCGGTCTCCGGCAGATCGAGGCCGACACCGTCGTAGAGGACGAGCGTGCGCCGGTAGGACGGCGGGAGGCGCAGCAGCGCGTGCTGGAGGGCGCGGTCGGCGGGCGCGGGGGGCGGGTCGGGGATCCGGTTGCGGGGCAGGAAGCGGTACCAGGGGGAGAGGGCGCAGTCGTACGCCAGCGCGCGCATCCAGCCCGCCGGGTCGCGGTCGTGGGCGACTTCGGGCCAGCGCTGCCAGGCCAGTTGGAAGGCGCGCTCCACGGCCTCGCGGGCGCGGTCCCGGCGGCCGGTGAGCAGGTAGGACTGGCGGACGAGGGCGGGAGCGCAGAAGGCGTACAGCGCGTCGAATGCCTGAGCGGGCGTCAGCGGGACGCCGGTCTGAGCGGGCGTCAGAGGGGCGTCGGTACCGGTGTGTCGGGCGCCCGGGGGCGGGGGCGGGGGCAGCGGCTTCGTATGACTGCTCGTCACAGTGCGTCCCTCCGTGTGAATAGGCACATAAACGTATATTGAGCGACACAGCGGAGGTTCGCCTGTTGCGCCGGGAATGCGTGTGACGTTGGGAGCATGGCGGGCGTGATCCAGACGACCCATGGACGTCCGCCGCTGCCACGCCTGCGCGCCCGGGTGCGGGACCGCTCACCCGGACTCGGCGCCGGTCTCCTGGGCGGGGTGGTCGCGGCCGGGCTCGGTCTCGGCTCGTTCGCCGTGCTCGGCATCGTGCTGTGGATCAGCTCGCCGTACCCCGACAGCGGGCCGGGCGGCGCGCTGCACACGGCCACCGCGCTGTGGCTGCTGGCGCACGGCGCCGGACTGGTCCGCGCCGACACCCTCACCGGCGCGCCCGCGCCCATCGGGCTGATCCCGCTGCTGCTGGCCGTGGCGCCGCTGCTGCTGGTGCACCGGGCGGCGCGGGACGCGACCGACAGCGGCGACGGCGGGCCGCTGGTGCCCCCGCGCACCGCCTGGGCAGGTGTGGTCGGCGGCTATCTGGCGGTCGCGACCGGCGCGGTGGTCTACGCGGCGGGCGGGGCGCTGCACCCGGCGTGGTTCTCGACGCTGCTGTGGGTGCCGTGCACCGTCGCGGCGGCGGCGGGCAGCGGCGTCTGGGCGGCGTACGGCTGCCCGCGCGCGCCCCTGGAGCAGGCGCTGCGCCGGTTCTCACCCGGCGTGCGGCGCCTGCTGCTCGCTCCCGGGCCCCGCGCGCGCCTGGGCGCCGCCTCCCGGGCGGCCGGTGCCGGTGCCGTGGTCTTCGTCGGCGGCGGCGCGCTGGTGCTCGGGGTGTCGCTGGTGGGGCACGGCGGGGCCGCGCAGGGCGCCTTCCTGCGGCTGACGGAGGGCTGGTCGGGCCGGTTCGCGATCCTGCTGCTCTGTCTGGCGCTGCTGCCGAACGCGGTGCTGTGGGCGGCGGCGTACACGCTCGGGCCCGGTTTCGCGCTCGGCGTCGGGCACACCGTCGGCCCGTTCGCCTCCGACCCGGCGCCGCTGCTGCCGCCCTTCCCGCTGCTGGCGGCGGTGCCGGACGCGGGCCCGGGTACGCCGCTGCATCTGCTGACGGCAGCGGTGCCGGTGGCGGCCGGGCTGGTCATCGGCTGGTTCGTGGCGGGCGCGGCGGTGCGGGAGGTACCGGACGCCACGGGCGCCCTGACCGGGGTGCGGGCCTGGCCGTGGCGGCGGGCGGCGGGCGGGGCCGCCCTGGCGTGCCTGCTGTGCGCGACCGGGCTCGGGGTGCTCGCCGAACTGGCGGGCGGCCCGCTGGGCAACGGCACCCTGGACGCGTTCGGCCCCGTGGGCTGGCAGGTCGCTGGGGCCGCGCTGCTGTGGACCTCGGTGGCGGCGGTGCCCACGGCAGTGCTCGTCCGGGCCTGGCGCTGCCACGGTGTACGGGTCCAGGTGATCGCGGAGACGGCCGGGCAGCGCATCGGCAGGCCCCGCGAGGGCGGGAGGCCGCGCGACGGCGGCAAGGACGGGAACACCGGCGGCAGGGGCCAGAGCACCGGCGGCGGCAGGGCCGTCGCGAGCGGGGCGCGGGGCGCGGACACCGGCGGGCGGCTGCTGCCCGCAGGCTACGACGCCGCCCTCGAACCGTACGACGTGCTGCCGCTGGACCCGCCGGTCGCCGGACCCGGACCGGCCGGCTGGGAGCCCACGGCGCCCGCGACCGCCGAGACCGAAAGCCCGGGGAACACCGGCAGCGGCACCTCCGGAACCACGGACCCCACCGGCACCACCCGTACCGGCGGCACCACCCGTACCGACGGCACCACCGGCACCGCCCGACCGGAGCCGCCGGAAGCGGAGGACACCGGACCCGCGCCCGGCGCACCGCCGACCGCCCCGCCGCCCCCGTCCCCCTGAAAGGGCCGGGTGCTGAAGGGGCCGGGCGGCCCGCGGTCTCAGTCGTCCGTGCCGAGCATGCCCCGCAGCTCCTGCGGCAGATGCCGGTCGCAGGACTGCTGGGCCTGGTGCGTGAGCGAGTCGTTCACGCACGAGTAGTAGTCGCGGTAGACGAACTGCGCGGCGAAACCGGCCAGCACCAGGGCGAGGGCGAGGGACGCCGTGACCAGGCCGCTGATCGCCGCGGTGAGCTGCGGGCGGCTGCTGCCCCCCGCGCCTGTCCCCGCACCTGCCCCGGAGCCCGCCTGGGGCGCAGCCGGAGGCAGCTGCCCCTGCGGCGGGACCTGCCCCGGGACCTGCCCAGGCAGCTGCCCCGGCGCCTGCCCCGGGAACGGGCCCGGCACCTGCGGCCGTCCCGCACCGCCCGCCGCCGGGCCGGTCCCCGCCCCGGCACCGGCCCGGCGCGGCTCGGACCGCAGCGCGCTGATGCCCCAGTACAGGGCGAGCGCGCCGAGCAGCAGGGCGACGGGTGACCAGCCGAAGAGCACGAAGAAGACGGCCCACATACCGGCGAGCAGGGAGAAGCGGGCGCGGCGCTGGGCGGGGTCCGTCGGGTCCCAGCGCATGCCGGAGCCCCGGCCGGGACCGCCCGGACCGCCCGGTCCGCCGCCCGGCTGCTCGGGTCCCCCGGGACGCTGGGGCCGCTCGCCGAACCCGCCGGGGGAGCGGCCGGGCTGCCGGTCGCTCCACTGACTGCCCCAGGGAGACGGACCGCCACCGGGCCCCTGGCCCTGGCCCTGGCCGTGCCCTTGCCCCTGGCCGTTGCCCTGTCCGGAGTCCTGGCCGCCCGGGTGCCGGGGCCGCCACGGCTGGTCGGGCGTGCCCTCGGCGGGCGGGGCGAAGGGATTGTCCTCAGGGGTGCCGCCGCTGTCGCCGCCCGAGGGCGCGTCCGGCGGTGTGGAGGGGCGCTCCCGCAGCAGCACGGTGCCGCGCTCCCCTCCCCGCGCCGACAGCGTTGGGAGGATGCGGAGGCGCAGGCTGCGGTCGGGCATCAAGTGAGCGTCTTCCCCTTGGTGAGTCACAACTGGTCGGACCGGTGTCCGGCACGTCCCTCACCCCTTGAACGCCCGGAGCGCACACTGCGTTCCCCGGGTGTCCCCGGCGCGTTCCCGTACCAGGCCGGTGCAGACGCTACCGCCCGGCCGCGCCCCCGTCCCACGGGGGCCGTCAGGAGTGCCGGTATCGTTGCTGGCGGTCGGCTGCTTCGTAGGGTTCCCCGTATCCGGGGACCCGAAGCATTCGTACGACCGTACAAGAACAGCTCCCCGAGAAAGGGCCCCACCGTGGCCGCCAAGCCCGTGGCCAAGCGCCTCGTCGTGCTGGTCTCCGGATCCGGCACCAACCTCCAGGCGCTCCTCGACGCGATCGCGGAGGCCGGAGCCGAGTCGTACGGCGCCGAGATCGTCGCCGTGGGCGCCGACCGCGACGGCATCGAGGGGCTGGCGCGCGCCGAGCGCGCCGGGCTGCCGGTCTTCGTGTGCCGGGTCAAGGACCACGCCACCCGCGACGAGTGGGACGCGGCGCTCGCCGAGGCGGTCGCCGCCCACGAGCCCGATCTCGTCGTCTCCGCCGGGTTCATGAAGATCGTGGGCAAGGAGTTCCTCGCGCGCTTCGGCGGGCGGTTCGTGAACACGCACCCGGCTCTGCTGCCCAGTTTCCCGGGAGCCCACGGCGTCCGTGACGCGCTCGCGTACGGCGCCAAGGTCACCGGTTGCACCGTCCACTTCGTCGACGACGGCGTCGACACCGGTCCGGTCATCGCCCAGGGCGTGGTCGAGATCCGGGACGAGGACGACGAGAGTGCGCTGCACGAGCGCATCAAGGAAGTCGAGCGAAGGCTGCTCGTCGAGGTCGTGAGCCGGCTCGCCCGGCACGGCTATCGCATCGAGGGACGAAAGGTAGTAATCCTGTGACCGCCGAGAGCAACAAGCGGCCCATCCGGCGCGCGCTCGTCAGCGTCTACGACAAGACCGGTCTGGAGGAGCTGGCCCGCGGGCTGCACGAGGCCGGGGTCGAGCTGGTCTCCACAGGCTCCACCGCCGCGCGGATCGCCGCGGCCGGGGTGCCCGTGACCAAGGTCGAGGAGCTGACCGGCTTCCCCGAGTGCCTGGACGGCCGGGTCAAGACCCTGCACCCCAAGGTGCACGCGGGCATCCTCGCCGACCTGCGTCTCGACGACCACCGGCGCCAGCTCGACGAGCTGGGCGTGGAGCCCTTCGGTCTCGTCGTCGTCAACCTCTACCCGTTCCGCGAGACGGTCGCCTCGGGCGCGTCGCCCGACGAGTGCGTCGAGCAGATCGACATCGGCGGCCCCTCCATGGTGCGCGCCGCCGCCAAGAACCACCCCTCGGTCGCCGTCGTCACCAGCCCCGAGCGGTACGCCGACGTCCTGGCCGCGGTCCGCGACGGCGGCTTCGACCTGGCCGCCCGCAAGCGGCTGGCCGCCGAGGCGTTCCAGCACACCGCGTCCTACGACATCGCGGTGGCCGGCTGGTTCGCCGCGTCCTACGCGCCCGCCGACGACTCGGCCTTCCCCGAGTTCCTCGGCGCCACGCTGGAGCGCAAGAACACCCTGCGCTACGGCGAGAACCCGCACCAGCCCGCCGCGCTCTACACCGACGGCACCGGCGCCGGTCTCGCCGAGGCCGAGCAGCTGCACGGCAAGGAGATGTCGTACAACAACTACACGGACACGGACGCCGCCCGCCGTGCCGCGTACGACCACGACGAGCCGTGCGTGGCGATCATCAAGCACGCCAACCCGTGCGGCATCGCGACCGGCGCGGACGTCGCCGAGGCGCACCGCAAGGCGCACGCCTGCGACCCGGTCTCCGCCTACGGCGGTGTGATCGCCGTGAACCGCCCGGTCAGCAAGGAGCTGGCCGAGCAGGTCGCGGACATCTTCACCGAGGTCATCGTCGCCCCGGACTACGAGGACGGCGCGCTGGAGGCCCTCGCCAGGAAGAAGAACATCCGGGTGCTGAAGGCGCAGGGCGCGCCCTCCCACCCGGCCGAGGTCAAGCCCATCGACGGCGGTGCGCTGCTCCAGGTCACCGACCGGCTCCAGGCCGACGGCGACGACCCGGCCCACTGGACGCTCGCCAGCGGCGAGGCGCTGTCCGCCGACGAGCTGGCCCAGCTCGCCTTCGCCTGGCGGGCCTGCCGGGCCGTCAAGTCCAACGCGATCCTGCTCGCCAAGGACAACGCCTCGGTCGGCGTCGGCATGGGCCAGGTCAACCGCGTCGACTCCTGCAAGCTCGCCGTCGAGCGGGCCGGCGAGGAGCGGGCGCGCGGTTCCTACGCCGCCTCGGACGCGTTCTTCCCCTTCCCGGACGGCCCCGAGATCCTGATTGCGGCCGGGGTGAAGGCGATCGTGCAGCCGGGCGGCTCGATCCGCGACGAGCAGGTCGTGGACGCCGCGAAGAAGGCGGGCGTGACGATGTACTTCACCGGCACGCGCCACTTCTTCCACTGATCCTCACCCGCTTCCCGGGCCCAGGGGCACATCGCACCAGACGGTCTTGCCGTGGCCGTTCGGGGTGACGCCCCAGCGCAGCGCCACCGCGTCGAGGAGGAGGAGTCCGCGCCCGGACTCCTCCTCCTCGCCCGCCTCGCGCGCCACCAGCCATGTGTGCGGCTCCCGGTCGCCCACCTCGACCCGGACCGGGCCGTCCTCCCCGTCCGGACACCGCACCCGTACGGACACGGGGGCGCCCTCCCCGACGTGCAGGATCACGTTCGCCAGCAACTCGCTGACGCAGAGCTGCACATCGCCGCACGGCACGCCGAGGTGCTCCCGCACCGCCCGGCGCACCTCCGCCACGGCCCTCGGGTGCGCGGCCAGTTCCAGTGCCAGCGGTGGCGGCGACGTCCTCACCCCGCCGCTCCCTTCCGCAGCGCGGCCGTCAGCGCCCGCGCGGTGGCCTGGTTGCAGTTCCCGAGCGCGACGAGCGGTGCGCTGTACGACGCCGCCAGCGACGGGAGTTCGAGTCCCAGCGAGGGCAGCGTGATGCCGTGCGCCAGGAGCGCGGCGCGCAGTTCCGCCAAGTGGGCCTCGGCTTCCCTGATGTGGGGGTGCGACACGGGCGTACACCTTTCTGTGTGCGATGCGTGACGAGTGGCTCACACAGTGGCGTAACGCGGCGTACCGTGCCAGGGGTTCGGGTTGCGCACGGTGACTGGTAAACGGTGGTGATGAGCGATGCCTGCTCGCAAGGATCCCGACGCCTCGACGAGCGTCCCCTCCTTCTACGGCGCGGAGTTGCGCTTCAAGCGCGAGGCGGCGGGCCTCACGCTGGAGCAGTTGGCCGAGGGCAGCTTCCGGGGGATCTCGTTCCTGAGCCAGATCGAGCGGGGCGAGCGGCGGATGCCGCTGGATCTCGCGCGGCACGCGGATCAAAGGCTGGGCACGGACGGCTTTTTCGAGCGGCGCTGTGAAGACGCGGCGCGGGCGCGGCAAGTGGGCATCGCCGAGTACTTCGCGGACGTGGCGGAAATGGAGCAACGTGCGCTGAGCATCGAGGAGTGGGCGCCGACGCTCGTACCTGGCCTGTTGCAGAACGAGGCGTACGCGGCGACTGTCACGCAGGCGGCCATGCCCCGGGCGTCCGAGGAAGAGGTGACGGAGAAGGTCGTTGCCCGCATGAAGCGGGCTCGGGTCTTCGCGGACCCTGCTCCGCCCAAGTTCTGGGTGACCATGGACGAGTCGGTTCTGCGGCGACGTGTGCTGCCGCCTGCGGGCATGGCGGATCTGCTCATGCACATCGCGGGGAGGATCCGGTCCACGCGGTCGATTCTTCAACTGGTTCCGGAAATCTCGGGCAGCCACCCGCTCATGATGGGCATGCTCAAGATCATGACCTTTGTCGATGCGCCCCCGCTGGTGTACATGGAGGGCCTGCACAGTGGCCAAGTCATCGACTATCCGGCGCTCGTGATGGACTACCGGGAGTCGTACGATGTGCTTAGGGCCGCCGCGTTGGCACCAGGGGCGTCCCTGGCCCTGATCGAGGCAGCAGCAGAGGACTACAGCAATGAAGCCCGCAAAGACGACCGACTTGAGTGCGGCCCGCTGGCGTAGATCCAGCTACAGCAACGGCACAGGCGGTGACTGTGTTGAGATCACGTTCCACCTTGCACCGCTGGTCCCCCTGCGCGACTCCAAGAACCCCGCCGGTCCCGTCCTCCTCTTCCCGCGGAGCGCCTGGACCCCCTTCCTCTCGGCGCTCAAACGTGGGGCTCACGTTCGACACCTCGCCGGTTCAGGTGATTGAGCGGAACGCTCACCCTCTCTTCGTACCGGCCGACCTTAGAGTCACCCCGCCGTATCCGAAGCATCCGTACCGGAGGTTTCCATGTACGACGGAAGAGCGTTACTCGCCACGGTGGGCCTGGTGGTGGCCGGTGTCGCACCGGTCGCCGCCGCACCCCCCTCCGCCGCCGCCCCGCGTCCCGCCGCCGTCACCGCGGCCTCTCCCGCCGGGACCCCGGTGGTGACCAGTACCGCGGACGGCGAGGCCATGGTCTTCGCCCGGGGTACGGACGACACCGTGTACCGGCGGACGCACCGCCAGGAGGACGACAGCTGGAGCGACTGGACCAGCACCGGGGGCGCGGCGGCGGGCGACCCCGTCACCGCCCGCGATCTCGACAAGCGGCCCTCGGTGTTCGTACGGCGGGCCGACGGCCATCTGTGGATCCAGCGGCAGAAGGCCGACGGCGACTGGACGGCGTGGGGCGACCTGGGCACCCCGCCGGACACGTCCGTCGCCGGGGCACCCGCGGTCGTCGCGAACGACAACACGTACAGCAGCCCCTCGCCGAACGCCAAGGGGTTCGTGGAGGGCAACACCGACGGGCGTCTGGAACTCTTCGTCAGGGGAGCCGACAGCCGTCTGTGGCACCGGGTCCAGAAGGCGCCCAACGGCGCGGACTGGAGCAAGTGGGAGGCGCTGCCCGGCACCTGGGCGGGCAGCCCCGCCGCCGTGGTGGCCGGTGACGGACGTATCACCGTCGTCGCGCGCAAGGACGACGGGCGGCTGCGGGTGACCGCGCAGAAGGAGCCGAGCACGTCGCAGACACCGCTGCCCGCGGACAACTGGCCGGCCTGGGAGGAGATCGGCACCGGCTACACCGGCAACGTCTCCGTGGCCGTCAACCTCCGCAAGGCCGGGACCCTGCTCCAGGTCTTCGGCAACCGCAGCGACGGCCGGCTGTGGACCACCACGCAGTCCGCGCCCGGCACGCCGGACAGACCGGCCGGTGTCTGGGCCACCGACAAGAGCCAGAAGATCGGCCCGGCGGTGCCCGGACGGCCCGTCGTCACCACCCACACCGACGGGCGGCTCGCCGTCTTCGGCATCGACGCCGACGACCACGTCGCCTACCGGACGCAGACCAGCTCCGCGTCCGCGACCGACCCCAACGGCATCTGGGGCGGCGGCTGGCGCGCGCTGGACGACGAGAAGGCGCAGTCCGTCGCCGTGTACAGCGCCCCGCGCGGAAAGTCCGTCGGCTTCGACGTGTTCGCCGTGGGCAAGGGCTCCGACACGCTCTACCAGCGGTCCCGGCTGGCGGCGGGGACCCGGGACGGCAGCCGGGAGGACGTCTGGCTCGACTGGACGGACCTCGCCCCGATCGGCTCGGGCCCGTGCGCGGGACCCGGCTCCCTGGAGTGCCTGACCATCGAGAACGCCGATCTGCCGCACCAGGTGCTGAGCCTGGAGAACTCCCTCAAGCCCGACACCGCCGTCACCCGCGACCCCGACCGCGGTCTCGCCTGGCAGCAGTGGTCGCTGCGGCCGACGGACGACCGGTTCGGCGCGGTCACCATCGTCAACCGCCTCAAGGGCAAGTGCGTCGACGAGGACGACGACGTCCTCGGGCCCTACCACCTGCAACTCGCCGACTGCGACCCCGCGCGCAAGCAGCAGATGTGGTTCATCGAACCGGTGCTGCCCGACGGCGCCGACAAGGGCACGCAGACCCCGTCCGTCTTCCGTGTCCGCAACCGCTTCGACACCGCGCGCTGTCTGACCGCGCTGGCCGAGGACGTCTGGCCGCACACCGCGCGGAAGGTGGAGCGGATCGCCTGCGACACCGACGCGGACAACGACCACAACACCTGGCGGCTCGGCAGCGGCGGCGCCACCGCGCCCGGCATCCTGGGCATCGTGCTCAAGCAGGCCGCCGAGCGGTGCGCGTTCAGCCCGGACGCCAACAAGTGCGCGTTCGTCGCCCTCCAGAAGCCGTCCGCCTACCGGGCCGCCGAGGGCTGCGTGGCCGGACGCGTGCTCTACAACCAGAGCCCCGGCCGGGACGCCGAGTACTACATCACCTGGTCGCACACCACCGGGACCGAGTTCTCCTTCGGCCGGACCGTGGGCCTGTCGATCGAGTTCCTGTCCACCGAGTTCAGCGCCTCCTTCAGCTGGCTCCAGGAGAGCACCACCGCCGAACAGGTGCAGGTCCATGTGCCGCCCAAGCAGTTCGGCTGGGTGGAGATCGCCCCCGTCCTGCGCGAGACGATCGGCTACTGGAACATCACCCTGGACGGCCACACCTGGACCGTCCCGGGCCACAACGTCTCGTACGCCAAGGACGGCACCAACGGTGCCACCACCTTCACCGTCGCCCGCACCTCGAAGACGCCTCCGAACAGCGGGCACTGCGACGCGTAGAGCGCGTGCCGCACACGGCCGGGCGGTGCGCGGAGGGGCCGGCCGTCCCCTCCGCGCACCGCTGCCGTCCGGGTCCGGATCAGCAGGGGCGCAGGGACCAGATCGGGTCCCAGGTGGCCGTGCCCGCCTGGTAGGCGGTGGACGTCCAGCGGACGCTGCCGTCCTTGTTGAAGAACTTCGCCACCGTGCCCGGTGTCTGGTTGTTGGTGAAGGGACCGTTGCCGGTCCAGTTGTTCAGGTTCCAGGTCTGGCACTTGTAGAAGTCGAACTTCTGGCCGTTGACGAGCATGCAGAGGTGGCCGTAGGCGCAGTCCAGGTCCTTCTTCAGGGCGGCCCTGTTCCTGGGTGCGTCGGTGACGGTGAGGCCGTCGTACCTCACCGCGTCGGCGGTGACGTGGAGGGGCTCGGGATGCCCCGCCAGGACCTGCTCGGCCCGCTGCCGGAGGCTGGTCACCCGGGTGCCGGCCGGGTCGGACGCGGAGGCCGCGACCGAGGTTCCGGCGAGCAGGGCGGTGGCCGCGACGAGCAGCGCGGCGGGCTTCTTCACGTTCACAGGTTCCCCCATGTGACGAAGGTGGTCGTACCGCCGAAGCGGAGTGGTCACACCGTGTCAGACGGGCGTCACCATGGGTACCTCGGATGTCTCAGGGTCCCCGGGCGGACCGTTTCGGTGGGAACGGCCGGCTGCTACGTTGCCCGGATGAGGAAAGGACCTGCCACGCGCAGTGCCGGGGCGGACGAGCCGCTCGGCTTCGTGATCGCCTCGGTGGGCAACGCGGCGGCTCTCGCGTTCGAGTCCGCCCTGGCCGAGGAGGGCCTGCATCCGCGGCACTTCGCCGTGCTGCGCGGGCTGCGGGACGGCGAGGAGCGTACGCAGCAGCAACTCGCCTCCTCGCTGGGCATCCCGGCCAGCCGTCTGGTGGGGCTGCTCACGCTGCTGATCGACAGGGGGCTGGTGGAGCGGCGCGAGTCGCCGGACGACGCCCGGGTGAAACTGGTCCGCCTGCGGGCGGAGGGCCGGGCCGAACTGGGGCGACTGATCCGGCTCGCGGGCGCCTCGGAGCGGCGGCTGACCACGGGGCTGACGGCCGGGGACAAGGCCGAACTGCGCCGCCTGCTCGGCATCGTCCACGCCAATGTCGCCGCCGAGCCCGGGGGGCGGCCCGCCCGGGTGTGGTGAGCGGACTTCCGGCCCTCCGGCGGCTGTCCGGCCCTCCGGCGGCTGCCCGGTTCCTGCTTCTGTCCGTGGCGGGGCTTGCCAAATTCGTTTCAGTAGGAATAGTTTCAGTGAGAACGAAATGACGTGGTGCGGCGCGGCGCCGCCGTACGGCACCCGACCACAGGAGACGGCGATGACGGTCACGAGTGACGACACGGTCGAGGAGTTCCTCGGCCGGATCCGGGACGCCTGGGACGCGGGGGACGCGACCGGCTACGCGGCGCAGTTCGCCGAGGACGCCTCGTACGTGATCTTCATGGGGGACGCCCTGTTCGGGCGTGCCGCCATCGAGCGGACGCACCGCGAGGTGTTCGCCCGGTGGCAGAAGGGCACGCGCATGGCGGTCAGGCCGGTCGACGTGCGGCTGCCGGACGAGTCCACGGCGGTGGTGACCACCGTCGGCGGCATCGGCAGGCGCGGCCGGATCGGCTTCGACAAGTTCCAGACCTTCACGCTGCACCGCCGCGAGGGACGCTGGGAGTGCGTGGCGTTCCAGAACACGAGGATGAGCCGCCGGTCCCGGCGCGCCCACCGCTGAGGACGCCTCCGGCCGCGAGCGGTACCTCGGAGTTCTCAGGGTCACCTGCGGCCCGGGGGCGTGTACTCCTTGAGGTAGTGGGCGACGCGGGCGCAGTAGTCGCGGTACTTCGGGGGAACTCCGCCCGCGTCGTTCACCTTGCGGAACGAGGTCCGGTAGGCGGCGGCGATCAGGACGCGCCGGTCGCCCGGCAGGCCCGGGGCCAGGTTCGGGGCGATGAAGCACAGGTAGCGGCCCATGGCCGGGATGGAGACGCGGGCCGGGAACGGCGGCCGGGGGACCGTCGCCTCCGGCTGCCCGTCCGGGCGGATCCACCAGCGCAGCACGCGCGGCGTCCAGCGGGCGATGCCGTACTCGTCCTTGGCGGGATCGGACAGGTTGGGGTCGAAGTCGCTCTCCGCCTTCAGCATGGCCGCGACCAGCGCGGGGGTGACGTCCGCGTTCGGGCAGGCGTGCGCCGCGTCGACGATGAGGGGCCGGTAGGAGGGCGGTACGCCCTGGTCGGTACGGAGTTCGGGGGCGCCGTAGGTGGCGGGCGCGGCCGAGGCGCCGGGCAGCGCGGCGGAGGTCTCGGCGGGCGGCGGCTCGTGCGCCAGGGTGCCGATGCCGTAGCCGAGGGCGGCGACGGCGGCCGTGGCGAGCAGACCGCCGGTGAGCAGGCGGGTGCGGTGCCGGTGCCCGGCGGCGCGCACGGGCAGCCGGGGCACGCGCGAAGGACGTGCGGTCCCGGCCGCGGCGGCGACCCGGCGCAGCAGCGCCTCGGTGCCGATCCGGTCGGCGTGCGTCCGGGTCAGGCAGAGCGGCAGCACCGCACGCCAGGCGTCCGGGAGTCCGGGGGACAGACAAAGGCCCGCCGCGCCGCGCGCGTAGGCGACGGCCGCGTCCCGGCGGGCGGTGGGGATGCCGCCGGGCAGCGGGAACGCGCCGGTGAGGGTCAGATGGGCGAGCACGCCGAACGCCCAGACGTCGGCGGACGGGCGGATCCGCCGCCCGCGCTCCCCGATCTCGGACCACAGCAGCTCGGGCGGGGTGTAGTCGGAGGTGGAGAAGCCGGGGGAGTAGGCGTGGGTGCCCTCCAGCTCGGCGGCCATGTTGAAATCGGCCAGCCGCGCCGAACCGTCCCGCATCAGCAGCACGTTGGCCGGTTTCAGGTCACCGTGCACCCAGCCCGCCCGGTGCAGCTGCGCCAGGCCCTCGCAGATCTGCGCGAGCAGCACGGGCCCGGCGGCGGGCCGGGGACCCGCGGCGAGCAGCGCGGCGAGCGAGCCCTCCGCCTTCTCCAGCACGAGGACGGTGGCGCCGTCCAGGGCGGGGCAGCCGGGATCGTCCACGGTCAGCGTCTCGTACATCCGGATCAGCCGGGGGCGGCGCAGACGGCGGTGCAACGCCACCTCGCGGTCCGCGAGTTCACGCAGATGAGTGAGGCGGCGCGGGGTGCCGGTGCCGGTCGGCAGGAACTTCAGGGCGGCGCTCTGCGGCAGCGCGCCATGGCCGCCGCCGGTCCGCCGGGCCTCGTAGACGCTGCCGAAGGCGCCCGTCGCCAGGGGCCGCCGCACCTCCCAGACGCCCACCCGGTAGCCGCGCGGCACCGGCACGGCGTACGGCTCGGTCACCGCTCCACCGGGCCCGGGGCGGCCGGGAGCACCGTGCGGCCCGGCCCGGCCAGCACCACCAGGTCGTCCTCGCGCACCAGGTCGAAGCGGAGGGCGAGCGAGACCAGCGACTCCTTCTTGCCGTTGAGCCGCGGGCCGGACTCGGCGGTGTCCGGGCCGGGTTTGAGGCGCAGCTTCACGGCCAGGTAGTCGATGTTCCACTGCACCGAGGTGCGCGAGGCGGCCGGCCAGAGCGGGCGCAGCCGCTCCACGACCTGGTCGACGGTGGGCAGCGGCGCGTGCGGTTCGCCGCGCAGGCGCGGCTCGCACAGGGCGGCGAGCACCGCGAAGTAGCGCTTGGCGCGGTCCACGGAGAAGGCGGGCACGGTGGGTTCGCCGTCCGGGCCGCCCGCACCGTGCAGATAGTCGTGGCGCGGCGCCCACACCTCGATGGGCAGCAGGTCACCGGCGGCGGGCAGCACGATCCGGGAGAACTCGAAGGGCACCGGCGCGTCCAGGCGGCCCGGCCCCACCTTGATGTGCTCGCCCGCGCCCTCCGGGTTCTCCACGACGTAGGTCTGCCGGGCCGAGAGGTTGCTCAGTATCCAGAAGGCGCCGTGCGCGGTGATCCGTCCGGCCCGGCGGGAGACCCCGTCGTGCCCGATCACCAGGTCGTTGTCCGGGGCGGAGCGCCCGAAGGACAGATGGTCGCCGGGCGCCAGCCGCAACTGGCCGCCGGTCCGTTCGTCCTCCGTGGTCGGCGGAGGTACCACGATGATGCTGTACAAGGTGCGTCTCCCCGTGCCTGACGGCTACGGATCCCAGACTAGGGCGACGCAGCGGGGCCGTGCCCGCCCTCGTGAGGGTGAGACACGGCCCCGGGGGTGAACGGCGGGAACCGCTCGGTAGGACGGTCGGATCTCAGTAACGCGGGCGGTTGAACCACGCCTTGCCCTTGGAGCCGCCGACGAAGCAGGCGATCAGGATGGCGAGGACCAGGTGCACGATGCCCACCAGCGTGAACGGGTACAGGCCGAGCACCGCCGTGATGATGCCGAAGACCAGGATGGTGATTCGCACGCCGTTGCCGCCGGAGGTGAACTTGGTGGCCAGCACGGCCGCGAGCACACCCCAGACCACCGCGAAGACCACCAGCGCCCACAGCTTGCCGGTCGAGTAGTCGGCCAGCTGCTGGAAGGCGGAGTTGTCCTTGAGGCTGTCGTCCTTCTGGGCGGCGTTGATGGTCGCGGCCGAGACGGCGAACAGGCCCGCGCCGATCACCTGGAGACCGACGATCACCCAGAGCATCACCCGGGCGGCGCTCACATTGCCCGGCATGGTCAGGGGGGCGCCGCCGTAGGGCTGCTGGCCCAGCGGCGGGGCCTGCGGGTAGCCGTAGCCGGGGGCCTGGCCCGGCTGCTGCGGCTGGCCGTAGCCGGGCTGCTGCGGGGCGCCGTAGGGGTTGTTCGGGTCGCCGTAACTCATGGCGGTGGTTCCTCCGTGGATCAAGTGCGGGGACGACGCGCGGCACCGTACGGAGGAGAGTTCTACAGAAAGCGGTCCGTCCCCCCGATGAGCTGCCCGCGGCACTGTGCCGTCCATCGTTCTTGACCGAATGCTTACTTGTCCAGTCGTATCCGGCGGGTGTTGTGCAAGTGCAACATCACTGATCATGGACGCGACGGGCGGGTGGACGGCAGGGCGTGCGGATGCGAACGGCGCCGCCGCCCGGTTCGGCACACCGGATTGGAACAGCGGGCCGGTCATCCGCGAGGATGGGGCCATGACCGCCCAGATTCTCGATGGCAAGGCCACCGCAGCCGCGATCAAGTCCGATCTGACCGCCCGGGTGGCGGCGCTGAAGGAGAAGGGCGTCACGCCCGGCCTCGGCACCATCCTGGTCGGGGACGACCCCGGCAGCCGCAAGTACGTCGCGGGCAAGCACCGCGACTGCGCCGAGGTCGGCATCTCCTCCCTCCAGCGCGAGCTGCCCGCCACCGCCTCCCAGGAGGAGATCGAGGCGGCCGTCCGCGAGCTGAACGAGGACCCGGCCTGCACCGGCTACATCGTCCAACTGCCGCTGCCCAAGGGCATCGACGAGAACCGCATCCTCGAACTGATGGATCCGGACAAGGACGCCGACGGGCTGCACCCGATGAACCTCGGCCGCCTCGTCCTCAACGAGCCCGCCCCGCTGCCCTGCACGCCCAACGGCGTGCTGACCCTGCTGCGCCGCCACGGCGTGGAGATCAAGGGCGCCGAGGTCGTGGTCGTCGGACGCGGGGTGACCATCGGCCGCCCGATGCCGCTGCTGCTCACCCGGCGCAGCGAGAACGCCACGGTCACCCAGTGCCACACCGGCACCCGCGACCTGTCCGCCCACCTCAGGCGGGCCGACATCATCGTGGCCGCGGCCGGTTCCCCGCACCTGATCCGCGCGGAGGACGTCAAGCCGGGCGCCGCCGTCCTCGACGTGGGCGTCTCCCGCAACGCCGAGGGCAAGATCGTCGGCGATGTGCACCCGGACGTCGCCGAGGTGGCTGGCTGGCTCTCCCCGAACCCCGGCGGTGTCGGCCCGATGACCCGGGCCCAGCTGCTGGTCAACGTGGTCGAGGCGGCGGAGCGCAGTGTCGGCTGAGGCGAGCGGCACCGTACGCGGCAGGCTGCGCCGGGCGGGCCGGGGGCGGACCGGCCAGGAGCCGGGCGGCCCGGACGGAAGCGGCGGGTCCGGTGGCGCGGCCGGGAAGGGGCGCCGCCCGCGCGGCACGCGCCGCTTCCCGCTGTTCACCCGGGACACCGCGCGCCCCGAGGGCGGCGGCCGGGCCGCTCCCGGTGACGCCCCGGCGCCCGCCCGGCAGTGGCCGCTGCTGTCCGTCCTGATCACGGTCGGCGTCGGCCTGCTGGTGATCGCCCTGGACGCGTTCCGGGTGGGGCTGCTGCTGGTCGGCATCGGCCTGCTGGGCGGCGCCGTGCTGCGCTGGCTGCTGCCCCGGGTCGGCATGCTCGCGGTCCGCTCCCGGTTCACGGACATCGTCACCTACGGCGTACTGGGCCTGGCCGTCGTGCTGCTGGCACTGATGGCCCAGCCCCGGCCGTGGCTGGAGATCCCGTTCCTGGACGACGTTCTGCATTACACCGTACGCAACCGCTGACGCGGTTCCTGCATCATCCTGAGTAGCGTGACGGCGGCCCATCCTCTCCCCCGAGTAAGGACGGGCCGCCGCCGGGATCAACCCTGCTCCACGGGGAACAGGCGTTCAACGCCTGTCTGTGCGCTGTGGCACGGAAGTGACCGTTCCGCTACGGTGTCCGCGCTTCGCCACAGCCATGTCCATGACCGGCGTGGGAACCGGCCGGTGCGCCGTCGTCGTCACTCGCCGCGAGGCGGGCCCCGTGGCCGCCGGGAGGTGAGGTGAGCGATGGGCGCCTGGCAGCCGTTGCCGGACGATCTGCCGCCGGAGGTACGGCATTTCGTGGAGCAACTGCGGCTGCTCAAGGACGGGACCGGGCTCAGCCTGGTCGCGCTCGGCGCGCGCACCGCGTACAGCAAGTCGTCCTGGCAGCGCTATCTCAACGCCACCCAGCCCCCGCCCCGGCAGGCGGTCGCCGCCCTGTGCCGGGTCGCGGGCCTGACCGGAGCGGACGCCGAACGGCACACCGTGCGCTGGGAGATGGCCGTCAAGGTCTGGCCCCGGACGGCACCGCTGGCCGCACCGCTGGCGGCGCCCGCGCCCGCTTCCGTGCCGGTCGCGGTCCCGGTGCCGCGGGGGCCGGACGCGCCGGACGGCGAGGTGCGCGAGGGCTACGAGGAGGTGCCCACCGTGCCCTGGTGGGACCGGCCCGAGGGCCTGGACGAGCGGCGGCGCGGCCGGCCCGGCGGGCGCCTGCTGCTGTACGCCCTCGCGCTGCTCGCCGCGCTGCTGGTGACCGTGGTCGTGGGCGCCGTCGCGCTGGGCTGAGCGGCGGCCGGAGCCGTCCGGGGACGGGGATGTGACGACAGGCCCCGGCGTGGACAATCAGCGTGTACGGCGGTGTGTCCGCGTCCTCCGCACGGGCACCGCACAGGCGCCGTGCGGGGAAGAGCCGGTACGTACCGGGGAAAGAAGAGGGGGAGAGCAGCGATGCCTCGCTGGAAGGCCCTGCCCGAGGAACTGGACCCGCAGGTCAAGGAGTTCGCGGGCCAGTTGCGTCGGCTCGTGGACCGGAGCGGGCTGAGCGTCGCCGCGCTCGCCGACCGCACGGGCTACAGCAAGACGTCCTGGGAACGCTATCTGGGCGGGCGGCTGCTGGCGCCCAAGGGCGCGGTGATCGCCCTCGCCGAGGTGACCGGCACCGACCCGGTCCATCTCACCACCATGTGGGAGCTGGCCGAACGCGCCTGGAGCCGCGCGGAACTGCGCCACGACCGCACCATGGAGGCCATCCGCGTCGCCCAGGCCCGCGTCGCCCTGGAGGAGGAGCCGCCCGGCACACCGGTGCCGGACGCCACCGCCGCGACCAGGCTGCCCGCTCCGGGCATCGCGGGCCCGGCGGGCGTGTCCCCCACGGTGCCGCCGCAGCCGACCGCGTCGGACGCGGACGCCCGCGAGGACGCGCGGAGCGGGACCCGGAAGGGGACCGAGGAGCCCGGGGCGGACGCGAAGAAGGCGAAGAACCAGAAGGACCAGAAGGACCAGAAAAAAGAAGAGAAAGAAGAGAAAGAAGAAGAGGGGGAGCGGGAGGCCCCGAAGGTCAACTCGTGGGGGCTGGCCGGGTACCGGGGCCCGGCGCCGATGGGCGTCCGCCCGGCCGGGCCCGCGGCGGCGGTGCCCGCCGGGCCGGGCGGCGCGAGCGGCCCCGTACGCCGCCCGGACAGCGCCACCCCCGGCAGCGGCACACCGGCCGTGGCCCCACCGGGACCGCCGCGCGCCGCGAACGCCGTACCCTCCATGCCCGCCCCGCCCGCCCCGGCCACCGGCGGCGGCTTCCGGCGCCAGTCGGCGATGTTCCTCGCGGGCATGCTCACGACGCTCGCGGTGATCGGCGGCGTCCTGTACTTCACGGGCGGCGACGGCGGGAAGAAGACGGCGGGCGCGACCGGTTCGCCCTCGCCCTCGGCCACCACCCGGCCGAGCCCGCCGCCCGGCGTGAAGTGCGTGGCCGACGGCTGCACCGGCAAGGACGCCCAGGCGATGGGGTGCAGCAGCGGCGGTCTGGGCACCACGGACCGCAGCGTCACCATCGGCAACGCTCTCGTCGAGGTCCGCTACAGCAAGACCTGCGGCGCCGCCTGGGGCCGGGTCATCCGGGCCGGGCAGGGCGACGAGATCCGGATCACGGTCGGCGCGCACACCGAGCGGGACACGGTCCCGGCCACGGGCGGCGGCATCGCGTACACGCCGATGGTGGCCGTCGCGGACGCCACCGGCGCGCGGGCGTGCGTGACGCTGGCGTCGGGCCAGAAGGGGTGCACGGAGTAGCGGGTGCGCGGGGCGGAGGCGGTTCCGCGCGACACGGCGTGGCACGGCGCGGCTCGGCGCGGCTCGGCTCGGCTCGTGAAGGAGCCGCACCGGTCCGGAAAAGAAACCGGGTGCGGTGCGCATGAGGCCCGCCGTCCGGGGCACGTGGACCGTACCCCCACGGGAGTCCGGTGCTCCGGTACCCCCATTCGGCGGCCGTTCCGTCTCTCCCTCTCCCGGACGGACGGCCGCCTCCCGTGTGTTCCCCGCGTGTTCCCCGCCGGTGACCGGCTCACTCTGTGGGACGGGCCACAGGGGGCCGGACGTCCGGCATGCCGGATGCGCGATAGCCTGACCGCTGGATCTCTCTTGACGCCAAGAGATCGATCATCCGTACGCGTGATCGATCACCGTGGCGGACGTCCGGTCTCCGCGGCCGGTCGCGGGGATCCCCGCACCCCGGGGCAGGGACGCCCCGACCGCCAGCTGTCTACGGAGAACGCCATGACCCGCACTCCCGTGAACGTCACCGTCACCGGCGCGGCCGGCCAGATCGGTTACGCCCTGCTCTTCCGCATCGCCTCCGGCCAGCTGCTCGGCGCGGACGTGCCGGTCAAGCTGCGGCTCCTGGAGATCACCCCGGCCCTGAAGGCCGCCGAGGGCACGGCCATGGAGCTGGACGACTGCGCGTTCCCGCTGCTCCAGGGCATCGACATCTCGGACGACCCGAACGTCGCCTTCGACGGCACCAACGTCGCCCTGCTCGTCGGCGCCCGCCCGCGCACCAAGGGCATGGAGCGCGGCGACCTGCTGGAGGCCAACGGCGGCATCTTCAAGCCGCAGGGCAAGGCCATCAACGACCACGCGGCGGACGACGTCAAGGTCCTGGTCGTCGGCAACCCGGCGAACACCAACGCGCTGATCGCCCAGGCCGCCGCCCCGGACGTACCGGCCGAGCGCTTCACCGCGATGACCCGCCTCGACCACAACCGCGCGCTGACCCAGCTCGCGAAGAAGACGGGCACCACGGTCGCCGACATCAAGCGGCTGACCATCTGGGGCAACCACTCCGCCACCCAGTACCCGGACATCTTCCACGCCACGGTCGCCGGCAAGAACGCCGCCGAGACCGTCAACGACGAGAAGTGGCTGGCCGAGGACTTCATCCCGACCGTCGCCAAGCGCGGCGCCGCCATCATCGAGGCCCGCGGCGCCTCGTCGGCCGCCTCCGCCGCCAACGCCGCCATCGACCACGTGCACACCTGGGTCAACGGCACCGCCGAGGGCGACTGGGTCTCCATGGGCATCCCCTCGGACGGCTCCTACGGCGTCCCGGAGGGCCTGATCTCGTCCTTCCCCGTCACCACCAAGGACGGCGTGTACGAGATCGTCCAGGGCCTGGAGATCAACGAGTTCTCCCGCGCCCGCATCGACGCCTCCGTGCAGGAGCTGGCGGAGGAGCGCGACGCGGTCCGCGCCCTCGGCCTCATCTGAGCCACCGCGCCCGCGCACGGGCCCCGTTCCGGTTCGGCCGGAGCGGGGCCCGCGTGCGTCCCGGCCGGACACGGTGTGGTTCGCGCCACTGCGGCATCCTCTTGACTGTTCGCTTCCCCTGTGGCTCGCCCGCCCCCTATGCTGATGGCCCATCAGTGTCACGCGCAGTGATGACCGTTCACACCTCGGGGGAGCCACGTGAACACCGTGTCCGTGCCGCCACAGCCGCATCCGGCGCCTCCTGACGCGCCCCCGCCCGTGCCGCCGCACGCCAGCGAGGCCACCCGGCTGCTGTGCGCGGGGACCTATCTGGATCCCGCCTACCGGGACCGCGTGATCGAGGAACTGCACCTCAACGAACAGCGCCTGGTGGCCCCTTCCCTCGGCTTCGACGCGGCCCGCGTCCTCGCGCACGCGCTGCGCGCCCGCCGTACGGAGGTCGGGTGGGCCGCCGGGATCGTGGGACTGTGGATCGTCGGCTGGCCGCTGACCGGCGGGGTGATGGTGGCGTATCTGCTGCCCAGTCTGCTGCTCGCGATGGGGGTGGCCGCCCGCGGCGAGGACCCGAGCGCACCGGCGCAGCGCCGGGCCATGGCCGCCGCCCTGCGCTGGCTGGGCCGGCTGGTGTTCGCCCTCTTCCTGCTCGCCACCGTGGTCGCCGCCTTCTCCAGCGAGCGGGACACCTACGAGGCCACCGGCTTCAAGGGCTTCCTGCTGGGCCTGCTGCCCGCCCTGTCCCGGCTGGCGGGCGGCCACGACCGGATGACGGCGCTCCAGGCGTGGCTCGCGCTGGTGCTGTTCCTGGCCGTCGCCGTGGCCGCGGGCGTCCAGCGCAGCCAGTTCGCCCGCGCGCTCGGCGGCGAACTGGCCCCGGACCGCTTCCCGGACGCCGCCTCCGACCCGGCGGAGCGCGCCGACGACCCGCGCTTCCAGCGGCTCAAGGAGCGCATCCGGCTCGAACAGCACGCCCCGCTGGTGATGTACCGCGAGTCCCGCCCGTTCTGCGGCGCGGGCCGGGCGTACGACACCTGGGTGCTCGCCGTCGAGATGCGCCCCGTCGAGGGCCGTACACCGCGCCCGCTGCGCAACCGCACGGTCCTGGACACCGTACGGCCGCTCCTGGAGGGGCTGCGGCTGCCCCCGGAGTACGCGGGGCACACCGTGCGCGACCGGCTGCGCTGGCTGGAGCTGGACGAGTGCGTGTTCCTGCCCGCCGAGGGGCTGTCCCTGCGGCAGGACGCCCCCTACAGCCAGGAGGCGTTCGAGGAGCACCGGGACCGCGCCGTCGAGGAGGGCGCCGAGAAGCGGCGGCACTTCCTGCGGGTGCGGGTCGGCGGCTGGGAGGAGGAACTGGTCGTCACCGTGTACATCCGGGTGCACACCCAGGGGCGCATGCTCATGCTGGAGATCGCCCCGCATGTGCTGATGCCGGTCCGCGAGGACTTCAAGGACGCCGACCGCACGGCCCACCGGTTCCGCGCCAACGGCTGGCTCGGCATGGCGACCTGGGCCGCCGGACAGGTGCCCCTGTCGGTGACGAGTTCCTTCCTCACCCTGTGCCGGGCGGCGGGCCACGCCTGGCAACTGCTCACCGGCGGCTACGCGGACGCCCTGCCCGACGGCCCGGCGCTGTCCGTACGGGAACTGGGCGCCGCCGACTCCGGATCGACCTTCCAGCAGATGGACGTCGACCGCTATCTGCGCAGCGTCCAGGACCGCATCGCCCAGGGCGTCCGCACGGCCCTGTCCGAACACGGCTACCAGACCGGCGAGTTCGTGCAGAAGGTCGTCAACATCAGCAACGGCGGGGTGCACATCGACTCCGTCGCCCAGAGCACGTTCGCCATCGGCACGCACGCGCGGGCCGGATCCTCGGCGACCACCGGCGGTTTCGCGCCGCAGAAGGGAAACAGCCACGATGACCACGGCCGATGAGCCCGGCGTCAGCATCGGCGACGTCTCGCACAGCACGTTCGCCATCGGCAGCCACGCGCACGCCGAGAGCCACCACGCGGCGGCCCCGCGCGACGCGGCGGCCGAGGAACTGCTCACCGCGGTCCGGGAGTTGCGGGCCGATCTGCAACGGGTCCGGGCGAGCGACCGGAGCCGGGACCTGGACGCGGCCCTGGCCGACACCGAGGACGAGATCACCCGTACCGGGAGCGCGGGGGAGAGCAGGCGGCAGCGGCTGCGCGAACTGCTCGCCGACGCCCAGTCGGTGCTGGCCGTCTTCGCCTCGGCCGGATCGGTGGCCGGACTGCTCGGCATGTGACCCGCCGGGCGGCCCGCCCGGACGGCAGACACGGACGGGGGAAGGAGAACACGGTGGTGATGCACGGGGGCGGCCGGTACTGGAACGAGGAGACCCAGCGCTGGGAGAACGGCAGGCGGGATGCGCCCGTGGCGACGTCGCCGCCGCCCGCCCGGCCCGACCACGCACCGGACGTACCGGCGCCGGGACCGGTCCGGGACCCGGACGCGCCCACCGGCCGGTGGACCGTGTCGGGACCGCCGTCCGCAGCGGCCGGGTCCGGCGTCCACGGCCGCCGCAGACTGTGGACGGCGGCGGCCGCGGCCGCCGGGACCGGCGTCGTCGCCCTGGTGGTGACGCTGAGCCTGGGCGGCGGGAGCGACGACGACCAGGTCGCGTCGGCCGCGGACATGTCCACCCCGGCCGCGGACCTGTCCACCCCGGCCTCCTGGCCCGAGCCGTCGTGGTCCACGGACGTCTCCGGCGGGACGGTCACCGGCGGCCAGGAGCCGGATCCGGCCACGCGAGCGGCCACGGCGGAGCCCCCCGCCGGATACGCCGTCCGCGACGACCCGGAGGGCTTCAGGATCGCCGTGCCCGACGGCTGGGAACGCCGCACGGTCGCTTCCCAGTTCGGCATCGACATCGTCAACTACAGCAGCGGCTCGGGCCGTCGGCGGATCCAGGTCTACCAGGTGGCGGAGGACTCGCCCGACGCCTCCTTCACGCTCTACCTCTCCGACGCGGTCCCCAAGCCCTCCGGCTTCCGGGCGCTGGCCCTGGACCACGTGCAGACGGACGGGGTGAGCGGCACCCGTCTGGAGTACGTCGCCGACTCGCTCAAGGGCCAGCCGGACATCGGCACCTGGCACGTCTACGACGAGCGGTTCGCGGCCGCCGACGGGAAGGTCTACGCCATCGCCTCCTACGGGCCCGACTCGGACAGCGGGGGCGGTGCGCTGGCCGCTCTCACCACGGCGCTGGGCTGGTTCTGCCCGCCGGGCGCGGTGTGCCCGGCGCCCACCGGCTGAGCCCCGCCGCCGTGCCCGCAGCGGTGGTGCCCGCCGCGCGTTTTGTGCCCGTAAGCGGCCAAGATCCGTGACACGCGGCACGTTCACCCGCCGATCACGCATGGGAGCCGGGGGAAGAGGGCAGATGCCCCCGGCCCCGGGGGTGGCATCCGCGTCACCCCGGCGACGGTGAGGGAGCGGAAGGCAGTGCCGGACAAGCCGGTCGGACCGGACGAGACGGATGAGGCAGGCAGCGCCCGGCGTGCGGCGCACCCCGGCCAGCGCCCGGCACACCCCACCCTGCACATGGGCGGGGAGTGGCGCCAGGCGTACTCCGGTGCGACGCGCGACATCCTCGACCCCGCGGACGCGACCGTGTGCGCCGTGGTCGCCGAGGGCGGCGCCCAGGACGTGGACCTCGCCGTGGAGGCCGCCCGGCACGCCTTCGACGGCGGGGAGGGCGCCTGGCCGCGCACTCCGGTCGCCGCCCGCGCCGAACTGCTGCGCCACGTCGCCGGTCTGCTGCTGCGCGACCGCGAGCGGCTCGCCCTGCTGGAGAGCCGGGACGCCGGCAAGACGCTGGAGGAGGGCCGGGTCGACGTGGACTGCGTCGCCGACGCCTTCCGCCACTTCGCCGACCTCGTCGCCGCCGAGGCGCCCGGCCGGGTCGTGGACGCGGGCTCGCCCGACATCCACAGCGTCGTCGGGCACGAGCCGGTCGGCGTCTGCGCGCTGATCACGTCCTGCGACTACCCGCTGCTCCAGGCCGGCTGGAAGATCGCCCCGGCGCTCGCCGTGGGCAACACCTTCGTGGTCAAGCCGAGCGAGCTGACCCCGCTGACGACCGTCGCGCTCGTCGACCTGCTCGCCGAGGCGGGGCTGCCCGCCGGTGCGGCCAACCTCGTCACCGGGTCCGGCCGCACGGCCGGTGCCCGGCTCGCCGGGCATCCCGGGGCCGACCTGGTCTCGTTCACCGGGAGCCGGGCCGCGGGCACCGAGGTGGCCCGTGCCGCGGCGGCCACCGTGAAGCGGGTCGTCCTCGGGCTCGGCGGCAAGAACCCCAATGTCGTCTTCGCCGACGCCTGCGCCACCGACGACGGTTTCGACACCGCCGTCGACCAGGCCCTCAACGCGGCCTTCGTGCACAGCGGCCAGGTCTGTTCGGCGGGCTCCCGGCTGATCGTCGAGGAGTCCGTGAAGGAACGTTTCGTCGCCGAACTCGCCCAGCGGGCGCGGCACATCCGGCTGGGCCGCGGGACCGAGCCCGGCGTCGAGTGCGGCCCGCTCGTCTCCGAGGAGCGGCGCGCCCGTACGGAGGCGTACGTCGCCGCCGCGCTCGCCGAGGGCGCCGTGGTGCGCTGCGGGGGCGGGCGCCCCGAGCCCGCCGCGTACCGGCCCGCCACCGGCTTCTTCCACGAGCCGACCGTCCTCGACCGCTGCCACCGCCAGATGAAGGCCGTCCGCGAGGAGGTCTTCGGACCCGTCCTCACCGTGGAGACCTTCCGCACCGAGCAGGAGGCGGTCGCGCTCGCCAACGACACCGAGTACGGCCTGGCCGGGGCGGTGTGGACCGCCGACGCGGGCCGTGCCCGCCGGGTGGCGGGACGGCTGCGCCACGGCACCGTCTGGATCAACGACTTCCACCCCTGCCTGCCGCAGGCCGAGTGGGGCGGCTTCGGCAAGAGCGGCCTCGGCCGCGAACTCGGCCCCACCGGCCTGGCCGAGTACCGCGAGACCAAGCACACCTACCAGAACCTCACCCCGGGACCGGTCCGCTGGTTCGCGGGCTGACCCGGCTCACCCGGTGTGCGGGAGCGTCCCGGGTCCCTGCCGGAGCAGCCCGTCCGCGATCTCGCGCAGGGCCTGGGCCGTCCGGCGCTGGAGCCCCGGGCCGAAGGTGACGCGGGTGGCGCCGAGGGTGCCGAGGGCGGTGGGGGAAGGGGCGTCGGGGGCCGGGCGGTGCAGGGCGTTCAGCGGGCCCTGGATCCCGGCGCGCAGCAGGGGCAGGACGTCCTCCGGCGCGAGGATCGGGTACACGCAGTCCGCGCCCGCGGCCACGTACCGCCCGGCCCGGCCGATGGCCCGGCCGGGATCGCCGTCGCCGTGCACGAAGGTGTCGACGCGGGCGTTGAGGAACAGCCGGTCACCGGCGGCCGCGCGGACCTCGGCGAGGTAGTCGGCGTGCTCCCGCGGGTCCTTGAGGACACCCCCGTCGGAGTCCTCCAGGTTGCAGCCCACGGCGCCCGCCTCCAGCAGCCGTTCCACCAGCTCCTTCGCCGGCAGCCCGTAGCCGCCCTCGACGTCCGCCGACACCGGTACGTCCACGGCGCGCGTGATGCGTGCCACCGCGGCGAACATCTCGTCCGCCGGGACGTCCCCGTCGGCGTACCCGAGGGACGCGGCGACGCCCGCGCTGGGGGTGGCGAGCGCCGGGAACCCGGCCTCCGCGAAGACCCGGGCGCTGGCCGCGTCCCAGGGGCCGGGCAGGATCAGGGGGTCGTCGGGCAGCCGCCCGTGGTGCAGGGCGCGGAAGGTCTCGGTGCCGTTCACGGCCGGTGACCTCCCGGCGGGACACGGCGGGCGACCATCAGGCGGTTCCAGCCGTTGATGACGGTGACCAGCGCGATCAGATGGGCGAGCGCGGCCTCGTCGAAGTGGCGGGCGGCCTCCTCGTACACCGCGTCCGGCACGAAGCCGTCCGTCAGCACGGTGACCGCCTCGGTCAGCGCGAGCGCCGCCCGCTCGCGCCCGGTGAACAGGTCCTCGGTCTCCTCCCAGGCGTTCAGGAGCTGGATCCGGTCCTCCGACTCGCCGTTCTTCCGGGCGACTGCGAGATGCATGTCCAGGCAGAACGCGCAGTGGTTGAGCTGCGAGGCCCGGATCATGACCAGTTCGGCCAGGACCGGATCGCCCAGCCCCTTCTTGGCCGCCGCGCTCAGCGCCGACATCGCCCCCGACACCTCAGGGTCCAGCAGCCGGGTCCGGCTCACTTGTGCGCCCCCGGCCGGTAGTGGCCCGGGGTCATCCGGGTGGTCACGCCGAACCGGTTCCAGGCGTTGATCACCGCGATGGCCGCGATCAGCTGGGACAGCTCGGCCTCCTCGAAGTGCCGGGCGGCCCTCTCGTACACCGCGTCCGGCACGAAGCCGTCGGTCAGGACGGTCACGGCCTCGGTCAGCTCGATCGCGGCCAGCTCCTTCTCCGTGTAGAAGTGCCGCGACTCCTCCCACGCGCTGAGCTGCACGATCCGCTCCACGCTCTCGCCGGCCGCGAGGGCGTCCCTGGTGTGCATGTCCAGGCAGAACGCGCAGTGGTTGAGCTGGGAGGCCCGGATCTTCACCAGCTCGTACAGCCGGGGTTCGAGCCCCCGCTTGGCGGCCGTGTCCAGGCGGATCATGGCCTTGTAGACCTCGGGGGCGTACTGGTGCCAGGACAGGCGGGGCGCCTGCTCGGCCGCGTAGGGGGTGTCGGCGGATTCCGCTTCAGTCTCCGTGCTCATGTGCTCGACCCTAGGCGCGAAGCGTCCCAGGGGTATGGTCCATTTCCATGGCGAGAACATGGGCCACTCTGGGCGTCGACCTCCATCTGGAACCGGCCGGTCCAGGGGTGCGGCGCGGGCTGACCGACGCCCTGCGGGAGGCGGTCCGCACCGGCCGGCTCGCCCCCGGCACCCGGCTGCCGTCCTCCCGCAGCCTCGCCGCCGACCTCGGCGTCGCCCGCAACACCGTCGCCGACGCCTACGCCGACCTCGTCGCCGAGGGCTGGCTCACCGCCCGCCAGGGCTCCGGCACCCAGGTCGCCGACCGGGCGGTCGCCGCCTCCGCCACCGCCCCGCCGGGCCCGCACCGCACCCCGCACCGCCCCCGGTACGACCTGCGCCCCGGCAGCCCCGACCTGGCCTCCTTCCCCCGCGCCGCATGGCTCAGGGCGGCCCGCCGCGCGCTCACCACGGCCCCGCACCACGTCCTCGGCTACGGCGACCCGCGCGGCACGGCCGAGCTGCGCACCGCGCTGGCCGGGTATCTCGCCCGGGTGCGCGGCGTGCGCACCGGCCCGGAGCACATCGTGGTGTGCGCCGGGTTCGCGCACGGCCTGCGGATCCTCGGGGAGGTGCTGCGCGAGCGCGGCACGGACACCGTCGCCGTCGAGTCGTACGGCCTCGACCTGCACCGGGACCAGCTGACCCGGGCCGGTCTGCGCACCCGCCCGCTGCCCTTCGACGAACGCGGCACGGTCGTCGCACCGCCGCCCGGCACCGGGGCGGTCCTGCTCACCCCCTCGCACCAGTTCCCGATGGGAGTGGCCCTGCCCCCGGACCGGCGCGCGGCCGTCACCGACTGGGCGCGGCGCACCGGCGGGCTGGTCCTGGAGGACGACTACGACGGCGAGTTCCGCTACGACCGCCAGCCGGTCGGCGCGCTCCAGGGCCTCGACCCCGGCCACGTCGTCTGTCTGGGCACCGCGAGCAAGTCCCTGGCCCCCGGCCTGCGGCTGGCCTGGATGGTGCTGCCCCCGGACCTGGCCGAGGCGGCGGTCCGGGCCAAGGGGCACGCCGAGGTCTGCGGGGTGCTGGACCAGCTGACGCTGGCGGAGTTCATCACCTCCGGTGCCCACGACCGCCATGTGCGCGCCGCCCGGCTGCGCTACCGGCGCCGCCGCGACGCCCTGGTGGCGGCGCTGGCCACCGCCGCCCCCGCGGTCCGCCCCACCGGCATCGCCGCCGGACTGCACGCCGTGCTGCGGCTGCCACCGGGCACCGAGCAGGCGGTGGTGCAGGCCGCCGCCTGGCAGGACCTCACCCTCTACGGCCTCTCCCGCTTCCGCCACCCGGACGCCACGGTGCCCCCACTGGACGCCCTGGTCGTCGGCTACGGCACGCCACCCGATCACGCGTGGGCGGGGGCTCTGGACGCGCTGTGCCGGGTGCTGCCCTGAGCGGTGGGGAGGGTGCCTGCGGACGGCTGCTGATGCGGCCGGTGCGTCCAGTGCGGCTGGGGCGTCGGGGACGGCTGAGACGGTCGGCGCCGGGGCGGAGGTGGAGGCCGTTGGTCGGCCGGGACCGCTCAGGGGTCGTGTCGGGTGGGGGTGGGTTCAGGACGAGCCGGCCGGTTCCTGTTTCTGTGCGGGCTCGGGTGTCGGGGCCTCGCCGAAGCGGGCCAGGGCCAGGGCCCCGGCCACCGCGACCGCGAAGCCGAGGACCGCGAGCCAGGCCAGCCCGTCCCGGGTGCGGTCGCCGAGCCACACCACGCCGATCGCCGCCGGGCCGAGCGTCTCGCCCAGCACGAGACCGGCGGTGGCCGTGGTCACCGAGCCGCGCTGGAGGGCGGTGGTGAGCAGCAGGAAGGCGGCACCGCCGCCCAGGACCAGGGCGTACGCCGCCGGGTTGGTGAACAGCGTCGCCGGGGAGAGCGAGTCGATCAGCCGGACCGTCACCTCGACCACGCCGAAGCCGAGGCCCGAGCCCAGACCGAGCAGCAGCGCCCGGCCGCGCTCGGGCAGCCGCCCCGCCACCGTGCCCAGCGCCAGCACGGCGAGGGCCGCGGCGAGCATCGCCCACTTCAGGGCCGTGGAACCGGGCTTGTCGCCCTCGGCGCCCGAGGCCAGCCCGAGCAGGGCGAGCCCGGCGCAGACCACCGCCACCGCGGCCCACTCCGTGCCGCTGAGCCGCACCCGCAGCAGCCGGGCCGCGGCCACCGCCGTCACCGCCAGGCTGGAGGCCAGGGCCGCGCCCACCACGTAGATCGGCAGGGAGCGCAGCGCCGCGATCTGAAGCACAAAACCGACCCCGTCAAGACCGAGGCCCAGCAGGTACCGCCACTGCCGCAGCGCCCGCAGCAGCAGCGCCGCGTCACCGCCCGGACCGGCCTGGACGCCGTCCGCACCGGCCGCCGCCCGCGCGGCGACCGCCTGGAACACCGTCGCCGTACCGAAACACACCGCCGCGCCGAGCGCGCACACCATTCCCAGAAGCACGCACCGACTGTAGGCGAGCCACCGGCACGGGGCCGCCCGCACGCATGCTCCCGTCCCTCTCTAGGCTGGCCGACGCGCGACGGCCGGGAACCGGCCACCGGGTTCCGGCCGTGAACAACGACAGCACGTACCGGCACGGCATCACACGGCATCACACGACGATTGCGACGGGGAGACAGGGACATGGCGGACACACGACGGCGGCTTCGATCGGGCACGGTCGTCCTGGGGGGCATGGGGCTGCTGGCCGCCGCGCTCACCTCCTGCTCCTCCGCCCCGGACAAGCGGTGCGTGGACCGCGGCAGCTACTCGCTCTCCAAGGGCTACAAGGTCGTCGCCGACAAGAACTGCAAGACCACCAAGTCCTCGTACAACAGCGCCTGGTACTACGGCGGCAAGAAGAAGAGCGGCTGGGTCACCGGCGGTTCGTTCACCAAGCCGCGCAAGAGCTCCGGCGGATCCGGCGCCAGCTCCGGCTCGGTGACCGGCGGCAGCCACGGCAGCCACGGCGGCGTCGACCGGGGCGGTTTCGGCGGCGGCCACGGCAAGTCCGGCGGCTGAGGCCGGAGATGGAACGCCGCACCCTCGAACCACGCCCCGGCTGGCAGCAGACCGTCGAGGCGCAGGGCCTGATCTACCCGCTCACCCGCCACCCCGACGACTCGCTGCGGCCCTACTGGGACGAGAGCGCCTGCTACGTCTTCTCGCTGCCCGAGGTGGAGGCGCTGGAGGACGTCGTCGAGGAACTGCACCGCATGTGCCTGGCCGCGGCCGGGCACATCGTCGCCACCGGGCGGTTCGCCGACCTCGGCATCACCGACCCGCGGGTCGCCGCCGCGGTCGCGGAGTCCTGGCACCGGCGGGCCGAACTCCCCTCCGTCTACGGCCGCTTCGACCTGCGCTACGACGGCACGGGACCGGCCAAGCTGCTGGAGTACAACGCGGACACCCCGACCTCGCTGGTCGAGGCGGCCTCCCCGCAGTGGTTCTGGATGGAGGACCGCTTCCCCGGCGCCGACCAGTGGAACTCCCTGCACGACCGGCTCGTCGCCGCGTGGCGCGAGCAGGCGAAGCTGCTCCCGCCGGGCGCCCCGCTGCACTTCGCGCACTCCGCCGAGGACGAGCTGGGCGAGGACCTGATGACGGTCGCCTACCTCAAGGAGACCGCCGAGCAGGCGGGCCTGGAGACCGAGTGGATCTCCGTCGAGGAGATCGGCTGGGACCCGCTGTCCGAGCGGTTCGTGGACAACGGACTGCGGTTCATCCGCAGCGTCTTCAAGCTCTACCCCTGGGAGTGGCTGACCACCGACCGCTTCGGCGGGCATGTGCTGGACACCCTCGACAACGGCGGCGGCACCGGCTCCACCCTGTGGATCGAGCCCGCCTGGAAGATGCTGCTGAGCAACAAGGCGCTGCTGGCCGTCCTCTGGGAGCTGTACCCCGGCCACCCCAACCTGCTCCCCGCCTACCTCGACGGCCCGCGCGAACTGGCCGACACCAGCGGCTACGTGGCCAAGCCGCTGCTCGGCCGCGAGGGCGAGGGCGTCACGGTGCACGAGCCGGGCACCGAGGACGCGCCCGCGTCCGCCTCGGAGGACGAGGCGTGCTGCTACCAGGCCCTCGCCCCGCTGCCCGCCTTCGACGGCAACCATGTCGTCCTGGGCGCCTGGGTCGTCGGGGACGAGTCCGCCGGTCTCGGCATCCGCGAGTCGTCCGGTCTGATCACGGACGAGTACGCCCGCTTCGTCCCGCACGTGATCCTCTGAGCGCACCGGCCGGGCTCAGGCGAGGTGGCCGAGGGTGCGCAGATAGCCGTACAGGGCCGCGGACGCGGCCAGACGGCGGCTGCTGCGCTCGTACAACCGCTCCCGGCGGGCGGTGAGTTCGTCGCGGACCCGGTCCGGGCCGCCGCCCGCGCGCAGCGCCTCCAGGACCGGCCCGGCCGCCGCGAGCGGATGGCCGCCCCGGCGCAGCAGCGCCACGACGTGCGCCGCCTGCAACTCGGCGGGCGGGTAGCGGCGGTAGCCCGTGCCCGGCTCCCGGTCCGGCCGCAGCAGTCCGCGCTCCTCCCACAGCCGCAGCACCGGCGGCTTCACCCCCACGGCGCGCGCGGCCTCCCCGATGCGCGGCGCCCGGCGCCCGGCGGCCGGGGCGAGCGCGCCGCCGGCCAGGACCGACGCCAGCGCCTCGCCCACGGCGGCCAGCCCGGCGCGTTCCCGGTCGAGGGCGGCGTGGCTCGCGTCGACGGCGGCCAGCGCCGCCCGCAGGTCCCCGGCGTGCGCGGCCCGCATGACCGTGCGCGCCGTCGGCCAGCCGTGCCCGGCGGCCAGTTCCCGCAGCGCCGCCAGCGCCTCGGCGTGCACGGCGGTGAAGACCCGGTAGCCGGACGCGGTGCGCCCGGCCGGGGGCAGCAGCCCGCCGTCGGCGTAGACGCGGATCTGCTGCACCGACACCCCCGCCGACCGCGCCAGCACGGCGATCCGCACCCGGTCCTCCACGCGAGTCCTCCCCGCCGGTTGAGACTTTCCGGACAGCCGGCCCGGCCCGCCTGCGGACAGTCTGCGCCAAGTGCCAAGAAGCACTTGAATGAAACAATGGAAACCACCGGATCCGGCCCCCGAACCCGCCACCCGATGGGAGACGACGGACGTGCAGTTCCTTCTGGAGGTCACGGTGGACCCGGCCCAGCCGCCCGAGGAGCGGGCCCGCGAACTGGGCCGCATCCTGCGCTACTGGGGCGGCAACCTCCACCACTACGCCCTCGAACCCGGTGACGGCTCCGCCGTCCACGACTCGTCCTACCGCGAGGTCGGCCGCTGGAGCATCACCGGCACCACCGGCACCACCGGCACCACCGGCACCACCAGCACTACCAGCACCACCACCGGAGCCGACGGCGCCTGACCGCCGCCCGCCCGCCCGGACGGCCGCCGCGCCCCGCCCGCATGGTGGACGCCGCGGCGTCCGTCCCGGCACCGGCCGGTAGGCTGGCCGAGGGCCGTGACTGGCGCGCTGGGCCCCGGCGGGACGCCGGGACCCGAAGATGGGACCGACCATCGGGAAGCGGCCCGAGCAGCATCTGTGCCGTGCGCCTGGGCCGTCCCGTGAACGCCGACGCCACGTCCGGAGGTCCCCAGATGTCCGCGCCCCTGTCCACCGAGTCCACCGCCTTCCGCGCCGCTCTCGACGTGATCCGCGCCGTCGAACCGCGCGTCGCCGACGCCATCGGCCAGGAGGTGGCCGACCAGCGCGAGATGCTCAAGCTGATCGCCTCCGAGAACTACGCCTCCCCGGCCACGCTGCTCGCGATGGGCAACTGGTTCAGCGACAAGTACGCCGAGGGCACCGTGGGCCGCCGCTTCTACGCGGGCTGCCGCAACGTCGACACCGTCGAGTCGCTGGCCGCCGAGCACGCCCGGGAGCTGTTCGGCGCCCGCCACGCCTACGTCCAGCCGCACTCCGGCATCGACGCCAACCTGGTCGCCTTCTGGGCGGTCCTCGCCGACCGGGTCGAGGCGCCCTTCCTGGAGAAGACCGGCGTCCGCCAGGTCAACGACCTCGGCGACGCCGACTGGGCCGAGCTGCGTGCCGCCTTCGGCAACCAGCGCATGCTGGGCATGTCCCTGGACGCCGGCGGCCACCTCACCCACGGCTTCCGCCCGAACATCTCCGGGAAGATGTTCGACCAGCGCTCCTACGGCACCGACCCGGCCACCGGCCTCCTCGACTACGAGGCCCTGCGCGCCACCGCCCGCGAGTTCAAGCCGCTGATCATCGTCGCGGGCTACTCGGCCTACCCCCGTCTGGTGAACTTCCGGATCATGCGCGAGATCGCCGACGAGGTCGGCGCCACGCTCATGGTCGACATGGCCCACTTCGCCGGGCTGGTCGCGGGCAAGGTCCTCACCGGAGACTTCGACCCGGTCCCGCACGCCCAGATCGTCACCACCACCACCCACAAGTCGCTGCGCGGCCCGCGCGGCGGCATGGTCCTGTGCGACGACTCCCTCAAGGACCAGGTCGACCGCGGCTGCCCGATGGTGCTCGGCGGCCCGCTCCCGCACGTGATGGCCGCCAAGGCGGTCGCCCTGGCCGAGGCCCGGCAGCCCTCCTTCCAGGACTACGCCCGGCGGGTCGTCGACAACTCCCGCGCCCTGGCCGAGGGCCTGACGCGGCGCGGCGCCACCCTGGTGACCGGCGGCACCGACAACCACCTCAACCTGATCGACGTCGCCTCCTCCTACGGGCTGACCGGCCGCCAGGCCGAGGCCGCGCTGCTGGACTCCGGCATCGTCACCAACCGCAACGCGATCCCCGCCGACCCCAACGGCGCCTGGTACACCTCCGGCGTCCGGATCGGCACGCCCGCGCTGACCACCCGGGGGCTCGGCACCGCCGAGATGGACGAGGTCGCCGCTCTCATCGACCGGGTGCTGACCGCGACCGAGCCCGGCACCACCGCCAAGGGCGCCCCGTCCAAGGCGCAGCACGTCCTGGACGGCAAGACCGCCGAGGAGATCGCCCACCGGGCCTCCGACCTCGTGGCGGGCTTCCCGCTCTACCCGGAGATCGACCTCGGCTGATCACCGGCCGACGGCCGCCCCCCTCGCGCCGGGGGGCGGCCGTCCGGTGAGGCTGTTGCACAACAGCAGGCGATTCGGGCCGCGGCTGTTGCGGACCAGTTCCGGATCGGGGGCCGTTACCTGAGAGAATGGTGAGCATGGCCAACGACCGACCTCGCGTGCTCTCCGGAATCCAGCCCACCGCAGGCTCGTTCCACCTCGGCAACTACCTCGGCGCCGTCCGCCAGTGGGTGTCCCTCCAGGAGTCCCACGACGCCTTCTACATGGTCGTCGACCTGCACGCGATCACGGTCCCGCAGGACCCGGCCGAGCTGCGCGCCAACACCCGGCTCGCCGCCGCCCAGCTGCTGGCCGCCGGTCTCGACCCGGAGCGCTGCACGCTGTTCGTCCAGAGCCATGTGCCCGAGCACGCCCAGCTCGCCTGGGTCATGAACTGCCTCACCGGCTTCGGCGAGGCGTCCCGGATGACCCAGTTCAAGGACAAGTCCGCCAAGCAGGGTGCCGACCGGGCCTCCGTCGGCCTCTTCACGTACCCCGTCCTCCAGGTCGCCGACATCCTCCTCTACCAGGCGCACCAGGTGCCGGTCGGCGAGGACCAGCGCCAGCACATCGAGCTGACCCGCGACCTGGCCGAGCGCTTCAACGGCCGCTTCGGCGAGACCTTCACCGTCCCCTCCGCGTACATCCTCAAGGAGACGGCGAAGATCTACGACCTCCAGGAGCCGTCGATCAAGATGAGCAAGTCGGCGTCCACGCCGAAGGGCCTCATCAACCTGCTCGACGACCCGAGGACCACCGCGAAGAAGGTCAGGAGCGCGGTCACCGACACCGACACGGTCATCCGCTTCGACCCCGAGGCCAAGCCCGGCGTCAGCAATCTGCTGTCGATCTACGCCACGCTCACCGGCACGGGCATCCCCGCGCTGGAGGAGAAGTACGCGGGCAAGGGGTACGGCGCGCTCAAGACGGACCTGGCCGAGGTCATGGTCGAGTTCGTGACGCCGTTCCGCGAGCAGACCCAGCAGTACCTGGACGACCCGGAGACGCTGGACTCGATCCTGGCCAAGGGCGCCGAGAAGGCCCGCGCCGTCGCCGCGGAGACCCTCGCCCACGCGTACGACCGGGTGGGCTTCCTGCCGGCCAAGCACTGAGGCGCACTCCCGCTCGCGACCGTCCCGTACGAAGCGCCGTACATCACTGCGGCTGCGCCTGCCCATCGCCGGGCCGTGGCCGTACAGTCGATAGCCGGACGGCCGGGACGAAACGGCCGGGAACACGCGAGAGCGCACGAGACGGCACGGGCCCGCCCGGCCCTCGCCCGCGGGGACGGCACGGACAGCAGAGCAGAGACCACATCGGCACGACGACAGGAGACGACGTGGGGACCGTAACGATCGGTGTGTCGATCGCGGTCCCGGAGCCCCACGGCAGCCTGCTCCAGGAGCGGCGCGCGGGCTTCGGCGACGCCGCGGCTCACGGCATCCCCACGCATGTCACCCTGCTCCCGCCGACCGAGGTCGACCGGGCCGCGCTCCCGGCCGTCGAGGCCCATCTGACCGAGGTGGCGGCGGCCGGGCGGTCCTTCCCGATGCGGCTGTCCGGCACCGACACCTTCCGGCCGCTGTCGCCGGTGGTGTACGTCCGGGTCGTCGAGGGCGCCGAGGCGTGCGCCCGGCTCCAGGAGCGGGTCCGGGACGCCTCCGGGCCGGTGGCCCGCGAACTCCAGTTCCCCTACCACCCGCACGTCACGGTCGCGCACGGCATCGACGAGGCCGCGATGGACCGCGCCTTCGCGGAGCTGGCCGGGTACGAGGCCGCCTGGACGTGCACCGGTTTCGCGCTGCACGAGCAGGGCCCCGACGGGGTGTGGCGCAAGCTGCGGGAGTTCTCCTTCGGCGGCCGCGCGGTGGTGCCCCCGCAGGCGGCCCCCGTCGACCGCGGCACCCTGCCCGCCCGCTAGGGGCTGTCGCTACCTTCCCGCCTGCCCCGCTACAGCGGCAGCCGCCGGTACAGCCCGCGCGGCAGATGCCGCAGCGCCGTCGTGACCACCCGCAGCGCGCCCGGCACCCATACGGTCTCCGAGTGCCGCCGCAGGCCCAGTTCGACGGCGGTGGCGACCTCGCCCGGCGTGCTCGCCAGCGGCGGCACCGCGCGGCCCGCCGTGGCCCGGGACGTCACGAACGCGGGGCGTACGAGCATCACGTGCACGCCCGTCCCGTACAGCGCGTCGCCTAGGCCCTGGGTGAAGGTGTCCAGGCCCGCCTTGCTGGAGCCGTAGATGAAGTCGGTGCGGCGGGCCCGTTCGGCGGCGGCCGCGGAGAGGACGGCGAGAGAGCCGTGCCCCTGGTTCTGGAGGGCGCGCGCGGCCACCAGGGACGCCGAGACCGCGCCGGAGTAGTTGGTCTGGGCGACGTGCACCGCGTTCAGCGGCTCCCGCTCGTCGTACGCCTGGTCGCCCAGGACGCCGAAGGCCAGCAGCACCAGGTCGACGGGGCCCTCGGCGAACACCTTGCCGAGCACGCTCTCGTGCGCGCCGCAGTCGAGCGCGTCGAAGGCGACCGTGCGCACCTCGGCGCCCAGCGCCCGCAGCCGGGCCGCCTCCGCGTCCAGGGCGGGCGCGGACCGGCCCGCCAGCCACACCGTGCGGGTGCGGCGCGCGATCAGCCGCCGCACGGTGGCCAGCGCGATCTCGGAGGTGCCGCCGAGCACCAGCACGGAGCGCGGCAGCCGGCCGGGACCCGGATCGGTGAGCCGGGGCACCAGCCGGGCCAGGGAACGGGCGGGACGGGAGGCGGGACGGGGGACCGCGCCGGGGGCAATCTTCACGGCAGACGACTGTATCGTCCGCTTATGGGCGTTCTGTCGTAGAAACGCGGTGTTGACGCGGCGCCTGAGCGGGCACAAGTCCGATCATGGACTGGCTGAAGAACCTCCCCGTGATCGGCCCGTGGCTGACACGTCTGATGCAGACGCACGCGTGGCGGTCGTACGAACGTCTGGACCGGGTCAAATGGACCCGGCTCGCCGCCGCCATGACGTTCGTCAGCTTCATCGCGCTGTTCCCGCTGCTGACCCTGGCCGCCGCGATCGGCGCCGCCACCCTCAGCACCCGGCAGCAGCACACCATGGAGAGCAAGATCGCCCAGCAGTTCCCGGGCCTGGGCGACCAGCTGCACATCACCACGCTGGCGCAGAACGCGGGCACCGTCGGGATCATCGCCGGTGCCGCCCTGCTCTTCACCGGCATGGGCTGGGTCGGCCAGATGCGCGACTGCCTGCGCGCCGTCTGGGAGCTGCCGGACCCGGAGAAGAACCCGGTGGTGAGCAAGGTCCAGGACGCGGGGATCCTGGTGGGCTTCGGCGGCGCGGTGCTGATCACGCTCGCCGTCTCCACCGTCGCCTCGGCCGCCGTCGGCTGGACCTCGCGCGCGGTGGGCCTGGGCGAGGACGGCGCGGGCAGCGTGGTCCTGCGGGTCATCGCGTTCGCCGTCGCGGTGCTCGCCGACTTCCTGGTGCTCCTGTACGTCCTGACCCTGCTGCCCGGCGTCGAGCCGCCGCGCCACCGTCTGGTGGTCGCCGCGCTGCTCGGCGCGGTCGGCTTCGAGCTGCTGAAGCTGCTGCTCAGCGGCTATATCCAGGGGGTGGCGGCGAAGAGCATGTACGGCGCGTTCGGGGTCCCGGTCGCGCTGCTGCTGTGGATCAACTTCACGGCCAAGCTGGTGCTGTACTGCTCGGCCTGGACCGCGACCGGCAGCGCGGCGGAGGCGGACGGGGACGCCGCCGGTCCGGGGACCGGCGGCGCGGACGGCCGCGGCGACGAGGCGGCCGAGCGGCCCGGCGGACGGCTCAGGGGCGCGGACGGCGCCGCATGAGCTCCGGCAGCGGCCAGCGCCGGTTGACCAGGAAGGCACCGGCCGCCAGCAGCACCAGCACCCCGCCGGTGATGCCCAGCGCGATCCCCATGCCGCCGGAGCCGCTCCCGGCGGCGCTCGCGGTCCTCGCCGTGCCCCGCGTGCCGCCGGCCGGGGCGCTCGGGTCCGGCTGCGCACCGGCCGCCTGGGCGCTCCTGGGCCGTACCAGGGTGCCCACCGGCTGCACCTTGCCGGCCGCCTTGAAACCCCAGTCGAAGAGCCGGCCGGTCTCCCGGTAGACCTCGTCGTGCACGCTGCTCTGCGGGTTCATCACCGTCACGAGCAGCACCCTGCCGTCGCGCTCGGCGACGCCGGTGAAGGTGTTGCCCGCGTTGGTGGTGTAGCCGTTCTTCACGCCCGCGATGCCCGGGTAGACGGACAGCCCGGCGTCACCGGCGAGCAGCCGGTTGGTGTTCTGGATCTCGAAGGAGTCCCGGGAGGTCTTCCCCTTCTTGTTCTTGTCCTTCTTCGTCTCGCCGGGGAAGGCGGCGCGCACGGTCGAGCAGTACTCCCGGAAGTCCTTCTTCTGGAGCCCGGAGCGGGCGAACAGGGTGAGGTCGTAGGCCGAGGAGACCTGGCCGGGGGCGTCGTAGCCGTCCGGGCTCACCACGTGCGTGTCCAGCGCCTGGAGGTCCTGGGCGTGCGCGTTCATGTCCTCGACGGTCCGGGCCACGCCGCTGTTCATGGCGGACAGCACGTGCACGGCGTCGTTGCCGGAGCGCAGGAAGACGCCCAGCCACAGGTCGTGGACGGAGTAGGTCTCGTTCTCCTTGATCCCGACCAGGCTGGAGCCCTCGCCCATCCCGGCCAGGTCGCTCGGGGCGACCTTGTGCGTCTGGGTCCTGGGGAACTTCGGCAGCACGGTGTCGGCGAAGAGCATCTTCAGGGTGCTGGCCGGGGGCAGCCGCCAGTGCGCGTTGTGCGCGGCGAGCACCTGCCCGGACTCGGCGTCGGCGACGATCCAGGAGCGCGCGGTCAGCTCCTTGGGCAGGGCGGGCACCCCGGGGGCCAGGGCGACCTGGGTGCCGGGCTGGGCCAGCCGGGCACCGCCCACGCCGGACATGTGCGCCGGGGGAGTGGCCGTGGGGGCGGGTGCGGCGAGCGCGGCGGGCGCGGTGACGGAGAGGGACAGCAGGGCGGCGGAGGCGACCAGCAGCGAGCGGCGGACGGTCCTGGCGGGTGCGGGCACGGTCGGAAACGTACCTGTCGTGTCCATCGCGGCCCTGTCCCGGGGCCCGTCCCCGGCCGTACCCCGCCCCCGGCCCCGGACACCCGGCAGCGATACTGAGGGTATGAAGCTCAGCCGCCCCGTCTCCTGGTTCCTGCTCGCCTTCGGGGTGTGGAGCTGGGTCATCTGGATCACTTTCGTCAAGAATCTCGTCAAGGACAGCAGCGGGCTCGCGTTCGACGACGGTCATCCGACGGCGTACTTCTGGGTCCACCTGGCGTTGGCGGTCGTCTCCTTCGTATGGGGGACGGTCATCGGGGGCCTCGGGTTGCGCGGGCTGCGCGCACTGCGCCGGATGTCATAACGGGTACGGCGGACCGGGCGGCTGACGTTCCGTCCGGAACCGGGACGGGCGTCCAGGTGTGTGGCGTATCACCTTTCATCCCGGAAGAACGGATGAAAAGGAGTAAAACGTACATTCATCGCCATCTGAGGGGCGCCTGAGGACATCCTGTGAAACAAAGCGACAACACTTCTTCATAACGTCTTTTCATCCCTTCCTGGAACCTCTTCCCCAAGGTGAACGTCGTGTGATTATGTGTGCGCGGCCCTACGGGGTGTGGCATATGCACGGCGGCTCGCGAAGGGCCTGGGGAGGGCATCACCGATGCGGTCGGTTCGCATGCGGATTCTGCTGACACTGCTGGTTCTGGCGGTGGTCGGCGTGGGCGGCTGGCAACTCCTGCCGTCACAGGGTGACAAGGGCAAGGCGATCACCCTGGGCACCACGGACGCCGTCACCTCGCTGGACCCGGCCGGTGCCTACGACGCCGGTTCCTGGGCCCTGTACAGCAACGTCTTCCAGTCACTGCTGACCTTCGAGCCCGGCGGCACCCAGCCGGTGCCGGACGCCGCCAAGGACTGCGGCTTCACCGGCGGCGGTTCGCGCACCTACCGCTGCACGGTCCGCGAGGGGCTCAAGTTCCCCAGCGGCCGGACGATGACCGCCGAGGACGTCAAGTACTCCTTCGACCGGGTCAAGAAGATCAACTCCCAGGTCGGCCCGTCCTCCCTGTTCTCCACCCTGGGCTCGGTGGAGGCCGACGGCATGACCGTCACCTTCCACCTCTCCAAGCCCGACACCACCTTCCCGCTGAAGGCCGCCACCGGCGCCGGCTCCATCGTCGACCACACCCGCTACGCGCTGGACTCGCTGCGCACCGGGAACGACGCCGACGGCACCGGCCCCTACCGGCTGACCGGCTACAGCAAGGACAAGAGCGCCGAGCTGAAGCCCAACGGCTCCTACAAGGGCGCCATCAGCGGCTCCGCCAAGCCGGTCCAGGTGCGCTACTTCACCGAGGGCACCGCGCTCGACAAGGCGTGGGAGGACAAGCAGGTCGACGTCGCCACCCGCACGCTGACCCCGAAGGTGCTCGCCGGGCTGAACCCCAGCGACCCCAAGCAGCGCGTGTCGGTGTCCGACAGCGCCGAGACCCGCAACCTGTACCTCAACACGCACGACTCCTCGCCGCTGCACGACGCCCGGGTCCGCCGCGCCATCGCCTGGCTGGTCAACCGCGAGCAGCTCGTCACCTCCGTCTACGACGGCACGGTCGACGCGCTGTACTCCCTGGTCCCGGCCGGCATCACCGGACACACCACGTCCTTCTTCGACTCCTACCCGGCCCAGAGCACCAAGAAGGCCCGCCAGCTGCTGACGGACGCGGGCGTCTCCACCCCGGTGCGCTTCACCTACGGCTACGGCGAGGGCCGCGGCCAGGGCGCCCAGGAAGCCGCGGAGATCAAGAAGCAGCTGGAGGCGAGCGGCCTGTTCAAGGTCGACGTCAAGGGCTACGAGTGGACCGACTTCCAGAAGCGGTACACCTCCGGCAAGCTCGACGCCTGGGCGGTCGGCTGGGTCGCCGACTACCCCGACCCGGACACCTTCGGCGGCCCGCTCGTCGGCACCGGCAGCAGCATGAACACCGGCTACAGCAACAAGGCCGTCGACGCACTCGTCTCCGACAGCCAGCAGTACACCGACCGCAGCCGCGCGGCCACCGACTTCCGCAACCTCCAGGCGAAGGTGGCCGAGGACGTCCCGCTGGTCCCGCTGTGGCAGCAGAAGGAGTACGTCGTCACCACCGAGGACGTCGGCGGCGGCCAGTACCTCTCGGACGGCACGGGCGTCTTCCGCCTGTGGAAGCTCACCTGGATCTGACCCGCGCCCGCGTGACGGCCCGCCGCCCGGCGGGCCTCACGCCCGCCTGCGGGCCCTGGCCGACGGATCCGGCAGCGCCTTCGTCATCCCCGGCAGGAAGTCCGTGAACAGCTCGTGCACATCGAGCACGAGCGGACGCAGCGCCCGGAACCGGGCCAGCGACACCCCCCGCGCGGTGAGCCGGGCACCGCGCTCGGCCAGCCGGTAGCTGCGCTCACGGCCCTCGGTGCGGTCGAACACCCAGTACAGGACCAGGCCCATCTGGGCCAGCCACATCAGCTCGGGCAGCACCTCGCGCAGCTCCGCCGGCACCCTGGTCCGCGCCCCGTACAGCACCTCCTTGTGGACGCTGACGGCCTCCACGCGCGCGTGCTCGGACTCCGGGGAGAACGGGCTGAGCGGACTGTCGGGATCGGCGGCGTTCTTGAAGAACTGCACCGCGAACTCGTGGTAGGGCGTGGCGATGTCGAGCCATGCCTTCAGCACCCCCGCCAGCCGCGCCTGGAGGCCCGTCTCGCGCGCCAGGACCTCGCGCACCGCCTCCCGGTGCTCGGCGGCGATCCGGTCGTAGAAGCCCTGGATCAGGTGTTCCTTGCCCGCGAAGTAGTAGTACGCGTTGCCGACCGAGACCCCGGCCTCCTGCGCGATGGCCCGCATCGTCGTCCGGTCGTAGCCGCGCTCCTGGAACAGGCGCATGGCCGTCTCCAGGATGAGGGCGCGGGTCTGCTCGGACTTGCTCGGGGCCGGGCCCGCGCCGCTGGTCTCGCTCTTGCCGCCGGGGCTCTTCTTCTCGGACACGGACAGAGCCTAGCCAGTGCCCGCGCGCCGTCGGCGCCCGGCCGCTCAGGGCCTGCGGCCCAGCTCCGGGCGCTTGGTGTAGTCGGTGAGACCGAGGACGTTGCCCCAGGGGTCGGCGATCTCCACGGTCCAGCCGGTCGCCTGCGCCGCCGGCTCGTCCAGCGGCTCGATCCCGGCCGCCGCCAGCGCGCGGGCCGCCGCGCGGGCGTCCGGGACCTCCAGCCACAGCCGCGGGGTGTGCCAGGGCGGCGGCCGGTGCCCGAGCGCCTCCTGACGGCGCAGCAGGATCCCCGGGGTCTCCCCGCCGACCTTCAGCAGGGCGATCCCCGCCTCGTCCAGCCGGAAGGCCACCGTGAACCCGGCCCGCCCGTAGAAGGCCGCGGCCTCGTCGAGATCACCCACGGCCAGCAGCACGTTGTCGAACCCGAGCAGCTCGTACGACTCGTCATCTGACATGTGATCAGGTTAGGTACGGCCCGGCCGCCCGCCCCCGCGTCCACCCCGCACGGCGGCCCGCGAGGTCACCCGCCCGGCGCAGACACGCCGAGGGCCCCGCTCCAGGACGGAGCGGGGCCCTCGGTACCGGACCGGCCGCCGCGGGGCGTACCGGACGGCGGACGACTCAGAAGCGCCGGGTGATCAGCGCCCGCTTGACCTCCGCGATCGCCTTCGTCACCTCGATGCCGCGCGGGCAGGCGTCGGTGCAGTTGAAGGTGGTGCGGCAGCGCCAGACGCCGTCCTTGTCGTTCAGGATCTCCAGGCGCTGCTCGCCCGCCTCGTCACGCGAGTCGAAGATGAAGCGGTGGGCGTTGACGATGGCGGCCGGACCGAAGTACTGGCCGTCGTTCCAGAACACCGGGCAGGAGGAGGTGCAGGCCGCGCACAGGATGCACTTCGTCGTGTCGTCGAAGCGCGCCCGGTCCTCGGCCGACTGGAGCCGCTCACGCGTGGGCTCGTTGGTGTCCTTCGTGATCAGGAAGGGCATCACGTCCCGGTACGCCTGGAAGAACGGCTCCATGTCGACGACCAGGTCCTTGAGGACTGTCAGGCCCTTGATGGGCTCGACCGTGATCGGCTTCTCGGGGTTGATGTCCTTGATCAGCGTCTTGCAGGCCAGACGGTTCTTGCCGTTGATCCGCATGGCGTCCGAGCCGCAGATGCCGTGCGCGCAGGAGCGGCGGAACGTCAGCGTGCCGTCGACATCCCACTTGATCTTGTGCAGGCCGTCGAGGACCCGCTCCTTGGGGTCGATCTCCAGCTGGAAGTCTTCCCAGACCGACTCCGCCGAGACCTCCGGGTTGAACCGGCGGATCCGGAAGGTGACGGTGATGTAGGGGGAGTCGGCGAAACCCGGCTCGGGCTGCCCGGCCGCGTCCGCCTTGTCCAGAACAGGGGTTGCCATCAGTACTTACGCTCCATCGGCTGGTAGCGGGTCTGGACGACCGGCTTGTAGTCGAGACGGATGGATTCGGACCCGTCGGCGCCGACCTCGCGGTACGCCATGGTGTGGCGCATGAAGTTGACGTCGTCGCGGTTCGGGTAGTCCTCGCGGTAGTGACCGCCGCGGGACTCCTTGCGGGCCAGGGCGGAGACCGCCATGACCTCGGCCAGGTCCAGCAGGTTGCCCAGCTCGATGGCCTCCAGGAGGTCGGTGTTGAACCGCTTGCCCTTGTCCTGGATGGACACGTTCTTGTAGCGCGCGCGCAGCTCGGCGATCTTCTCGACCGCCGTCTTGATCGTCTGCTCGGTGCGGAACACCATGACGTTGGCGTCCATGGTCTCCTGGAGCTCGCGGCGGATGGTGGCCACCCGCTCGGTGCCCGTGGAGGAGCGCAGCCGCTCGATCTGCTCGACGACCTGGCTCTCCGGGTCCTCGGGCAGCGCCACGAAGTCCGCGCCGTCGGCGTACTCGGCGGCGGCGATGCCGGCCCGGCGGCCGAAGACGTTGATGTCCAGCAGCGAGTTGGTGCCCAGGCGGTTGGCGCCGTGCACGGAGACGCACGCGACCTCGCCGGCCGCGTACAGGCCCGGCACGACGGTGGTGTTGTCCGCCAGGACCTCACCCTCGACGTTGGTCGGGATGCCGCCCATCGCGTAGTGCGCGGTGGGCTGGATCGGGATCGGGTCCGTGTAGGGCTCGATGCCGAGGTAGGTCCGCGCGAACTCGGTGATGTCGGGCAGCTTGGCGTCCAGCTGCTCCGGCGGCAGGTGCGTGAGGTCGAGGTAGACGTGGTCGCCCTCGGGACCGCAGCCGCGGCCCTCGCGGATCTCCGTGTAGATGGAGCGGGACACGACGTCGCGGGACGCCAGGTCCTTCATGACGGGAGCGTACTTCTCCATGAAGCGCTCGCCGTCCTTGTTGCGCAGGATGCCGCCCTCACCGCGGGCGCCCTCCGTCAGCAGGATGCCCATGCGCCAGATGCCGGTCGGGTGGAACTGGAAGAACTCCATGTCCTCCAGCGGCAGCCCGCGGCGGTAGACGGCGGCCTGGCCGTCACCGGTGAGCGTGTGCGCGTTGGAGGTCACCCTGAAGAACTTGCCGGTGCCGCCGGAGGCGTAGATCACGGACTTCGCCTGGAAGACGTGGATCTCACCGGTCGCCAGCTCGTACGCCACCACGCCGGCCGAGCGCTTGACGCCGTCGACCTCGGTCAGCAGCTGGTCCAGGACGTAGAACTCGTTGAAGAACTCCACGCCCTCCTTGACACAGTTCTGGTAGAGCGTCTGGAGGATCATGTGGCCGGTGCGGTCGGCCGCGTAGCAGGAGCGGCGGACCGGGGCCTCGCCGTGGTTGCGGGAGTGACCGCCGAAGCGGCGCTGGTCGATCGTCCCGTCGGGCGTCCGGTTGAACGGCAGGCCCATCTTCTCCAGGTCGAGGACCGAGTCGATGGCCTCCTTCGCCAGGATCTCGGCGGCGTCCTGGTCGACCAGGTAGTCACCGCCCTTGATCGTGTCGAAGGTGTGCCACTCCCAGTTGTCCTCCTCCACGTTGGCCAGCGCGGCGGCCATGCCGCCCTGCGCGGCGCCCGTGTGGGAGCGGGTGGGGTAGAGCTTGGTCAGCACGGCGGTGCGGCTGCGCTTGGTCGACTCGATGGCGGCGCGCATACCGGCGCCGCCGGCGCCGACGATGACGGTGTCGTACTTGTGGATCTTCATGAGTGGATTACCTCAGCCCCGTGCCTAGCGGATGTTCGGGTCGAAGGTGAAGATCACCAGCGTGCCCAGCAGGATGGTCCACACCGTGGCGGTGTAGAGCAGGCCCTTCAGCCACAGCCGCGTGTTCGCGCGCTCCGCGTAGTCGTTGATGACGGTACGCAGGCCGTTGCAGCCGTGCAGCATGGCCAGCCACAGCATCAGCAGGTCCCAGACCTGCCACCAGGGCGAGGCCCAGCGGCCCGCGACGAACGCGAAGCCGACCTTGGAGACACCGCCGTCCAGCACGAGCTGGATGAGCAGGTGGCCGATGACCAGGACGACCAGGACGACGCCGGACAGCCGCATGAAGAGCCAGCCGTACAGCTCGAAGTTGCCCCGGGTCGACTTCGGGGTCTTCTTGGTGCGCTTGCGCGGGGCCTCGATGAGCGGCGCCGGGTTGTCGACGTTGTAGGAGGCGCCCTCGACCGGGCCGACGCCGGAAGCGGTGGTTTCAGTGGTGGACATGCGCGTCAGCTCCCGAAGACGACTCGAGCGGCGTGGCCCAGGACGGGGTAGACGGCCCCGAGCATGAGCACGACCCAGACGCCGACGACGGTCCAGAGCATCTGCTTCTGGTAGCGGGCGCCCTTGGCCCAGAAGTCGACGGCGATGACACGGAGACCGTTGAGCGCGTGGAAGAGGATGGCGGCGACGAGGCCGTACTCCAGGCACGCGACGATCGGGGTCTTGTACGTGGACACGACCTTGTCGTAGTCCTCGGGAGACACGCGGACGAGCGCGGTGTCCAGCACATGAACGAACAGGAAGAAGAAGATGAGGACGCCGGTGACTCGGTGAGCCACCCAGGACCACATTCCTTCCCGTCCGCGGTACAGCGTTCCAGCCGGCACGGAAGAACCCTCCGGGAGCGGGGACTAGGGCCGCGCCGGCTTCACTGTCGGTCGGGCCCGGCCGGGTACGGTCCACCGGCCCCCAGCATCGTAGCGACGTGTGCGAGCGGTGCTGACAGCGGGCCTGCCGGTGTGATCAAACTGGCACGCAAAGGGGCACGGACGGCTCAGTGCGGGGCGGCCACGGGCGGGGCGTGGTGCGCGGACTGCCGGGCGCGGCCGTGCGGGGGCGGGCCGGGCACCGGTGCGGCCCCGGCGGGCGCCGCCGCGGGGCACCGGGCGGCGCGCAGCAGCCGCCCCCGGGCCAGGCGCCGCAGCTCGTCCGCGGCGATGACCCGTTCCTCCTCGGGATCGTTGGTCAATCGTGACCGGATCGCCGCCAGCACCCGGTTCAGGGCCTCCCCGGGAGCGGCGTCGTCCAGGCAGATGACGAACTTGTGTCCGAATCTGGCGTCGTAGGCCGCGTAGGCGGCGCTCAGCGCGGTGGAGGCGGCCAGGTATATGCCCTCGGGCAGGACGGGCAGCGGCTCCGCCGCCAGGGCCTCCGCCAGATCGGCCGGACCCAGGTCGTAGGCCGCCTCGTCCGCCGCCGCCAGCAGGGCGGGCAGATCGGGGTAGGGGCGGTGGGCGGTGACACGGTGGGCCCAGCGCGGGCTGCGCAGGCAGGCCAGGAGGGTGCGGCGGGCCTCGTCGGGCGGGGCGGTGTTGAACTGCTCCAGGGTCTGCGCGCGCAGCGTGGGTCCTCGGCGTGGGAACGGGCGCCCGGGTGACGGGCGTTCCGGATGAGTCGGCAGGTACTGCCGTGAGTCGTGCGGTCACGTTATCGGCAGCGGCCCGGATGTGTCCGGCCGCTGCCCGGAATTCACCCGGACGGGAGAGTTTGGGCGCCGTGTGTGGACCTGCGGAGCGGCCCGGACCCGTAGGTTGGCCGGGTGAGTCAGCACAGGCGGCGACGTGCCGCGGCCCCCGCGCCGCGGCGCCGGTGGGTCTTGGTGGGCGGGGCGTTCGCGGTCACGGTCGGACTCGGCGTCGGCCTCGGTGTGTGGGCCTCGGGCGGCGGCGACGGCCCGCCGGACGCGGCGCGCGCCACGCCCGGCGCCTCCTCCCCGGGCCCGGCCGCGCCCAGCCCGGCCCGGACCTATCCCCTCTCGCAGGCGCCGCGCACCATCCCGGCGGTCCGCTCGCACACCGCGGCCCGCGGTCCGGGCTGGCGTCCGGCGCGCGGCGAGCGGGTGGTGATCGGCGCCCCGTCCCTGGCCGACGAGGGCCGGCTGATCGCCGGTGAGCTGGGACTGGCGTACGCGGGCGAGCGCGACGACGTCCGGACGGGCGACGTGCGCCTGGAGCTGGGCGGCGGCACGGACGGCAACCCGGAGTCGTACACGATGACCGTGCGCGAGGGGCGCGTCACCGTCAGCGGGCCGGGCGACGCGGGCGTCTTCTACGGCACCCGGACCCTGAAGCAGGAGGTGCACGCGGGCGGCACCGCCCCGGAGGGCACCGTCGCGGACGCGCCCGCCAAGCCCCGGCGGGGCTTCATGCTGGACATCGCGCGCAAGCCGTTCCCGGCGGACTGGATCGCGGACCGCATACGGGAACTGGGCGACCTGAAGTACAACGAGCTGGGCCTGCACTTCTCCGACGACCAGTCCTTCCGCATCCAGTCCGACACGCACCCGGAGGTCGTCTCCCCGGACCACCTCACCAAGGCGCAGGTCCGGCAGCTCGTCGCCCTCGCCGCGAGCCGGCACATCACGGTCGTGCCCGAGATCGACTCGCCCGGCCATCTGGGCGCCGTGCTCGCCGCCCACCCCGGCCTCCGGCTGCGCACCGCGCAGGGCACGGTGACCAAGGGCGCGATCGACATCTCGCAGGACGGCGCGGCCCGGATCGTGGACGACCTGCTCGGCGAGTTCGCGGAGGTCTTCCCCGGCGGCCTGTGGAACCTGGGCGGCGACGAGTACCAGGCGCTGACCGTGCGCAGCCCCGAGGCGTCCTACCCGCAGCTGGCCGCCGCCGCGCGCCGGGCCCACGGCGCGGGCGGCACGGTCGCCGACCTGACGACCGGCTGGCTGAACGACCGCGCCGCCGCCGTCCGCGGCCGGACCGTGCGCGCCTGGAACGACGGCTTCTACCGCAGCGGTTCGGTGCGGCCGTCCGGCACCGTCGAGGTCGCCTACTGGACCGGCAAGGAGCTGGGGGCGCGGCAGCCGGCCGAGTACCTGGCCGCCGGGCGCCGGGTGATCAACTACAACGACGAGTTCCTGTACTACGTCCTCGGCCAGCCGCAGACCTTCGTCTACCCGACCGGGCAGCGGATCTACGAGCAGTGGACGCCGCGCGTGCTGCGCGGCACCGAGGCCGTGCCCGCCCGCTACGACTCCCAGATCCTCGGCGGTGTCTTCGCCGTCTGGTGCGACCTGGCCTCCTCGCAGACCCCGCAGCAGGTGGCCGCCGGGATCCGGATGCCGCTGCGGGCCACCGCGCAGAAGCTCTGGGACCCGGCGCGGCCCGCCCTGTCCTGGACGGAGTTCAGGGCCCTGGCGGACCGGCTGGGCTGAGCCCGCCGCGCACCCGCCGCGTACCCGCCGCTCATCCGCCGCGTATCCGGCGGACCGCCGGGCGCCGCGTCCGGGAGTATGGCCGAAATCTTTTGTTCCGCACCGGCTCTCGACGGCGGCTGAGGGGCGTGTGACACTGCGGACGGCCGCCCGTGACACCGGACGGTGCGGCCTGGCGCAGGGGGTGGGGCCCTGCCGGGGGGAGGCGTGGATGAGCCTGGTGGAACTGATCGTGCGGGCGGACGAACGCGGCCTCGCCGCCAGCGGACTGGCCTGTTTGGATCGGTGCGTTCCGCTGCTGGGCGGCGCCGACACCGAGGCCGACGACGTGCTGCGCCCGCTGTGGGGAGCGCTCACGGACGAGGGCGGCGACTGGGGCCGCCCGCTGGAACGGGCCCGTACCGCCCTCGCCGCCGCGGTGCCCGGCGCCCCTGGGGACGAGGCGGCGCTGCTGGCCCGCCGCATGCTGGACGGGGCCCCGGCGGGCCGCGCCGCCGGGGCCGCCGTACGGGAGTGGGCCGACGCCTGCTCGGTGGCCTCGCTGCGGATCCACCGGCTCCTCGACCGGCCCGAGGACAGCGCGCCGGACCCGGCCGGTCCGCGGGACCTGGACGCCGTGCGGCGGGCGCCCGGCCCGGACGGCGGCCGCCTCCAGGGACTGTCCCCGCTGGTCGCGGCCGAACTGCGCCGCCAGATCACCGTCCTGGAACTCCTCGCCGGACATGGTGCCGCCGGGCTGCGCGGGGCCCGGGACGTGGCCACGGAGGGGCGCCGGGTGCTGCGGGCGGCCCTCTCGCGCCGGGCCCGCGGCCGCGGCTGACCCAGCCGGGCCGCCCGGCGGCCGGGCTGTGACACTTCCGCGGGGCCCGGCGCTGATGACCATGGGCCGTACGGCACGGCCCGTCCTGTGACACGGCGGGCCCGGCCGGGCCCGCTTCGCACTCGCCACTTACGGGGACAGTGTTGGGCCAGGCAGGGGAGCCCCGTCGCGCGCGGGCGACCGACGGGGAACTGGGCGCGGCGGTCGCGCGGGCCCAGCAGGGCGACGAGAGCGCGTTCGCGGTCGCGTACCGGATCGTGCAGCCCGGCCTGCTCGGCTATCTGCGCGGGATCGTCGGCGCGGAGGCCGAGGACGTGGCCTCCGACGCCTGGCTGGAGATCGCCCGGGACCTGGGCCGGTTCCAGGGCGACGGGGCCGGATTCCGGGGCTGGACGGCGACCATCGCCCGCCACCGCGCCCTGGACCACCTGCGCCGCCGCCGGGCACGCCCCCGGTCGACGGCCCTGGAGGACGCCGACGCGGAGGCCCTCATCGCCCCGCAGGACACCCACGAGCAGGCGCTGGAGTCGCTCTCCACCCAGTGGGCCCTCGAACTGGTGCGCTCCCTGCCCCGCGACCAGGCGGAGGCCGTACTGCTGCGGGTCGTCGTCGGTCTCGACGGCCCCGCCGCCGCCCGCGTCCTCGGCAAGCGGCCCGGGGCCGTGCGCACCGCCGCCCACCGCGGGCTGAAACGGCTCGCCGCCCGGCTCGGGGCGCCGGGTGTGACGGCGGACGGCCCGCGGCCGCTGGGGGAGTCGGAGTGAACGGCACCGGCGGACCGCGCGGACGGCCGTGCGGTGGGTCCGCCCGGCGGACCCGGACAGGACGGACGGACCCGGACATGGGCGAACAGCGGAGCGAGAGCGGTTTCGGCCATCGTGTACGCGGCGGCCCCGGCGCGGCGGGTCCGCCCGGCCCCGCCGGTACGCCTCCCGAGACCCTGCTCGCCGCCGCCCTGCGCGCGCGGCCGGCGGACGGCGCCGAGGCCGAGCGGCGCGCGCTCGCCGCCTTCCGGGCGACCTGGGAACAAGGGGTCCGGCGCCCGGCCAGGACCCGGCGCCGCGACGACTGGCGACCGCGTCGCCGCTGACGAAGAGGGAGTTCGGACCGGGTTCCCGGGCCGCTGTGCCGAGGCAACGGCCGGGGCCGCCACCCCCCACAGGAGAGACCCCGGCCGTCGCGCGGCACGGGCCGCGCGGCGGCCCGTACTCCCTACAGCGCCATGAGTGCGTTTTCTGTCACACCTCGCTCTCGGAGGAATTGGTTGCACGTTGTACGGTCGTGGACGACAGGCGGTTTCAGGCCGTAACGTGCCTTTCGCGCCGGGCGCGGAAGATGCATGATCACCGCACAGTTCGACGGCCTCGTTGCCGCGACGATCCTGCTCGATCTAGCGAGGAACCACGGGGTGCTGGGGGACGACGCGGAGCTGACCGCCGCGGTGCTTGCGGCGCAGACCGGGGACGAGACCGCGTTCCGGACTGTGTACCGCGCCGTGCACCCGCGCCTGCTCGGATATCTGCGCACACTGGTCGGTGAACCCGACGCCGAGGACGTGGCGTCCGAGTCCTGGCTCCAGATCGCGCGCGACCTGGAGCGGTTCAGCGGGGACGCCGACCGGTTCCGCGGCTGGGCCGCCCGGATCGCCCGCAACCGCGCGCTCGACCACATCCGTATGCGGGGCCGTCGCCCCGCCATAGGCGGCGACGAAACGGAACTCACCGGACGGGCCGCCGAGTCCGACACCGCGGACGAGGCCATCGAGTCCCTCACCACCGGCAGCGCCCTGGCCCTGATCGCCCAGCTCCCCCAGGACCAGGCCGAGGCGGTGGTGCTGCGCGTGGTGGTGGGCCTGGACGCCAAGACCGCCGCCGAGACGCTCGGCAAGCGGCCGGGCGCCGTCCGCACCGCCGCGCACCGCGGTCTCAGACGCCTCGCCGAACTGCTCGGCGGCGATGCGGAATCCGTCGGCGTGCTCGGCGCGATGCCGCCCCCGAGAGAACCGCGGGGACGCGCGGTGACGTCCGCCGGTGTGACGCATACGCGCGCCCGGACGCAGAAGGACATGTGATGGCCGACGAGCAGTACCGATGGCTGGACAGTGACAGCGCGGAGCGCCTGCTCCGCGGGGAGCCGCTGGACACCGTCGACGTTACCGTCCGTGACCAGGCCGAACGCCTCGCCCGCGCCCTGGACGCGCTCGCCGCGGAATCCGTCGTCCACCCCGCCCAGGCACCCGTCCAGCCACCCGCCGAGCTGCCCGGCGAGGCCGCCGCCCTGGCCGCCTTCCGCAAGGTCCGCGCCGAACGGGCGGCGGCCGCCGCGGAATCCGTCGCGCCCGCCGGGCCCTCGGCCACCGACGCCGGACTCGTCCGGATCGCCGCGCACGGAGCCGCCCCGGGGCACGGCGCCCGCACCGGGCGTCCCCGGCGCCCCGGCCCGCGCCTGGGCCGCCCCGTCCGGCTGGCGCTGACCGCCACCCTGGCCGCGGGCGCGCTCGGCGGGGTCGCGGCGGCCACGACCGGGGTGCTGCCGACCCCGTTCGGCGGCGACGAACCCGCGCCCGCCGCGTCCGCCCCCGCACCGGCCGCCCCCGCCCGCCCCACGTCCTCGCCGTCCGGCACCGGCACCGGCGCCACCGCCGTCGGGCCGGGGCAGCCCCACGGACCGGCCACGCCCGGCGCCCCGGCCGGTTCCGCCACGGGCGGCGCCGAGGACACCGGCGACGACGGCACCGCACCGGGCTCCGCCGCCGGGCACGACGGCGACCGGGGCCGCTCGGGCGGCGGCTGGGGCCGGCTGTTCGCCGCCTGCCGCGACCTGCGGGACGGCAAGTCCCTGGACACCGGCCGACGGCATGTGCTGGACGGGGCGGCCGGCGGTCCGGCGCGGGCCTGGACGTACTGCAAGGGCGTGCTGAAGGCGGCCGAGGGCCGTGGCACCGGACAGGGCGGCCGGGACGGCAACGGCAACGGCGGCACCGGAGCCAAGGGCGGCGGCCAGGGCAATGAGGGCGGCAAAGGCGGCAAAGGCAGCAAGGGGGGCAAAGAGGGCGCCGGAGGCAAGGGGGGCAAGGGGGGAAGCGGCGGGAAAGGCGGCTCGGGCGGTCACCAGGGGCGCGGCGGTGACGACGACGGCGGTCACGCCGAGGGCACCGGCGGCCGCCCCGGCGGCGGGATCCCGCACGGCGGTCACCCCGGCAGCGGCCGTCCCGGCGGCCACCAGGGCGGCGATCAGCCGCGCCGTGACGTCGTGACCCGCCCGGCCACCGCGGCGCCGCCCCTGGGCGAGACGGCACCGTCCGCCTCGGCTGCCCCGCTCGCAACGCGCTGACCAGCGGTTTCACCGATGCGGGAAAAATTCTCCCCGCAGGGTGTGACGTTTTTGACCGCCCCGGCGCAGTAGTGAGTAAGGCCGACTGGTCATCGGCCCTCGCACAGAGCCGGGGTTCCCCCCGTACCCGCGGCTCGTGCATCGGCGCGGGCGGGGCACGTTCCCCCGGTCCCGCCCGCGCCACGAATCCCCTGGGGCCGCCTCACCAGTGCACGACGACCTTGTCGCCCTCCTTCACCTGGGCGAACAACTGCGCGATGGCGGCCTCGTCCCGTACGTTGACGCAGCCGTGCGAACCACCGGCGTAGCCCCGGGCCGCGAAGTCCGACGAGTAGTGCACCGCCTGCCCGCCGCTGAAGAACATCGCGTACGGCATGGGGGAGTGGTAGATCGTCGACACATGGTGGCGTGACTTCCAGTAGACCTTGAACACACCGTCCCGGGTGGGCGTGGCCTCGGTGCCGAACCGCACCGCCATCGTCGACACCGTCCGCCCGTCGATCATCCAGCGCAGCGTCCTGGTCGTCTTGTCGATGCACAGCACCCGGCCGGTCAGACAGCGCGCGTCCGGCGCCCCGGCCGGCTGGCCGCCCATCAGATACAGCTCCCACTGCCCCGGCTCGTGCGTCATCGCCCGCAGCCGCTGCCAGGTGACGGTGTCGGCGCGGCCGGTGACCGGCAGTCCCCGCTTGCCCTGGAAGCCGCGCACGGCCTGCTCCGTGGCGTCGCCGTACGTCCCGGTGGGCCCCTCGGCGAGCCAGCCGACCTGGCGCAGCCGCGCCTGGAGCCTCCGTACGGCGAGGCCGCTGTCGCCGAGCGACCACAGCACGGGGGCGTCGGTCCGCGGGGCGGGCACCGGCCGCGTCCTCCCGCCGGAACCCGCCGACCCAGCCGATGCGGTGGCGCCCGTGGACCCGGTGGAACCGGTCGTGGCCTGGGGCCCGCCGTCGGACGCGCGGGCCTTCCCGTCGCTGCCGCCGCCGCTCCGGTGGGCCCCCTGGCTGTCCTTGCTGTCCTTACCGCCCGCGCCGCCGTCGGCGGGCCGGGCGGACGGGACCTCGATGTGCACGGGCGAGCGGTGCTGTCCGTCCGCGCCGGACCCCTGCTCGGCCGGTGTGCAGCCGAACACCCCGGCCAGCGCCCCGGCCGCGGCCACACCCGCCGCCGCCCTCCTGATGCCCCCGCTGCGCATACGGCCCCCCGCTGTCTCCCCGGTGTGTGCGGTGCCCGCCGCCGTGGGCCGCGGCACTCCACCGGACAGTCTTTCCACCCGCGCCCGGTGGCGAACCACGGCGCAAGGTGGGAAACAGGGGAACGGAAGGAAACGGAAGGAAACGGAGCGCACGGAGGCACGCCATGGCACGCGAGTCGGAGTCGGGTCTGCCCATCGAGCCGGTGTACGGCCCGGACGCGCTGGCGGGATGGGACCCGGCGGCCGAGCTGGGGGAGCCGGGCGGATACCCGTTCACGCGGGGCGTGTACCCGTCGATGTACACGGGCCGCCCCTGGACGATGCGGCAGTACGCCGGGTTCGGCACCGCCGCCGAGTCCAACGCCCGCTACCGGCGGTTGATCGCGCACGGTACGACGGGCCTGTCGGTGGCGTTCGACCTGCCCACGCAGATGGGCCACGACTCGGACGCCCCCCTCGCGCGGGGAGAGGTGGGCCGGGTGGGGGTGGCGGTCGACTCGGTGGAGGACATGCGGGTGCTCTTCGCCGGGATCCCGCTGGACCGGGTGTCGACGTCGATGACGATCAACGCACCGGCGGCGCCGCTGCTCCTGATGTACCAACTGGTCGCGGAGGAGCAGGGGGTGGCGGCGGAGAAGCTGACGGGGACGGTCCAGAACGACGTGCTCAAGGAGTACATCGCGCGGGGCACGTACATCTTCCCGCCCGAGCCGTCGCTGCGGCTGACCGCGGACGTCTTCCGGTACTGCCGGGCGGAGCTGCCGCGGTGGAACACCATCTCGATCTCGGGCTACCACATGGCGGAGGCGGGGGCCTCGCCCGCGCAGGAGATCGCGTTCACGCTGGCGGACGGCATCGCGTACGTGCGCACGGCGCTCGCGGCGGGCATGGACGTGGACGACTTCGCGCCGCGCCTGTCCTTCTTCTTCGTGGCCCGCACGACACTCCTGGAGGAGGTCGCCAAGTTCCGTGCCGCGCGCCGGATCTGGGCGCGCGTGATGCGGGAGGGCTTCGGCGCGCGGGACCCGAAGTCGTGGATGCTGCGGTTCCACACGCAGACGGCGGGGGTGGCGCTGACCGCGCAGCAGCCCGAGGTCAACCTCGTCCGGGTGGCCGTGCAGGGCCTGGCGGCCGTCCTCGGCGGCACGCAGTCGCTGCACACCAACGCCTTCGACGAGGCCCTCGCGCTGCCCACGGACACCTCCGCGCGGCTGGCGCTGCGGACACAGCAGGTCCTGGCGTACGAGACCGATGTGACCGCGACCGTCGACCCCTTCGCCGGGTCCTACGCCGTCGAGCGGATGACCGACGGCATCGAGGCGGCCGCCCGGCTCCTGATGGACCGGGTCGAGGAGCTGGGCGGGGCGGTCGCCGCGATCGAACGCGGCTACCAGAAGGGCGAGATCGAGCAGAACGCGTACCGCATCGCGCGGGAGACCGACTCCGGGGAGCGGGTGGTCGTCGGCGTCAACCGCTTCCGGCTCGACGCGGAGGAACCGTACGAGCCGCTGCGCGTCGACCCCGCCGTCGAGGCCCGGCAGACGCAGCGCCTCGCCGCGCTCCGCGCCGCCCGCGACCAGCCGGCCGTGGACACCGCCCTGGCCGCGCTGAAGCGGGCGGCGGAGGGCGACGACAACGTCCTGCCGCCCATGAAGGAGGCGCTGCGGGAGCGCGCCACGGTGGGCGAGGTGTGCGGCGCGCTGCGCGAGGTGTGGGGGAGCCACCGGCCGCCGGACGCGTACTGAGCGGGCGCCGGGGGCCGCCCGTCTCGTCCCTCGGGACATCTCCCGGAGTGTCGTACTGCCGTGCGACACTCCAGCCATGTTCGGCGTCATCGATCTCCCCACCTATCTGGCGGGCCTCGTCCTCATCGTGCTGCTCCCCGGGCCCAACTCGCTCTATGTGCTGTCGGTGGCCGCCCGGCGCGGCGTCCGCTCCGGGTACACCGCGGCGGCGGGCGTCTGGTGCGGGGACACCGTGCTGATGACCCTGTCGGCGGCGGGGGTCGCCTCCCTGCTCAAGGGGAACGCCCTGCTGTTCGGGATCGTGAAGTACGCGGGCGCCGGATACCTCACCTGGCTGGCGATCGGGATGCTGCGCGCCGCCTGGGCCATGTGGCGCACCCGGCGCGAGCGCACCGCCGCGGCCGGTCCGGACGCGGGCGGCCCCGCCGACGAGCGGCCCTTCCGCCGGGCCCTGGTCGTCAGTCTGTTCAACCCGAAGGCGATCCTGTTCTTCGTCGCCTTCTTCGTGCAGTTCGTCGACCCGGGCTACGCCTACCCGGCTCTCTCCTTCGTCGTGCTCGGCGCCTTCGCGCAGGTGGCCAGCTTCCTGTATCTGAGCGCCCTGATCTTCAGCGGCACCAGGCTGGCCGCCGCCTTCCGCCGCCGCAAGCGGCTGTCGGCGGGGGCGACCTCGGCGGCGGGCGCGCTGTTCCTGGGCTTCGCGGTCAAGCTGTCGCTGGCCGGTTCGTAGCCGCCGGACCCGCTCGCGCGCGGCCCGCCCCGGCGGACCGGCTCAGGCCCTGCGGCCCGTCCGGCGCCGCAGGGCCCGCGCCTGCCGGGCCACCCGCCGCACCGTCGCGTTGCGCGGGATGAACGCCAGTTGCCGCGGGACCCCGCCGGGCAGCCCGAGGGCGGTCAGGCGGCGGCGCTTGAAGTAGCGCAGGGTGTGCGGGCCGGGGTGGGCGGCGAGATACCGCTCCGCGTCGCCGCGCAGCCCCGGGCAGATCCTCGGCCGCATCGCGAAGGCGACCGCCCGCACCAGTTCGGCCAGCGCCGCCACGGCCGCCGGAGCGGCCGGCCCCGAGCCGGGCCCCTGCCCGGCCACCGCCGCCGCGTCGGCCACGTCCGGCAGCAGCGCGTCGACGATCGTCACGGGCACCCGGTTGCTGTTCTCGTACGGCGTCAGCCGCTCCAGCAGCATGCCGGTGCCGGTCCGGGCCACCGGCAGCCCGTACAGCGTGGACGCGGTGAGCAGCGCGGTGGAGAAGCAGCCGACCACCAGCGCGGGACGCGCCCGCTGGTACAGCACCTCGGCGAGGACCGGCACGTCGAGCACCGTCAGCTCGGCGCCCAGCCGCGCCGCCTCCTGCTCCAGCGTCCGCGACCAGCGGGCCGGTGCGGAGGGGTGCGGCTTGAAGACGACCCGGGTGTGACCGAGCGCCACGGCACCCCGCAGCATCCGCACGTGCAGGGCCTCTTCCTCCTCCGCGGTGAGGATGTCCAGCGCGGCCAGGTACTGCCCCAGCAGCAGGGCCGGTCCGTCCGGCAGCTCCGGCAGCTCCGGGGCGGCGTCGGCGAGCTGGGCCAGCACCTCGACGAAGGTGTCCGCGGGGATCACCTCCGGCTCGACACCGAACTCGGTGAGCAGCACCGGCCGCAGGCCCGGCACCAGGTCCAGGTGGAGCAGCCGGTCGATGCGGGTGCCCACCAGCGGGTCGATCTTGTTCCGGGTGGGGCCGTAGCTCATCAGGCCGTCGGCGTAGACGGTGACGGGCGCGCCGGTGAAGATCCGGCAGACCGCGAGCGCCGGGTCGACCTGGATCGACTCGACGGCCAGCTCGACGTCGTCGTCCCCCAGGTCCCACAGCAGCCGCAGATGCCGCTCCCACAGCGGTACGTCGTCCGGGCGCGGGGACCAGCCGCCCGGGTGGACGGGGGAGACCGTCTCGTTCCAGGACAGCACCTCGTCGAACCGGTGGCGCAGCCGGGCGAACCCGGGCATGTCGTCCAGGGACGGTGTGGTCTCCGGGTTGGCCGTGGTGTTGCAGACGAGCAGGATGCGCCGGCCGGCCGGTCCGAAGCAGTCGGCGTCGAGGGCGGCGGCGAGCGTGGCGGCGCCGTACAGCGTCGAGGCGAGGAAGATCCGGGTGGTCACGCGGCGGCCCCCGCGGCGGCCGGGCGGCGGCGCAGCCGGCGCAGCCGGGTGGCGCGCCGGACGTCCATGGAGTCCAGTGCCTCGTCCAGGACGCCCTGCGGCATCCGGCGCAGGGCGCGCGCGCCGAGCGATCTCAGTTTCCGGGCCACCGGCGGTTCGAACCTCTCGACGGAGCCCAGATGGTGGGCGAGGATCGCGCAGTAGGTGCGCACGGCCTTGGGCAGCAGCAGGTCGGCCTCCCGGTCCCGGGCGGTCTCCTCGACGACCTGGTCGAAGGCGCGCAGGAAGTCGAGCTGGCGCACATCGCCGATCTGGGTGAGCGAGGTGGCCACGCCCCGCCGGTAGTGGACGCCCAGCAGGCCGCAGACGGCGAAGGACTCCGCCTCCCGGTGCAGCCTCCAGATCCACGGCCGGTCCTCGGCCGTGCGCAGTCCGTCCGTGAAGTGCAGCAGGCCCCGCTCCAGCAGCCGCCGGTGGTAGACGCCCGCCCACGCGTAGGCGTAGTCGACCGGTGTGGTGCGGTCGGCGGGCAGGATCGCCGCCCGCGGGTCGAGGACCACCCCGCGCCGGCCGTGCGGCACCCGGTGCACGCTGCGCGCCCGCCCGGTGCACTGCACATGGTCGGCGCGGACGAAGTCGCAGCCCAGTTCCTCGATCACGGCGAGCAGCCGCGGGTAGTAGCCGGGGGCCAGCCAGTCGTCGCCGTCCAGGAACGTCACGTACTCGCCGCGTGCCCGGTCGAGCCCCGTGTTGCGCGCGGTCGCCAGACCGCCGTTCCGCTCGCGCCGGACGAGGACCGCACCGGGCAGTTCGCGTTCCGCGCGCGCGAGGACATCCGGGGTCCCGTCGCTCGAACAGTCGTCGACGAGTATGAATTCGAAGTCGTCACGCGTGTTCGCACGAAGACTCTTCACGGTGTCGGGTGCGTATTGCCGCACGTTGTAGAACGGCACGATGACGGAGAGCTTGACCACGTGTGTGACGTTAGGGTGCCGGTCCCGACCGTGTCTTGACCGGTGGGCCGCCCCGGGGTGAACGGCATGTGGCGATGCCGTGAACCGGGCTTTCCGAAGTCGCCCTCCGGCGCCGATTCGGCATTCGGAGGCATGCTGTTAACCGTTTGTTGCATTCGGGTTGTGCCGGACCTAGAAATACCTTCCTAGCGTCTTCGGCGTGCCAGCAAGTGCAACGAAGTCCCTGCGGGTCGCCGTTCTCGCCGACTCCGACACCCGGTGGAAATGGGGTGCGCTCACCGCGCAGCGCCTCGCCCCCGCCGGTGCCGCCGTCCGGCTCGACGGCTACCTCCTGCGGGGCCGTGCCACCCCCACCCCCCGCCAGCTGACAGAGGTCGGCGTCCGCGCCGACTCGCTCCGCGAGGTGAGCGCGGCCGAGTTCCTGCGCGCCGTGCGGGAGGACCCCGCCGCCGAGCCCTACGACCTGCTCGTCCTCGCCCTCGTCGGCGGCGGCGTCCAGGCCGTGCTGCACGGGCTGCGGCACACCTGGCAGGACGCCGCCCGGCGGCCCGTGGTCGTCACCGGCTATGTCGGCGTCGTCTACGAGAAGCTCACCGACGGCCTGCTGCTGCGGCACGGCGCGGACCTCGTGCTCGCCAACTCCCGCCAGGACGCGGAGCGTTTCCGCGCCGTCTACGAGGGGGTGGGCGCCGACGCGGCCGCGGTCACCGAGGTGGCCCTGCCCTTCCTCGGCGGCGCCCCCTACACGGGCGCGCACGAGCCGTACACCGTGGTGTTCGCCGCGCAGCCCTCCGTGCCGGAGAGCCGCCGGGACCGCGCCTACCTGCTGGAGCGGCTGATCCGGCACGCCCGGCTGCACCCCGGGCGCGAGGTGCTGCTCAAGCTGCGCTCCAAGCCGGGCGAGCACACCACCCACATCGAGGAACTGCCGTACCAGAAACTGGCGCGCAAGCTCACGCTGCCGCCCAACCTGCGCCTGGTCTACGGGCACATGGGGGAGGTGCTGGACCGCACCGACCTGCTGGTGACGGTCAGTTCCACCGCCGCCCTGGAGGCGCTGCACCGCCGGGTGCCCACCGCCGTCCTCACCGACCTCGGGGTGCGCGAGACGCTCGGCAACCACCACTTCACCGGCTCCGGCTGCCTCGCCTCCTGGGACCAGCTCGACGCCGGGCACCGGCCGGTGCCCGAGGAGGACTGGGTGGCCCGGCAGGGCGTGGCCCCGGGGGGCGCGCCCGCCGGACCGGACGCCTGCGGCGAGGACTCGTACGCCGGTGCCTTCGAGGAGGCCCGGGAGAAGATCGCCGGCCTGCTCGGCGAGCGCGGCGCGCTGCCCCCGCTCGCCCCCTACTACACCCCCGCGACCGCGCCCGGCTATCTGCCGGGCCTCCTCGCCCGCCACCACCTCGGACCCGACGGCGCGCCGCTGCCGGGCGCACCGGCCGCCGCCCGGGAGCCCGGAGCGGTCCGGCGGACCGTCCGCCGCGCCGCCCGCGGCGCCTACCGCCACGGTGTGCAGCGCGTGGCGCCGGTGATCCGGCGGATGGGCGAGCTGTGAGCGGCCCGGCCCCCCACCCCGGCCGTCCGGTCCCGTACGCGGGCGGTCCGGCCCCACGTCAAGGAGCAGAAGTCATGTCCCACCCGGAAGCGGGCCAGGGCGCCCCGGCGCGCCGTGTGCTCGCGGTGATACCCGCCCGCGGCGGCTCCAAGGGCGTGCCCGCCAAGAACCTCGCCCCCGTGGGCGGTGTCCCGCTGGTGGCGCGCGCGGTGCGTGCGTGCCGGGCCGCCCGGCTGGTGACGGACGTCGTGGTCTCCACCGACGACCGGGCGATCGCCGCGGTGGCCCGCGAGGCGGGCGCCGAGGTGGTGCTGCGGCCGGCCGCGATAGCGGGCGACACCGCCACCTCCGAGGCGGCCGTCCTGCACGCGCTGGACGCCCACGAGACGCTGCACGGCGCGGTGGTGGACGTGGTCCTGCTGGTGCAGTGCACCAGCCCGTTCCTGACCGGTGAGGACGTCGACGGGGTCGCCCGCGCGGTCGTCGAGGACGGCGCCGACACGGCGGTGACCGTGGCGCCCTTCCACGGCTTCCTGTGGCGGTCCGCCGAGGACGCGGCGGGCGCGGCCGAACCCGCGTACACCGGCGCGGCCGATCCCGCGTACACCGGCGCGGCCGCGATCGCGGCGGGGGGCGCGGACGGCCCGCGCGCCGGTGCCGCCACCATCGCGCCCGCCACCCCCGCGACCGGCGGCTACGGCGTCAACCACGACAAGTCCTTCCGCCCCCGCCGCCAGGACCGCCCGCAGGACCTGCTGGAGACCGGCGCCGCGTACGCGATGGACGCGGCGGGCTTCCGCGCCCGCCGGCACCGCTTCTTCGGCCGCACCGAACCGGTCCGCACCGACCCGGCGCGCGTCCTGGAGATCGACGACCCGCACGACCTGGCCCGCGCCCGCGCCCTCGCGCCGCTGTTCGACGCGGCCGGGGTGCCCGCGGGCCCCCTCCCGACCGCCGCCGACATCGACGCGGTCGTCCTCGACTTCGACGGCACCCAGACCGACGACCGGGTGCTGATCGACTCCGACGGACGGGAGCTCGTCGCCGTGCACCGCGGCGACGGCCTCGGCATCGCGGCGCTGCGCAGGAGCGGCCTGAAGATGCTGATCCTCTCCACGGAACAGAACCCGGTCGTCGCCGCCCGCGCCCGCAAGCTCGCACTGCCGGTGCTGCACGGCATCGACCGCAAGGACCTCGCGCTCAAGCAGTGGTGCGAGGAGCAGGGCATCGCCCCCGAGCGTGTCCTCTACGTCGGCAACGACGTCAACGACCTCCCGTGCTTCGCCCTCGTCGGCTGGCCCGTGGCGGTCGCCGGTGCCCACGACGCCGTACGCGCCGCCGCCCGCGCGGTCACGACCGTCCCCGGCGGCGACGGCGCCGTCCGCGAGATCGCCGACTGGATCCTCGGCCCCACCCTCGATTCCCTCCCCCAGTAAGGAAACCCCCTGATGAGCACCCACTCCCGCCTGCGCACGTTCGGTTCGCGCGAGGTCGGCCCCGGCCGCCCGGTCTACATCTGCGGCGAGATCGGCATCAACCACAACGGAGAGCTGGAGAACGCCTTCAAGCTGATCGACGTGGCCGCCGAAGCAGGCTGCGACGCCGTCAAGTTCCAGAAGCGCACCCCCGAGATCTGCACCCCGCGCGACCAGTGGGACATCGAGCGCGACACCCCCTGGGGCCGGATGACCTACATCGACTACCGCCACCGCGTGGAGTTCGGTGAGGACGAGTACCGCCGGATAGACGCGTACTGCAAGGAGAAGGGCATCGACTGGTTCGCCTCCCCGTGGGACACCGAGGCCGTCGCCTTCCTGGAGAAGTTCGACGTGCCCGCCCACAAGGTGGCCTCCGCCTCGCTGACCGACGACGAGCTGCTGCGCGCCCTGCGGGCCACCGGCCGCGCGGTCATCCTCTCCACCGGCATGTCCACCCCCCGGCAGATCCGGCACGCGGTCGAGGTCCTCGGCTCCGACAACATCCTCATGTGCCACGCCACCTCCACCTACCCGGCCAAGGCCGAGGAACTGAACCTCCGCGTGATCAACACGCTGGAGAAGGAGTTCCCGAACGTCCCGATCGGCTACTCCGGCCACGAGACCGGCCTGCAGACCACCCTCGCCGCGGTCGCCCTCGGTGCCGCCTTCGTCGAGCGGCACATCACCCTCGACCGCGCCATGTGGGGCTCCGACCAGGCCGCCTCCGTCGAGCCGCAGGGCCTGACCCGCCTCGTCCGCGACATCCGCACCATCGAGGCATCGCTCGGCGACGGCGTGAAGAAGGTCTACGACTCCGAGCACGGCCCGATGAAGAAGCTGCGCCGCGTCACCGGTGTGGTGGCCGAGGCGGAGATCGCCGCGGCGGCGGGCGAGCCGGTCGCGGTGTGAGACCGAGCCCGCCCGCCCCCGCACCCTCACGCGACGGAACGGTCGTACGCCGATGAGCCCCGCCGCCGGCCCCGCCGGCCCCGCTCCCGCTCCCGCTCCCACCCGCACCCTCGCCTTCGTCGAGAGCCCGGTCCAGCTCCTGAACGTTCTGGAGTGGGCCCACGCCCACGGTCTTTCGGCGGAGGTCCGGCGCCCGGCCACGGACAGCGGGGACGACACCTCGCCGGACAGGGCCGCCGGGGCCGCCCGCGACCTGCTCACCGTCGTCGTCCTGGCCCCGACCGACCCGATGACCCGGGGCCAGCTGCGGCGCATGGCCGAACTGGCCCGGGACGAGGGGTACGAAGTGCGGTGGGAGGAGGCGCGGGGCGGGGCTTCGGCGCCGTTCAGGACCATCGGCGCGCTGACGGGACGGCTGCGGCAGGCGGAGCGGGTGGTGATGGGCGACCCGTTCTCGCGCTATGTGCAGCTGCTGCTGACGATCACCGGGGCGCCCGATCTGGTGGTCGTGGACGACGGCACCGCGACCATGGAGTTCACCGCCCAGCTCAGCCGCGGCGAACGGCTGGTGCGCTGGCACCGCAAGGGCGGCCGGCCCGGCCCCCGCGACCTGCTGTTCGCCCCGGTGTCCGCCGCCGCCCGCCGTCGGCTCGCACCCGGCGCCGCCGGGCGGGACGGGCGGCGGGTGGAGGTCTTCTCCTCCATGCCGATCGACACGGTCCCGGACGGGGTGAGCGTCACCGCGAACCGGTTCGTGTGGACCCGGACCCGCTTCGGGCCACCCCGTGTCACCACCGGCGCCGACCTCGTGGGCACCTCCCTGGTGGAGACCGGCGTGGTGGACTGCGACCGCTATCTCGCCGCCGTCCGCGCGCTGGCCGGGGCGCACGGCGCCGGGCGCTACTTCGCGCACCGCCGCGAGAGCACCGAGAAGCTGCACCGGCTCGCGGTGGAGACCGGCCTGGAGGTGGTCCGCCCCGAACTGCCGCTGGAGCTGACCGCCCGCCGCGGGCCCATCGGCCGTACGGTCCTCAGCTTCCCCTCCACGGTCGTGCACACGCTGCCGCTGGCCCTGGAGGGCACGGGGGTGCGGGTCGCCGTCTGCGACATCGACCCGAGCTGGCTGACACCGACGGCCTCCCCGCGCGCCGAGGGCTTCCTCTCCGGGGTGACCGGCACCGCGCGCGGTGTGCACCGGGTCGCGGGCACGGCACTGCCCGGCCGGCAGGCACCGCAGGCGCCCTGACCTCAGGCGCCCTGCGGCCTCCGCCGGGACGGCCCGCGTCGTGCCGCGCGGCCCGGGGGGAGGGGTGACACGGGCCGTCCGGACGTCCAGCAGGTGAACATTTCGGGCGTGATCCGGACGGCACGTGGTATGCCTGGAGAAAAGAACAAAAGCGGTGCACTCGGCCGAGCAGGACGGGCGAGTGTACCCATCCCATTCGACGCCTATGCGCCGACGGCCGGTTCTTCTTCCCCTGACGGGCTGAACTTTTGTTGAACGAGGGGCAGTTGACCGTCCCGGCGTCATACCCTTCAGAGGGTGAACCAACTGATGTCCCCAGAGTCCGAGGCCGATCATCCCGCGGAGAACGCCCTGCCCGGCACACTGCCGGAGGCGCTGTTCGCCGAACTCGTCGCGTTCCGCCGCGACCTGCACATGCACCCGGAGCTAGGCAACCAGGAGTTCCGCACCACCGCCGCGATCAAGGCGCGGCTGGAGAAGGCGGGCCTCAGGCCCCGGGTGCTCCCCTCCGGGACCGGCCTCGTCTGCGACATCGGCAAGGACGCCGAGGACGACACGGGCATCGACGAGAACGCCACCGAGCCGGACGCCGCCCACGGCATGCTCGCGCTGCGCGCCGACATCGACGCGCTGCCGATCCCGGACACCAAGAGCGAGAGCCCCTACCGCTCGACCGTGCCCGACCGCGCCCACGCCTGCGGCCACGACGTGCACACCACCGTCGTGCTCGGCACCGGACTCGTCCTCGCCGAGCTGCACCGCGAGGGCCTGCTCGCCCGCCCCGTGCGGCTGGTCTTCCAGCCCGCCGAGGAGGTGCTGCCCGGCGGCGCCACCGAGGCGATCAAGGCCGGGGTGCTCGGCGGCGTCAGCCGGATCCTCGCCGTGCACTGCGACCCGCGCGTGGACGCCGGGACGATCGGCCTGCGCCAGGGCGCCATCACCTCCGCCTGCGACCGCCTGGAGGTCTCGCTCGACGGCCCCGGCGGGCACAGCGCCCGGCCGCACCTGACGACCGACCTGGTCACCGCCGCCGCCCGCGTCGTCACCGATGTGCCCGCCCTCGTCGGCCGCCGCATCGACACCCGCGCCGGACTCGCCGTGACCTGGGGCCGCATCGAGTCCGGGCACGCGCCCAACGTGATCCCGCAGCACGCCGAGCTGTCCGGCACCGTGCGCTGCCTGGACATCAAGGCGTGGCGGCACGCCCCGGACATCGTGGTCGCCGCCATCGACGAGGTCGCCAACCTGCACAAGGCCAAGTCGGAGATCAACTACGTGCGCGGTGTCCCCCCGGTGGTCAACGAGCCGGTCGCGACCGAACTGCTGCGCGAGGCCATGACCGCCCGGCGCGGCCCGTCCGCCGTGGAGGACACCGAGCAGAGCCTGGGCGGCGAGGACTTCTCCTGGTACCTCGAACACGTGCCCGGCGCCATGGCCCGCCTCGGCGTCCGCACCCCCGGCGAGCGCACCCTGCGCGACCTGCACCAGGGCGACTTCGACGCCGACGAGTCCGCGATCCGCGTGGGCGTGGAGCTGTTCACGGCGGCGGCGCTGCTGCACCCGACGCACTGAGCCGGGTCCGGCGCACCGCCGTGGGAGGGGCGCCCCCGGGCACCCCTCCCACGGCGGCACGGTTCGGTAACGGCGCGGAAAAACACCGTTCCCCCCTCCTTCTACGCGCGTTACTGTGCGCCGGACTCGCCACCAGGGGCGGCACATGGGGCGCGCGCCGGTGACGGCGCCGTGGCAAGAAGGGGTGCTTGCTGTGCGTACGAACTCCCGGAGGACCGGTTTCTCCCAGGCCGCGGTGGCTGTCGCGGCCGTCGCGCTCTTGGCCGCGGGATGCGGCAAGTCCAGCACCGACTCGGGGGGCGGTGCCTCCGCCTCCGGCGCGTACTCGGGCAAGGGCATCGGCCTGGCGTACGACATCGGCGGCAAGGGCGACCAGTCCTTCAACGACGCCGCCTTCGCGGGCTTCGAGAAGGCGGAGAAGGAGTTCAAGATCGGCGGCCGGGACATCGAGCCGCAGGACGGCGAGTCCACCGCCGACAAGGTGCAGCGCCTGGAGCAGCTCGCCAAGGCCGGGTACAACCCGATCGTCGGCGTCGGCTTCGTCTACGCGCCGGCCGTCAAGGAGGTCGCCGCCAAGTACCCGAAGATCACCTTCGGCATCGTCGACGACGACACCGTCAAGGCGTCCAACGTCGCCGACCTGCTCTTCCACGAGGAGCAGGGCTCCTACCTCGCCGGGGTGGCCGCGGCGAAGACGACCAAGAAGAACCACATCGGCTTCATCGGCGGCGTCGACATCCCCCTGATCCACAAGTTCGAGGCCGGCTTCGAGCAGGGCGCCCGGTCCGTGAACCCGAAGATCAAGATCGAGTCGCAGTATCTGACGCAGACCGCGCAGGAGGGCGGCTTCGCCAGCCCCGACAAGGGCAAGGACGCGGCCAACGGCCAGATCGAGGCCGGGGCCGACGTCGTGTACGCCGCCGCGGGCCTGTCCGGGCAGGGCGTCATCCAGTCCGCCGCCGCGCACAAGGTGTGGGCGATCGGGGTCGACTCCGACCAGTACCGGCAGTCGGCGCTCGCGCAGTACAAGGACTGGATCCTCGGCTCGGCGCTGAAGAACGTCGGCGGCGCGGTGTACGACCTGACCAAGTCCGTCGTCGACGGTAAGCCGCACACCGGCGAGGTGCGCGGCGACCTGAAGTCGGGCGCCGTGGGCTTCGCCGACTCCAACCCGAAGTACCAGGCCATGAAGGACGTCGTCGCCGCCGTCGACAAGGCGAAGCAGGACATCGTCGACGGCAAGGTCACCGTCCGCGTGGAGTAGCGGGTGGAGCAGCAGGTGAAGTAGCGGGTGGAGCAGGACCTGGAGGAGGACCTGGAGTGGTCCGGACGGGTGGGGGCGCGGGACCTGCCGGGCCGCTCCCCGGCCCCTGTCCGGCTCCTGTCCGGCCGCTTCCGCGCCCGCGCCCCTCGCCTTGCGCGAGGGGCGCGGCGCTGTCCGTGAGGGCGGCCGCGGCGGCGGCCTCCGTGCGGCCACAGGTCGGTAACGGAGGGGACAGAAGGGGTTTTCCGTCTGGTCTACGCGCGTTACGCTGCGGCGGAACCAGCGCCTGGTTTGGGCGCTTGCACAAAGGAGTCTCCTTCCATGCGCCGGGTGTCCCGTATCGCGGTTGCGGGCGTTGCAACCGCAGCTCTCGCTGTCACCGTCTCCGCCTGTGGCAGTTCGTCCAGCAAGTCCTCGGGCGGCGAGGGCAAGAACCTCGGCCTCGCCCTGGCCTACGACGTCGGCGGCAAGGGCGACCAGTCCTTCAACGACGCCGCGACGACGGGCCTGGAGCGTGCCGACAAGGAGTTCGGCTACAAGAGCACGGCCGTCGAGCCGCAGGACGGCGAGTCCGACGCGGACAAGGTGCAGCGCCTGGAGACCCTGGCCAAGCAGGGCTACAACCCGGTGATCGGGGTCGGCTTCGCCTACGCGCCGGCCGTCAAGGAGGTCGCCGCGAAGTACCCGAAGGTCACCTTCGGCATCGTCGACGACGAGCAGATCAAGGCGTCCAACGTGGTGGACATGGTCTTCCACGAGGAGCAGGCGTCCTACCTCGCCGGTGTCGCCGCCGCCAAGACCACCAAGTCGAACACCGTCGGCTTCGTCGGCGGCGTGGACGTCCCGCTCATCCACAAGTTCGAGGCGGGCTTCAAGCAGGGCGTCGAGGACACCAAGAAGGGTGTCAAGGTCAAGTCGCAGTACCTGACCGAGACGGCCGCCGAGGGCGGCTTCGCCAGCCCCGACAAGGGCGAGAACGCGGCCAACGGCCAGATCGACGCCGGTGCCGACGTCGTCTACGCCGCCGCGGGCCTGTCCGGCCAGGGCGTGATCAAGGCCGCCGCCGCGCACAAGATCTGGGCCATCGGCGTCGACTCCGACCAGTACAAGCAGGACGCGCTGGCGAAGTACAAGGACTCGATCCTCACCTCGGCCATGAAGGACGTCCAGGGCGCGGTGTTCAACCTGGCCAAGTCGGTCAAGGACGGCAAGCCGCAGAGCGGCCTGGTCCGGGCCAGCCTGTCCACCGGCGGTGTGAGCCTGGCCGACTCCAACCCCGTCTTCAAGAACAACGCCGACCTCCAGGCCGCGCTGAAGAAGGCCGAGGACGGCATCAAGAGCGGCGCCATCAAGGTCAAGACCTCCTGACCCGGTCGTGACCGGCCTGGAACCTTCCCGGGCATGGTCAGGGCGACGCTGCGATGGCAGCGTGGCAGCGTCACAGCCAGGGAACGGGGTGCGGGAGGCATGACAGGTCTCCGCACCCCGTTCGCGCGGCAGAATGCTCGGAAAAGATCGGGACGGAAAAAATCCGATCGATTCCGGGCACTACGTAAAGCAGGGGCGCTACGCGCGTAGAGCGGCCCCTTTCCTGAGGAGAGTGCGCCATCGACGCGTCCAGCAGCCCTCCGCTCACCGCTCAGCCGACAGCCGCGGTCGAGCTCGCGGGCATCACCAAGCGGTTCCCCGGAGTCGTCGCCAACCACGACATCCGCCTCACGGTCCGCCGCGGCACCGTCCACGCCCTCGTCGGCGAGAACGGCGCCGGCAAGTCGACCCTGATGAAGATCCTCTACGGCATGCAGAAGCCGGACGAGGGCACCATCACCGTCGACGGCGAACAGGTGGCCTTCGGCAGCCCCGCCGACGCCATCGCCCGCGGCATCGGCATGGTCCACCAGCACTTCATGCTGGCCGACAACCTGACCGTCCTGGAGAACGTGGTCCTCGGCAGCGAGAAGCTGCACGGCATCGGCGGCGCCGCCCGCAAGAAGATCAAGGAGATCTCCGACCGGTACGGCCTCGGCGTACGCCCCGACGTCCTCGTCGAGAACCTCGGCGTCGCCGACCGCCAGCGGGTGGAGATCCTCAAGGTCCTCTACCGCGGCGCCAGCACCCTCATCCTCGACGAGCCGACCGCCGTGCTGGTCCCGCAGGAGGTCGACGCGCTCTTCGACAACCTGCGCGAACTGAAGTCCGAGGGCCTCTCCGTCATCTTCATCTCCCACAAGCTGGGCGAGGTCCTCTCGGTCGCCGACGACATCACCGTCATCCGGCGCGGCACCACGGTCGGCACCGCCGTCCCCGCCGAGACCACCCCGCGCCAGCTCGCCGAGATGATGGTGGGCAGCGAACTGCCGACGCCGGAGACCGCCGAGTCGACGGTCACCGACCGGCCCGTGCTCACCGTCGACCGGCTCCGCCTGGAGGCCGAGGGCGGCCGTCCCGTCCTGGACGACATCACCTTCACCATCCACGCCGGTGAGGTCCTCGGCCTCGCGGGCGTCGAGGGCAACGGCCAGACCGAGCTGATCGAGGCCCTCATCGGCCTCCAGCACGCCGACTCCGGCTCGATCAGCCTGCTCGGCGAGGACATCACCCCCTGGCCCACCCGCAGGCGCCGCGAGTCCGGCGTCGGCTACATCCCCGAGGACCGCCACCGCCACGGCCTCCTCCTGGAAGCCCCGCTGTGGGAGAACCGCATCCTCGGACACGTCACCGAGCGCCCCAACGCCAAGGGCTTCTGGCTCGACCCCAAGGGCGCCCAGGCCGACACCCGCCGGATCGTCGAGGAGTACGACGTCCGCACCCCCGGCATCGACGTCACCGCCGCCTCCCTGTCCGGCGGCAACCAGCAGAAGCTGATCGTCGGCCGCGAGATGAGCCACGGCCCGAAGTTCCTCATCGCCGCCCACCCCACCCGGGGCGTGGACGTCGGCGCCCAGGCGCAGATCTGGGACCAGATCCGCGAGGCCCGCCGCGAGGGCCTGGCCGTGCTGCTGATCTCCGCCGACCTGGACGAGCTGATCGGCCTGTCCGACACCCTGCGGGTGATCTACAACGGCAGGTTCGTCGCCGACGCCGACCCCGCCACCATCACCCCGGAGGAACTGGGCTCGGCCATGACGGGTGCCGCCGCGGGCCACCTGGAATCCGCAGAGACCACCGACGACGCCGGTCCGGAGGACGAGGCCCGATGAAGAAGTTCGACAAGGAGCGGGTGCTCCTCGCGGTGGCCGGTCCGGTCATCGCGCTCGTCGCGGCGATCGTACTGACCTCGGTCGTGCTGATCGCCTCGGGCAAGAACCCGATCGAGCCGTACACGCTGATGCTCCAGCAGGCCGGGTACTCCGACGTCCAGGTGCTGATCCTGAACCAGGCGTCCATGTACTACCTGGCCGCGCTCGCGGTCGCCGTCGGCTTCCGCATGAACCTGTTCAACATCGGCGTCGACGGCCAGTACCGGCTCGCCGCGATGGTGACCGCTGTGGTCGGCGCCCACCTCGCCCTGCCGTCCTTCCTCCAGATCCCCGTGCTGCTCCTCGTGGGCATGCTCACCGGCGCCTTCTGGGCCGGCATCGCGGGCGTCCTGAAGGTCACCCGGGGCGTGAGCGAGGTCGTCGCGACGATCATGCTCAACTCCATCGCCACCAGCCTCATCGGCTACCTCACCCTGAACAGCGTGTGGGGCGTGCAGGTCGGCAACAACTCGACCACCGGCATCATGAAGGACTCCGGCTGGGTCCCCGGCATCGACCTCGGCTCGGACGTCGGCGAGATCTACGGCCTGGTCTTCCTCGCCATCGTCATGGGCGTCGTCTACTGGGTCGTCCTCAACCGCACCCGCTTCGGCTTCGACCTGCGGGCCACCGGCGAGTCCGAGTCCGCCGCCGCGGCCTCCGGTGTCGACGCCAAGAAGATGGTCCTCACCGCCATGCTGATCTCCGGCGCGGTCGCGGGCCTCTCCGGCCTGCCGCTGCTGCTCGGCGACGCCCACACCTACAGCCTCAGCTTCCCCACCGGACTCGGCTTCACCGGCATCACCATCGCCCTGCTCGGCCGCAACAACCCGGTCGGCATCGCCGTCGCCGCGCTGCTGATCGCCTTCCTCGACAAGGCGTCCCCCGCCCTCGACTACGCCACCCCGGTGGCGTACGAGAAGGAGATCGCCACGATCATGCAGGGCCTGATCGTCTTCGCGGTCGTCATCTCCTACGAGGCCGTACGCCAGTGGGGCCTGCGCCGCCAGCAGAAGCAGGTCGGCCTGGAACTCGCCGTGGCCGCCGCCCAGAACAACTCCGAGAAGAAGGAGGTGGCGGCCCGATGACCACCGCGACCATCGCCAAGCCGCAGGCGAAGCAGCCCGGCCGGGGCAGCCGCCGGTTCTCCCTGCCGGTGCTCCTGCTGATCATCGCGGGCGTCCTGGTCCTGACCTCCGTCGTCCGCCTGATCACCGGCGCCGACGGCATCACCTCCACCGGGCAGATGTCCACCGCGCTGCGCCTGGCCGTGCCCATCGGCCTCGCCGGACTCGGCGGTCTGTGGGCCGAGCGCGCGGGCGTCGTCAACATCGGCCTCGAAGGCATGATGATCCTCGGCACCTGGTTCGGCGCCTGGGCCGGTTACCAGTGGGGCCCGTGGACCGGTGTCCTGTTCGGCATCATCGGCGGCTGCCTCGGCGCGCTGCTGCACGCCGTCGCCACGGTGACGTTCAACGTCAACCACATCGTCTCCGGTGTGGCCATCAACATCCTGGCCCTCGGCACCACCCGCTACCTGTCGAAGTTCACCTTCGAGGGCGTCCCGCAGGGCTCCTCCAAGCAGTCCCCGCCGATCGACTCGCTGGGCACCTTCGACATCCCCGGCCTGTCGGGCTGGCTGGACACCCTCAACGAGAAGCACTGGTTCCTGGTCTCCGACGTGGCCGGCCTGGTCGGCGGTCTGATCACCGACCTGTCGCCGCTCACCGTCGTCGCCGTGGCCCTCGTCCCCCTGTCCTGGTGGGTGCTGTGGCGCACCGCCTTCGGGCTGCGGCTGCGCTCCTGCGGCGAGAACCCGGTGGCCGCCGAGTCCCTCGGCGTCAACGTCTACAAGTACAAGTACCTGGCCGTGATCATCTCCGGCGGCTTCGCCGGTCTCGGCGGTGCCTTCCTGTCCATCGTCGCCTCGAACGTCTACCTCGACGGCCAGACCGCGGGCCGCGGCTACATCGGCCTCGCGGCCATGATCTTCGGCAACTGGATGCCGGGCGGCCTCGCCCTCGGCGCCGGGCTGTTCGGTTACACCGACAGCCTGAACCTGCGCGGCGGCACCACCAACGTCCACGCGCTGATCCTGCTGCTGGCGATCCTGCTGGTGTTCGGTGTGGCGTACCTGGTGTGGCGCAAGAAGCTCGTCCCGGCCGTCGTCACCGCCGTGATCTCGGCGCTGATGTTCGTCTGGTACGCCGGCACCAGCGACGTGCCCAAGCAGGTCGTGACCGCCACCCCGTACATCGTCACCCTGCTGGTGCTGTCGCTGTCCGCGCAGCACCTGCGGATGCCGAAGGCGGACGGACTGCCGTACCGGAAGGGACAGGGCAAGTGACACAGAGCGCGCCGAGCGTCGACTGGGCGGCCCTGCGCGAGGCGGCGCGGGCGGCGATGAGCCGGGCCTACGCCCCCTACTCGGGCTACCCGGTCGGCGTCGCCGCCCTGGTCGACGACGGCCGCACCGTCACCGGCTGCAATGTCGAGAACGCCTCCTACGGCATCGGACTGTGCGCCGAGTGCGGCCTGGTCTCCCAGCTCCAGAACAGCGGCGGCGGCCGGCTGACCCACTTCACCTGCGTGGACGGCAAGGGCGACATCCTCGTGCCGTGCGGGCGCTGCCGCCAGCTGCTGTACGAGTTCGGCGGCCCGGACCTGCTGCTGGAGACCCCGGCCGGGATCCTGCCGCTGGAGCGGATGCTGCCGCAGGCCTTCGGGCCGGAGCACCTCGCCAAGTGACCCGTGTACGGCCCCTCGGCGCCCGGCCCGGCGCAGCCCCCCGCGGGTGAGCCCGGCGCGGCGCAGAGGGGCCGCACCCGTTGGAACAACACCCTTCGCACCCCGGAAGGAAGCGAAACAACCATGGCCATGGACGCCATCTCCGTCATCCGCACCAAGCGGGACCGCGGCGGACTCAGCGACGAGCAGATCGACTGGGTCATCGACGCGTACACCCGCGGGGAGGTCGCCGACGAGCAGATGTCCGCGCTCGCCATGGCCATCCTGCTCAACGGCATGGACCGGCGGGAGATCGCCCGCTGGACCGCCGCGATGATCGCCTCCGGCGAGCGCATGGACTTCTCCTCGCTGTCGCGGCCCACCGCCGACAAGCACTCCACCGGCGGCGTCGGCGACAAGATCACCCTGCCGCTGGCCCCGCTGGTGGCCGCCTGCGGCGCGGCCGTCCCGCAGCTGTCCGGGCGCGGCCTCGGCCACACCGGCGGCACCCTGGACAAGCTGGAGTCCATCCCCGGCTGGCGCGCCCTGCTGTCCAACGAGGAGATGCTGTCCGTGCTGGACGGCGTCGGCGCGGTGATCTGCGCGGCGGGCGACGGCCTCGCCCCCGCCGACAAGAAGCTCTACGCCCTGCGGGACGTCACCGGCACGGTCGAGGCGATCCCGCTGATCGCCTCCTCGATCATGTCCAAGAAGATCGCCGAGGGCACCGGCTCGCTGGTGCTGGACGTCAAGGTCGGCTCCGGCGCCTTCATGAAGACCGTCGAGGACGCCCGCGAACTGGCCTCCACCATGGTCGGCCTGGGCACCGACCACGGGGTGCGGACGGTCGCGCTGCTCACCGACATGTCCACCCCGCTCGGCCTGACCGCGGGCAACGCCCTGGAGGTCCGCGAGTCCGTCGAGGTGCTGGCCGGCGGCGGCCCCGCCGACGTCGTCGAACTGACCCTGGCCCTGGCCCGGGAGATGCTGGACGCGGCCGGTCTGAAGGACGCCGACCCGGCCAAGGCGCTGGCCGACGGCTCCGCCATGGACGTGTGGCGCCGCATGATCGCCGCGCAGGGCGGCGACCCGGACGCCGCGCTGCCCACCTCCCGGGAGCAGCACGTCGTCACGGCCCCCTCCTCCGGTGTCCTCACCCGCCTGGACGCCTACGCCGTCGGTGTCGCCGCCTGGCGCCTCGGGGCCGGCCGCGCCCGCAAGGAGGACCCGGTGCAGGCGGCGGCGGGCGTCGAACTGCACGCCAAGCCCGGCGACCCGGTCACCGCGGGCCAGCCCCTGCTGACCTTGCACACCGACACCCCGGACCGCTTCGCGTACGCCTTGGAGGCCGTGGCCGGCTCCTACGACGTCGCCCCGGCGGGCACGGACTTCAGCGCCTCGCCGGTGGTCCTGGAGCGCATCGCCTGATCTGCGGCCCGCGTACGCGGACGGACGGGACCGGTGGAGCGCCGCCGGTCCCGTCCGGCGTACGGGGCCCGGATCCCGGTGTCCGGTACGGGGCTGAGGCGCCGTCACCCCAGCAGTGCCGTCAGCCCAGCAGTGCCGCCACCGCCACCAGGACCGGTACCGACAGCACCGTCGAGAGCAGGATCGACTCGCGGGCCAGGTCCTCGCCGACGCCGTACCGGCTCGCGTAGGTGAAGAGGTTCTGCGCGGCGGGCAGCGCCGAGGTCACCACCACGTCCAGCAGCGCGGCGCCGTGCAGTGCGAAGACGCCCGCCGCCAGCGCCCAGGCGGCCACGGGCTGGCCCACGGCCTTCAACGCCACCGACAGCAGCACCGGCCGGCGGTCGAGCCCCCGGCCGGGTGCGGCGCTGCCGCGCAGCGCGATGCCGTACGCCAGCAGGACGGCCGGGACGGACATGTTGGCGATCAGGGTCAGCGGCTCCAGCACCGGGCCGGGAAGCGGCAGCCCCGTCCCCGAGACCAGGACGCCGCCGAGCGCGCCCACCGCGATCGGATTGCGCAGCGGTGTGAGCAGCCGCCGCCACAGCGGCCCCTTGTCGCCCGCGCCGGTCAGGTCGAGCACCGTCAGCGCGACCGGGGTGACGACGATCTGCTGGAACAGCAGCACCGGCGCCACCAGGGAGGCGTCACCGAGGACGTACGCGGCGATCGGGATGCCCAGGTTCCCGGAGTTGACGTAACTGGAGCACAGCGCGCCGATGGTGGTGCGGCCCACGCCCCAGCGGCGTACGGCACCGGCCGCGACGAACACCCCCGCTGCCGCCGCCGTGCTCAGCGCCGTCACCAGCAGCCGGCTGGAGAACACCACGGACAGATCGGCGCGGGCCAGCGTGGTGAACAGCAGGGCCGGGGTCGCCACCTGGAAGGCCAGCCGGGTCAGCACCTCGCGGCCCTGCTCGCCGAGCGAGCCGCGCCGGCCCAGGACGTACCCCACGCCGATGACCACGGCGATGACCGCGAAACCGGTCAGCACCCCCTGCACACGGCCCCCTCGGCGGCCGGCGGTGCTGCGGGTGTCGGGGGTCCTGCGGGTGTCGGGAGCGGCGGGGGTCCGTGGCGCATGCCGCCCACCCTCCGGCGGGGGAGGGCGGGCGGTCAATGTGATCTCCGCCCGGTCGCCGCCGGGTCAGCGGCGCAGGCCGTCCGGCAGCCGCTGCGGCGGGAGTTCGGGGTTCCCGTCCGCGCCGGTCGGGGTGGTCTCCGGGTAGCGGGCGCACTCCGCGGCGGCGGACACGGCGAGCCGGCCGCCGGGGAGGGCCCTGGCGTACAGGGTCGCGCCGCCGCCGGGCGGCACCGTCCGCAGGGTGGTCCTCCGGTCGGCGGTCGCGTTCTCGGTGACGTCCCAGCCCTGCCGCCGCAGCTCGGTGGCCGCCCGCCGCAGCGCCGACTGCCCCGCGGAGGCAGGGACGTTCTTCAGCGTCCACCCGCTGCTCACGGTGACCACGCCGGGCATGTCCGGCGGCGGCGCGTCGCTGAACCGGTCCGCCAGGTGGCTCAGACCGGTGTAGGGGCAGTCGGACTCGGCCCGGCGGCGCGGGCCGCTCGTGGGCCCGTCGTCCAGCTCGGCGTCCGGCAGGGCGAGGGCCGCGTAGACCTCCTGGGCGCGGGCGTCCAGCCGGTCGGCGGTGACGGCCGGGTCGGCGACCGGATAGGCGTCGCCGTCCCACCACTGCCGCGCCGTCAGCCCCGCGCCGAGGCTGAGCACGGTGGCGAGCGCCGTCAGCCCCACGGCCACCGTCACCCGGGTACGGCGCGGGCCGGCCGGACGCGGACCGGAGACGGCCGCGACGGGCCGCGCGGGCGGCGCGGGCGGCATGGGCGGGGCGGACGGGGCGAGCGGACCTCGTGTCATGGGCAGCATGCTGCCGGGCGACGGCGGGCCGGACATGGGCGCGCGTACTCACACCGCGTACTCAAGGGCGTACTCAAGGAGGCGCGGGGTGCTCCCCGGGTGGGCGCGGGACCGGAACACACCGGGTCGCGCAAAGGAGTTCGGGCCGGGCCGTGCCGATGAGTCCGGGGTGTGCCGATGAGTCCGGGCCGTCGCGGGCGTCTACCGCACGTGGATGCCAGGACACCCGCCGTGCTCGTGCTGACCGGCCCCGTCACGCGTGACGAGGTGGCCGGGCTCTGCGCCGCCGTACGTTCGCTGCTGGACGGGGGAGGGCCGCCCGGGGTCGTCGTCTGCGACGTCGGCGGGCTGGGACCGCCGGGCCTGTGGGCCGTGGAGCTGCTGGCACGGCTCCAGCTGGCCGCCCGCCGGTCCGGCGGCCGGATCCGGCTGCGCGACCCCGACCCCGCGCTACCCCTGCTGCTCGACCTGGTCGGCCTCGCCTTCGAGACGGAGAGGCAGCCCGAACAGCGGGAACCACCGCTGGGTGTCCAGGAAGCAGTGGAACCCGGTGATCCGGCCCGCTGAGATCTCCAGCACCTGCACCGCCCACGGCGCGTAGCCGCCCGCTTCCGGGTCCGGCTTGTACTGGGCGAAGGCGGGCAGGCCGTTGGCCCGCACCGGCACCAGCCGGGAGTTCGCGCAGGCCGCGCCCATCGTCGACATGAAGCCGGTGATGTCGGACGGCCCGGTCAGCCACAGGTCGAACGGCGGCATCGTCATGACCGCGTCCTCGTGCAGCAGCGCGGTCAGCGCCGTCATGTCGTACCCCTCGAACGCCTGCACATAGCGCTCCAGGAGCTTCTGCTGCTCCTCGTCCAGCGGGTCGGACACCTCGGCGTCCGCGCCGCTCTCCGCCCGCTCGGCGAGGGTGGCGCGGGCCCGCTGGAGGGCGCTGTTGACCGAGGCGACCGTGGTGCCGAGCAGCTCGGCGGCCTCGCTCGCCCGCCAGGCCAGCACCTCGCGCAGGATCAGCACGGCCCGCTGCTTGGGCGGCAGCCGCTGGAGCGCGGCCATGAAGGCGAGCCGCACGGACTCCTTGGCGACGGCCGCCTCCGCCGGGTCCCCGGCCGCGGGCAGCACCCGGCTGTCGGGCACCGGCTCCAGCCACACATGGTCCGGGCGGGGCGCCAGGGCCGCCTGCGCCAGCGGTGCCGACTCGGTCAGGTCCATCGGTCTGGCCCGCTTGCCGCCCGCCTTCAGCATGTCCAGGCACACGTTCGTCGCGATCCGGTACAGCCAGGAACGCAGGCTGGAGCGGCCCTCGAACCGGTCGTGGCTGCGCCAGGCGCGCACCAGGGTGTCCTGGACCGCGTCCTCCGCCTCGAAGGACGAGCCGAGCATGCGGTAGCAGTAACCGGTCAGCTCGACGCGGTGCTTCTCCAGCTGTGTCGCGAGGTCCGCCGTCGCCGCCGTGCCGTCGCCCATCGTCGTCCACCCACCCCTGTGGCCGTCCCGCCGGAGTGCGTCGTCGCACCCGACACCCCGGAAGCTACCGCAGCCCACTGACAACGGCCCCCGGAGCCGGGAGAACGGCAGGTCAGGAGGGTGGGGCGAGGGAGCCGGTGCCGGTCCGGCTCAGGCCACCGCCGCCTCGCGCCGTGTCTCGCGCCGAGCGGCGCGCCGGGCCGCATGCGAGCCGAGTGCCGTGATCGCCACGACCCCCGCCACGGCCAGCAGTCCGACGCCGACGGTGCCGTCCCAGCCCTGGCCGTGGAAGGCCGTCGCACCGACCGTGCTGCCCACGCTGGAGCCGATGTAGTACGCGGACTGGTACAGGGCGGACGCCTGGGCACGGCCGTGCGACGCGGTCCTGCTGACCGCCGAGGAGGCCACCGCGTGCCCGGCGAAGAAGCCCGCGGTGATCAGGACCAGGCCCAGCAGCACGGACACCAGCGAGTCCAGCACGGACAGCAGCAGGCCCGCCGCCGTCGTGGCGCCCGCCAGGTACAGGGCGCCCCGGCGGCCCAGCCGCCCCACCAGACGGCCGGCCGTCGACGCCGACACCGTGCCCACCAGGTACACCAGGAAGATCGAGCCGACGATGCCCTGCGGGAGCGAGAAGGGCGCCTCGGTCAGGCGGTAGCCGATCACCGTGTAGACGCCGCCGAACACCGTCATGAACAGCGCGCCGATCGCGTACAGGCGGCGCAGCAGCGGGTCGGAGAGGTGGTCGCGGACCGTACCGGCCAGCACCCGCGGGCGCAGCGAGCCCGGCGTGAAGTGGCGCGGCGCCGGGAGCAGCAGGCGGAAGGCCACCGCGCACGCCACCGCGATCGCCCCGACGAGCCCGACCGCGACCCGCCAGCCCCACTCCTGGGCGGCCCAGCCGGTGATGACCCGGCCGCTCATCCCGCCGACGCTGTTGCCCGCCACGAACAGGCCGATCGCGGTGACCAGCGCCTTGGGCCGGACCTCCTCGGCGAGATACGCCTGCGCGGAGGCGGGCACCCCGGCCAGCGCGGCGCCCTGGAGGGCCCGCAGCACCACCAGCGCGCCCAGCGACGGGGCGAAGGGCACCACCAGGCCGACGGCCACCGCGACCACCAGCGACGCCGTCATCACCGTACGCCGTCCGAAACGCTCCGAGAGCGCGCTCATCGGCAGGACGAACAGGGCCAGGCCGCCGGTCGCCGCCGCCACCGTCCAGCTCGCCTCGCTCGCCGCGACCCCGAACTCGCCGGAGATCAGCGGCAGCAGCGCCTGCGTGGAGTACAGCAGGGCAAAGGTGGCGACCCCGGCGAGGAAGAGGGCGAGGCTCATCCGGCGGTAACCGGGACCGCCGGGCGCCATCCGCGAGTCGGCGGAGGAGACGGAGGAGCCTGAGGAGACGGACGAGGCCGGGGAGACGGAGGAGACGGCGGGGGAGGCGTCCACGGCGGTGGACGCCCCGGTATCGGCGGGAGACATGCTTCGACGGTAGGAAGGACACCTTCATCCGTCCAATGCACGGACTCGCCATAATCGTTCCCATGATGCATCAGCAGAGGTCACAGGGGCGTCTGTCACCGTCCGGTGACACAGAAGTCATGACAGAGCGGACCAGTGAGGAGATCACGCGGCTGCTCGCGCCCCGGCTCGCCCACTTCGCCGGGGTCGCCCGCACCGAGCACGTCACCCGCGCCGCGCAGGAGATGCGGGTCCCGCAGTCCACGCTGTCGCGGGCCATGGTCCGGCTGGAACAGGACCTCGGCGTCGACCTGTTCGCCCGGCGCGGCCGCAGCGTCTCCCTCACCCCCGCCGGACGCACCTTCCTCGGCTCCGTGGAACGCGCCCTCGCCGAGATCGCCCGCGCCGCCGACGAAGTGCGCGCCGACGCCGACCCGGCCACCGGCAAGGTCGCCTTCGGCTTTCTGCACACCATGGGCGCCGAGACCGTGCCCGGCCTCCTCCAGGCGTTCCGCGCCGACCATCCCCGGGTCCGCTTCAGCCTGGTCCAGAACTACGGCGAGGCCATGCTGGAGCGGCTGCGCGCCGGTGAGCTGGACCTCTGCCTCACCTCTCCGGTGCCCGAAGCCCCCGACCTGGTCGCCCGCCGCCTCGACGAGCAGAAGCTGCGCCTGGTCGTCCCGGCCGGGCACCGGCTCGCCGCCCGGCGCCGGATCCGGCTGGCCGAGGCCGCCGAGGAGACCTTCGTGACCCTGGAACCGGGCTACGGCATGCGCCGGATCGCCGACGCGCTGTGCCGGGAGGCCGGGTTCACCCCGCGCATCGCCTTCGAGGGCGAGGAGACGGAGACCCTGCGGGGCCTGGTCGCCGCCGGGCTCGGCGTCGCCCTGCTGCCTCCGCCCGCCGTCCCCAGGCCCGGCGTGGCCGAGCTGACGGTCACCGCTCCGCGCGCGGTCCGCGAGATCGGCGTGGCCTGGCTGGAGGGACATCCGGACACACCGCCGGTGGCCGCGTTCAAGAAGTTCCTGCTCTCCCGGCGCGGCAAACTGCTGCCGTGACAGGGGACAGCCTGGTGCGGCCCGGCCACGAGGGCCGGACCACCGGGACCGGCCACCTGGGCCGTATCACCGAGACCGCCCGGGGGCCACGAGACCGGCTACCGCCGCCGGGCACCTCGGGCCCCGGCACCAGCGGGTTCTCCACCCACTGAGACACCCGGCTGAGACACCCGGCCCCGCCCGGACGGACTCCTGCGTGGCATCGCCCAGTTCCCTGCGGGCGGTGCCCGCCTCGTCCTCGGCGGCGAGTCGCGCGAACGCCGGGGCGCGCCGCTCGATCAGCTCGCGCCGCGGGCAGGCGCTCCGGCCGAGCAGGGCCTGGATGCGGCGGACGCAGCCGTCCCGTCGCCCCGGACGCGCCCCGCCCTCCGGGCCACCGGAACCGGCCGCGCGTGCGGAGCCCCCACGGCCGGCCACCTGGGCGGGCGCGCCGCGACGGGTCACCGGACCGGCCCCCGCGTCCGGCCGGACGGCGGCGCGAGGCTCTACCGCCGCCGCAGCGTCGTGCCGAAGCCCGCTGCCAGCGGCATCCTCAGTCCCAGCGGTGGCGGTGCGGCCAGGGCGTCCTGCACCGGCCGGGAGAAACCCCGGTCGAACAGCGCGCCCAGCACGAAGTCGGCGGTGAGCGCGGCGACTTCGCTGCGGTACTGGCGTAACCCGTGCCGGTCGGAGTGGACCTCGAAACGGCACACGTCCCGGTTCGCCTTCTTCGCGCGCTCCGCGAAGCGGAAGGACAGCTCGGGGTCGGTGCGTTCGTCGTTGGTGCCGTGCACGATCAGCACCTGGCGGCCGGCCAGCTGCCGGACCGGTTCGGGTGAGGCGGCGACATCGTCCTCGGGCAGCCAAGGGGCGAGGGCCACCACGGAGTTGACCGCCTCGTGACCGGCCGAGCGCAGTGCCGCCCGGCCGCCCATGTCGAGACCGGCCAGGCACACCGGGACATCGCCGTAGCGCCGTACGGTCTCCTCGACGGCCCAGGTGGCGTCCTGCGCGAGATGCGCCTCGCCGCCGTTCCAGCCGCTGTAGCGGTAGTGGACCACATGCGCGGCCAGCCCCTCGGCGCGGCCCGCGCGGGCCAGCCCGCGCCCCAGGGTCCGTACCGAGGCGGCGGCCAGCACCGCGGAGGGTCTGCGCGCGGACGTCTCCCGGCCGGCCGGGAGCAGCAGCACCACCGCGCTCACCGTGGCCGGCTCCGGGCCGAGCGTCCTTCCCAGCCGGGCCGTGCGAACCGGCGTCGCTTGCTGTGCCATGGCAGAACAGTGTCAGAAGGCTCCGTGTACGCGACCCGTCCGTGCGGTCACCGTTACGTATCGGCGGCTGTGCGAAGGCCCGTGACCGGCCCGGAGGGAGCGGCGCGCGCACGGCGCTTTCTACGCGCGTAGGGCATAGGGTGCGAAAATGACGAGCCAGCCTGCCCGCCCGGGGAACGCGCCGGGCCGTGACCAGATCCGCCGGGCGCCCAAGGTGCTGCTGCACGACCACCTCGACGGCGGACTGCGGCCCGCGACCGTGGTCGACCTGGCCCGCGCCACCGGCTACGACCGCCTCCCCACCACCGATCCGGAGAAGCTGGGCCTGTGGTTCCGCGAGGCCGCCGACTCCGGGTCGCTGGAACGGTATCTGGAGACCTTCTCCCACACGGTCGCCGTGATGCAGACCCGTGACGCGCTGGTGCGGGTGGCCCGCGAGTGCGCCGAGGACCTCGCCGCCGACGGTGTCGTCTACGCCGAGGTGCGCTACGCCCCCGAGCAGCACCTGGAGGGCGGCCTCAGCCTTGAGGAGGTCGTCGAGGCGGTCGACGAGGGCTTCCGGGAAGGGGAGCGGGCCGCGCTCGCCGCCGGGCGGCGGGTCCGGATCGGCGCGCTGCTCACGGCGATGCGGCACGCGGCGCGCTCGCTGGAGATCGCCGAACTCGCCGACCGGTACCGGGACGCGGGGGTCGTCGGCTTCGACATCGCGGGCGCCGAGGCCGGTCATCCGCCCACCCGGCACCTGGACGCCTTCGAGTTCCTGAAGCGGGCCGACAACCACTTCACGATCCACGCCGGCGAAGCCTTCGGGCTGCCGTCCATCTGGCAGGCGCTCCAGTGGTGCGGCGCCGACCGGCTCGGGCACGGGGTGCGGATCATCGACGACATCGAGGTCCACGAGGACGGCACGGTGGCGCTCGGCCGGCTGGCCGCGTACGTCCGCGACAAGCGCATCCCGCTGGAGCTGTGCCCCAGCTCCAACCTCCAGACCGGCGCCGCCGCCTCCTACGCGGAGCATCCGATCGGGCTGCTGCGGCGGCTGCACTTCCGCGCCACCGTCAACACCGACAACCGTCTGATGTCCCACACCACCCTGAGCCGGGAATTCGAGCACCTTGTCGACGCGTTCGGCTACACGCTCGACGACATGCAGTGGTTCTCCGTCAATGCGATGAAATCAGCGTTCATTCCTTTCGATGAACGTCTGGCCATGATCAACGATGTGATCAAGCCCGGATATGCGGCGTTGAAATCCGAATGGCTGTTCCGGCAGACCGCTTCCACCAGCGGTTCTTCCACCCCGGAAGGCTGACGACGGGATATCCGGGGTGACGGCCGGGTGAGTTGTTTTCACCATCCGTCCGCAATTCGATGTTTGCGGTACGGCACTCGCCGTGTTTACGGTCGAGAACCGCTCAGTCCCCCGTCTTCCAGTCAAGGACGCGTTTACATGAAGCAGTCTGCCGTCAAGACCCTCGGTGTCGCCGCCCTCGGCGCCGCGTTCGCCGCGGCGGGCGCCGGCGCCGCGAACGCCGCCCCGGCCGCCCCGGACGCCGGCCAGGCGCTGGGCACCGTCAGCAAGGCGCTCCCCACCGAGAACGTCACCAAGGCGCTGCCGGGGGCCGGTCAGGCGCTCGACCAGGCCAAGCCGACCGTCGCGACGGGCCTCGCCGCCGCCCAGCCGGTGGCCCAGAGCATGCTCGAACACGGCCCGACCGCCCCGGTCGCCGGTCTGCTCGGCGGCCTCCCGGTCAAGGGCCTGCCCACGCACGGCCTTCCGGTCAACGGCCTCCCGCTGGGCTGATCCGGCGCACCCGGCCGGTCCGGCCGACCCCTCCGGTCCGGCCGGTACGCCGCCGGGGCGCACCCCTGCTTCAGGGCGCGCCCCGGCGGCGTACGCGCGCCGCGTCGGCTACCACGCCGTACGGCCCGGCCTGCCCTCGGCGGGCAGCAGGATCCACAGGGCGAGATAGAGCAGGCACTGCGGTCCGGGCAGCAGGCAGGACAGCAGGAAGATCACGCGCATCGTCGTCGCGGAGGTGCCGAAGCGCCGGGCCAGCGCGGCACACACCCCGCCGATCACGCGGCCGTTGGTGGGACGGGCAAGGGCGCTCATCTCGATGCCTCCGTGGGCTGTCGGTGCGGGCCCCGGCGGGACCCCCTCATGACCTCCACGCTACGGAGACGAAGGGGATGAAGCGTCGCTCTACGGGGCGATCCCGACCCTGGGAATCGTCGGGGTCCGACCCTGAGCCGTCTCCTCCACGGGCACGGTCCGCCGCTGCGGCCGCCCGGCCCTGCGGCGCAGCCGGGCACGGACCGCCGGGACGACCGCCCCGTACACGAGGGCCACCCCCGCGGTGTTCAGCAGTACCGTGTCCACGTCCACCACCCGGCCGGGCACCCCCGACTGAAGCAGCGCGATCCCCACGGACACCAGCGCGCCCGCCGCGGTCGTCCGCAGCCCGGACGGCAGCGGACGGGAGTCGATCCGGCCGTGCGCCATCGGCAGCAGCACCCCCAGCGGTGCCAGCAGCACCAGCCCCTCCCCGATCCGCCGGGCCGCCTGGGCGCCCCCGAGGGCGAGATCGGCGCGGATGGTGGTGAGCGGGCGCAGATTCGCCGGCATCACCCAGGGGACGTCCAGCGGACGCAGCATCAGCCAGGCGACGAACGCGAGATGGGCGGCAAGGAGGACACTCCCTGCCACGCGGACGCGGAACGCGGCACTGCCGCAGGCGGACCCTTCAAGCTGCACGCCCCCCAAGACGCGGCGCTCCCCACGATCGGTTCCGCCCCCGGCCCCTACCCCGGTGAGTCCCGCGCCACACCCGGACCCGTCCGGCCCGTACGGCGGCGGGCAGGGCCCCAGCGCGTACGGCCCGGCGCGTACGGACCCGTACCGCCCCTGCCCCGCCCCTGCCCCGCCCGTGCCGTACGGCTCTCAGGAGCCCGTGACCTCCGAGGACGGGGGCTTCGTCGTGCCGGGGCGGGAGCGCAGCTCGTCGGTGCACGCGTAGCGGCTCAGGCGGACGTCGCCGGGGCCGCCGAGGACCACCGAGCCGTCGCCCTCGGCCGCCGCCGAGTCGGAGAGCGTGCAGACGATCTGCGCGAGCGCGTACGGATCGAGGCCGCCCGGCGCGGTGCTCAGCCGCAGACTGTCCTCGGGATCCTTGGGACGCGGCCCGGCGACGGTCAGACCGGCCGGGACGTGCGTGGTGTACCCGGCGGCCTGCTCGGCGGCCGAGGGCGGCGCCGCGAGCTGGCCCAGCAGCCCGCGGGCCACGATCAGCCGCCGCTGCGCGTCCGCCGCGCCCTCCGGCACCGGCACCGCGCGGTCCACCGTCACCAGCGAGGCACCGCAGAGCAGGAACGCCTGCACCGGCACCCCGCGCGAGGTCTGCGTCACCACGTCCGGCTGGGACAGCGAGCACGGCACCCGCGACGGCGCGCCGCCGAAGTCCGTGGGCACCCCGGTCGGCCGGATCCCGCAGCCGGCCAGCAGCAGGGCCAGCGCGGGCAGCGCCAGCAGCGCCCCACGCGGCCGACGGCTCCGGTGGTTCCGGTGGTTCCGACGGCTCCGGTGTGCGGACGCCCAGCGCCCTCGGGTCCCGCGCGCCCTCACCGGGCACCCCCCTTCGCGTTGCCCGCCGCGCCCGCGCCGTGCCGTCCGTCGCCCTCCGCGCCGTCCCCGGTGAGCGCGGAGGCGTCGCGCGGCAGCCGCAGCGTGAACACCGCGCCGCCGTCCGGCGAGTTGGCCGCGGTGATGTCGCCGCCGTGGATGTGCGCGTTGTTCAGCGCGATGGACAGACCGAGACCGCTGCCCTCCGAACGCGGCCGGGACGCGCTGGCCTTGTAGAACCGGTCGAAGACATGCGGCAGGACGTCCTCCGGGATGCCCGGCCCGTGGTCGCGCACCTGAATGACGATCTGCGCGCCCTGTTCCGCCACGGCGCCCGGCTCCCGCTCCCCGGCGGACTCCGGCGCCCCGGACGGCTCTCCGCCGTCCGACACCCGCACCGACACCCGCACCGGCGAGCCGCCGTGCTTGAGCGCGTTGCCGATCAGATTGGCGAGGATGACGTCCAGCCGCCGCGGGTCGAGCTGCGCGTGGATGCCCCGTTCGGCGTCCAGCTCCACCGCGTCCAGCCAGGCCCGCGCGTCGATGCACGCGGTGATCTGGTCGGCGATGTCGACGTCGTCCAGGACCAGCCGGGCCGTGCCCGCGTCGAAGCGGGTCACCTCCATCAGGTTCTCGACCAGGTCGTTCAGCCGCCGGGTCTCGCTCACCACCAGCCGGACCGCCGGTTCGATCATCGGATCGATACCGCCGCCCTCGAACTCCAGCTCCTCCTCCAGCACCTCCGTCACGGCGGTGATGGCGGTCAGCGGCGTCCGCAGCTCATGGCTCATGTCCGCGACGAAACGCCGCGACGCCTCGTCCCGGGCGGCCATGTCCGCGACGCGCTTCTCCAGCGCGGCCGCCGCGTTGTTGAACGTACGGGAGAGATCGGCGAGTTCGTCCGTACCGGACACCCGCAGCCGGGTGTCGAGCCGGCCCTCGCCCAGCCGCCGCGCGGCCACCCCGAGCCGGTGCACCGGCTTCAGCACGGTCGTCGCCGCGGCCTGCGCCAGCAGCGCCGCGCCGACCAGCGCCAGCGCGGTCGCGATCCCCAGCGACCAGGCCAGCGAGTTGAGATCCTTCGCCTCCGGCTCCAGCGACTTCAGCATGTAGCCGGTCGGACCGCCCCCGATCACCTTCGTACCGGCCACCAGATACGGCGTGCCGTGCAGCGTGACGCGCTGCCAGTACAGGTGGTACGGGGACTTGTTGGAGGAGGAGGGCGACTGCGCCTTGTCCACCGCCGCGCGCAGCGAGGCGGGCACGTCCGCCAGCGAGAAACCGCTCAGGCCGCCCGAACTGGCGTACACCGCACGCCCGTCCGCGTCCTGGCCCACCAGCAGCACGCTGAACCGCTGGCTGCTGCCCGCCATCTGCCCGGCGGTGTGCTGCAACCGGTCCTGGGTGGTGTGCACCGGCAGCGTGCCCGCGCGGTTCTGCATCTCCTGCCGGAAGTCCCGCAGCACCGCGTCCTGCGCGCGCGTCAGCACCGCCTCGCGGTTGAGCCAGTACGCGATCCCCGACGCCGACACCGCCGCCGTCAGCGCCACCAGCGCGAACACCACGACCAGCCGCAGCCGCAGGCTCGTGAAGCGCCACCGCGACAGCACACCCTTGCGTCCCGCGGCCCAGCCGCCGGACCCCCCTTGCTCCTTCGTCACTGAGGCGCGTCCAGGCGGTAGCCGACGCCACGCACGGTCCGGATCAGCGTCGGCGAGGACGGCACGTCCTCCACCTTGGCCCGCAGCCGCTGCACACAGGCGTCCACCAGCCGCGAGTCACCCAGGTAGTCGTGCTCCCACACCAGCCGCAGCAACTGCTGCCGCGACAGCGCCTGACCGGGCCGCCGGCTCAGCTCCAGCAGCAGCCGCAGCTCGGTCGGGGTCAGCTGGAGGTCCTCGCCGTTCTTCGTCACCGTCATCGCGGCCCGGTCGATGACCAGGCTGCCGAAGGCCGCCGCGTCGTTCGCCTCCCGCTCACCGCGCCGCAGCACCGCCCGGATCCGGGCGTCGAGCACCCGCCCCTGCACGGGTTTGACGACATAGTCGTCGGCACCGGACTCCAGACCGACCACCACATCGATGTCATCGCTGCGCGCCGTGAGCAGGATGATCGGCAACTGGTCCGTGCGCCGGATGCGCCGGCACACCTCGAACCCGTCGATGCCGGGCAGCATCACGTCCAGCACGATCAGGTCCGGCCGCTGCTCGCGCAACAGCTTCAGACCGTCCTCACCACTGGCAGCGGTGGCCACCCGGTGACCCTGGCGCGTCAGTGAGAGCTCCAGGGCCGTCCGGATGGCGTCGTCGTCCTCGATCAGCAACAGGGAAGGCACGGGCCTCATTCTGGCCCATGCGGGCCCGGGGTTTCGACACCCGTACGGCTTCGCACCCCTCCGCCGCCGGACCGGACCCCTGTGACAGGTCTGTGACAGTCGGCGGACATGGCCATGAAGTGCCCCCGGCAGGCTTTTCGACACAGCACGAGAGCGATCCGAACACCAGAGGTCCACCGACGGGAGGCGCGAGATGAACACGCTGCACAGCACCAGCACCAGCGCAGTGGTCACGCGTCTGCACGACGTGACCCGCGGATCGGAGAAGTCCGGTGCCCAGAGCCTGCGGGGGTGTGCTCGCGGCACCGGGCGTCAGCACGCCGCCTATATGACGGTCGTGGACGCACCCACGGGGGAGACACACGGGGGAAGCGCGTACGGGGAGGGCTCGGGGGAGCGCCGCACCGTGTCGGAGGTGGAGTTCACCGCCTACGTCCAGGAGCGCCGCGCCTCCCTGTACGCCACCGCCTACCACCTCACCGGCGACCGCTACGAGGCCGAGGACCTGCTCCAGAGCGCGCTGTTCTCGACCTACCGGGCGTGGGACCGGATCAGTGACAAGGCGGCGGTCGGCGGATATCTGCGCCGCACCATGACCAACCTGCACATCAGCGCCTGGCGGCGCCGCAAGCTCAACGAGTACCCGACCGAGGAACTGCCGGAGACGCCCGGCGACACGGACGCGATGCGCGGCACCGAACTGCGCGCCGTCCTGTGGCAGGCGCTCGCCCGGCTGCCCGAACTCCAGCGCACGATGCTGGTCCTGCGCTACTACGAGGGCCGCACCGATCCGGAGATCGCGGACATCCTCGGCATCAGCGTCGGCACGGTGAAGTCCAGCATCTGGCGCTCGCTGCGCCGGCTGCGCGAGGACGAGGTCCTCAGCTTCGGCCGTGACCACGAGGAGTCCTTCGGCGAACTGGTCGCCTGAGCCGGTCCACCGGAGGTCTGGGGGAGGAACGGGGGAAGCACGGGGGACGGGGAAGCAGGGGAAAGGAAAGAAAAGGGATAGGGGATACGGGGATACGGGGGAACAGGGGAAGCAGGGAACACGGGGGAAACGAGCGGGGCTGGAGGGCCGGGGGGTCCTTCCGGCCCCGCTTTCCGTTTCCGTGTGCGCGCCCGGGGTGCGGCCGCGCGGGGCGCGGCGCCGCGGGGTGCGGCTACGCCGCCGTACGCGTCCGCACCCGCCGGCCCGCCGCGGCGGCCGCGAGCCGGCTCAGGGCCTCGTCCCGGCCGCAGGCGTGGGCGCCCAGGGAGACCTGGCGGGCGACGATCGCCCGCTCGGTCCGCAGCAGCCGCCAGCCCCGGCGCAGCAGGAACGGCACCGACTTGCGCCCCTCCTTCAGATCCCGCAGGAAACGCCGCCGGAAGGTGGTCACCGGCCCCCGGGCCAGACAGAGCGCGTCGGCCAGCACGCCCCGCTCGCGGCAGCGCTCCACGATCTCCGCGGCGAAGATCCCCTCCGCGACGAACAGCGGCGTCCGCCCGATGTGCAGCGTCTCCTCGCCGGTCCGGGAACTGGACGCGAGGTCGTACACCGGTACCCCGGTGCTGCCCGTCGCGCACAGCCGCACGATCGCCTCCACGGCGACCTCCGCGTCCCACGAGCCGGGATGGTCCCAGTCGATGTCCGAACTCCCCGCCACCAGCGGCAGCGTGGGGTCGTCCCCCTCCTTGTAGAAGTCGTCGAGACGCAGCACAGGCAGCCCGGAACGGGCGGCGACCAGGGACTTGCCCGAACCGGAGGGGCCGCAGAGCAGCACGACGCGGGCGGGTGACGGGGGATGAAGACTCACGTGTTTCCTTCGGGGTCCGTAGTGGTGTGTCGCGTCCGATGTCCTGCGCAGCGCCTGGCCCTGGTGTCGTACGCCGGTTCGTCGATCGAATGCGTGACCTTCTCGCGAGAGGGTCGTTGACCGGATGAGGGTGTCATCGGGTGGGGTGGGGGTGGTCATGGGGCAGGCATCGCGGCCCGGCGAGGGGCAGGTGGCCCGCATGGCCGGTGTCCGGGGCCGGTTGCGCACGGGCTCCGTGGAGAGGACGGGCGAGACGCTGTCGGCCGCGGTGCTGGCCCGAAGGGTGGGCTGGGCGGCGGATCTCGTCTCCGCCATGGCCTCCTCGCTGCTGGTCACACACTGGAACGCCACCGATGTGGGCCGACTGGCCGCGGGCGTGGATGCCGACGGCCGGACCCTGCCGTCGCACGCGTGGACGGCCCTCAGACGTCTGGGCTGGACCGTGGCGCCGCCCGCGGGGGTGACCGTCAACGACCGGATCGTGCGTATGGCCCAGGAGCAGGCCGGGCGCATTCTGCGGGCGGCGGCCTGGCGGGCCGGGATCACCGCCGGTGTGCTTGCCACATGGCCCCGGAATCCGGACAGGCGTACAGAGGACGAATGGGAGGCCGTTCGGGCGGCCGTCCCCGATGGCGGTCATCTGCCGTCCACCGTCATCACCGCGCGCACTCGGCAGGCTGCCGCCTTCGCGCGTCAGCACGGTCGCCCGCCTGCTGATGTGTTCGAGCTGGAGTCGGCGCCGCGCGCCGCCGCGATGCTGGTGCTGTCCGCGTGCGACAGACAGCAGGCCGTGCTTGTGCGCGGGGACGACCCCCGCCGCGTTCACCTCCGCCTGCTGTTGCCCGTGCGGCCCGATCCCTGTTCCTACGCCGACTGGGCCTGGGTGTCCTGCCCGCTCCTGCTGCCCGCGACGGTCCCGACGTCCGCCGCACTGCATCTGCCCACACTGCGCGTCCGGCAGGGCCGGGTGCAGGTCGAGCTGGCCTTCACCCATGCCGTGCCCGCGGCGGCACGGACCGGACACGCGGTCGCACTCGGCGTGGACTGGGGTCTCCATACGCTCCTCAGCGCGGCTGCTGTCCGCCTCCGTGACGACGGACGCATCACCGCTCTCGGAGCGGGAGCGATGTTCCGTGCGGCGGGCGTTCTGGCGAAACAGCACCGCTTGCGCCGCCAGGGCGAACGACTGCGGACCAAGGCCGACCGCTACCGGCGGCTGACCGGTGACGACCCGGATCATCCGCTGGCCGCCCGGTACCGGCTCCTCACGGCCGAACTCGGACGTGTCCGCGCTCGGCGTTCGCACCTGAACGGCGCTCTCGCGCGCGCCGCCGCCCGCTGGAGCGTCGATCAGGCCATCGCGATCGGCGCCACGGTCATCTATGTCGAAGACCTGCGATCGCTGGAGGCCAGAGGCATGGGACGCACGCTCAACACCCGGCTCTCCCAACTGGTGCGCGGGCAGATCGTCGCCCGGATGCGCCATCTCGCCGCCGAAGCAGGAATCGCGGTCGTGACCGTACCCGCCCGTGACACCTCCCGGCGCTGCCCCTGCTGCCTGACTCCGCTGCGGCACGGCAAGGCGCCGGACCGGCCGACCGTGGCGGGCTGGAAGTGGGCGATCTGCCCCGGCCCCGGCTGCGGTTGGCAGGGTGACCGTGATGCCGGAGCGTGCAGACGCATCGCAGCACGCGGCCTGACGCATCAGACGAAGACGGTGGCCAGCCGGAGCGGCGGCGCCCTGGCCGTCCGCGCCGTGGTGGACCGTCTCGAACGCCGGGCCGTGGTCGTCGCCACCCCAGACAGCCGGGACCGTACCAAGACAGGGCCGACCCGGCCCCGTTCCACACGCCCCGCGCCCAGGCGACGCGGGGCACCCTCCTCCGCCGGCTCCCCGGGGCAGGCGGACCAGCGTCCGGAGGGACGCGCTCACACGGACCGGAGACGGCTGCCCCGCGCGGCGGACCGGCACCAGGGCGCGATCACGATCAGTACGGTCCCCGCACGGCGGCACCGGCCGCGAGGGGCGGTTCTGGGCGCCGGGTTTCACCTCCACGCCCACGCCACTCCTCCGCTATGGGCGGACCCCTCGCCGGACATGACGTCCAGGGGGAGAACACATGGCTGATCAGAGACGCTCACGGAACACCAGTTTGACGCATGGTTGCCCGGGTGCCGAGAGGGTGGGTCGGCTTTGGTGCGTGGGATGGGTCTCAACTACCCTGTGCGTTGTTCTCGTTACTCTGCGCATCAGAAGGTGGCATCAGAAATGGCCCGACACGCGTCCGCTTCCCGTTCCGCCGTCCGGCGTGTACTGACCGCCGTGACGACCATCGGTGTCGCTCTGGGGGCGGGGGTGGTGTCCGCCGAGGCGGCGAGCCTGCCGGTCGTGGGCGGGGACTACGAGACGGGGTCGCTCGGCAAGGTCGACCCGCAGGCGGGGGTCCAGGCGCTGGCCGGGACGGTCGGGTACATCACCGGGCCGGTGGCCGGGCTCAAGCCCAACCCGCTGGCGGGGACCGGCGTCGACCCGCTGGACAACGGCGTCGGCACCCAGCTCGCCGACTTCAAGCCGCTGACCTCGCAGATGCTCACCGGTCCGGTGGCGCAGGCGCCGTCGGTCGGGAGCGTGCCGGTGGTCGGGCAGGTGCTCGGCGCGGTGCGGTAGGGCGCGGGCAGCCGGTCGCGGCACGCGGAGAGCCGCGGCTCCCCCGGACGGAGGGGAGGCGCGGCTCTCGGCTTTGGGGGGCGGTGGGGTCGCCTCCGGGGTGTGTCAGTACGACGAGCCCGAGGCGCCCAGGGAGCCCGTGGGGTGCCAGACCGTCTTCGTCTCCAGGAAGGCCGTCAGACGCTCGGTGCCCGGGGCGGCCGTCCAGTCGGTGTTGTCCACAGGCTGTGGACGCAGTACGCGCTTGAGGTTGTCCGCCGCGGCGATCTCCAGTTCCTTCGCCAGCGCCTCGTCGGCGCCCGCGAGGTCGATCGCGTTGACGTCCTGGTGGGCGGCGAGGGGTGCCGCGAGCTCCGCCGTGCGGCCGGACAGGACGTTGACCACGCCGCCGGGCACGTCCGAGGTGGCCAGCACCTCGGCCAGGGAGAGCGCGGGCAGCGGGGACCGCTCGCTCGCGATCACGACCGCGGTGTTGCCGGTCGCGATCACCGGGGCCACCACCGAGACCAGGCCCAGGAAGGACGACTCCTGCGGGGCGAGGACGGCCACCACGCCGGTCGGCTCCGGGGAGGACAGGTTGAAGAAGGGGCCCGCCACCGGGTTGGCGCCGCCGGTCACCTGGGCGATCTTGTCGGTCCACCCGGCGTACCAGACCCAGCGGTCGACCGTGGCGTCCACGACCGCCGCCGCCTTCGCCTTCGACAGGCCCTCCGCGTCGGCCACCTCGCGCACGAACTGCTCGCGGCGGCCCTCCAGCATCTCGGCGACCCGGTACAGGACCTGGCCGCGGTTGTACGCCGTCGCGCCCGACCAGCCGCCGAACGCCTTGCGCGCGGCGACCACCGCGTCCCGGGCGTCCTTGCGGGATGCCTGCGGCGCGTTCGCCAGCCAGTGGCCCTTGCCCGCCGCGCCGGCGGCTGATGTGCGCGTCGTCACCTCGTACACCCGGCCGCTCTCCGAACGCGGGAACTTCCCGCCGACGTACAGCTTGTAGGTCTTGAAGACAGACAGTCGGTCAGATCGGTCAGACATCGAGGTACGCCTCCAGGCCGTGGCGACCGCCCTCGCGGCCGAAGCCCGACTCCTTGTACCCGCCGAAGGGCGAGGTCGGGTCGAACTTGTTGAACGTGTTGGACCAGATCACGCCCGCGCGGAGCTTGTTCGCCACCGCCAGGATGCGGGAGCCCTTCTCCGTCCAGATGCCCGCCGACAGGCCGTACTGCGTGTTGTTCGCCTTGGCGACCGCCTCGTCCGGGGTGCGGAAGGTCAGTACGGACAGCACCGGGCCGAAGATCTCGTCGCGGGCGATGGTGTGCGCCTGGGTCACGCCGGTGAACAGCGTCGGGGCGAACCAGTAGCCGGAGCCGGGCAGTTCGCACGCCGGTGACCAGCGCTCGGCGCCCTCCGCCTCGCCCTGGTCGGCCAGCGCGGTGATCCGGGCCAGCTGCTCGGCGGAGTTGATCGCGCCGATGTCGGTGTTCTTGTCCAGCGGGTCGCCCAGGCGCAGCGTGGAGAGCCGCCGCTTGAGCGCCTCCAGCAGCTCGTCCTGGACCGACTCCTGCACCAGCAGGCGCGAGCCCGCGCAGCAGACCTGGCCCTGGTTGAAGAAGATGCCGGTGACGATGCCCTCGACGGCCTGGTCGAGCGGGGCGTCGTCGAAGACGATGTTGGCGCCCTTGCCGCCCAGTTCCAGGGTGAGCTTCTTGGCCGTGCCCGCGACCGTGCGCGCGATCTCCTTGCCGACGGCCGTGGAGCCGGTGAACGCCACCTTGTTCACGTCCGGGTGCGCGACGAGCGCGGCGCCCGCGTCGCCGTAGCCCGGCAGGATGTTGACGACGCCCCTGGGCAGGCCCGCCTGGCGGCAGATGTCCGCGAAGAACAGGGCGGACAGCGGGGTGGTCTCGGCGGGCTTCAGGACGACGGTGTTGCCCGTCGCCAGCGCCGGGGCGATCTTCCACGCCAGCATCAGCAGCGGGAAGTTCCACGGGATGACCTGGCCGGCCACGCCCAGCGGGCGCGGGGCGGCGCCGAAACCGGCGTGGTCGAGCTTGTCGGCCCAGCCCGCGTAGTAGAAGAAGTGCGCCGCGACCAGCGGGAGGTCCGCGTCGCGGGTCTCGCGGATCGGCTTGCCGTTGTCCAGGGTCTCCAGGACGGCCAGCTCGCGGCTGCGCTCCTGGATGATCCGGGCGATGCGGAACAGGTACTTGGCGCGCTCGGCGCCCGGCAGCGCCGACCACTTCTCGAACGCCTTGCGGGCGGCCTTCACCGCGCGGTCGACGTCCGCCGCACCGGCCTGGGCGACCTCGGCGAGGACCTCCTCGGTCGACGGGCTGACCGTCTTGAAGACCTTGCCGTCGGCCGCGTCGGTGAACTCGCCGTCGACGAACAGGCCGTAGGAGGGGGCGATGTCGACGACCGAGCGGGACTCGGGCGCGGGTGCGTACTCGAATGCGGAAGCCATGGGGATCAGTCCACCGTCACGTAGTCGGGGCCGGAGTAGCGGCCGGTGGCCAGCTTCTGGCGCTGCATCAGCAGGTCGTTCAGCAGCGAGGAGGCGCCGAAGCGGAACCAGTGGTTGTCCAGCCAGTCCGCGCCCGCGGTCTCGTTGACCAGGACGAGGAACTTGATCGCGTCCTTGCTGGTGCGGATGCCGCCGGCCGGCTTCACACCGATCTGCACGCCGGTCTGCGCCCGGAAGTCGCGGACGGCCTCCAGCATGAGCAGGGTGTTGGCGGGGGTCGCGTTGACGGCGACCTTGCCGGTGGAGGTCTTGATGAAGTCCGCCCCGGCGAGCATGCCGAGCCAGCTCGCGCGCCGGATGTTGTCGTACGTCGACAGCTCGCCGGTCTCGAAGATGACCTTCAGCCGGGCGGCGGTCCCGCACGCCTCCTTCACCGCGGTGATCTCGTCGAACACCTTCAGGTACCGGCCGGCGAGGAACGCCCCGCGGTCGATGACCATGTCGATCTCGTCGGCGCCCGCGGCGACGGCCTCGCGCACGTCGGCCAGCTTCACGTCCAGGGCGGCGCGGCCGGCCGGGAAGGCGGTGGCGACCGAGGCGACCTTGACGGGCGAGCCGGCGACGGCCTCCTTGGCGGCGGCCACCATGTCGGGGTAGACGCAGACCGCGGCGGTGGCGGGCGTGGTGCGGTCCGTGGGGTCGGGACGGACCGCCTTGGCGCCGAGCGCCCGGACCTTGCCCGGGGTGTCCGCGCCTTCCAGCGTCGTCAGGTCGACCATCGAGATGGCGAGGTCGATGGCGTACGCCTTCGCGGTGGTCTTGATGGAACGGGTGCCGAGCGAGGCGGCGCGCGCCTCCAGGCCGACCGCGTCGACGCCGGGCAGCCCGTGCAGGAAGCGGCGCAGGGAGCTGTCGGACGCCGTGACGTCGGAGAGCGGCTGCGCGGAGGGTGCAGTGGTGGGCATGGTCACCAGAGGAGCATATCTACGCGCGTAGCGGCTGTACAGCCCTGGGGGCGGGGCGGGGCGGGGCGGGGCGGGGTGGGGTGGGGTGGGGGCTGGGGTCGGTGGGTGGGTGGTGCTTGTGGGGCGGGAGCCGGTGGGTGGGTGGTGTTCATGGGGTGGTTGCGGTGGGTGGGTGGTGCTTGTGGGGTGGGTGGTGGTGCGGGGGGAAAGCGTGGGTCGGGCAGAATCGGGGGCATGACGACGCCCGAGCACGAGCCCTCCGCGCCGCAGCCGACGGCCCCCGAGTTCCCGGACCGGGTCCGCCGGTCGTCCGGCGCCATCGCGGGCGGTGTCCTGCTGCTCGCCATCATCCTGTGGCTGGGCTTCGACGCGATGTTCACCGGCAGCGGGCGCGTCCCGTGGCTGGCGCTGGCCGGGATGATCCTCGCCGTGCCGCTCGTGACCGCCTTCACCTTCCGGCCCGCCGTGTACGTCAACGACGACCGGCTGCGCATCCGGAATCCCTTCCGGGTGGTCGTGCTCCCCTGGAGCCAGGTCGCCGGTCTGCGGTCCGGCTACTCCAACGAGGTCGTCACCGTGTCCGGGAAGCGGTACCAGCTGTGGGCCGTGCCCGTGTCGCTGCGGGCGCGCAAGCGTGCCACCCGGCAGGAGGCGCGGGCCGCCGCCGCGGGGGAGCCCGGGGCCGAGCGGCGCAGCGGTCTCTTCGGCCGGAGCGGCGCCGGTGTCGGCGGGCTCGGCGGGATCGCCGGTGGGGGTGCGGGGCGCGGCGGTGCGTCCGGTGCGCCCGGCGCGCCCATCCGTGCGGAGGGCGACCAGTTCATGAACGACCTGCGCGAACTCCAGGAGAACCGGGCGCACGCCGAGGGCGCCCAGGGTGAGGTGACCGTCCGGTGGGCCTACGAGATCGCGGGGCCCGCGGTCGCCGGTGCGGTGGTGCTGGCGATTCTGCTCGCGGTGGGGTGAGGGCGAGGGCGGGGTTCTGCGGGTGCGTACGGGGTCTGTGTACAAGGCGCCCCCCGGGGGGGGGTGCCTTGTGCGTCAGATGCCCGCCGCCTCCGACAGGTCGCGCTTGATCGCCGCCAGCAGGTCCGCCGCCTTCGCGCGGGCCGCCGGAAGGTGCGTGCGGTCCGGTACCGGGACCACCACTTCCAGGTAGCACTTCAGCTTCGGCTCCGTACCGGACGGGCGGACGATCACCCGGGCGCCGTCGAGCGTGTAGCGCAGGCCGTCCGTCGGGGGCAGCGCCTCCGTGCCGCGCGTCAGGTCCTCGGCGCGGGTCACGGGCAGACTGGCCAGGGCGGTCGGGGGCTGCTCGCGCAGGCGGCGCATCGCGTCGGCGATGAGGGAGAGGTCCTCGACGCGGACCGAGAGCTGGTCGGTGGCGTGCAGGCCGTGCTCGACGGCCAGGTCGTCCAGCAGGTCGGGCAGCGTACGGCCCTGCTCCTTGAGCTGTGAGGCCAGTTCGGTGATCAGCAGGGCCGCGGTGATGCCGTCCTTGTCACGGACGCCGTCCGGGTCGACGCAGTAGCCGAGGGCCTCCTCGTAGCCGTAGCGCAGGCCCTCGACGCGGGCGATCCACTTGAAGCCGGTGAGGGTCTCCTCGTACGGCTGGCCCGCCGTCCGCGCGATCCGGCCGAGGAGGGAGGAGGAGACGATCGACTCGGCGAACGTGCCCTGCGCGCCGCGCGCCACCAGGTGGGCGGCGAGCAGCGCGCCGACCTCGTCGCCGCGGAGCATGCGCCAGTCGGCGCCGTCCTTGACGGCGGCTGCGCAGCGGTCCGCGTCCGGGTCGTTGGCGATGATCAGGTCAGGGCCGGGTGCGGCGGCGCGCGCCGTGGCGAAGGCCAGGTCCATCGCGCCGGGCTCTTCCGGGTTGGGGAAGGCGACGGTCGGGAAGTCCGGGTCCGGGTCGGCCTGCTCGGCGACCAGGACGGGCTCCGGGAAGCCGGCGCGGGCGAACGCGGCGAGCAGGGTCTCCTTGCCGACGCCGTGCATCGCGGTGTAGACCGTGCGGGCCGTGCGCGGGGAGTCCGGGGCGAGGACCGCGTCCGTACGGGCCAGGTAGGCGTCCAGGACGTCGTCGCCGAGCGTGTCCCAGCCGGAGTCCGGGCGGGGGACCGCGGTGAGCGTGGTGATCGCGTCGATCTCCGCCGCGATCTCCGCGTCGGCGGGCGGGACGATCTGGGAGCCGTCGCCCAGGTACACCTTGTAGCCGTTGTCGCGGGGCGGGTTGTGGCTGGCGGTGACCTCCACGCCGGCGACCGCGCCCAGGTGGCGGATGGCGAAGGCGAGGACGGGGGTGGGCAGGGGGCGGGGCAGTACGGCCGCGCGCAGGCCCGCGCCGGTCATGACGGCGGCGGTGTCGCGGGCGAAGTCCGCCGACTTGTGGCGGGCGTCGTAGCCGATCACCACGAGGCCGTCGGTGTGGCCCTGCTTCTTCAGGTACGCGGCGAGGCCGGCGGCGGCGCGGATGACGACCGAGCGGTTCATGCGCTGGGGGCCGGCGCCGAGTTCGCCGCGCAGGCCGGCGGTGCCGAACTGGAGGGTGCCGCTGAAGCGGGCGGCCAGTTCCGTGTGGTTCCCGGCGTCGAGCAGCGCGGCGAGTTCGTCACGGGTGTCCGGGTCGGGGTCCTCGGCCAGCCATGCCTTGGCCCGTGCGATGAGGTCGTCGTGCACGTCGGGTCAGCCTCTCGTGGTCGGTCGGTGCGGTCCGTGCGGTCGGTGCGGTGCGTGGTGCGCTTCCGGGCCGTGTGCGGTGGTGCCTGCGGCGGCCCGTCGCGGTGTGTGGGGGTGCGCCTCGCGCCTTCCGGGGCGGGGTGGGGCGGGGCCGCGCCGGGGGGTGTCCGTCCTCGGAACGGCGCGGAATCGGTCGGTTGTCGGGTGGGCCTCGTGGACGCGCCAACCGCTGCGGGCGGACACCCCCCGTCACGTCCCCTTCCCGCCGTACGCGGGTGCGGGGCCCCTTCCTGGGGGCTGACGGGTGCTGCCGTGCGCGGGTGCGGGTCGTCCGCGGGCGCGGCGTGCGGGACCGCCTGGGCGGCGGTCCCGCCGGAGGCTAGAGGCGCTCCAGGACCTGGGCCAGGAGGGAGCCCATGCGGGTGGCGCTGTCGCGGCCCGCCTGGAGGACCTCCTCGTGGTTGAGGGGTTCGCCGGTCATGCCCGCGGCGAGGTTGGTCACCAGGGAGATGCCGAGGACCTCGGCGCCTGCCTCGCGGGCGGCGATGGCCTCCAGGACGGTGGACATGCCGACCAGGTCCGCGCCGATCACGCGGGCCATGCGGATCTCGGCCGGCGTCTCGTAGTGCGGGCCGGGGAACTGGGCGTAGACGCCCTCCTCCAGGCTGGGGTCGACCTCCTTGCACAGGGTGCGCAGGCGCGGGGAGTAGAGGTCGGTCAGGTCGACGAAGTTCGCGCCGGCGATCGGGGAGGTGGCGGTCAGGTTGATGTGGTCGCTGATCAGGACCGGCTGACCGGGACGCATCCCCTCGCGCAGGCCGCCGCAGCCGTTGGTCAGGATGATCGTCTTGACCCCGGCCGCCACGGCGGTGCGCACACCGTGGGCCACGGAGGCCACGCCGTGGCCCTCGTAGTAGTGGGTGCGGCCCAGGAAGACCAGGGCGCGCTTGGTCCCCGTGCTGTACGAGCGGATCCTGCCGCCGTGGCCCTCCACCGCCGGAGGCGGGAATCCGGGCAGCTCGGTGACCTGGAACTCGGCGTCGGGGGTGCCCAGGGCGTCGACGGCCGGAGCCCAGCCGGAGCCCATCACGAGGGCGACGTCGTGGGTCTCGGCGCCGGTGAGTTCCCGCAGGCGCGCGGCGGCGGCGTCGGCGGCGGCGTAGGGGTCGCCCTGGATGTCGTCCGGAAGAAGAGATGCGTTCACGCGGACGAGGGTAGCCGCAATTCGCCTACGCGCGTAGATGACGGAGTGGACGGGAACGGGATCGTTGTCTTGTCGTTTCCGACGAGCGGCGGGGCTCTTTCGGCGGGGGGTTCAGCAGGGGCGCTTGCGCAGTTCCATCACGTAGTCGTGCGGGGCGCCCGCTGACTCGGCCGCGTCCGCCAGTTCGCCCAGGTAGCGGGCGGAGGGCAGGCCGCCCTCGTAGGCGTTCAACACGTAGACCCAGGACGGCTCCTCGCCGTCCAGGGTGTGCACCCGCACCCGCATCCTGCGGTAGATGTCCAGGCCGACGCCCTCCCAGCGGTCCAGCGGCTCCTCGTCCATCGGCGCGAGGTCGTAGAGCGCGACGAAGACCTGGGAGATCGGGTCCTCGACCAGGGTCGCCAGGGCGCCCTCCCAGCCCATGTGCTCGCCGCCGAAGGTCAGCCGCCAGCCGTTCAGCCAGCCCGTCGCGCGCAGCGGCGAGTGCGGGGCGCGGCGGGACATCAGCCGCGCGTCGAGATTGCCGGCGTACGCGGCGTAGAGCGACATGGGTCGAAGGGTACGGCAGCGACGCGGGCGGCTCATCCGGCACAGAAGGCGTCTCCTGCCCCGGGCGGTGCCCCCGGGGGTGAGCATCTTGAGGAGTGCGGGACAATGGAGTACGTGACTCGGATCGTGATCATCGGTGGCGGACCCGGCGGATACGAAGCGGCCCTGGTGGGCGCTCAGCTCGGCGCGGAGGTGACCGTCGTCGACTGCGACGGACTGGGCGGGGCGTCGGTGCTGACCGACTGCGTGCCGTCCAAGACCCTCATCGCCACGGCCGAGGTGATGACGACCTTCGACTCCTCGTACGAGGAGCTGGGGATCATCGTCGCCGACGACACCCCCCACATCGACCGGGCCGCCCGGGTGGTCGGTGTCGACCTGGGCAAGGTGAACCGCCGGGTGAAGCGGCTGGCGCTCGCCCAGTCGCACGACATCACCGCCTCCGTGACGCGGGCCGGTGCCCGGGTGCTGCGCGGGCGCGGGCGCCTGGAGGGCATGCAGGCCCTGGACGGCTCGCGCAAGGTCGTCGTCACCGCCGCCGACGGGACCGAGGAGACGCTCACCGCGGACGCGGTGCTGATCGCCACCGGCGGTCACCCGCGCGAGCTGGCCGACGCGCAGCCCGACGGCGAGCGCATCCTGAACTGGACCCAGGTCTACGACCTCACCGAGCTGCCCGAGGAACTCATCGTGGTCGGCTCCGGTGTGACCGGCGCCGAGTTCGCCGGTGCCTACCAGGCGCTGGGCTCGCGGGTCACCCTGGTGTCCTCCCGCGACCGGGTGCTGCCGGGCGAGGACCCGGACGCGGCGGCCGTCCTGGAGGACGTCTTCCGGCGCCGCGGCATGAACGTCATGGCGCGCTCGCGCGCCGCCGCGGCCAAGCGGGTCGGGGACCGGGTGGAGGTGACGCTGGCCGACGGGCGCGTCATCACCGGCTCGCACTGCCTGATGGCCGTCGGCGCCGTCCCCAACAGCGCCGGGCTCGGTCTGGAGGAGGCCGGTGTCCGGCTGCGCGACTCCGGGCACATCTGGACCGACAAGGTCTCGCGCACGACGGCTCCGGGCGTCTACGCGGCCGGTGACGTGACCGGCGTCTTCGCGCTGGCGTCCGTGGCCGCGATGCAGGGGCGTATCGCCATGTACCACTTCCTCGGCGACGCGGTGGCCCCGCTGAACCTGAAGACGGTCTCCTCCAACGTCTTCACCGACCCCGAGATCGCCACCGTCGGCTACACCCAGGCCGACGTGGACGCCGGGAAGATCGACGCCCGCTGTGTGAAGCTGCCGCTGCTGCGCAACCCGCGCGCCAAGATGCAGGGCATCCGGGACGGCTTCGTCAAGATCTTCTGCCGGCCGGGCACCGGGATCGTGGTCGGCGGTGTGGTCGTGGCGCCGCGCGCCTCCGAGCTGATCCACCCCATCTCGATCGCCGTCGACAACAACCTGACGGTCGAGCAGATCGCGAAGGCCTTCACCGTGTACCCCTCGCTGTCGGGCTCGATCGCCGAGGTGGCCCGGCAGTTGCACGGCCGCAAGGAGACCGGAGGGGCGTAGTCCGGAGGGCGGGGCGGGGCGCGGCTCTTGCGCGTGGCATAGGCCGGAGTAGTGCTTATACCACTCCGTGACCTGCCATGCGAACAATTTCTGTTATCCGGCGCAAACTGCTGAAAGCAGACGGTCGCTGGGGTTACTGTCAGTTTCGTGTTCGCTGCTGAACGTCGCCAATTGATCCTCGAAATGGTGCGAGCGAACGGTGCCGTGTCGCTCCGTGAACTCGCCCGCGTCGTCCAGACCTCCGAAGTGACCGTACGGCGGGACGTGCGGGCGCTGGAGGCGGAAGGACTCCTCGACCGCCGGCACGGCGGTGCCGTACTGCCGGGCGGCTTCACCCGGGAGTCGGGCTTCCCGCAGAAGTCGCACCTCGCGACCGCGGAGAAGACGGCCATCGCCGACCTCGCCGCGGGCCTCGTCGAAGAGGGCGAGGCCATCGTCGTCGGGGCCGGTACGACCACCCAGGAGCTGGCCCGCAGGCTCGCCCGGATCCCGGGGCTGACGGTGGTCACCAACTCGCTGCTCGTCGCCCAGGCGCTGGCCCATGCCAACCGGGTCGAGGTCGTGATGACCGGCGGGACCCTGCGCGGCTCCAACTACGCCCTGGTGGGGTCGGGGGCCGAGCAGTCGCTCCAGGGGCTGCGCGTCTCCCGCGCGTTCCTCTCGGGCAGCGGTCTGACCGCCGAGCGGGGGCTGTCCACCTCCAACATGCTGTCGGCCTCCGTCGACCGCGCCCTCGTCCAGGCCGCCGCCGAGGTCGTCGTCCTCGCCGACCACACCAAGCTGGGCGCGGACACCATGTTCCAGACCGTGCCGACCGAGTTCATCACCCGGCTGGTCACGGACGAGCCCCCGGCCCACGACGACCGCGCGGGCACCGAGCTCCAGGCGCTCGCCGACCAGGGCGTGCAGATCGCCGTGGCCGGTCCGAGCGGCCACCCGGTGGGCGGTGGTGAGCAGGTGCCGGGCCGCGGCGAGCGCCGCAGGGACGTTCCGCTGCCCGCACCGCGCCGCGGTCAGGTCACGGGCCAGACCGCCGCTGCGCTGCGCTCGGCGGGGCTGGGGCAGGACCCCTCGGCGGGCGCCGAGCGGGCGGCCCGGGTGGCGGATCTGCGGCGGCGCTGAGCCGCTCCGCGGGGAGCGCGGCGGGAGCGCGGCGGTTCGGTCCGGTTCGCTCCGGTTCGGTTCGGTCGTAGGGGTCGGCTGCCGGTCCGGTCCGTACGGGTCGTACGGGTCGGTCGCCGGTCCGGTCCGTACGGGTCGGCTGCCGGTCCTCCGTCGCGTCTCTCGGGCGTGGTGCGGGGCGGTGGGTTTTCGTTCGTGACGACGGGAGGCGCCCGGCGGCCGCTGTCGCGGTCCGCCGGGCGCCTCCCGGTGCTACGGGTGCTGCGGGTGCTGCGGGGTCAGTCCTTGATCTCGCAGATCGCGGCGCCCGACGTGATGGACGCGCCGACGTCGGCGGACAGGCCCTTGACGGTGCCGTCCTTGTGGGCGTTGAGGGGCTGTTCCATCTTCATGGCCTCCAGGACGACGATGAGGTCGCCCTCCTTGACCTCCTGGCCCTCCTCGACCGCGATCTTGACGATCGTGCCCTGCATGGGCGAGGCGAGGGTGTCGCCGGAGGCGACCGGGCCGGACTTGCGGGCGGCGCGGCGCTTGGGCTTGGCGCCGGCGGCCAGGCCGGTGCGGGCCAGGGACATGCCCAGCGAGGAGGGCAGAGAGACCTCCAGGCGCTTGCCGCCGACCTCGACGACCACGGTCTCGCGGCCGGTCTCCTCGTCCGCCTCGCCGTCGGCGGGGGCGGTGAAGGGCTTGATGTCGTTGGTGAACTCGGTCTCGATCCAGCGGGTGTGGACCGTGAACGGGTCGGTGGAGCCGGTCAGTTCCGGGGCGAAGGCCGGGTCGGTGACCACCTTGCGGTGGAAGGGGATGGCGGTGGCCATGCCCTCGACCTGGAACTCCTCCAGGGCGCGGGAGGCGCGCTGGAGGGCCTCGGCGCGGGTGCGGCCGGTGACGATCAGCTTGGCCAGCAGGGAGTCCCAGGCCGGGCCGATCACGCTGCCGGCCTCCACGCCCGCGTCCAGGCGGACGCCGGGGCCGGTGGGGGCGTCGAAGCGGGTGACGGTGCCGGGGGCGGGGAGGAAGCCCCGGCCCGGGTCCTCGCCGTTGATGCGGAACTCGAAGGAGTGGCCGCGCAGCTCCGGGTCGCCGTAGCCGAGCTCCTCGCCGTCGGCGATGCGGAACATCTCGCGGACCAGGTCGACGCCCGCGACCTCCTCGGTGACCGGGTGCTCGACCTGGAGGCGGGTGTTCACCTCCAGGAAGGAGATCGTGCCGTCCTGCCCGACGAGGAACTCGCAGGTGCCGGCGCCCTCGTAGCGGGCCTCCTTGAGGATGGCCTTGGAGGCGCGGTACAGCTCGGCCACCTGGGCCTCGGAGAGGAACGGCGCGGGGGCCTCCTCGACGAGCTTCTGGTGGCGGCGCTGGAGCGAGCAGTCGCGGGTGGAGACCACCACGACGTTGCCGTGCTTGTCGGCCAGGCACTGGGTCTCGACGTGGCGGGGCCGGTCGAGGTAGCGCTCGACGAAGCACTCGCCGCGGCCGAAGGCGGCCACGGCCTCACGAACCGCCGAGTCGTACAGCTCGGGGACCTCGTCGAGGGTGCGGGCGACCTTGAGGCCGCGTCCGCCGCCGCCGAAGGCGGCCTTGATCGCGATGGGCAGGCCGTGCTCCTTCGCGAAGGCCACGACCTCCTCGGCGCCGGAGACGGGGTCGGACGTGCCGGCCACCAGGGGCGCGCCGGCACGCTGGGCGATGTGCCGGGCGGCGACCTTGTCGCCGAGGTCGCGGATGGCCTGCGGCGGCGGGCCGATCCAGATCAGGTCGGCGTCCAGGACGGCCTGGGCGAACTCGGCGTTCTCCGAGAGGAAGCCGTAGCCGGGGTGGACGGCGTCCGCACCCGACTCCTCGGCCGCCTTCAGGACTTTGCCGATGTCCAGATAGCTGGTGGCCGGGGTGTCACCGCCCAGGGCGAACGCCTCGTCAGCGGCGCGGACATGCAGAGCGTCCCGGTCGGGGTCCGCGTAGACGGCCACGCTCGCGATTCCGGCGTCCCGGCAAGCGCGGGCCACACGGACAGCGATTTCGCCACGGTTGGCGATGAGCACCTTGCGCACGATTGAGGCTCCCTCCTTGAAACAAGCCGAGTTTAGGGACTGCCGACACGGCACTTCGACCCGTCCCCAATGGTGAGCTTGCCCACACGGAGCGTGATTCGAGGCTCGCTCGACCCGCGAAAGCCCTTGTCGTACCTCGGTACGCAGGACTCCTCCGGAAAACCCTAGCCCCACGGTGTGGTCAAGGTCTCTGTGAGAGCGTGCTGCGGCCCACTTCGTTTCTTTGTGGAGTCCCTACGAATGGCCCAATGAATCTTTGCCCTCGGCGGAACTCTTGTCCCTTGGTTTACCCGTTAGTAGCGTTCGCGATGTCTGGACGGTACTGGCGGTAACAGGGCTCCGGGTGGAGCGGCGGTCGGAAGTGGGTGGATCCGGTGGTGCGCAGACCGGTGGCATGGGTCGTGGCGGTCGTGCTCCTCGCCGAGGCGGTCGGACTCGTCGCGCTGAACTGGATCCTGGGCGAGGTCGTGCACCGGCAGCAGATGTCCCTGGCCGGTCTGGACCCGGACGTGATGTCGACGTCCTCGAAGGCGGCCGGGCTGGTCTTCGGCCTGTACTTCGTCCTGTGCGCGCTGGCCGCCCTGCTCGTCGCCGTGCGCGGCCGCGGTCCGGCCGGGCTCGGGCGCGGCCTGCTGATCAGCGCGGCCGTGGTGCACGGGCTGCTGGCCGCCTTCGTGTGGGGTCCGGTGGGTCCCGCGGCCTTCGTGTTCATGATCGTCGTACTGGCGCTGATCGTGCTGCTCCTGATGACGTACGACCAGGAGGGGCGGGCGGCGGACCCCGCTCCGGCGGACGCCCCGGTGTCCCCCGAGGCGTCCTGAGCCGGTTCTCAGTCCCGCTTCGACCACAACTCGGTGATGCCCACGCCCAGTTCGGCCAGCAGTCGGCGCACCAGGGGCAGGCTGATGCCGATCACGTTGCCGTGGTCGCCGTCGATGCCGTCGATGAACGGGGCCGATCGGCCGTCCAGCGTGAAGGCGCCCGCGACGTGCAGCGGCTCGCCCGAGGCGACGTAGGCGGCGACCTCCTCGTCGGTCGGCTCGCCGAAGCGGACCACGGTGGAGGCGGTGGCGGCGGCGTGCCGGCCGGTGGCCGTGTCCCAGACGCAGTGGCCGGTCTGGAGGGTGCCGGCCCGGCCGCGCATCGCCTTCCAGCGGGCGACGGCCTCCTCGGCGTCGGCGGGCTTGCCGAGCGCCCGGCCGTCCAGGTCGAGCACCGAGTCGCAGCCGATCACCAGGGCACCGGCGGCCTCCGGCCGGGCCGCCACGACGGACGCCTTCGCCTGGGCCAGGGCGAGCGCCAGTTCGGCGGGCGTGGGCGCGGTGACCGCGTCCTCGTCGACCCCGCTCACGATCACCTCGGGGTCCAGTCCGGCCTGCCGCAGCAGACCGAGCCGGGCGGGGGACTGGGAGGCGAGTACGAGTCGGCGGCGCGGCTGGTCAGTCATGCGGTCAGCGTATCGGCGCGGGCCGCCCGCCCGCTCATCTCAGCCCGCCCGTCCCGGTCCGCTCGTCCCGGTCCGCTCATCTCAGCCCGATCGCGAACATCGCGAGCACCATGGCCAGTGCCATGAGGACACCGAGCCGCCGCAACATCGCCTGCATGTCGCGCAGTTCCTCGGGCGGCTCGTTGTCGGGGTCGGACCACAGCATCCCTCGATGGTCCGGCGGGGGGCGGGTCCGGCGCCTGAGTACGCGTACTCAAGTTGGCGGCCGGGCCCCCGGTCGCCCCCGCCGGGCGCCCCCGGAGGGGGCTCAGCCGGGCCAGTACGTGCGGGCCCAGGCGGTAGGGCCCGGCCGCGGGGTGCGGTGCGCGGCGATCCGGGACGGGTCGGACCAGGAGTCGCGGGGGCCGGGCGCGCCGGACGGCTCGGGGGTGGCCGCCGCGGCGCGCGCCCTGACCACCGCCAGTGCGGCGGCCAGCTCCTCGGGGGTCGGATTGCCTCGTAGGACCTTGATCGTCATGTGGTCTCCCGGCGGGCTCGGAGCGGTCAGAGGGGGATGTTGCCGTGCTTCTTGGGCGGCAGGGACTCCCGCTTGGTGCGCAGCTGGCGCAGGCCGCGCACCAGGTGGGCGCGGGTGTCGGAGGGCCTGATCACCGCGTCGACATAGCCGCGTTCGGCGGCGGTGTAGGGGTTGAGCAGGGTGTCCTCGTACTCCTGGATCAGCCGGGCCCGGGTGGCGTCGGCGTCGTCGGCCGCCGCGATGGTGCGCCGGTGCAGGATGTTGACGGCGCCCTGGGCGCCCATGACGGCGATCTGCGCGGTGGGCCAGGCCAGGTTGAGGTCGGCGCCCAGGTGCTTGGAGCCCATCACGTCGTAGGCGCCGCCGAACGCCTTGCGGGTGATGACGGTGATCAGCGGGACGGTGGCCTCGGCGTAGGCGAAGATCAGCTTGGCGCCGCGGCGGATGATGCCGTCGTGCTCCTGGCCGACGCCGGGCAGGAAGCCGGGGACGTCGACGAAGGTCAGCACGGGGATGTTGAACGCGTCGCAGGTGCGGACGAAGCGGGCGGCCTTCTCGCTGGCGTCGATGTCCAGGCAGCCGGCGAACTGCATCGGCTGGTTGGCGACGATGCCCACCGGGTGGCCCTCCACCCGGCCGTAGCCGGTGAGGATGTTGGGCGCGAACAGCGGCTGCGTCTCGAAGAACTCCCCGTCGTCCAGCACGTGTTCGATCACGGTGTGCATGTCGTACGGCTGGTTGGCGCTGTCCGGGACCAGGGTGTCCAGCTCCCGGTCCTCGTCGGTCAGCGCGAGATCGGCCTGCTCGGGGAAGACCGGCGGCTCGGAGAGGTTGTTGGAGGGCAGGTACGACAGGAGCTGCTTGACGTACTCGACCGCGTCCTTCTCGTCGCCCGCCATGTGGTGGGCGACACCGGAGGCGGTGTTGTGGGTGCGGGCGCCGCCCAGCTCCTCGAAGCCGACGTCCTCGCCGGTGACGGTCTTGATGACGTCCGGGCCGGTGATGAACATGTGCGAGGTCTGGTCGACCATGACCGTGAAGTCGGTGATCGCGGGCGAGTAGACCGCCCCGCCCGCGCACGGGCCGACGACCAGGCTGATCTGCGGGATGACACCGGAGGCGTGCGTGTTGCGGCGGAAGATCTCGCCGTACGCGCCCAGCGAGGCCACACCCTCCTGGATACGGGCGCCCCCGGAGTCGTTGATGCCGATGACCGGGCAGCCGGTCTTGAGCGCGAAGTCCATGACCTTGACGATCTTCTGGCCGTACACCTCGCCCAGCGCGCCGCCGAAGACCGTGAAGTCCTGCGAGAACACGGCGACGGGACGGCCGTCGACCGTGCCGTAGCCGGTGACCACGCCGTCCCCGTAGGGGCGGTTGGCGTCCAGGCCGAAGTTGCTGGAGCGGTGCTGGGCGAACTCGTCCAGCTCGACGAACGAGTCCTCGTCCAGGAGGAGTTCGATGCGCTCGCGGGCGGTCAGCTTGCCCTTGGCGTGCTGCTTCTCGACCGCGCGGTCCGAACCGGCGTGCGTCGCTTCCTCGATACGCCGCTGGAGATCCGCGAGTTTGCCCGCGGTCGTGTGGATGTCGATCTCTTGGCGCTCTTCCGGCTCGGACATCGGGATCGCGGCTCCCTGCCTGCTCAAAAACGGGGGGACGGTTACTCATCCGTAGAGTAATGGGGGCCCCTCCGTCCGGCAGTGCGGCGTTTCCCACACCTAGGGTGGGTTGCATGACGCCGCGAGATGCAGCAGACGACAGCCACGGCACACCGGGCGACTCCGGGCGGTCCGGCCGCTGGTCCGACCTGGACCGCCCGCCCCTCAACGCGGCCGCGCTGCGGCGCGGTCTGGTGCGCGACGGCGGCCTGTGGACCCGGGTGGAGGTCGTGCAGCGCACCGGCTCCACCAACGCCGATCTGGTGGCCCGCGCCGCGGCGGGTGAGGCGGCCGAGGGCACCGTCCTGATCGCCGAGGAGCAGACGGCGGCGCGGGGCCGGCTGGACCGCCGCTGGACGGCGCCCGCCCGCTCCGGGCTCTTCTTCTCGGTGCTGCTGCGGCCCGGCGACGGCGTGCCGGTGGCCCGCTGGGGCTGGCTGCCGCTGCTCACCGGCGTGGCCGTCGCCACCGGTCTGGCCAGGGCCGCCGGGGTCGACACCGCCCTGAAGTGGCCCAACGACCTGCTGGTCACCGTGGACGGCGAGGAGCGCAAGGCCGGCGGCATCCTGGCGGAGGGCGCCGGTGACGGCGGCGTCGTCATCGGTGTCGGCATCAACGTCACTCTGCGCCAGGACGAACTGCCCGTGCCGCAGGCCGGCTCCCTGGCGCTGGCCGGGGCCGTGAGCACCGACCGCGATCCGTTGCTGCGCGCCGTGCTGCGCTCCCTGGAGGAGTGGTATGGCCGGTGGCGCGCCGCCGACGGCGATCCGGCCGCCGCGGGCCTCCAGGAGACCTACGCCGCAGGCTGCGCCACCCTGGGCCGCACCGTGCGCGCCGAACTCCCCGGGGACCGCTCCCTCGTCGGCGAGGCGGTCGCGGTCGACGGCGACGGCCGTCTCGTCCTCGCCACCCAGGACGGGGTGCAGCAGCCGGTGGGGGCGGGGGACATCGTGCATCTGCGGCCCGCGTAGGCCCGCGTAGGCCCTCGTAGGGGAGGGGCGCGGCGCGGCGGGAGATCGGCGGCGGGACCGGGGTGGACGGGGGGGGCCGACGGAGACGAGTGGATGGTCTGTGCACCGGGCGTGCGCCTGGCGCGGTGGATGTGCGCTCCGTGCGCCGGGGTGCTCCCGGAGGGGGGCCGCAGGGGGTCCGGAGGGGGTCCGGAGGGGGCTTCCCGGGTGGGGCGCGAAGGGCGCGGGAGCAAGGGGTCGCTCGGGTGCGCGGACGGTGACGGCCCAGTTCAGGTCACTCTTCGGGGCGGACTGGCGGAGTGAGCTGGGGCACATCTGCCGTAGAGTTGAGGCCGGTCGGTACCTGACCGTGGCAGATCGGAAGGGCAGCAGGCGTGACCGTCGACGACACGGGCTCGGGCGCGCAGGACGCGGACGGCCGGGGGGATCCCCACGCCGCCGACCCCGCCGATTCCGGCGAGGACCCGCTCGCGCTCCGTCTCGAACAGCTCATCCTGGGCGCGGAGCGCCGCTACACCCCCTTCCAGGCGGCCCGCAGCGCGGGCGTCTCCATGGAGCTGGCCTCCCGCTTCTGGCGGGCCATGGGCTTCGCGGACATCGGCCAGGCCAAGGCGCTCACCGAGGCCGACGTCCTGGCGCTGCGGCGGCTGGCCGGTCTGGTGGAGGCCGGGCTGCTCAGCGAGGCCATGGCCGTGCAGGTCGCCCGCTCCACCGGGCAGACCACCGCCCGGCTGGCCGAGTGGCAGATCGACTCCTTCCTGGAGGGCCTGACCGAGCCGCCCGAGCCGGGCATGACCCGCACCGAGGTCACCTATCCGATCGTCGAGCTGCTCCTGCCCGAGCTGGAGGAGTTCCTGGTCTACGTCTGGCGGCGGCAGCTCGCCGCCTCCGCCGGGCGGGTCGTGCAGGTCGCCGACGACGAGGAGATGGTGGACCGCCGTCTGGCCGTCGGCTTCGCCGACCTCGTCGGCTTCACCCGGCTGACCCGCCGGATGGAGGAGGAGGAGCTGGGCGAGCTGGTCGAGGCCTTCGAGACGACCGCCGCCGACCTGGTGGCCGCGCGCGGCGGGCGGCTGATCAAGACCCTCGGGGACGAGGTGCTGTACGCCGCCGACGACGCGGGCACCGCCGCCGACATCGCGCTGCGCCTGGTCGAGACCATGGAGAACGACGAGACCATGCCGGAGCTGCGGGTCGGGATGGCCTTCGGCACGGTGACCACCCGCATGGGCGACGTCTTCGGCACGACCGTCAACCTCGCCTCCCGGCTGACCTCCATAGCCCCGCGCGACGCCGTGCTCGTCGACAGCGCCTTCGCCGAGGAGCTGATCCGCACGGGCGACTCCCCGGCGTCCGAGGCGGCGGCGGCCGAGGCCGCGGCAGCGGCGGAGAAGGAGGGCGCGGAGCCCCCGGTGTACCGCTTCGCCCTCCAGCCGACCTGGCAGCGTCCGGTGCGCGGCCTCGGCGTGGTGGAACCGTGGCTGCTCACCCGGCGGGCCGACGCGCCGCAGTGACGTGGGCGGGGCTGCGACTGGGTGCGTGCGGGTGCGTGCGGGTGCGTGCGTGCGGGTGTGCGTTTCAGCGGAGCCCGACGCAGGGCTTCAGCGGAGCCCGACGCAGAGCTTGATGAGCGGCAGGCACAGGCGCCCGCCGCCACCGCCGCCTGGGGGCGGGGCCGGGGGCGCGGATGCCGGTGTGGTCCTGGGGGACGGCGGGCGGGTCTGCTGCGCGGGGGCGGTCGGGCGGACGGTCGGCCGCGCGGGCGCCTGAGGCGTACCGGCGGAGGCGGCCGGGCGGCCCGGAGCGGCCCCGGACGCGTGCGTGGTTCCGGGCGGGGGAGCCGGGGCGGTGGGCCCGGCCGTACCGGCGGACGAAGTGGACGGCGCCGCTCCCGCTCCCGGGGCGGCCACGGTGCCGATCCCGCCCATGGGGAGCGGTGCGGTGGGCCACACCGACGGACCTGTCCGGCCGGGGGCGGCGAACCCCGGGGACACCGCGGTGGCGCCGCCGCCCGGCCCGCCGCCCGGCCCGGTGTCCGGCCCGTCAACCGGTCCGGTGTCCGCGCGCGGCGCCGCCTCCGCCGCCCCGGGACCGGCGGCCTGCGGCGAGGTCTGCGCGCTCTGCGGTGTCAGGCGTACGAGGCTCAGCACACCGGCGGCGAGGGCGAGGCCCCCGGCGGTGAGCAGTACCCGGCGGGGCCGGGGCCTGCGGTGCCGGCCCCGGACGCGCGGGAGGCGGAACGGCGCCCCGGGGCCGCCGACCGCGGCACCTATGGCGCCCATGTCGTCCCGGGCACCCCGCCGTCCCGTACCGGCCGTGTCCGTCGTCATCGCCGCACCCTCCCCGAACGCCCCGCGCCCCCGTCGCGCCTGGCGCGACGCACGTTATGCGTCGGCGCAGGCGGTTTCGCGGGGGTTGGGCGGGATGTCACCCGAACGGGTGGCCGGGCCGCCCCGAGTCCGTACAAGTCCGTGCGAGTCCGTACGGGCCCTCGGGGTCGCCCCTTCCGTCGTGCGCGGGGCGGCTGAGATGATCGGGACCGGATGCTGTTAACCCGCGTTAACCGGAGGGTGTCATGAGCGAGGAGCGGTTCGGGGAGTTCGTGCTGGTGCGGCGGCACGACCAGGTGGCGGAACTCGTCCTGGACCGGCCCCAGGCCATGAACGCCGTGTCCACGGACATGGCCCGGTCGATCGCCGGGGCGTGCGCGGCGCTCGCCGCCGATCCCGGGGCGCGCGTGGTCGTGCTGACCTCCACGCACGAACGCGCGTTCTGTGTCGGCGCCGACCTGAAGGAGCGCAACTCCTTCAGCGACGCCGACCTCCGGCGCCAGCGGCCGGTCGCGCGCGGGGCGTACACCGGCGTACTGGAGCTGCCGATGCCGACCGTCGCCGCGGTGCACGGCTTCGCGCTCGGCGGCGGGTTCGAGCTGGCGCTGTCCTGCGATGTGATCGTGGCCGACCGTACGGCCGTGGTCGGGCTGCCCGAGGTGTCCGTGGGGGTGATCCCCGGCGGCGGCGGTACGCAGCTGCTGCCCCGGCGGGTCGGCGCGGCGCGGGCCGCGGAGCTGATCTTCACCGCCCGGCGGCTGGAGGCGGCCGAGGCGCACGGTCTGGGGCTGGTGGACGTGCTGGTGGACGAGGGCCGGGACCGTACCGAGGCGCTGGAACTGGCCGCCCGGATGGCGGCCAACTCCCCGGTCGGCCTGCGCGCCGCCAAGCGCGCGCTGCGGCTCGGCCAGGGGCTCGACCTGCGCGCGGGCCTGGAGGTCGAGGACGCGGCCTGGCGTACGGCGGCCTTCTCGGCGGACCGCGCCGAGGGCGTCGCGGCCTTCAACGAGAAGCGCGCCCCGCGCTGGCCGGGCGAGTGAGGGCGCCCGGCGGCCCGGCCTGACGCGTGGCCGGTCCCCGGCGGGTCCCCCGGGCGCCCCCACCGATGTCCCGGTCCGCGCGAAACATCCCTAGCCTGGGGTGATGGGCGAGAACAGGCGGCTGGCCGCCGTCGTGGCGTTGGCACAGGGGATGGCCGCGGCGCACAGTCCGCGCGAGTCGTGGCGGGCGGCGGCGCTCGGGGCGTGCGGGGCGCTGGAGGGAAGCTTCGCCGCGCTCTCGGTGTGGGAGCGCGAGCGCGGGCGGCTGCGGGTGCTGGTGAACGTGGGGGAGCGCTCTCCCGGGGAGGAGGAGTTCCCGGAGGGCGAGGCGTACCCGGTGCACCAGTTCCCGGAGATCGCCGAGTTCCTGCACGAGCGGTGGGCGTCCGGCGGGGAGCCGGACGCCTGGGTGGAGACCGCCGAGGGACCGGCCGAGGGGCGGCCCGGCTACTGCCACCAGCGGGTCGCCGCGCTGCGCAGGCGCGGGCGCGGCAGCTGTGTGGTCGCGCCGATCGTGCTGCACGGGCGGGCCTGGGGCGAGCTGTACGTCGCCCGCTCGGCCGGTGCCCCCTTCTTCGGGCGGGCCGACGCCGACTTCGCCACGGTCCTGGCCGCGGTGGTCGCGGCGGGCCTCGCCCAGACGGAGCGGCTGGAGGAGGCCCACAGGCTGGCCTTCACCGACGCGCTCACCGGGCTCGCCAACCGGCGCGCGGTGGACGTACGGCTGGAGGAGGCGATCGAGCGGCACCGGGAGGACGGGGTCGTGGTGAGCCTGGTCGTCTGCGATCTCAACGGCCTCAAGCGGGTCAACGACACCCTCGGCCACGCGGTCGGCGACCGGCTGCTGGAACGGTTCGGCTCGGTGCTGTCGCTGTGCGGGGCGATGGTGCCGGGGGCGCTCGCGGCCCGGCTGGGCGGGGACGAGTTCTGCCTGCTGGCGGTCGGCCCCTCCGTCGACGAGGTGGTCAAGGCGGCCGACGAGCTGTGCCGCCGCGCGGCCGGGCTGGAGCTGGGGGAGGGCGTCGCCTGCGGGGTGGCGTCGACCGAGGACGCGGTCGGGCCGGTGCGCTCGGCCCGCCGGCTGTTCCGGCTCGCGGACGCCGCGCAGTACCGGGCGAAGGCGCTGCGCACGGACCATCCGGTGGTCGCCGGGCGGGAGGGCCCCGGCGATCCGGTGGTCCGGCTGGCCGACGAGCCCTCGCCCACGCCCGAGGCGCCGGTCGAACGGCGCAGCTTCCGGGGCCGCCCCCGGTGAGGCCCTGGCCCCAGGTGAGCCGGGTGAGCCGGGTGAGCCGGGTGAGCCGGGCGGGCCGCCGGGCCATCCGCTGGGTAAGGGGCACTCCCGGCACCCACTAGTGACACCGTCGCATTCACTGCGTACGCTCCTGAATATGGATATGCACACTGTGGTGGTGGGGACGTCCGGTGTCACCGCGTCCGACGTCCTCGCCGTGGCGCGCGCCGGCGCGCGGGTCGAACTCTCCGAGCAGGCGGTGGCGGCCCTCGCGGCGGCCCGCGAGGTCGTGGACGCGCTGGCGGCCAAGCCCGAGCCCGTCTACGGCGTCAGCACCGGCTTCGGTGCCCTGGCGACCCGGCACATCAGCCCCGAGCTGCGCGCCCGGCTCCAGCGCAACATCGTCCGCTCGCACGCCGCGGGCATGGGTCCGCGGGTCGAGCGCGAGGTCGTACGCGCCCTGATGTTCCTGCGGCTGAAGACCGTCTGCTCGGGCCACACCGGGGTGCGCCCCGAGGTCGCGCAGACCATGGCCGACGTCCTCAACGCGGGCATCACCCCGGTCGTGCACGAGTACGGCTCCCTCGGCTGCTCCGGTGACCTGGCCCCGCTCTCGCACTGCGCGCTCACGCTGATGGGCGAGGGCGACGCGGAGGGCCCGGACGGTACGGTGCGGCCCGCCGCCGAACTGCTCGCCGAGCACGGCATCGCGCCCGTCGAACTGCGCGAGAAGGAGGGCCTCGCCCTTCTCAACGGCACCGACGGCATGCTCGGCATGCTGGTCATGGCCCTCGCCGACCTCGACACCCTCTACAAGTCCGCCGACATCACCGCCGCCCTCTCGCTGGAGGCGCTGCTCGGCACCGACAGGGTGCTCGCCCCCGAACTGCACGCCATCCGCCCGCACCCGGGCCAGGGCGCCTCCGCCGCCAACATGCTCGCCGTGCTCAAGGGCTCCCAGCTCACCGGGCACCACCAGGACGACGCGCCGCGCGTCCAGGACGCCTACTCCGTGCGCTGCGCCCCGCAGGTCGCCGGTGCGGGCCGGGACACCCTGGCGCACGCCCGGCTCGTCGCCGAACGCGAACTCGCGGCGGCCGTCGACAACCCCGTCGTCCTGCCGGACGGCCGGGTGGAGTCCAACGGCAACTTCCACGGCGCCCCGGTCGCCTATGTACTGGACTTCCTCGCCATCGCCGCCGCCGACCTCGGCTCCATCGCCGAGCGCCGCACGGACCGGCTGCTGGACAAGAACCGCAGCCACGGCCTGCCCCCGTTCCTCGCCGACGACCCCGGCGTGGACTCCGGGCTCATGATCGCCCAGTACACCCAGGCCGCGCTGGTCAGCGAGCTGAAGCGGCTGGCCGTGCCCGCCTCCGCCGACTCCATCCCGTCCTCCGCCATGCAGGAGGACCACGTCTCCATGGGCTGGTCGGCGGCGCGCAAGCTGCGCACGGCGGTGGGCAACCTGACCCGGATCATCGCGATCGAGCTGTACGCCGCCGCGCGCGCCGTCGAGCTGCGGGCGGGCCTGGAACCGGCCCCGGCCAGCCGGGCGGTCATCGAGGCCGCGCGCGCCGCCGGGGTGGGCGGTCCCGGCCCGGACCGCTTCCTGGCGCCCGACCTCGCCGCCGCCGACACCTTCGTGGCCCAGGGCGCGCTGGTCGCGGCGGCGGAGACGGTCACCGGCCCGCTGAACTGAGCCCTGCCCGCGCCGGGCGGGACGGGGCGGACACCTGCCCCATGCCGGGCCACCCGCGGGGGTCCGTGCCCGCCCGGCATGGGGCAGGTGACCGTGCGCGCCCGCCCGGCAGGGGAGGGCGTGGCGGGAGGGGGCTGTGCCCTCCGATCTGCCGGGAAAGGGGCCGCCGGTCCGCCCGGCCCGGACGGACGGAAGCCGATCCGCGTGGCGCGGTCTGCCGGGAAGATCCGCGTGGCGCGGTCTGCCGGGAAGGGGACTCGCGTCGCCCGTCGGCCGGGAAGGGGCCCGCAGGCCGCCCGGTCTGCCGGGAAGAAGGCGGCGTCGCGCCCGCCCCCGCCGGGGAAGTCGTCCGCGCCCTCCGTCCCACCCGTGGGCAGGACCGGCGCGGCCGACCCGCTCAGGTCGGGTGGGGGCGCCGGAGCCGCCCCGCCAGGGGCCGTCAGAAGCCCAGGCGTTCCCGGCGTACCGAATACACCACGAAGCCGGCGCCCGCGGCGAGGAAGAGGGATCCGCCGATGACGTAGGGGGTGGTGTCGATGCTTCCGGTGTCGGCCAGCTCCGTGCCGTCGGCCGGGAGGGATCCGGCGGAGGCCGCCGCGTCCCCGGCCGTGCTGACGGCCGCCGTGTCCGCCGTCGTGTCCGCCGCCGAGGTGCGCACCGCCGTGGTCCGCATCCCGGTGCCGTCCGTCGGCGTACCCGCGGCCCGGCCCTGCTGGGTGGCCTGCGCGGTCGGTACCGCGTCGGCCACCGTTCTCGTCGGCGCGTCCCCGCTCGCGCTCGCGGAGGGGACGAACCACAGGGCGCCCAGCAGGGTGCCCGCGGCGGTGGCGGTCAGCAGCGTACGGCGAGCGGTTGACACGGAATATCGATCCCCTTGTGGCACTGGCGAATTGGCCGTGTGGGGCGATCGTAGTGAACGTCACGGGTCACGGGAAAGTCACGGGAGGTTTGAGATCCGGCCGGTCGTGGCGGGCGCCGTGGACTGTCACTCTTTGTACCTTTTCGTCCGCTCCGGGTGCACGGGGGCGGCCGGTGTGACGCAAGACACCGGGGCGGCCCGTACCGGCGGGGGCGGCCGTCCGGCATGACGCCGTCCCGCCGGGGCAGGGACTTGGCGGGGCGGGCGGCGTCCGGGGCCGTGCCGACGTGGCGAGGCCCACACTCGGGCGCCCTGGGGAACGGGACGAAACGGTCGTAGCGTTGATGATTCGCGACGGGGGGAATCGGGGGTCCTGGGGATTACGGCAACGATGGAGAAGCGTGTGATGACGAACAGTAGGCGGCGTAGGGCCCTGATGGGCTCGTCCGCACTGCTCGGCGGTGTACTGGTGCTCACGGCCTGTTCCGGCAGCAGCAACGCGGCCGGTGGAGGCGACGGCGACCCCTCGCAGGCCAAGGCCGACAAGGCCGCGGCCCAGCAGACGTCGGAGGCCCAGATCAAGATCACTCCGGCGGACGGTTCCGCCGACGCCTCCATCAACAACTCGGCCGCGGTCACCGTGGCCAAGGGCACGCTGACGGACGTCACCATGACGACCGCGGACGGCAAGGCCGTCAAGGGCGAGATATCCGCCGACAAGGCGAGCTGGAAGCCCAGCGCCCCGCTGGCCCGCTCCACCACCTACAAGGTCGCCGCCACCGCCACGGACGCCAAGGGCCGCGCCGCCCACGAGAACGCCTCGTTCACCACGGTCGCCCCGGCGCACAGCTTCATCGGCACCTTCACGCCGGACAACGGCAGCACCGTCGGCGTGGGCATGCCGGTCTCGATCAACTTCGACAAGTCGATCACCGACAAGGCGGCCGTGCAGAAGCACATCACCGTCAGCTCCTCCGGCGGCCAGCAGGTCGTCGGCCACTGGTTCGGCGCCAACCGCCTCGACTTCCGCCCCGAGCAGTACTGGAAGGAAGGCTCCACCGTCACGCTCAAGCTCGACCTCGACGGTGTCCAGGGCGCGCAGGGCGTCTACGGCGTCCAGCAGAAGACGGTCACCTTCCACATCGGCCGCAACCAGGTCTCCTACGTCGACGCGAAGACCAAGCAGATGAAGGTCACGCGGAACGGAAAGACCGTCAAGACCATCCCGATCTCCGCCGGTTCGCCCGAGCACACCACCTACGAGGGCGCCATGGTGATCTCGGAGAAGTTCACCCAGACCCGGATGAACGGCGCGTCGGTCGGCTTCACGGACTCCGACGGCAAGGGCGAGTACGACATCAAGGACGTCCCGCACGCCATGCGCCTGACCACCTCCGGCACCTTCATCCACGGCGCCTACTGGAACGCGCCGTCCGTCTTCGGCAACGCCAACACCAGCCACGGCTGCGTCGGCCTCCAGGACACCAAGGGCGCCAAGGACACCAAGACGCCCGCCGCGTGGTTCTACAACCACTCCCTGATCGGTGACGTCGTCGTGGTCCAGCACACCGGTGACAGGACGGTCTCCCCGGACAACGGCCTCAACGGCTGGAACATGAGCTGGTCCCAGTGGAAGGCCGGCTCCGCCGCCTGACCCGCCCGACCCGCCCGTACCGCGCACCGGCGCCGCTCCTTCTGAAGGGGCGGCGCCGTTCGCCGTGCCGCGGCCGTCCGCCGGGCTTCTCATCCTTCTCTTATGGCGGGCTTATCCCTTCATCACGGGACGTCCCTAGCTTGCGGCGCATGTTCTTCACCTACCTGAGGCGCGAGCTGCGCCGCCGCAGAAAGGCGGCCCTCGTCGTCGCCTCCGGTCTCGCGCTGGGGATCGCCCTGGTCATCGTGGTCACCTCCGTGTCCGACGGCATGAGCAAGGCCCAGGACAAGGTCCTCCAGTCGCTCTACGGGCTGGGCACGGACATGACCGTGACCAAGGCGGCCACGCCCACCTCCGGCGAGTCCCAGCGCCCGCGCTTCAAGTTCGACGCGAAGGGCGACGGCGACAGCTCCAGCCAGAGCAGCGACATGGTCCGGGCGCAGGGCTTCACCACCCTGCCCGCCGCCACGGTGACCCAGGTCGCCGGGCAGAAGGGCGTCTCCGCCGCCGTCGGCGGGCTCAGCCTCAATGTCGTCAAGGTCGACGGCCAGTTCACCCGCGGCCAGTTCCGGATGCGCGACGGTGAGAGCGGCGGGGGCGGCGAGGGCGGCCGACGCGGCGCCCAGCCCACCCCGCAGGGCGAGGTCGAGGGCGGCGGTGCCGACTTCGACGTCAACCAGTACACGGTCTACGGCACCGACGTCACCCAGCCCGCGCTCGGCCCGCTGACCTCCTCGAAGATCACCGGCGGCCGCACCTTCAAGACCACCGAGACCGACGCCGAGGTCGCCGTCGCCGACGCGGCCTACGCCAAGGAGAAGAAGCTCGCGGTCGGCTCCACGGTCACCGTCAAGAACGTGAAGTACCAGGTGATCGGCATCGCCACCGCCACCAGCGGCGACGCGGCGGCCAACCTCTACCTGCCGCTGAAGCAGGCGCAGACGCTCAGCGGCGACAAGGACAAGGTCACCACGGTCTACGTCAAGGCGGCCGGCTCCCAGCAGATCGACTCCGTCAAGAGCGCCATCCAGAAGAACGTCCCGGGGACCACGGTCACCACCTCCGCCGACCTCGCGAAGACCGTCTCCGGATCCCTGTCCACCGCCTCCGACCTGGCCTCCAACGTCGGCAAGTGGCTGTCCGTCGCGGTGCTGATCGCCGCGTTCCTGGTCGCCGGGCTGCTGACCTCCTCGGCGGTCTCCCGCCGGGTGCGCGAGTTCGGCACGCTCAAGGCGCTGGGCTGGCGGTCCGGCCGGGTGACCCGGCAGGTGGTCGGCGAGGCCGTCGTCAACGGCCTGATCGGCGGTGTCCTCGGCATCGCGCTCGGCCTGGCGGGCGCGTACGCCGTGAGCGCGATCAGCCCGACGCTCCAGGCACAGCTCGGCTCCTCGGGCGCGGGCTCCGGCGGGCGCGGCGGTTTCGGCGGCGGGGGCGGAGGCGGCTTCGGCGGTCCCGGCCGACAGGCGGCGAAGTCCCTCGACGTCGCGCTCACCGCGCCGGTGGGTCTCACCACCATCGCCGTCGCGGTCGGCCTCGCGGTGGCCGGCGGCCTCATCGCGGGCGCGTTCGGCGGCTGGCGCGCCTCACGGCTGCGCCCGGCGGACGCACTGCGCCGCGTCGCGTAGCACCCGCACGCCCGCGTACGCAGGGCCCCGCGCCCGCGTACGGGGTCCCGTGCCCCATGTGCCGCGCGCCCGCGTACGGAGGCTCCCGTGGTCTCCGTACGCCCCCGGCGTCCGCGCCCCCCGCCCTCCGCCCTCCGTCCTCTCCAGCAGCCCAGGAGCCATCCACATGTACGAACTCAGAGGCGTCACCAAGCACTACACCCGGGGCAAGCAGACCGTCCACGCCCTCGACGGGGTCGACCTGACCATCGGCGACGGCGACCGGCTGGTCATCCAGGGACCCACCGGCGGCGGCAAGTCGACCCTGCTCCAGATGCTCGGCGGACTGGACCGGCCGACCTCGGGCGAGGTCGTGCTCGACGGCACCGACCTCGCCGCACTCTCCGAGGCCCGGCTCACCCGGGTGCGCAGCGAGAACATCGGCTTCGTCTTCCAGTCCTTCAATCTGATCCCCACGCTGACCGCGCAGGAGAACGTGGAGACCGCCCTCGTCCCGCTCCGCGTCAAGGCCCGCGAACGCCGCGAACGCGCCGCCGAGGCGCTGACGTCGGTCGGCCTCGGCGAACGGCTCGGCCATCTGCCCGGCGAGATGTCCGGCGGCCAGCAGCAGCGCGTCGCCATCGCCCGCGCGCTGGTCAAGCGGCCCAAGGTGCTGCTCGCCGACGAACCCACCGGCAACCTGGACGAGTCGACCCGCGACGAGATCATGGGCGTGCTCGAAGGTCTGTGGAAGGAGCACGGGCTGACGTTCGTCATGGTCACCCACGACTCCACGATCGCGAAGAGGGCCCCGCGCCTGGCGACCCTGCGCAAGGGCCGCATCACCGTCAAGGAGAACACCGCGGGCCCGGTCACGGCCTGACCCGCGCACGCCCCCCGGCGCCGCTACGGCGTCGGGCTGCCGCTCCCCGTCCGTGTCGCGTCCGCGCCCCAGCTGGCCAGCAGGCGCAGCGACTCGACCGACGGGGAGTCCGGCTCGGGGTGGTAGACGGTCATGGTCAGCTCACCGGCGTCGGCGACCTTGAACGACTCGTAGCGCAGGGCCAGTTCGCCGACGAGCGGATGGCGCAGCAGCTTGACGCCGTGGCTCTTCTCCTTGACGTCGTGCGTGGCCCACAGACGGCGGAAGTCCTCGCTCTTCACGGACAGTTCACCGACCAGCGCCGACAGCCGCGGGTCGTCCGGATAGCAGCCGGCCTCCATGTGCAGCGAGAGCACGACGTCGATCGCCTTCTGCTCCCAGTCGGCGTACAGGTCGCGGGTCTCCGGATGCAGGAAGACCAGCCGGGCCCAGTTCCGCTCCGGGGCGGGCAGCCGGGACCAGTCGCCGAAGACGGCCGCCGCCATCCGGTTCCAGGCCAGCAGCTCCGAGCGGCGCCCGACGATGTACGCCGGGACGCCGTCCATCGTGTCCAGAAGCTGCCGCAGCGAGGGCCGCACCTGCTGGGTCGGCGCGCTCTGCCGCTTCTTGTGCTTGGGCTTGGCCAGATGGGTCAGATGGGCGTGCTCGGCGTCGGTCAGGCGCAGCGCGCGGGCGATGGAGTCCAGCACCTCGGCGGAGACATTGCGGCCGTTGCCCTGCTCCAGACGCGTGTAGTACGCCACCGAGACCCCGGCGAGCTGGGCCAGCTCCTCGCGGCGCAGCCCGGGGACCCGGCGGTGGCGCCCGTAGTGCGGCAGCCCGACGTCCTCCGGCCGCAGCCGGGCGCGGCGGGTCCGCAGGAACTCGCTCAGCTCGGCCCGGCGCTCCAGACCGGCCCCGGCGTCCACGCCGACGCCCCGGCCGACTCCGGGGGCGGCTCCGGGACCGGCTCCGGGGGCGGCGCTGTCCGGCTTGTCGTCCATACGTCCAGTATCACCGGTCCTACGCACCGCATCCTGCCCCCGCCAGTGGTAGGCACGCTGGTCGTAGGCAGAGGCGTGGCCTGGGTGAACGGCGCGCGAGCGGGCACTGTGGAGGGCGTGCCCGGCACGAAGGCAATGGCAGCACGAGGCAGCCGCGAGGCAGCCCGGAAGGCAGCCGGGCACGGCAGGCAACCACCGAGGAGAACCCTCCGTATGACCACCGTCGCCGCATACGCCGCGCCCGCAGCGAAGGCACCGCTGGAGCGCACCACCATCGAACGCCGGGCAGTCGGCGAGTTCGATGTGCTGATCGACATCAAGTTCGCGGGCATCTGCCACTCGGACATCCACCAGGCCCGCGAAGGCTGGGGCGAGGCCGTCTTCCCGATGGTCCCCGGCCACGAGATCGCGGGTGTCGTCTCCGAGGTCGGCCCCGGCGTCACCCGCCACGCCGTCGGGGACCGGGTGGGCGTCGGCTGCATGGTCGACTCCTGCCGCACCTGCGAGAACTGCGCCGCGGGCCTGGAGCAGTACTGCACCAGCCGCCCCACCTGGACGTACAACGCCGTCGGCAAGGACGGGAAGCCCACCTACGGCGGCTACTCGCAGAAGATCGTGGTCGACGAGAACTACGTCGTCCGCATCCCCGACGGCCTGGCCCTGGACGTGGCCGCCCCGCTGCTGTGCGCCGGCATCACCACGTACTCCCCGCTGAGGCACTGGAACACCGGCCCCGGCAAGAAGGTCGCCGTGGTGGGCTTCGGCGGCCTGGGCCATGTCGGCGTCAAGCTCGCCCACGCGCTCGGCGCGGAGGTGACCGTCCTCTCGCAGTCCCTGCGCAAGCAGGACGACGGGCTGCGCCTGGGCGCCGACCACTACCACGCCACCAGCGACCCGGAGACGTTCGAGCGGCTCAAGGGCAGCTTCGACCTGATCCTCAACACGGTCTCGGCGCCGCTCGACTTCCCGGCCTTCCTGTCCCTGCTGCGCCTGGACGGCGCCATGGTGAACGTCGGCCTGCCCGAGGAGCCGGTGCAGATCCCCTACGGCGCCCTCTTCGGCAACCGCCGCAACCTCACCAGCTCCAACATCGGCGGCATCGCCGAGACCCAGGCGATGCTCGACTTCTGCGCCGCCCACGGCATCGGCGCCGAGATCGAACTGATCGACGCGTCCCGCGTCAACGAGGCGTACGAACGCGTCGAGTCCAGCGACGTCCGCTACCGCTTCGTGATCGACACCTCGACGATCTGACCCCGACCGGCCCCGGGACCGGACCCGGTCCCGGTCCCACCGCCTCCGCCCGCACCGCGCGGGCGGGGGCGGTGGCGCGTCGCCTCCGGGCGGAGCGGGCCGGTGCCGTCCGGCGACGGCCCCGGCCCCGACCGGTCGTCGGGTGCCCCCGGCCGGGTCACTGCGGCAGGGTCGCCGGGCTTCCGCCGTTCGCCTCGTAGCCGGCCACCGCGAGGGCGCGGTAGACGGCGAACTCGGCGGCGGGGTCCTCGGAGAGGATCCAGGGGAGGGCGCCGACATGGCCGTCGACGTGTATGAGCTGGTTCATGGCCTCGGCCCAGCGCTCGGAGCGGACCAGGAAGAAGACGAGCAGATGGCGCACGTGCGCGGCCATCGGGTCGCCGGGGCGGGCGCCGTGGAGGGCGTGCAGGGCGCCGTGGACCGCCTTGGTGACGACCTCGCTCTGGTAGAAGCCGCGGACCAGGTTCACCTCCGGCAGGTGCTCGAAGACCGCGAAGAGCGGCATGGCGGCCAGCAGCGAGCCCCGCGGGGCGCGCGCCGCGGCGGCCTCGGCGAACTCCATGGCCAGCTCCCGCGAGCCCTGCCACTTCTCGCACCAGTAGTGCAGCGCCGCCAGATGGGCGCCCATGTGGGTGGGGGCGCGGTCCAGGATCTTCAGCCAGAGCTGCTCGAACTCCGGCCGGGAATAGGCCAGGCCGCGCGCCACCGACAGCTCGGTGATGTACGGCACGGGGTCGCCGGGGGCCAGCAGCGCGGCCCGGCCGCAGGACTCCCTGGCCTCCTCCATGATGATCCGGAACTCGTCCGTCCCCGGCGTCGACGTCCGCCACGCCTGCTGCACCAGGAACTCGGCGTGCACCGCCGCGCCGCCCGCGTCCTTGGGCGCCTCGGCCCGCCACACCCGCAGCCACTGGCCGCCGGGCGTCTCGCTGACCCCGCCCGGACGCTGCTGCAACTCCAGCGAGGCGGCACCGGCGAACGCCTGCACGCGCTGCCAGCGCAGCTCGCCCGCCGCCTCGGTGCCCGCCAGCAGCTGGGCCGCGGCGCGGTAGTCCTGGGTGCGCTGCACCAGGTCCAGCACGTCCAGCAGGTCCTGGTCGGGGCCGGGCATGCGGACGTCCAGCTCCTCCTGGCGCACGAACCCGTAGTCCGCCGGGTCCGCGGCGTCCGGGTGTCCCGGCGGGACCTGCTCGATGCCGCCGCGCCTGCGCCTGAGGAAGGGCAGCAGCACGAAGCTCAGCAGGACCACTGCTGTCAGGACCCAGAGAATCTCCATGCCTCAAGCGAACCAGACCGCGCCGACAATTGGCCAACCTGCGCCCCGGCCTGTGGACAACCCCGGCACCGCCGCCGCGCCCGGTGTCCCGCGCCGGTGCCCCGGGAGCACTACGCTCGGGCCCATGAGCGACGAGCACATCAGTCAGCACTTCGAGACCCTCGCGATCCACGCGGGCAACACCGCCGATCCCCTCACCGGCGCGGTCGTCCCGCCGATCTACCAGGTCTCGACCTACAAGCAGGACGGCGTGGGCGGTCTGCGCGGCGGCTACGAGTACAGCCGCAGCGCCAACCCCACCAGGACCGCCCTGGAGGAGAACCTCGCCGCCCTGGAGGGCGGCCGCCGGGGCCTCGCGTTCGCGTCCGGGCTGGCGGCCGAGGACTGCCTGCTGCGCACGCTGCTCGCCCCGGGCGACCACGTCGTGATCCCGAACGACGCCTACGGCGGCACGTTCCGCCTGTTCGCCAAGGTCGTCTCCCGGTGGGGCGTGGAGTGGTCGGTCGCCGACACCAGCGACCCGGCCGCCGTACGGGCCGCCCTCACCCCGCGGACCAAGGTCGTGTGGGTGGAGACGCCCTCCAACCCGCTGCTCGGCATCACCGACATCGCCGCCGTCGCCCAGGTCGCCCGGGACGCCGGGGCGAAGCTGGTCGTGGACAACACCTTCGCCACCCCCTACCTCCAGCAGCCGCTGGCGCTCGGCGCCGACGTGGTCGTGCACTCGCTGACCAAGTACATGGGCGGCCACTCGGACGTCGTCGGCGGCGCGCTGATCGTGAGCGACATCGCACTCGGGGACGAGCTGGCGTACCACCAGAACGCCATGGGCGCGGTCGCCGGGCCCTTCGACTCCTGGCTGGTGCTGCGCGGCACCAAGACGCTCGCGGTCCGCATGGACCGGCACAGCGAGAACGCCGCGAAGGTCGCCGACATGCTGTCCCGGCACCCGCGGGTGACGCGGGTCCTGTACCCGGGGCTGCCCGACCACCCGGGACACGAGGTCGCCGCCAAGCAGATGAAGGCGTTCGGCGGCATGGTCTCCTTCCGCGTCGAGGGCGGCGAGGAGGCGGCCGTGGCGGTCTGCGACCGGGCGAAGGTGTTCACGCTCGGCGAGTCGCTGGGCGGTGTCGAGTCCCTGATCGAGCACCCGGGGCGCATGACCCACGCCTCCGCGGCGGGCTCCGCCCTGGAGGTCCCGGCCGACCTGGTCCGGCTCTCCGTGGGCATCGAGAACGTCGACGACCTGCTGGAGGACCTCCAGCAGGCCCTCGGCTAGCCGGTACGAGGCGGTACGAGGCCGCACGAGCCGCTGGTGGGGCGCCGCCCGGTGCCCCACCGGCGAGCCCTCGGCGCCGCACCGGCCGCCGCCCGCTGTCTCACCAGCCGGTCACGGGCGGGGTCGTCTGCGAGGGCGGCTGTGCCCAGGGGCGTACCGTCAGCGCCCACACGGTGAACGCCGCCACCGCGGCGCACAGCACCAGCCACAGGGCGCGCCGGGCCACCGCCCGGCGGCGCAGCATGCGCCCGCCGCGGCGCACGGCGTCCTCGTACAGCCCGGCGGGCACCTGCGGCGGTGTCTGCTCCAGGAGCCGCCGTACGGCCGCCTCACGCTCCGCTCTGTTCACATCCGCCCCCGTCTCACATCCGCCCCCGTCGGTCCCTCTGCGCCTGCGGCCTGCGTTCCCCGTCCCCGCGTCCGCGGCTACGAGGGCGCCGCCCTGCTTCCGCTCGCGGCCTGGACGGGACGGGCGGGCGCCCGGGTGAGGGTGGCGATGGCCCGGTCGCCGATGACACGGACGCGTTCGGGCGGCAGGCCGAGCAGCGCGGCGGCCTGCTCCTCGGCGACGCCCTCGTACAGCCGGAGGACGACGACCAGACGCTCCTGCGGGGTGAGCACGGCCAGGGTGCCGGGCGGCTCCGGACGGCCGTGGCCCCGCACCCCGTGCTGGTGCCACGCCTCGCGGGCGAACCGCGCGGCCAGCGCCTGCCGGGCCCGCTCGTAGGGGTCCTCGCCGCGCAGCCGGTCCCAGCACGCGTACGTGTGCGCGAGGGCCAGGGTCAGCAGGCGCCGCGCGCGCGGGTTGCCGTCCGGGGCCTCGGCGGTGAGCAGGGTGGCGGTGTGCAGCAGCCGTCCGGCCGCGCCCGCGACGAACGCCTCGAAGTCCCGCGCCCGGCGTACGCCGTTCGACACCTGCCGTTCTCGCACCGCGCCTCCTGCCAGGCGATCCGGAAGACGGGGATCCGGCCGCGCACGCGCCACGAGAACCGGTGCGCCCGGGGCCCCGGGTCTCATACCAGGCCAGCGGCGGCCCGCCGGTCAAGAGCCGCGCGGGAGGCGGCCCGGCGGACCGGCTCCGGCCGGGCGGCGCGGCGGCGGAACCGCCGGGAAGGCCGGGGGGCGGAACGGCCGGGGGTCAGGAGGTCCGGCAGCCCGACGAGTCCGTGGCGTCCGTGGCGTCTGTGGAGTCCGGCTCGCGGCCCGCCGTACCGCCCTGCGGCGCCTGGCGGGCGGACAGCGCGCCGTTGAAGCGGGTCAGCAGCGAGCAGAAGGCGGCCCGCTCCTGCGGGGTCCAGTCCTCGGTCAGCTCGGCCATCAGCCGGCGCCGCGAGGTGCGGACCTCCTCCAGCCGGGCCAGGCCGCGCGGGGAGAGCTGGAGCACCACGGCCCGCCCGTCCTCGGGGTGGGAGGTGCGCTTGACGAGCCCGGTGTCCACGAGCGGCGCCACCTGCCGGGTGACGGTGGAGGAGTCGATGCCCATGCTCCCGGCGAGCGCCTTGACGCCCATCGGGCCCTCCTTGTCGAGCCGGTTGAGCAGCAGGTACGCGGCTCGGTCCATGGAGTTGCGCACCTGCCCGACCCCGCCGAGCCGGGTCTGTTCCGCGCGGCGGGCGAACAGCGCGACCTCGTGCTGGAGGGTTTCGAGGAGACCGGTGTCACCGACGGTCGTCATGTCCATCGACATTTCAGGTGTAGTGGGCATGGCCGGAGGCTCACTTCTGACGGGCTGCTGGGTTGGGGGACAGGGTACGCGGCCGGGAGGCGGCCCGTACCGGCGCTGCGCAAACCGGTCTCGCGGTTCGGTCGCACCAGCGCGCCCCGACCGTGAGCTGCGAGACTCGAAACATGAGTTACGGCACGGCTGCGTCCTTCCCGTCCTTCCCGTCCGTCACGCTGGACGACGTGCGGGGCGCGCAGAAGATGCTCTCGGGCGTGGCGCGGGTGACCGCCCTGGAGAGCAACCGGTACCTGTCGGAGCTGGCGGGCGCGCCGGTGCTCCTCAAGTGCGAGAACCTCCAGCGCACGGGCTCCTTCAAGCTGCGCGGCGCCTACGTCCGGATCGCCGGGCTGCTGCCGGAGGAGCGCGCCGCGGGCGTGGTCGCCGCGAGCGCGGGCAACCACGCGCAGGGCGTCGCGCTGGCGTCGGCGCTGCTCGGGGTGCACGCCACGGTGTTCATGCCGGTCGGGGCCCCGCTGCCGAAGGTCAGCGCGACCCGCGGGTACGGCGCCGAGGTGCGGCTGCACGGCCAGGTGGTCGACGAGACGCTGGCCGCCGCGCAGGAGTACGCCGCCGAGACCGGCGCGGTCTTCATCCACCCCTTCGACCACCCGGACGTGATCGCGGGCCAGGGCACGGTCGGGCTGGAGATCCTGGAGCAGTGCCCGCAGGTGCGCACGATCGTCGTGGGCATCGGCGGCGGCGGGCTCGCGGCCGGGATCGCGGTGGCCGTCAAGACGCTCCACCCCGAGGTGCGGATCATCGGGGTGCAGGCGGCGGGCTCGGCGGCGTACCCGCCCTCGCTGGCGGCCGGGCGCCCGGTGGCGATCGGGAACCCGACGACGATGGCCGACGGCATCCGGGTCGGCCGCCCCGGCGATGTGCCGTTCGAGATCGTGTCCGAGCTGGTGGACGAGGTGCGCACGGTCGGCGAGGACCAGCTCTCCGCCGCGCTGCTGCTCTGCCTGGAGCGGGCCAAGCTGGTGGTCGAACCGGCCGGTGCCAGCCCGGTCGCGGCGCTGCTGGGCGGGGAGCGGGGCGCCGGGGCGGCCCTGGAGGGCCCGGTGGTGGCCGTGCTCTCCGGGGGCAACGTCGATCCGGTGCTGCTCCAGCGGGTGCTACGGCACGGGATGGCGGCGCAGGGCCGCTACCTGGCCGTGCGGCTGCGGCTGACGGACCGGCCGGGGGCGCTGGCCACCCTGCTGGGCGTGCTGTCGGCGACGGACGCCAACGTCCTCGACGTGAGCCACGTACGGACCGATCCACGGCTGGGGCTCACGGAGGCCGAGGTGGAACTGCACCTGGAGACGAAGGGGCCCGCGCACTGCGCCGAGGTCCGCGAGGCGCTGCGCGAGGCCGGATACACGGTCATCGCCTGACCCGGGCGCCGGGCGTCGGGCGTCGGGCACACGGTCATCGCCCGAGCACCGGCGCACACCGGCGCTCGGGCGGGGACCCGCCGCACCACGGCGAAGCCCCCCGTGCTCCAGGAAGGAGCCCGGGGGGCTTCGGCCGTCCGTCCGTGCGGCGGGTCGGCCCGCCGGTGCGCGGACTCAGCCGTTGTACGGCTCCGCCTTGAGGATGGTCACCGAGGCCTTCTTGCCGTTCGGCAGCTCGTACTCCGCTTCCTCGCCGACCTTGTGGCCGAGCACTCCCGAGCCCAGCGGGGACTGGGGGGAGTAGGTCTCGATGTCGGCGCTCGCGTACTCACGGGAGGCCAGCAGGAAGGTGAGCGTGTCGTCCTCGTCGCCGTCGAAGGCGATCGTGACGACCATGCCGGGCGCGACCGCACCGTCCGCGGAGGCCGGAGCCTCGCCGACCTGGGCGTTCTCCAGGAGCTGGGTCAGCTGGCGCACACGGAGCTCCTGCTTGCCCTGCTCCTCCTTGGCCGCGTGGTACCCACCGTTCTCGCGCAGGTCCCCCTCCTCGCGCGCGGCCGCGATCTTGGCGGCGATCTCGGTGCGCGCAGGACCAGTAAGGTACTCAAGCTCGTCCTTGAGCTTGTTGTACGCCTCCTGGGTCAGCCAGGTGACGTTCTCGCTGGTCTGGGTCACAGGTGCTCCTCGTCGGTACTGGGAATACAAAGCATCGCCCTACCCAGAAGAATGGTCCCTCATGGATGGGCGAAACCACGAGCCTAACAATTCAGCGGCGAAAGGGGGAGGACATAAGGCATCTAAATTACGTCAACGCAGGTCAGGGCCTACGTATTCCGGATGACGCCCCGGTGTCAGCCGGCGTGGCAGCCCAGCAGCTCGCCGGTCGTGCCCCGGGACGTGGTACGCAGCGTCAGCACCTGGTCGATCTGCTTGGCGTCCTGGTCGAAGCGGAAGTCGGCCCGGCCCACCTCGGTGCCGTCGGCCGCCTGCGAGCGCAGCGTGCAGTAGCCGCGCGCCCCGGCGTCCTTGTGGACCTCCAGATGGATGCGCACCGCGTCGTCGGACGCCTGGAAGGAGACGACCTGCGCGCTGATCTTGTTCTCGCCGACGTAGTGGTAGGCGAAGTAGCCGACCAGGGCGAGCAGGAGGGCGCCCAGCACGGCACCGGCGATCTTGAGCTTGTGGTCGGCGCGCTCGTCCGCGGAGCGGCCGTAGCGGCCCTCGGGGAGCCGGGTGCTCGCCGTACTCATGATCGTCCTCTCGGCAGGGGCGGGACGGCCGTCCCGCGCGGGGACTCCGGAGCCGCACCCCGGAATTATTCGTCCTCCGATTCGGTCACTATAGAAGCCCCGGCCCGCCGCTCGACCCGCCACCCCGGCCCGACGACCCACCCGGGGCGGCACCTGTGGAACGCCCGGTGCACCGGGCACCGACTTGACCTTGAGGATTGAGCCTTGACTGACCAGCTGCGACTGATGGCCGTGCACGCGCACCCCGACGACGAGTCGAGCAAGGGCGCGGCCACCATGGCCAAGTACGTGTCCGAGGGGGTGGACGTGCTGGTGGTGACCTGCACGGGCGGAGAGCGCGGCTCCATCCTCAACCCGAAGCTCCAGGGCGACGCGTACATCGAGGAGAACATCCACGAAGTGCGCAAGAAGGAGATGGACGAGGCCCGGGAGATCCTCGGCGTCGAGCAGGACTGGCTCGGCTTCGTCGACTCGGGCCTGCCCGAGGGCGACCCGCTGCCGCCGCTGCCCGAGGGCTGCTTCGCCCTGGAGGACGTCGAGCGGGCGGCCGGTGAGCTGGTGCGCCGCATCCGCTCCTTCCGTCCGCAGGTGATCACCACCTACGACGAGAACGGCGGCTACCCGCACCCCGACCACATCATGACCCACAAGATCACGATGGTGGCGTTCGAGGGCGCGGCGGACACCGGCACGTACCCGGAGGAGGAGTACGGCCCGGCGTACCGGCCGGTGAAGCTGTACTACAACCAGGGCTTCAACCGCGCCCGCACCGAGGCCCTGCACAAGGCGCTGCTCGACCGGGGCCTGGAGTCGCCCTACGGCGAGTGGCTGGAGCGCTGGGAGAAGTCCGGCCACAAGGACCGCACGCTGACCACGCACGTGCCCTGCGCGGACTTCTTCGAGATCCGCGACAAGGCGCTGATCGCGCACGCCACGCAGATCGATCCGGACGGCGGCTGGTTCCGGGTGCCGATGGACGTCCAGAAGGAGGTCTGGCCGACCGAGGAGTACGAGCTGGCGAAGTCGCTCGTGGACACCTCGCTCCCCGAGGACGACCTCTTTGCGGGTGTCCGGTAGCCCTGAGGGAGAATGCCTGACATGAGCGCAAGCGCGAGCCTGGCAACGACGCATCTGGTCACCCTGGCCGAGTTCGACAAGAACAAGGTCACCCCCGGCGTCCTCGGTTTCATCGTCTTCGCGGTGATGGCCCTGGCGGTGTGGTTCCTGATGAAGTCCATGAACCGCCACATGGGCAAGGTCGACTTCAAGGAGACCCCGGAGACGGACGGGAGCACCGCCGGTGGTCCGGGCGCCCCGGGCACCGGCCGGGCGCACCCCTCCAAGGGCTGAGTCCGCCGCGGGGACCGGGCCTGAGTCCGCCGCGAGGACAGGGCCGGGCCGCGCGTCCGGCCCCGGGGTGGTCGCGTCCGGCCCCGAGGGGGGTCGGGTCCGGCCCCGAGGGTGGTTCCGCCCGCCGGTCGGGCCGGTGAGACCGGTCCAGGACGGCCGGAATCACCCTCAGGCGTGCCCGGACCCGCCGGCCGGAAGCACCCTCAGGCGTGCCCGGACCCGCCGGCCGGGACCGCCTCCACGCCCATCACCTCGCGGGCGTGCCGGTCCGGCACCATCCCCAGGGGCCACGCCTGCCAGCCCGCCTCCAGGCTCACCCCGCGCTCCAGCACCAGCAGATACGCGTCGATGTACCCCTCCAGCTTGCGGTCCCGCAGCCGGTGCCCGGCGCGGGCCAGCGCGGACAGGTCCTCCTGGGCGACCGCCGTGCCCACCTCCACCCCGCCCGGCGCCGCGTACGGCAGCAGCGTGCAGCGCAGGAACCGGGCCCAGTCCTCGCCGCGCCGGTCCCCGTACGACGTGAACAGGGCCAGCGCCTCGTCGCACAGGGCCAGCGCCTGCGGCGTACGGGCGTTGCCCGCGTCCACCACGGCCAGCTCCAGGCACGTCCACGCCTCGCCGTGCGCCACCCCGATGCGCTGGAAGTCGGCGCGGGCGTCGACCAGGAGCTGACGGGCGAAGCCGGAGTTGCGCAGCGAACCGGTCTGCGCCGCCCGCTGGTCGCGCGTCACCCGGGCCGAGTGGTGCCGGGCGCAGGCCAGCCCGTAGACGTCCCGCATCCGGGAGAACATCGTGCGGGCCCGCTCCAGCTCGCGCACCGCCCGGTCCAGGTCGCCGGTCTCCTCCAGCGCCTGCCCCAGGTAGTACAGCGACCACGCCTCGCCGCGCGCGTCCTCGTTGTCCCGGTGCCGCCCGGCGGCGCCGCGCAGCGCCTCCACCGCCTCCGCGGTCTCCCCGGCCAGCAGCCGGGCCCGTGCCAGCTGGGTCAGCGCCCATGCCTCGCCGCGCGCGTCCCGGGTGCGGCCGTAGCGCTCCAGGGCCTCGCGCAGATCCTCCTCGGCCCGCTCCACCTCGCCCTGGCGCAGCGCGAGCTGCCCGAGCTGGAAGTGCGCCCACGCCTCGCCGTGCACCGAACCGCCCTCCCGGTGCAGCACCAGGGACCGGGTCAGCAGGTCCAGCGCCTCGGCGAGACGGCCCCGGTCGCGCTCCACGGCCGCCAGCGCGTGCATCGTCCACGCCCGGTCACCGGCCAGCTCCGGTACGTCCTGGAGCGCCATGGCCTCGCGCAGCCGGGCCGCCGCCTCGGTCAGGTTGCCCTGGTGGTGCAGGGTGATGCCGAGCGAGTTCAGCGCACGGGCCGCGCCCGCGTCGTGGTGCGCCTCCCGGTACAGGTCGACCACCGAGGCCAGCGTGGTGCGCGCCTTGTCCAGCTCGCCCAGCTGCCGGGCGGCGATGCCGGTGCGCCACTGCACCGAGCGCACCAGCAGCCCCTGGTCGACGGCCTGCGTCAGCTCGCTGATCTCGCCCAGCCGGTACAGGTCGCCGCGCAGCAGGCAGTAGTCGCACAGCGCGCCCAGCAGATTCAGCACGGCCGCCTGGTTCACGCCCTCCGCGTGCCGCAGGGCCGCCGTGATGAAGCTCGACTCGTCGTCCAGCCAGCGCAGCGCCTCGTCCAGGGAGGTGAAGCCGTGCGGGCTGAAGCGGTCCGAGCGGGTCGAGTTGTTGCCGTCGACCAGGCGCAGCACCGAGTCGGCCAGCTCGGCGTAGTTCCCGATCAGCCGCTCCTGCGCGGCCGTCCGCTCGGCGGGCTCCTCCTCGTCCAGCAGCCGGGCGTGCGCGAAGGCCCGCACCAGGTCGTGCAGCCGGTAGCGGCTGCCGCGCACATGGTCGAGGAGACCGGCGCCGGCCAGGGCCTCAAGCTGTCGGCCCGCCTCCGCCTCGTCGGTGGCCAGCAGCGCGGCCGCCGCGGCGCCGCCCAGCGAGGCCCGGCCCGCCAGGGCCAGCCGGCGCAGCAGCCGCCGGGCCGCCTCCGACTGGTCGGTGTAGCGCAGCCACAGCGCCCGCTCGACCGGTTCCACCGGGCCGTACGCCCCGAGGTCGGCGGCCAGTCGGCGGGGCGAGCGCGGGCCGAGCGAGGAGCCCGCCACGCGCAGCGCCAGCGGCAGCCCGCCGCACAGCTCGCGGATCCGCTCGGCGGACTCCGCGTCGTACGGGCCGGACCCGTCCTGCGCCGTGGCGCCCAGCAGCTCCTCGGAACCCGCCTCGTCCAGGGCGTCCACCGGCAGCTGGTGCACCCAGGCCGACAGCTCGGCGGGCAGCTCCAGCGGGGCGGGGGCGGTGACCAGGACCAGGCTGTCGGACCGCGCGGGCACCAGGGCCCGGACCTGCCCGGCGTCCGAGGCGTCGTCCAGCACGATCGTCACCGGCAGCCCGGTCAGATGCTGGTCGTACAGCTCGCCCAGCCGCTTGACCTGCTGCTCGGCCGAGGACCGGTCGCGGAACAGCAGTTGCTCGCGGGGCGCGCCGAGCCGGTTCAGCAGGTGCAGCAGCGCGTCCCGGGTGGGCAGCGGCGGCTCGTCCGCGCTGCCGCCGCGCAGGTCGACGACGACAGCGCCGCGGAACTGGTCGCGCAGTTCGTGCGCGGCCCGCACGGCGAGCGTGGAGCGGCCGGAGCCGGGCGTGCCGTGCAGGACGACGACCGTGGGCCGGGTCTCGGTGTGCGCGCGGGCCGCCTGCACCCACTGTCTGATCCGGGCCAGCTCCGTCCGGCGCCCGGCGAACACACCCACCGGCTCCGGCAGTTGACCGAACGACTGCTCCAGCACACTGCGCCTGCGGGCCGCCGCGCTCTTGTCGGTGCCGCGCAGCCGGGGCGCGGCCTTCTTCTTCGGCGCGGTGGACGCGGTCAGGACGCGCTGCTGGTCCAGGAAGGGCCGGATGCCGCGCACCTCCAGCGCGGTCAGCCATTGCAGCCGCAACTGCTCGGTCCCGCCGGGCTGGCCGGCCGCGCCCGCCCGGTGGTGGGCGGCGGGCAGATGCGCGGCACCCGCCTTGACGACGGTGGCGGCGGCCCCGGCCACCCCCGCGACGGCGCCCGCGCCCAGCGCGGTGCCCGTGCCGGTGCCCAGCGCCAGGTCGGCCACCGCGGCGGCGACGGCGGCGACGGCCGCCACCAGCAGGGGAGTTCCGGCACCCTCGCGCGCGTAGCGCTGCCCGAACGTGAGCTGCCCGGCCGCCGCCTCGTCCAGCGCCCGCGTGTACGCCTCGTACTCCTCCTGCGCCGCCCGCGCCAGCGCGTCGAGCCCGGCCCGCGCCCGCGACAGCAGCACGCCACCGTCCACCCGCCCGCCCGACCGGCGCACCTCCTCCTCCACCGCCCGCACCAGCAGCCGTTCGGCCTCCGCCCGATGAGCGTCCCGCATGTCCCGTCCCCCTCCGGCGGCAACTCCTCTGCCTGCAAGTGTCCTTCGAGCGGGGCGCGAGCGCGAGGGGGTGGCGATCAACGGGCACCAAGGGGTGAGTCGGGGGTGCGGAGAGTGACGTCCTCTGCGCGGACCGCTATCTCGTGGCTGTGGCTGTGGCTGTGGCTGTGGTTGCGGCTGGGGCTGGGGATGCGGATGGCGGGGCGGCGGGAGCGGTGAGGCCGGGGAGGCCAGGAAGGCTGGGTTTGGGCTCCGGCGCCTGGCGAGCGAAGCCCGGCCTACGCGCCCGCCCGGACGAACTGCGGCTTCGGCGCCCCCGAACTGGGCGAGTTCAAGGGCGGATCAACTCCGCTCGCGCGGAGAGCACGACGAGGAGAGCCCAGCGGAGGTCCTGCCCGGCGGACCACCTCCGCTCGCGCGGAGAGAACGGTCTCATCGAGCAGATCACCACCATGTTCGGCGGACCACCTCCGCTCGCGCGGAGAGAACGATCGGCAGCCCGTACCAGTACGCCCACAACGGGGACCACCTCCGCTCGCGCGGAGAGAACGCGGCGTACTACCCCGGCGTCCCGGCGGCCATCGGACCACCTCCGCTCGCGCGGAGAGAACAGCAGCCCGTTCTCGCACAGCGTTCCGGCTACCGGACCACCTCCGCTCGCGGGGAGACCACACCCAGAGCCGGGCGACGAACCGGCGTAGCGACTTCATGGCGATCACCGAGCGCCTCGACCGGGAGGTGAAGGAGGAACGCACCCAGCGGAAGCTGTTGACGCGCGCCTATCTGGATCTGCACCGGTGGGCGCGTTGCGTGGGCCCGGACACTCCGGCCGGGCCGGAGTGCGAGCCACCGGTCGAGCTGAACCTGACCCCCTGGCAGTCGTAAGCCCGCGGCCCTCGTCCTCCTTCGGGAGGGCGGGGGCCGCTTCGTCATGCCCGGTGGGATGAAGACCCCTCACATCAGAAAGGCCCCGCCCCTACTCTGTCAGTGCGACCTGTTCAGAGAGAGGCGAGACCGTGCCATCTGATGCTACCCCGGCCCCGTACGCCGAGCCGCTGGTCTTCGGACAACGGATGCAGATCCTCCGCCAGCGCCGCGGCATGAGCCGCCCCGTCCTCGCCGGGCTCCTCGGCCGCAGCCCCTCGTGGGTGAAGCAAGTCGAGTCTGGCCTCATCCACCCCCCCAAACTGCCCATGATCCTGCGCATCGCCGAGCTGCTCCGCGTCCGGGACCTGGCCGACCTCACCGGCGACCAGAGCATGAGCGTCGACCTGTTCGTCGGCCCCGGCCACCCGCGGCTCGCCGCCGTCAAAGCCTCCCTGGACCGCTTCCCCCTCACCACCGACCAAGAGGCGCCCCCCACTCTGCACCTGCGCCACCGACTCGACCGGGCGTGGGCGGCACGGCACGAGGCACCGAACCACCGCGAGGTCGTAGGCACGCTGCTGCCCGGCCTGATCCGGGACGCTCAGCTCGCCGTCCGGCAGGCCGACTCGGCGGCCGACCGGCGCGCGGCTCAGGCCGTCCTCTCCGAGGTCTACTCCCTCTCGCAGTTCTTCATCGCCTACCAGCCGGACGCCGCGCTGCTGTGGCGGGTGTCCGAGCGCGGCATGGTCGCCGCGCAGGAGTCCGAGGACCCGCACGCCATCGGCATGGCCGCCTGGCTGGCAGCGCAGGCCCACCGCGACTCGGGGCCAGCGCACTTCGACGCCGCGGACGCCGTCACGCTGGACACGCTCCAGTACCTCACCCCGCTGCTGCCCGAGGCCGACGACCGCGTGCTGGCCATCGCGGGCGCGCTCCAGTTCGAGGCCGGGTACACGGCGGCCCGCCGCGGCGCCGACGGTGTGGCGTGGGGCTGGTGGGACAAGGCGAGGAGCACGGCGAAGAAGCTGCCAGCCGACTACTTCCACCCGGTCACCTCGTTCTCGCGAGCGGTCATGGGTGCGCACGCGGTGACGGTGGCGGTCGAGCTGCACCAGGGCGGGGAGTCCGTGCGGCAGGCTGCGCGCGCGGACAAGACGGTCATCAGGTCCCGGCCGCGGCGGGCCCGGCACCGCATCGAGGAGGCCCGCGCGTACCAGCTCGACGGGCAGCCGGACACCGCGCTCGCCACGCTGGACAAGGCGCACGAGGCCGCCCCGGAGACGATCCGCTACAACGGCTACGCACGGAGGATTGTCCTCGAGGAGACCGAGGCCCGGCATCCCGAGCGGCGCCAACGCGCCTCGGAACTGGCTGTGAAGCTGGGGCTGCTGGCGGCCTGACGACGGGGCAGGATTCCTGCCCCGTCCCTCGCGGTACCGCTTCTACGGTCATGGGTGTGAGGCGCATCACCCTGACCGTGGAGGCGTGAGCATGTCCAGTCCCAGTCCGGCCCGGCCGCCCGTCGAGGCGGCGCCGGGCGTCCTCGTACACCCGGCCGCCGACCGGCGCCGGGCGACGGAGCACTGGCTCCTGTCCACCCGCCCGGACGTCCGGCAGGCCCGCCTGGAGTGGCGGGAGCACGGCGCCGCGCTGCTCCCCCTTGGCACGCTCTTCTCCGCCGTGCGCATCCCCGCCGCCCTCGTCCAAGCCCTCGCCGGGAGCAGCACGCTCCCCGAGATCGACGCCTACCTCGCCGAGGCCCTGCACGGTGACCCGGTCATCTGCGACCCACGCTGGGGCACCTACTACGCCCTCGTCCCCGCCAGCATGCCCGCGACCTGGCGGGGCACCGTCGACGACTGGCGCTCCCAGGACGTGGAGTGCCTGGGCCGCGGCACGTACCTCGGCGTGCCGCCGCTGTCGGCGACCGCCTTCCGGGGCGTCGGGGCGGGGTCGTACTGGTCCGTGCCGATGGCGTCGGCCGCCGAGCTGTGCGCGCCGTTGACGGTCGCCCGGCTCATCGCCGCCAGCGTGCACCAGTTGGCCGGGGCGGACGCCACGCTCGCGGGCCAGGCCGCCGAGTCACCTGCCCAGGACGGCGCCTGATGATCTGCGCCCACTGCGACCGACCGATCCGGCCCGAGACCGGGTCCGGTGTGGCCGCCCCCGTCACCCGGCATCGCGGGGCGTGCCAGCCCGCCGCACCGCAGCAGACCGTCCCGGAGCCGACACCGTGGTGGCTGCGGCGGTAGGCGGTCCGAGACCCCCGCTCCTGACTGCGCTGCCGACAGCGCCGGGCGCGGGAGAACGGCCGCCTCCGCAATCCCCCGCCGGGGGCGGCCGCTCAGCCCCGCACCAGGTCGGCGAGAGGGACGTCCAGCGCGTCCGCGATGAGCAGCAGATGGTCGATGAGGGTGGCGTGGGCGCCCTGCTCGATCCGATTGACCGTCTTGCGGTCCAGCCCAGCCCGCTCGCCCAGCGGACCACCTCCGCTCGCGCGGAGAGAACGTGACGAGGTAGGCGGTGCGCTCCCCACGCTCCGGACCACCTCCGCTCGCGCGGAGAGAACGACTCCGGTGGCTGGATGCCGCCCGGCATGAACGGACCACCTCCGCTCGCGCGGAGAGAACGCCCCGGCCAACGCCGCGTTCGCGCAGATCGATGGACCACCTCCGCTCGCGCGGAGAGAACGTCTCCAAGGACGGCCGCGCCCACTGGCCGGCCGGACCACCTCCGCTCGCGCGGAGAGAACCCGTGCGAGCACAAGACCGCCCACGCCCACTACGGACCACCTCCGCTCGCGCGGAGAGAACGAGGCGCAGCAGGACAGCTGATTCCACCGCGCCGGACCACCTCCGCTCGCGCGGAGAGAACACCGCGCGCACGCCGGCGGCGACCACCCACGATGGACCACCTCCGCTCGCGCGGAGAGAACTCCACCAAGACGACCACCACCAACTACCTCGCCGGACCACCTCCGCTCGCGCGGAGAGAACCCGAGCACCGGCCGGTACGTCGACTCGACCGGCGGACCACCTCCGCTCGCGCGGAGAGAACGACGCGGGATCCATCAGGGCCCTGCCGCACCCCGGACCACCTCCGCTCGCGCGGAGAGAACCCGTAGGGCACCTGGACCACGCGCGGGTAGTTCGGACCACCTCCGCTCGCGCGGAGAGAACGGGTACATCGGACCCGAGACGTGGAAGCGCCTCGGACCACCTCCGCTCGCGCGGAGAGAACGCGGCGCCGGTCGCTCGCCTGCCGCAGCAGGGCGGACCACCTCCGCTCGCGCGGAGAGAACGGCACCTCGCAAGCCGAAGCAGGCCAAGCAGCCGGACCACCTCCGCTCGCGCGGAGAGAACGTCTACGCCTCGAACGGGCCGAGCCCGCTGGACGGACCACCTCCGCTCGCGCGGAGAGAACTGCGGAGCTGCTGTTCATGATCTGCCGGGCGGCGGACCACCTCCGCTCGCGCGGAGAGAACTCCGCACGTTCACTCCGAATTGCTCGGTACAGCGGACCACCTCCGCTCGCGCGGAGAGAACACCGGCGGCGGAGGAAGCGGCCCGGCGGTGGACGGACCACCTCCGCTCGCGCGGAGAGAACTCACGCCCCGGAAGCGCTACGCGAAAGGCGAGCGGACCACCTCCGCTCGCGCGGAGAGAACGAATGGAGGACACGGAACCGCGCTCCCGTTGGCGGACCACCTCCGCTCGCGCGGAGAGAACGTCGGCCGGACCGAACTCGGCGGCGAGGAGGGCGGACCACCTCCGCTCGCGCGGAGAGAACGCGATGAGGATGGTGGAGGTGTCCACACCGACCGGACCACCTCCGCTCGCGCGGAGAGAACGGCAGGAGGATGACTCCTGGCAGGAGACCGGGCGGACCACCTCCGCTCGCGCGGAGAGAACGTGACTGCGGTCCTGCACCTTGTGCCCGTCACCGGACCACCTCCGCTCGCGCGGAGAGAACGCAACCACCCTCTACACCGACTCCCACATCCGCGGACCACCTCCGCTCGCGCGGAGAGAACGACGGGATCGGGGCGCAGCGTGGCGCACAGGGCGGACCACCTCCGCTCGCGCGGAGAGAACCCTTCCTGACCTGCGCTGTCAGAAGGGCTTTGCTGTTTCTTTGCCGGGGGTGGTGCTCGGTGGCAAGTGAATGGCAGGCATGGCATGCACTGTAGACGGCGTCGGCTTTCAGGGGACAGGAGTGGCTGGTCAGCTCGTCCCCGGCAGTGCAAGCCGACCGATCGCACCGCATGACCCGGTGCCGGACGGTTCATCCCGTTGCGCTGCCGGGTGGGCCTGTGGTGAGGCGGGGCGCACGAAGCGGGCGAGTTGTGCCTCCTGATGTGCGCGGGGGTGAACGTTCGCCGGATCGCGAGGGTGTTCTCGGTGTCGTGGTGCGGCATGAGGCGGGCAGGGCAAGGGGCATGGGTTCGGTTCGATCCTGCCGTCGCAATGGCCCGGAAGAGCGCGTTACAACACCGTCAGCAACAGGAGTGCCGCGCGGCGCACGACGCGGTGGACGGCCGTCGGCGTCGGATTCAGAAGGGATTCGCCACCGCCTCGTCTCCGTCATCGTCAGGGCGGAAGGCGACGAGGGTGAGGCCGTCGAAGTCCTGGGGGATCCGGCGGCGTTCACCTGCGGTGTGGAGGGTGAACCCTTGTTCGGTCGGTGAAGGGTGAAGGAGGACGGCGGCACCGGTGCCGATGGATGCCGTGACGACGGACCAGAGTTCCTCGCGGACACGGGCGGAGAGGGTTCCGACGTAGAGGCCGGGAGTCGGTTCGATCATCCAGCGTGTGAGTGCTCCGCGGACGTGATCGGGAACGGCAGTGGTGGCGAGGACGGTCATGATCGGCAAGATCTCTCCCTGGTGAACGGAGGGGATTCGTTGATGGAAGGAGTCCGGTCAGAGCGGATCGGGGTCCTGTTCACCGGGAGGAAACGCCGGGTCGGAGAGGTCCGGCAGGGGATCGTCGTCCTCGGTCGGCGACCCGCCGACGTCACGTGCGTAGTTGACGCCGGCCGCGACCGAACCGGCACGTGGGTCCCAGAGGTTGACCATGCGGACGCTGTGCCCGTCGGGAAGCGGCTCGGCCTCGTCCGGGGCGAGGAGGCTCTGGACGTCGGCAACGATGCGGGGCAGGAGCCTGTACAGGCGCAGCTGTTCACGGAAGCTTCGGCGGGCGGCGGCCTCGGGGTCGTGACGGTCGTGCAGCGAGAAGGCGAGAGGGACGGTCAGCTCGGCCTTGTACAGGTCGGCGATGTCGTAGACGAAGGCGAGTTGCGTTCCTTGGTGGACGTAGCCGAGGGCGGGGGAGCAGCCGAGGGCGGTGAGAGCGGCGTGCACGATGCCGTAGAGACAGGTATTGGCGGAGGAGAGCGCCAGGTTCACGGGGTCCTGGGCGTCCCAGGAGTCCGGGTCGTAGCTGCGGCGGAAGCGGCCGATGCGATGCTGCTGGGCGAGGAGTCTGTAGAGGGCCTTCATCCGCTGCCCCTCCAGTCCGCGGAGTTGCTGGAGCGTGGTGGCCGCGGGGACCGGGACCTTGAAGCGCATGGTGTACATGCGACGGGCGACATCGAGCCGCAGGACGGGGTCACTCCAGCGCTGAACCTGCTGTTCCAGCCAGCGGGTGGTGAGAGCGGGCGGCACCGTGGAGGAATAGCAGCGCACGCCGCCGGACCCGACGCACACGACGGTGGTGCCGTGGCGGGCGAACGTGGCCATGGCCGGCTGGGTGATGGAGGTGCCGGGCCCGAGCAGGACGCAGGAGAGCGCGGAGGTGGGGATGTGGACGCGCGTGGTCTCGTTGTCGGCGGTGGTGGTCTCGGCGCAGACGCCGGTGTCGTCCTGGACGATGCGCACGACGTCGGCGTAGAGGAACGAGAGGGAATCACCCCCCCCGCGGCAGCATGGCGAGCGTCGGTGCGGCGATCCGGCGGCGGGCGGACTGCTTGTCGTGCGGGGAAGGCATGGCGCGGCTACTCCTGTGAGCGACGGCGACCGGCCGCGTACGGCCCGGGTGCTGCCGTGGTGTGTGTAGGTTCCCGCAAGCCGGTTCAGCCGTCGAGGCGTGCCGGGGCGAGGCTGAGCAGCCCGCAGCCGTAGGACTTTCCCCGGCCGATCCCGGCCAGCAGGGCGACGCGGAGCTTGACGGGGTCGCGGACCACGGCCACACCTTCGTAGAGGGTGGCCGCGTAGGGAACCCGGATGTCCTTGTCCTGCCTGGGTGAGGTCCCCGCTCCCCTTCCGCCCCGCCGAGAGGCCGGGGCGTGGTAAGCGGTCATGGGGTGGCTGGTGCTCGGCAGGAGGCTGCGCAAGACCAGGCCGGAGGCCGACGCGCGATCGGCCCGCCATCGGGCGGCGTCCTCGCCGCTCAGCGGGATGGCCTGTTTCCAGGAGCCGGCTGTGCTGGTGCGACCGCATCGACGGACGGCGTTGCCGAGAAAGCGGTAGCGGACGGGCAGTCCAGGACGCAGTGCGGTGAGCATGGGGGCTGTCGCCGAGGCTCCGGATCATGCGGCGATGGCAGGTATGAGCCGACTGGCAAGCTCCCGGTCGCCCTCTCTCTTCCAGCACGCCTCCAATCCAGTGGACCGGTGACCAGGGGAGAGAGAAGGCGAGGAGATGGAAGAGGGCAGGCAGGGAGCGGCTGACGGCTTCACCGCAGTGGGATACCGTTCGGCGGGCGTCGGGCTTGGCTCTCATGCGTGTCGTACGGCTGTGCGGGCCGGATCGGCTGGTCGCAGTAGGCGCAGATCACTGGCCGCACGAGCTGCACGGCTCGTTGGCGCCCACGTACAGCTTGTTGCCGTTCTCGTCAGTCTCCCAGATGGTGGCTCGGGACTCGCCGCATCCGGGGGTCGGGCATGAAATGTTCTCTCGGACCTGTGGCATCGCTACTCGCATTCGTCTTGAGCGTCCCGCAGCGTGGGCACTGCGTCCTGACCAGGGAGCGAAGACGCCCCTGCTGGTCGTATGAGTACTCATCACGTACAGATCCGGCGCACCCGCCGGTGCCGCAGGACGTCGCCCCGGTCAGGGACACGTACGGGCCGGAGGTGATGGTGCTGGCCCTGCACTCCAGGCACGGTGACGGGTGGATGCCGTCGTCGTTGACGATGTACGTGACGACTTCTGGCTTGTGGCAGTTGGGGCAGATAGCGGCCATGGACGTGCAAGACCTCCTGGGTAGCACCATTTGGGTGACAACGCGTCCAACGACCTTTACCTGCGCCGGTCACTGCCGTTCCCGGGGTGGCTGGGCAAGCCAGGGAGGTGACGCCCGCCCCGATCCACACCCGCCCCCAGTCGTGCAGCGGCGTCACCGTCAGCAGCAGGACGAGACGGTGGCTGTCGCCGGTCGGGGTGATGATCTGCCCGGCGCCGCAGCGCGCAGCGACGACACCGGACCACCTCCGCTCGCGCGGAGAGCACTCCAGAACCGGGCTACCAACCGGCGTAGCGACTTCATGGCGATCACCGAGCGCCTCGACCGGGAGGTGAAGGAGGAACGCACCCAGCGGAAGCGGAAGCGGAAGCCGTTGACGCGCGCCTACCTGGGTCTGCGCCGGTGGGCGCGCCGCGTGGGCCCGGACACTCCGGCCGGGCCGGCGCCCGAGCCACCGGTCGAACTGGACCTGGCGCCCTGGCAGTCGTGACCCGCGGCCCTGCTCTCCTTCGGGAGGGCGGGGCCGCTTCGTCGTTCCTGGAAAGTCAGTGCAGGGCTTCGATGGCCTTCACGATCAGGCCCCGCGCCGCTGCTCCGTACACGGCCAGGCCGCGCAGTTCCTCGAACGCCTTGGCGTACAGGGCGATCTCCGAGGGCTGAGTGATCTGGACTCGGGCGGCGAGCAGCTCGACGGAGACGAGCGTGTCGTCGTACATGTGGAACAGTTCCTGGGGCCACACGGGGCGTGGAGGAGTTGAGCTCGGGATGATGCCCAGCGATACCTGCGGCAGGGCGCCTGCGGTGAGCAGGTACCCGAGCTGAGCGGCCATCGCGTCCTGGTTGCCGAGTTGGTAGTGCAGCACCGGTTCTTCGATGACCATGGAGAACCGGCGGCCGGGTTCGTGGATGATCCGTGACCTTTCCAGGCGGGCGGCGACTGCGTCGGCGACGTCGTCAGGGATGCCGCGGAAGCGGGTGATCGTGGACATGAGCCCGCGCGCGTAGCCCTCGGTCTGGAGCAATCCAGGAACCATGGTGGGCGAGTAGATCCGGAACAGCTTGGTCGCCTTGAACAACGGGACGTAGCTGTTCTGCAACTGCTTCAGCCCGGTACGGGACTTCCGCCGCCACTCGGTGTACATCGACTCGGCCGTGCGGGATTGAGCGATGATGTCGTCGGCCTGTTCTCCGGCGTCGCACGCTTCGCACCAGCGGCGGATGTCGTCGGCCGAGGGCGGGGTGCGGGCGCCCTCGATCCGGTATGTCTTGGGGTGGGACCAGCCGCAGCGAGAGGCCAGCTCAGCCCCTGTGATTCCGGCGTCAGCGCGAAGCTCCTTCAGGCGCTGCGCGACGGCTTCGCGGGCGGCCTGCGCCGACGAGTACGGGGACGGGGACATGGGCATGAGCCGGCCTGGCCTTACTGGCTGATCGTGTACTGGTGGTGCGGGATGGCGCGCGTCCACACCTCTTCGAAGGCGTCGGCGCACAACTTCACGGCGGCCGGGTCCTCACTGATCTCCCCTCCTGCCGAGGTGCCCTCGCCAGTGAAGTGGTTCCAGCGGATGAGGCGGCCGTCGATCAGCCAGAAGTCGTTGCCCGGCAACGGGATGCCGGAGGCGTGGCGGCGGGGAAGCCAGCGCACCTGCTCGCCCGCAGCGATGTTGGTGAAGGTGCCGTCGTACAGGAAGCGGGTGTACTCACTGACCGGCTCGGACACGATCCGGGCCCGGCGCACGACGACGCCCCGGCCCACGGTCTCCTGGATGAGGTCGAGCCACGGCCGCCACCAGGAGGCGCGGTCCGCCGGGTCGTGGCGGAATCCGGCTCGCCAGTCGGCGAACGGGCCCTTCTCGTAGTCGACGGCGTAGGAGTCGCGCATCTCCAGATGGACGGCGGTCCGTGTGGCCGAGCCGAGGAGATCAGCCCACGTCGGCACGTTCGACGGCATCGCACGCCTCCCTGATCATCGGCACCATCCGGGCAGGAATACGGATCACTGCCTCGTGGTCCGGGATCCCCACCGCGTGGCCCGGCACTTCGAACGCCGCGCACTGGGCACGAAGCTGCGGGCTCGGCTTCCACCCTTGAAGAACGAGTTCTTTCGCGTCCTGATCGACCCACACGGTCGGGCTCTCGCCGTCCCCCGTGTTCGGATCGATCCCGATGAACCGTAGGTGCACTGCCGCCTCCACTGCTCTCGGTGTTCAGAGATGTACATCACCATCGTCCCGAGCCAGTAGCTGGTCAATCCCCTTGACAAGACGCGTGTACATGCATGCACATCGCTGGTCGTGACGAGGGGCGCACTCCTAGCTTCGAGTGGCACGACAAAGCCCCGGCGAGGCGGCGAGCCTCCCGAGGCGCGGCCGACTGCGAAGGAGTCGACGTGACGTGCAGCAAGGTACCGCTCTCCCGCCCCCCCCCAGAACAGCCGTCAGCATCCTGCCGCTCCCGCCGCTCACCGAGCTGTCCAACTACCGGACCCGTGGCATCACCTGCGTGTGGTGCGGCATCGGGCTGTCCGCGCGGAAGGCCGTCGACCTCGGCCCGCGCGAGCTCCGCGGCGGCGGGGTCACGCGCTGGTTCCCCCGCGGCTGCCGTCCCTGCGCGAGAGAGAAGGCATACCTCGCGCTCTTCCCTCACGCCTCGCTCTGCAACACCGGCTGCCGCGTCGCCCCGGATATCTGCCCGACGGGCCGCGACCTCTACTGCCTGTCCCGAGCTGGCCGCTGGCAGCAGCTCTGAAGACTCCCGCCCGGCCGGTGAATCCCGCGAAGAACCTCGGCACGGGCGGGGCGCCATCCCCATCCGCATCAAGCGCGAAGGAGATCACTGTGACGATACCTCCCGGGCCGATGGACCCGCCCGAGACCGTACCGGCGCTGCCCCGCATGCTCATCACCGACACCCAGTTCGCCAGCTGCCGCGGCACCGTCATGGACGCCAACCCGGACATGTCCGAGGAGATGGCCGGCCGCATCGTCGACGAGGCCCTGAAGTTCGTGGCGGCCTGCGCGAAGAACCCCGGCACAGGCCTGGCCCCGTCTCGGATCGTGGACGATGGCTGGCATGCCCTGATCCTTCACACCGCGATGTACGCCGAGCTGTGCGACGCACTCGGCGGCCAGTTGGTCCACCACTACCCGGGATACGACCCGACGAACTACGACCCCCCGATCCTCGACCGCACCCGCGAGAAGATCACGGAGTCCGGGTGGGAACCGGACCCGGAGCTGTGGGGACCGCCGTCCAACGAGACCCTCGTCTCGGTGGCAGCGAAGTGCCAGCATGCTCCCGAGTGCACCATCCGGCCGATGCCCAAGCCCGAGCGGCCCTAGCCTGAACCGGACTCAGGAGGTGGCCATGTCGTCCGAGTGGATTGACCCACGGTACGCGGACCTGGTCGCGGCGTGGAAGCGCGCGCAGCAACCGGACTCCCGCAACCCGCAAGAGCCGAAGCCCGTGCGGGGCTTCGTGATTCCCCACCGGCCGTGACCGGCAAGTGAGACCGCGGCCCGCCCCTGCCACCCAGGTCGGGAGCGGGCCGCTTACCCTGCCAGCTCGTGCAGAGGGACCCCGATGGCCCGCGCGATGCGCAACAAGGTCCGCAGAACCGGGTTCGCCCGGCCGGCCTCGAGGCGAGCTTGCGCCGGCCCCACTTCGGTTCGATGTGCGTGGTCCACAGGGACAGCTTGCGGTGTCGGGTGGTCGGGCGGGCCGGTTGGTGCCCGGGCCACCACTCCGTCCACCAGGCGGCGAGGGTGATCTCGCCCTGCTTCGGATCGAGGTAGATACCAGACCGGACGGACTCACGGACCGGAGCACCTCTGCTCGCGTGGAGAGCACCCACGCATGACCCGCACCCAGACGGCACGCATCGGACCACCTCCGCTCGCGTGGAGAGCACTCGAAGACCGACGGCCGCCAGACCCTCGTGGGCGGGCCACCTCCGCTCGCGCGGAGAGCACCGCATCAGGGCGTTGAACTGACCCCGCGCGGTCGGACCACCTCCGCTCGCGCGGAGAGCACGTTCTGCACCCGCAGGGCATCGAAGTGATCAGCGGACCACCTCCGCTCGCGCGGAGAGCACATGTCCGACGCCGGGCAGTCATGGCAGCGCACCGGACCACCTCCGCTCGCGCGGAGAACACTCCAGCGCCGTGTTCGGCGGCGCCTACCAGTACGGACCACCTCCGCTCGCGCGGAGAGCACACCCTGGTGGGCCAGCCGGGCGACACCATCCACGGACCACCTCCGCTCGCGCGGAGAGCACTAGCTGAGGACGCCGGCGTTGTCTTTCGCGGCCGGACCACCTCCGCTCGCGCGGAGAGCACACGATCACCTGGCGCTGTCGGCGACTCAACGGCGGACCACCTCCGCTCGCGCGGAGGGCACGCCAGCCACCGACAGGACCACGGCCTCCGCCCCGGACCACCTCCGCTCGCGCGGAGAGCACGCCGATCCCCTGGGTGTAGGCGGGCGGGAGTGCGGACCACCTCCGCTCGCGCGGAGAGCACGCGTGAGTGTCGGCTTCGAGCAGAGCGAGACGCGGACCACCTCCGCTCGCGCGGAGAGCACCCTTCCTGACCTGCAGTGTCAGAGGGGCTTTGCTGTTACTTTACCGAGGGTGGTGCTCCGTGGCAGGTGGATGGCAGGCATGGCATGCACTGTAGACGGCGCTCGCTTTCAGCGCATAGGAGTGGCTGGTCAGCTCGTCCCGTCAGTGCACGTTGACCGATCGTTCCGCGTGGGCGAGTGCCGAACAGGGTGCTTGACCCGTTGCGGGAGCGCAGCGACACGGCGGCAGCACCGACATCGGCTTCTTCAAGGGCCGCGAGTCCATCGGCCGGGGCATCGCCAATATCGTCACCGGGTTCGTCGTCGGCATGGGCGGTTGCGCCGCTATCGGCCAGACGATGATCAATGTGAAGGTGTCCGACGCCCGTACCGGCTCTCACGTTCCTCGCGGGCTCGTTCCTTGTGGTGCTGTGCAGCGTCTTCGGACCGGTGGTCTCCGAGACCGGCGACACGACCTCGGCCACCAGCAACTCGTGCTCGGGCAAGTGAGCGTGAGATCGATGGTCTCTGCTCGGTACACAATCACGTCGGGGCGCCGGGTGGTGAGAGGAGCGTCCCGCAGGCGGACGTCGAAGTCGGTGTCAATGTCGGTGTCGGTGTTCCAGTCCGGGCCTGCGGCGGTGCCCAGGGCGTTGGCCAGGGTCCGGGCCGGCCGGTTGTGGCGCTCGGACGCGGTCGGACGCACGACGGCCGCCCCGTCCACGACCTCGACGCCGGCACCCGGCACGCTGCTCCTCGCTCCTCGGAGCAGAGTCGTACCGCCTCGCGGTGCTCCGCGTGTGCACCCGCACGGGTGAGACCATCTCGGCGGTCGTGGCGCACCTCCTACGAGGATGCTCGGGTCCTCTGCCGCTCGCCTCAGCGTCCTGCGTCTTGCGGCCGGGACACCGGCGCTGTACGAGAGCGGAAGCCCGCCGGTCGCAAGGGCCGCAACGAAGGGATCGCGGGCTGAGCCGTCGCGGCCGGGCGGAGTGAGAGGCTGGAGTGCATGAACCGGCTGGCTGTGTGACCTCGCCCTGTCTGCTTCAGCACGCTGACAATCCGGTCGACTGGTGGCCCTGGGAACCGGAGGCGTTCGAGGAGGCGCGGCGGCGGGGTGTGCCCGTGCTGCTGTCGGTCGGATACTCGGTGTGTGACTAGTGCCAGTAGGCACAAGCAATCCGGTAGTGCTGATTCGGGGATCTCTGAAGCAATGCCATCCAGGGCGCAAAATGTTGCCAGATGATGGGAAGTTCTTCTTTGTCAGTTTTGGGCGGTTCAGCGTACGAGAATCAGCCCGCAGCTGTACGCGCGTGCGCGGCCGATGCCTTGAGCGAGGGCCGCGACGAATGTTGTGGGGTCGGTGACCGTGAGGATGCCCTTGATCTCCGCACGAGCGATGCGCAGGCCCTTATGGGGTGCTGGACTCGAGACGTTCGGGAGCATGCGTACGGCGATCCGATCGGCATCGGCGTCTGCTCCGATGCGAGTGACGCCGTCCGGGGCGATCGCGGGTTCGCCGGGCGGTTGGAGGCGGCGTGTGAACCATCCCTTCACGTGTTCGGGGCGTGTGTGGGGGATGCGAGTGCCCCGAGTCTTCGGCGGAGAGCCCGGCGGAGGCGGAAGGCTGCGGACGGGATTGACGACCGTGCGAAAGGTGACCCTGTCGCCGAAGCGGAAGGTGCGATCGATGCTGAGGGGCTCCGGCTTCTCGGCCAGGGCCGTACGGGGAATGCCGCTCCAGTCGGCGGGGAGTGACGACTGGACCACCAAGTTGAGCCGCGCCTGCCGGAGGTCGACGGTCCAGGTCGACAGGATGGCCATCTGGGCTCGAGGGTCCGGGCTGCCGTCGTCCACCCAGCCGGGGAAGCCGCTCATGACGGTTCGGTGCATGTCCTGTGCGTCGATGAGCGATTTACCGACGAAAGGATGCCGGGCGTCCAGGGTCAGCAGAGTCTGCGCGGCGACGAATCTGGCGGCCCGGCCCGCGCCCGACGACGCGTTCGCCCCAGTGGTGTTCGTGTTCACAGGATGATGTCCCATCCACGGGCGTGTGCGGCGATGGTGATGCGGTGGCGGGTCTCCCAGCGGAGGCTGTGAGTCCCTCCGTCCGCTCCGAATTGCACGGGCTGGTCGGACAGGGGGCCGACGCCGGGGAGCGGCCGTCTGCTCTCGATCCAGGCCCACGGGCGTATGCGCTGCATGGTTGCCGACGGCTCGGCTTCGGGAACGACGGCATCGGGAAGCAGGGAGTGCGTCTCGAAGGTTTCCTTGAGCGAGCCCGGAGCGATGCCGACGGCGAGGTCACCCGAGGGCGGACAGGCTTTGCGGCCGAGCCAGAGCAGTCTCTTCGGGTGCTCCAAGGCATGGGCCACCCGCTCCAGGAGAGCCCTGTCCTGGTGCTCCAGACCGACGAGGAAAGCGGCGTCGGCGAGATACCAGCGCTCTGTGATCAGGCTGTGGCGGCGAACCTCTCCGGAGACGAGCACCCCTGACGCCGGGTCGGTGACGACGTACTTCGGTGAGCCGTACCAGGCATGCAGCTCGGCGCGTCCGAATGGACCGGGCTCCAGGGCGTCGTCCTGCGGTGGTGTCGGCGATGAGTCCGTGGTCGCCCTGCCAGCTCGCTGGTGATCGGTGATCAGGTCCCGTGGACGCAGCGGATACCTTCCGCCGCCGACCGTGTGGTAGTCGCGAAGCGATGTGCCGGGCCGGTCGGCCCGCACTCCGAACCGCACCTCGGCGAGTTCCCCGAGAGGTTGTTCCCGGGAGAGGCCGAGGGCTGCGGCGCACAGGCCGATCACGCCCGACTTCGTCGGACGGCTGTGTGTGTCGCGACGGGCGAATCTGCCGGCGATGCCCCAGGACTGCAGGGGGCCGGCCAACCGGATGAGAAGGACGTGCGAGTCGTTCCTGCCGCTCACGGAGTGAGCTCCTCGGTCCGCTCCACCACGGACAGCGAATCGGGCAGTTCCAGCTCGCCCAGGAGCAGATCGATCTCAGGGTCGTACGTGAGCAACCGTGTAGTGCGCAGATCGCCGCGACGACGGCTGACGAAGATGTGGTGGCGCAGCAGCCTGCGTACGGCTGCGGGACCCGCCGGTCCTTCGCCACCGCCGGACAAGGGCCCCTCGTCCACCGGTTTCTGGAAGGCGGACGCGTAGTTGTAGGGACGTTCCCCTTCGAAGGCGAGGACGAGAGCCGGCAGTGATCCGGTGGAAGCGGTGGAGTTCTTCTTCGCTTCTGGAAATGCCTCCACGAAGGAGTTCACGAACTCCTTCTCGGCCTCTGACGCCACCTGTTCGGCCTCGGCCTCGTCCATTCCGGCTGCCCTCAGATTGACGCGAAGCTGCGTACGATCGAGAACTGCGTGTCGGTAAAAGGTACCGGAGATCAGAGACTGGTATCCGGTCATGCCGGCGCCCGCGTCGTCCGCGGCATCGAGGAAATCAAGAGCATTGCGTTTGCGATCGATCTTCGCGTCATCGGCGGCCGCGTAGAAGTCCTCGATCTGTTCTGCTTCGTGCACGGTGAAGGCATGCCCCGTCTGGACGGCGCCGTCGACATTGGGCGAGTCGGGAATCTCGGCGAGGAACCGACCGTAGAGAGCGATGTCCACGGCGTCCCGAGGCGCGAGGGCCAGCAGGACGGCGTCACGGGTGGCCTTGGGCAGCGGAGGCAGGGTGATGGCCCTGGTGGTTTCCGCGGGAGCCTCCTCCGCGTCCGGTGCTGTCGCATCCTTGCCCCTCGCCCCGCGGCGCGTCTTCTTCGCCGCGTCGGCGCGACTCTGAGCTTCGAGGTAGGCGTCGCGCCACTCCTCGACCTCCGCCGCCCGATCGGCGATATGGTGTGCGATCCTCGCCCCGGCATCGGACGGCGCGAAGACGAGCACCTTGGTCAGGTTGGCCACGGTCTTCTTCTTCGGATCGCCGAACTTGAGACCGCTGGCTTCCATCACCGCACGGGCCGTGACCAGAGCCCTGTCCCGGTCCCAGCCGTGGGCGGACTCGAGTTCGCGTCCGGCGAGAAGGGCCCACTCCCGGGTACGGACGCCCATGCTTCGCCCCTTGAGCTCCCCCAAACCGGCGTTGGCCCGGTTCCGGGCGTGGACCCGCTCGGCGCGCCTGCGGGCCTGACTCGTGATCATGTGGCGTTCCGCGCCGCCGAAGACCAGGGACTTGGGCTGCCCGTTCTCGTCGCGTACCGGAAGAACGGCAGCCAGGGTCTCGATGAGATGCAAGGAGAGGAATTGGCTCCGAGGCGATTCAGTCACGAGGTGGTGTCCTTTCGAGTCGTCGGTGGAGGAGTCGCCCGCGTCACGGGTTCGTCCCGTGCTTCCCGGCTGCGCTCGGAGGGGTGTGGAAGTGGACCGACCATTCGTAGGCGATGCGCGCCTTGCGGTCGTTCCACCGGATGAGGTCTTCGGTCAGGGTGGTCCAGGACGGTGGGGGCTGTTCACAGGAACGGAGCCGAGTGATCGCGTGCTGGAGGTGCCGCCAGGGAACACGTCGGCTCGCGACGACACGGTCCAGAAGCCGTTGAGCGCCGGGATTGTCCGGTCCGCGCCCGGTCCCGTCCCCGATCCTGCGGGCGGCGGCGCCGAGACTGCCGTGGCCGTATGAGGGTGCGGGGCGCCCCTGGTGGTAGATCGCGAACAGGAAGGCCACCCGCTCGAAGAGGTCGCGGTGGTCGTCGCCTCCGTACCAGCCCGCGCGGATGTGCGCGTTGGTACGGACCCGGGACCGGCGGAGTTCGGCGAGCGTCCCGTACTCGCGGTTGCGGACGAGGGTGGTGAGCCAAGTGGTGAGTGCCGCGCTGTCGTGAGCGAGACGGGGTGCATCTGTACCGGCCGACGAATCCTGCTCAGTCAAGTGCTGTCTCCCCTCGGAGTTCGGCCGGGGCCCGGTCGCCGGACACGGCCTCCTCGAAAAGTCGCACGGCCCGGGTCCGTGCTCGGTTGTAGCGGTCGCCGGGCGGCAGGGTGTCGAGGAGCTGGAGCAACCGGGTGCGCGCCGTGGTCGTCAGATTCATCGCGTAGGCGACCAAGGGAGCGGACACCGGGTCGTCGTCCTCGAGCCCCCGGTCGATCACCTCGTCCAGCAGCTTGAGGAAGGGGTCCTCGGCTGCGGGCCAGAAGTCGTACCGGGCATCGAGACGTGCCACCTGACCGGCCTCGTCCGCGGCACTCATGGCTGGGAACGCGATCTCCGCGGCCACGATCGCGGCGTTCTTTAGGGTCCGCGCCAGGTATTCGGCGATGTCCGAGCCGCGGCGGGACGCGCGGTAGAGGTGCGCGGCCATGCCCGGGGCATACGGGTAGGAGCCGTGGGTCCAGATGACAGGGAGTGCCTTGTTGGTCAGCAGGCCGACAGCCCAGAGGTGGTAAGGGGCGCCCCGCAGCGTTTCCGGGTCCTGTTCCTCCGGTTCTGGTCGCCGGTACGGAAGAAGGGACCGCAGCCGCGCGTACATCCCTCCCCGGCCTTCGTTGACGGCACCGTACAGAGCGTGGGCCTGTTGCCAGAGGGCTCGGCTGGGTGAGGGCCACAAGGGCTTGGACACACCGTTCGTCGTCGTGCTGTAGACGGCGTCCTGAAGATGACGCGCCGGGTCGAGATCCAGTACCTCACCGGCTCCGATCAGAACCCGGTCGACCATGAGCTGCCCGTGTGGACCGCGTGCTGGACGCAGCAGTACGGAACGCCCCAGGGCGCTGTGCAGGTCCGCGGAGCTCCGCGGCGCGCGGGGTCTCCGCTTCTCCTCGAACCTGCGCTGCTCGACGACGGACGTGGTCCAGGAGGTGTTGAGCGGCCTCCCCGGCCCGTCGGGCGGATAGAGGTTCAGGCGCAGCGTCTCGCCGAGTGTTCCCCCCAGGGTGACGATCCGGATCCGGCCCGTCAGGCGGCCCGCCGCGAGATTGGTGACCCTGGCGCCGAGCTCGCCCCCGGACATGCGCGCCCGTCCATAAGGGCCGTAGACGTGTTGTGTGAGGGTGGCGCGGAACGCGTCCGCTGCCGGGAGAGGGTTGTCGCGTTCGAGATGATGGTGGTCGAAGTGCTGGTTGTAGTCGCCGGAGTGCTCGATGATCAGCTGAGCGGTTCCGGTGCCACTCTTGCGGAGATCCTTCGACAGGTCGGAATTCTGCGCCAGGGGACGGGTGGGATGGAACAGGTCCCAGGAGTCCGCCGGTTGGTTCAACAGCCACTCGGCGGCCGGCGTGAGGGATCTTTGGCCAAGGATCCAGGCGTTCCAGTCCTCGTCGGAGGAAGGGCAGGTGCCGGAGGCGAAGCAGATGGCCAACAAGTATTCGAGGACGGCGACGGTCTCGCCCGGCGAGGCGCAGTCGAGGGCGGCCAGGTCGTCGGCCCGGTTGAAGACCTCGCTCAGGGAGTGGTGCGCGGTCGCACCGTCGAGGTCGACGGCGGGGATACACGGCTGCAAGCGAGGGTCCCAGCCGACGCGCTGCCCGGCGGGAATCGGTGGTCGTACCTCGGGCAAGTCCGTGCCACCTCCTTCTGTCCAATGACCGCAAACCCAACAGGTGGTGGTTCAGACCAGGGCGGTGCCCCCCGTATCGAGCCGTCCTCCGGGCGGTCCGTGGAGACCGGAGGTACGGGATGTCCCCGCACACGCGGGGGAAAGCCCATTCCAGAGCTCTGCAGGCTCCCGACGGGCCATCCCCGCAGTGAGCGGGAAGCGCTTCGTCGGCCGCATCGGCCTTTATCGCGTCGAGAACTGCCCTTTACCAGAGTTGGTCGATCACCTTGACCGCTACCGCGCTGACCACTCCGGCCTCCGGGATGAGGAACAGCTCCCCCTTGCGGTGCCCCAGCCACTCACGTGCTGTCTTTACCCATGTCGCTCCTTTCGTGTCGGGGCCTGCGTTCTGCGGGCGCAGAGTTGCAGGCGACGCCACGGCTTGAGCAGGCGGCAACGCACAAAATTCTCTCCGGCAGCTCCCGCCCCTGACAGCTGGTTTCAGGTCATTGATGGAGAGAGAACAAGTGTGCAGCAAAGTGCACTTCAAGCTCCCGAGTTCCCACTTTTTGCCAAGTACTTGTCCTGCCTGGTCAGGACCCGTCACAAGCGCCGGTGCGGTCGGTGCGCGCGGTATCGGAGGGGGCCGCGCTCAACGCGGCCGCCGACGCACCAGGATGCTGAGCGTCGTCCGCGCGTCCCTGCGGCGGTCCTGTGCGGAGGCGAGGACCGAGACGAGGGCCACGGTGAGCAGAGCGACCACATAGAGTAGGCCGGCGGTTCCGCTCAGGAGCAGGGTGCAGGGCAGGAGTTCGGGAAGCTGGGACATGGGCCATCTTTCTGTCGAGAGCCGGTTTCGGCTGCTGCGGTGATGGCTCCAGACTGGCGGCGGCGGCCTTGTGCTGGGAAGTTGCGCCGCCTATCGCATTGCGGTTTACCCAGGTCAGAGGCTTGAAACGGCACGGCGGCAGTCGAGTTTTCCGCGCGGTGAACACGGACGGGGCGGGCCGGTGAAGGATTCAGCCAGACACGCGAGGAGCACGCTGCACAGAATGCTGCGGGAGACGTGGGACTCCGAGCGGCTCACTTACGTCGGTGTGGCCAAGGAACTGGATGTCCCTCGCGCGACGCTGCAAGGCTGGATCGGCGGGCAGACGGTCCCCCCACCGGAGCGATTGCGTCACTTCTTGGCCGTGGTGGCCAGGTCGCAGGGCGGGCACAGCAGTACGCCGACGTACTCGGAAGCCGAGTGGGAAGCCGCCTTGAAGGCGGCAAAGGAGGAGGCAAGGAGCGCTCAGCACGGGCAGACCTCCGTGAACCGGCCCGGCCTTCGCTTCATCGGACTGCACGGTGCGGCCCCCGAGGTCTCCGCAGCCGAGGTCCGCCTGCGGGCGAACGAACGTACGGAGATGAAGGCGTTTGTCCAGGATTCCCGTCCTGGGGCACTGTCCTATCTGTGCTGGCATGCCGATGGCCCCGTGGGCAAGACGACCCTGCTCGCCGGGTATGTCCGTCAGAAGCCTCCTGTCGGTAGCGACATCCTCACCTTCTTCGTCTCGGCGGCCCATGGCACGGACACACGAGCCGAGTTCGAGAAGGAGATCGCCGGCCAGATCGACTGTTTTCTCGGCATATCCGGGAGCCCGGTTCCAAAGGGTGCCCGTGCGTGGAACGCTCTCTTCGCCGAAGCAGCCGCCGAGAGCGCGAACCACGGACGGAACCTTCTGCTCATGGTTGACGGACTCGACGACGACGTTGCCTGGTCGGGCGCCCCGGCCGGGCCGGGGCCGACGGTCAGGGGCAGGACTCCGAAGCCCAGGGATCACTTCGGGGACGAACCCGAGGTCCCGGACCGAGCCGTACGGGGATCCGCGAGCAAGAGCATCGCCGCGCTTCTGCCCTCCCGTCCTCCGCCCAACATGCGCGTCATCGTCTCTCTGCGGCGCTCTGCCCCCCTTCCCCGCGACGTTCCCGGGAAGCGGCATCCACTGCGTCAGAGCCGTCATCTGCGAACGCTCCTGCCCATCGCAGGAGTACCGAAGCTCCGGCAACCGCCCCCCGACGCCGCTGCGCTGGGCGAACCGGTCGCGGCGCTGCTGGCTGTGGCGGACGGCGGCCTGCGGACCACGGATCTGGCAGAGCTGACCGGGCTTTCCGCAGACCGCCTCGACCGCTTGGTGCAGGGCCCGGTGGGGCGCGCCCTGGTGACCGAGGATCCGCTGCTCGGGACGTATGCCTTGGCAGATTCCCACCTCGTACGCGCGGTGCGCGAGGACGTGGGAGAAGCCATGGTCCTGCGGTACACCGAGGAACTGCTGCTCTGGTCGCGGAGGTGGCGCGCGGCCGGCTGGCCGGACGACACTCCTCCGTACCCTCTGGCGCATCAGCTCCGCCTGCTGGCCGGTACCTCCGAACGGGTGTCGTACGTCCTCGATCTGCTCCGGCTGCGCCAACTCGCCCGCACAGCCGGACCGGACATCCCGCTCGCTCAGCTGGACTCCTTCGAGAGGGAGATCAGCGCGTCGACGGACATCACGTCCGACGCCGGCCGTCTGGCGGCGCTCATCCCCCTTTACGCTGCACGGTCCCTGCTGCGCCTGGCACATGACACGCCCGTGCCCGACGGAGCCCCGGCTCTGTACGTCAGGCTCGGGGACTCGGAGCGCGCACACGGCTTGGCCCGCTCCGCGCCCACCGCCGTCGACAGGGCCGTGCACCTGGCGGAGATGGCGGTGGAACTGGCGTACTCGGGACAGCCCTCTGCGGGACAGACCAACCTGAATACCGGCGTCCTCGTGTGGGAGTCAGCGGAGTGGCTGGCCCGGGACCGTGCGCATCAGGGCTTTCCCGGCGCCTTCCGAGACCCCGAGTCGTACGCCCGACTCCTCTGCGCCGCCGGAACGCTCGCCTGTTTGAACGGCCCCGACGCCGCCCGGCCCATATTCCACGCAGTGCTCCAGGACCCGGCGGCCGGGACAGCAGCGATCACCGAGGCGGCGGAGAGACTGGATGCCGTCATGACGCTGCACTGCCGGGCGGACACACTCAACGCCGGTGACCTGCGGGCCCGGACCGCGGCAGTGGAACTCTACGGTGCGTTGGCGCAGGTGGCGCCCTACCTCAGCCGGTACGCAGGTGATCGCATCGAGGCCGTCTGTGAGGAACTCGGCGACACGGAAGGACTGAGATCGGTCGACGTCCTGGCCACCGCGGCTTCGGTGCTCGTCGCTCTGCCCGCCAAGCGATATCGCCGAGCCGCTGAACAGCTGCGGAAGGCACGAGCCTTGACGCATCAGACGATCGAGGCCCTGAGGGATCCCGACGCTCCACCTGATGCCTTGTCCGAAGCTGATCGCGCCCACCTGCGCCGCGAACTCGCCGGGACACTGGTGCGCCTGGCCAAGGCCACAGTGGCCATGGAGGCGATGGGCGACCTTGACGACATCAGGCATCAGATGGAGGCAGTACCGGAGGACCATCGCGTCGGGATACTCGGGGATCCCCTGCTGGAACGGGCGCAATTGATCCTTGAGGCAGCCGAGAAGGAGAGGAGGCGATGGGCCGACGAGGCAGAGCAGAAGGCTGCCGAGAAGAGCGAGAGAGAACGCAAGGCGAAGCGCAAGAAGGATGACGCCGAGCGAGCAGCGCGGAAGGAAGCGCGTACGGCCTACAGAACACAAGCCACTCGGACACCACAGCCCGCACGGACAGAACCCGAGGACACACGGTCGCCCTCCCCGCCCCGGCATCCTGCCCCGCACCGGCGGTCGGCCGGCCTGCTGCGCCCCGGCGACGGCCCGTACCCCGATCGCCCGGGACAGCCTCTTCTTCCCGTGCTTCTGGAGGTGGACGACCAGGTGAGCGCGGGCCGTCTCCTCCATGCCGGGGACCTCCTGGAGGAGGCGCTGCGGAGTCGCCCCGCAGCACAGCCCGGGAGCTCTTCGCATCTCCCCGAGGACTGGACTGCAGAACTCTGCCAGGTCATGGGCGCGGCCGGCGTGTCGGACGAGGCCGAAGCGTTCGTACAACACCTGCCGGACGCATCTGCCCGCGCGCGGCACCTGGCGGCTCTCTCCCTAGGCTGCTCCCTTGCCGGACATGACGACCCCGGCGCCCGCTACGCCCGAACGGCAGCCAGGCTGGCACCCGCCGAAGCCACCCCGGATCTGGCTCATGCCGTGGCCCAGGCGCTCGCTCACGCCGGGGACGAGGCCGCGGCCACGGCGATGGCGAAGGGGGACACCGCGCAACGGTCGCAGGCGCTGACGGCCATTGCCGCCGGGCTCGTACGACACGATCCGGAGGCGGCGGCACGTGTCGCCGAGCCGTTGGTGGAGGTCCTCGCACGGCGGATGGAGGCAGGCAGTCCGCATGTTCCTCTTCCCGAGCTGGCGGCGCTGCTTCTTGCCTTCCCGGATATCCGGAACCCGGCCCCCCGACTGAGCGACGTGCTCGGTCGGGCCGCGCTGCGCGTGGCTGCCCCCGCCATGGCGCCGCCGGCACGGTCGATGGCCGTCCTCGCCCTGCTGGAACGGCTCCGTTGCCTTCCGGACGAAGCCGTGAACGCTGTCGAAAGCGCGGTCGGCAGATGGCGGTACGCGCGCCAGTCGGGACCGCAGCTTCCTGCGGAACTGGCCCTTCTGGCAGCGCTGAACGGCGACACCACCGCCGTGTGGCGGTACGCCGACGCGGCGCGAACACCGGACGACCGAGCGGTGGCGCTCGGTACCGCAGCCGCGCACCTGGCGGGCGCCCAGGCGGCGGCTGCTGCGCACAGCGATGCCCACGACCGGGTGATCCGGACCTGCCTGGCACTCGCCCGAGCTGAGGCCCAGGGCAATCCTCCTGTCGAGGAGGCGGCCCGGGACATCGCGCTGGAGCTCCTGCGGTCCGACGCGTGGACTCGCACGATCCCGCTGCTTCCTTCCCTCGCCCCCGGGGCACTGAGCCACCTGGGCGCCATGGCGAGGGACATGAACCGTCCCGCGGAAGGATCCACCGGGGGCGGCCCGTCAGCGTGATGGGGTCATGAGAGTCGGTCGTCCCCCGGAGCGACGAGGTGCTGTTGTGAGGATCGGGTGCGCATGCGTAATCACGCGTGCACGATTCTTGTCGTGCAACGATGGAGGCATGAACCGGCTGGCTGACGTGACCTCGCCTTATCTGCTTCAGCACGCGGACAATCCCGTCGACTGGTGGCCCTGGACGCCGGAGGCGTTCGAGGAGGCGCGGCGGCGGGGTGTGCCTGTGTTGCTCAGCGTCGGGTACTCGGCGTGCCACTGGTGCCACGTCATGGCCCACGAGTCCTTCGAGGACCAGGACACCGCCGACTACCTCAACGAGCACTTCGTCAGTGTCAAGGTGGACCGGGAGGAGCGGCCCGACGTCGATGCGGTGTACATGGAGGCGGTGCAGGCGGCCACCGGGCAGGGCGGGTGGCCGATGACGGTGTTTCTGACGCCGGAGGCCGAGCCGTTCTACTTCGGTACGTACTTCCCGCCCGAGCCCCGGCACGGCATGCCGTCCTTCCGGCAGGTGCTGCAAGGCGTGCAGCAGGCGTGGGAGACGCGGCGGGACGAGGTCACCGAGGTGGCCGGGAAGATCGTGCGGGATCTGGCGCAGCGGGAGTTCGAGCACGGCGGTGCGGGGGCGCCGGGCGGTGAGGAGCTGGGGCAGGCGCTGCTCGCGCTGACCCGGGAGTACGACCCGCAGCGCGGCGGCTTCGGCGGGGCGCCCAAGTTCCCGCCGTCCATGGTGATCGAGTTCCTGCTGCGCCACCACGCCCGCACCGGCTCCGAGGGCGCCCTCCAGATGGCCCGGGACACCTGCGAGCGGATGGCCCGCGGCGGCCTCTACGACCAGCTCGGCGGCGGCTTCGCCCGCTACTCGGTGGACCGCGACTGGGTGGTGCCGCACTTCGAGAAGATGCTGTACGACAACGCTCTGCTGTGCCGCGTCTACGCCCATCTGTGGCGCGCCACCGGCTCCGAGCAGGCCCGCCGGATCGCCCTGGAGACCGCCGACTTCATGGTCCGCGAACTCCGTACCGAGCAGGGCGGGTTCGCCTCCGCGCTGGACGCCGACAGCGACGACGGCACGGGGCGGCACGTCGAGGGCGCCTACTACGTGTGGACGCCCGAGCAGTTGCGCGAGGTGCTCGGCGCCGAGGACGCCGAACTGGCCGCGCAGTACTTCGGTGTCACCGAGGAGGGCACCTTCGAGGAGGGCGCCTCCGTCCTCCAGCTCCCGCTGAGCGAGGGCGTCCACGACGCGGCCCGGGTCGACGGCATCCGCCGCCGGCTGCTCCGGGCGCGCGCCGAGCGGCCCGCGCCCGGCCGGGACGACAAGGTCGTCGCCGCCTGGAACGGCCTGGCCGTCGCCGCCCTCGCCGAGACCGGTGCCTACTTCGACCGTCCCGACCTGGTCGAGGCCGCCCTCGGCGCCGCCGACCTGCTCGTACGGCTGCACATGGACGAGCACGCGGGCCTGGCGCGCACCAGCAGGAACGGGCGGGCCGGGGCGAACGCCGGGGTGCTGGAGGACTACGCCGACGTCGCCGAGGGCTTCCTCGCGCTCGCCTCGGTCACCTGCGAGGGCGTCTGGCTCGACTTCGCCGGTCTGCTCCTCGACCATGTGCTGACCCGGTTCACCGACCCGGACACCGGCGCCCTCCACGACACCGCCGTCGACGCCGAACAGCTGATCCGCCGCCCGCAGGACCCCACCGACAACGCCGCGCCCTCCGGCTGGACCGCCGCGGCGGGCGCGCTGCTCGGCTACGCCGCGCACACCGGCTCCGCACCCCACCGCACCGCCGCCGAGCGGGCGTTGGGCGTGGTCACGGCGCTCGGCCCGCGGGTGCCGCGCTTCATCGGCTGGGGGCTGGCCGTCGCCGAGGCGCTGCTCGACGGGCCGCGCGAGGTCGCCGTCGTCGGACCGTCCCTCACCGACGAGAGGACCCGCACCCTGCACCGCACGGCTCTCCTGGCCACCGCGCCCGGCGCCGTCGTCGCCTGCGGCACGCCCGGCGGCGACGAGTTCCCGCTGCTCGCCGACCGCCCGCTGGTGGACGGCGAGGCGACCGCCTACGTCTGCCGCGACTTCACCTGCGACGCCCCGACCACCGACCCCGAACGCCTGCGCGCCGCGCTCGGCGGCTGAACACCCCGGTGCGGCACCCCCGGTGACGGGCGGTGACGCCCGGTGCCAGGCGGTGCCAGGCGGTGCCCGAAGGCGGGGGAGGGGGTCAGCCGTCCTGCGGGTGCAGGGCCAGGGCCCGCTCCACGATCGCCGCCAGCTGGTCGTGGTGGGCGCCCTTCCAGTAGGCGCGTCCGCAGCCGGGGCACCGGGCGAAGACGTCGTAGGTGCGCCGGGTGCCGTGTTCCAGCCGGTCGGCGACCTCGTCCTTGGTGGCCTCGCGCAGCAGGCCGTTGCAGGCGGTGCAGCGGGTCCAGGGGCGCAGGCCGGGGCGGAAGCGGTCCAGGACGTCGTGGAGCTGGTCGTCGGGGCGGGTGCTGTAGACGAAGGCGCCCGCCCACAGCTCGCGGCGGCGCAGCAGACCGCGGTCGCGGCTGAGCAGCACCCGCTTCTCGGCCGCGGACCGGGCGGCGAGCGCCGGATCGCCGATGTCCGTCGACTCGTACGCCGTGTCGACGCCGAGCAGGCGCAACCGGCGGGCGAGCGTGCCCAGATGCACGTCGAGGAGGAAGCGCAGCGGGGCGCCGGGCACCCGCTGGGGGCGGTCGACGGCCCCCACCCGTACCGTCTCGGCGGCCCGCGGGACGTGGGAGACCGGCACCTCGCGGCCGTCCACGACCAGCGCGCCGACCTCGGTCAGCGGGACGCCCAGGGACTCCACGACATGGCCGAGCGTGGAGACGCCGTCGGTGACGACCGGGGTGGCGCCCCGGCGCCTGGCCCGAGGGACGAACAGATGCAGGCCGGGGGCGAACTCGACATGGATCTCGGGACCGTTCATCGCGTCAGGATGGCACGAGCGGCGCGCCGCGCCGCAGCCGTTTTCCGCGCCCTGCCTCAGCTCTTCGCCGCTCCCAGGCCGTGCTCCAGCACGTCCAGGGTGCGGTCGACGAGGTCCGCGAGGTCGTCGCGGTGGCCGTTCTCGGCCCAGTACAGGAGGGTCTCCAGCAGCGCGCCGATGAAGGACATCGACCAGACCCGTACCTCCAGGTCCTCGGGGTCCCGGCCGGTGCGCTCGGCCAGGGCGTCGCACAGCAGGCGGCTGGTGGCCGACATGCTCTCCGTCATCCGCGAGCGCACCGCGGGCACCTCCGCCATCAGGCGGGTGCGCAGCCGCGACACCTCCGGGTCGGCGTCCACCCCCACCGCTATGGCCCGGCGCAGCACGGCCCGCACCGACTCCGGCCACGGCTCGTCGGCGGGCCGGGCGCGCAGCTCCGCGGCCAGGAACGGGTCGTGCTCGTCGGTGAGGACGATGTCCTCCTTGGTGGGGAAGTACCGGAGGACGGTCGACGGCGACACCTCGGCGCGCTCCGCGATCTGCTCGATCGTCGTGGTGTCGTACCCCTGCTCCCCGACCAGCGCGTACGTCGCCGCGCGGATCGCCTCCCGGGTCTTGATCTTCTTCCGCTCCCGCAGGCCGAGCCGGGGCCCCTCGGTGGCGGCGCCCCGGCTCCTCGGCGACGCGGGCGGCGGGGAGAGCTTGGGGGAACGTGCGGCCGTCATGGGGTCATTGTCCGGCATCGGTTCCCCGGGCGGCCATGGCCGGGGGCGCCGGGAAGCCGGAGCCGGGCGAGGGCGCGCGAGAAGGCCACGGCTCGTGCGAGCCGTGGCCTGGAGGGGACGAGGGCGGGCGGGGGGGATCAGGCGTGCTGGTACGCCACCAGGGAGATCCCCACGTAGTGGACCGCGAACGCGGCCAGGGTGAAGGAGTGGAAGACCTCGTGGAAGCCGAACCAGCGCGGGGACGGGTTCGGCCGCTTGATGCCGTAGACGAGGCCGCCCGCGCTGTAGAGGAGGCCGCCGGCGACCACCAGGACGAGGACCGCGATGCCGCCGGTGCGCATGAAGTCGGGCAGGAAGAAGACCGCGGCCCAGCCCATGGCGATGTAGCAGGGGGTGTAGAGCCAGCGCGGGGCGCCGACCCAGAAGACGCGGAAGACGATGCCGGCCGCCGCCGCGGCCCAGATCCCCCACAGCAGCCACTGCCCCTTGCCGCCGGGCAGGAGCAGCAGGGTCAGCGGGGTGTAGGTGCCCGCGATGATCAGGAAGATGTTCGCGTGGTCGAGGCGGCGCAGCAGCCCGCCCATCCGCGGGCCCCAGTTGCCCCGGTGGTAGAGGGCGCTCACCCCGAACAGCAGGCACGCGGTGAGGACGTAGATCCCGCAGGCGACGCGGCCCCGGGGGGAGTCGGCGAGCGCGGTGAGCACCAGGCCCGCTATGAGCACGGCCGGGAACATCCCGAGGTGCAGCCAGCCGCGCAGCTTCGGCTTGATCGGGTGCGGCAGAGAGAGCGCCGCCGGACCGCGGCCACCGGCCGGCGTGTCCAGGGGCGCGTCGGACGCGGACGCAGTCATGGGCGGCATGGTACCCAGGTCACCGTAAGTCGGCTGTCAGTGCACCGGGTGAGTGGCGTGATCACCGGAAATCCGGGTGAACGCAAAAATTCTTTCAGCCCGCCTCCATGCAGACGCAAAAAACCGCTGTGACCGTGGGATTCCTCACGCTGCTCACTTGTGCGGCCCTCTGGACAGATGGGCGCCTGCGGCGGATGATCAAATGAGTGCGGTCGGCACCGGATGAGCGGCTACGAAGCATCCGGGTCGCAGCCCCCACGGGGCGACAAGTCAGAAAATCCCTCATTTAGGAGCGATCGTGGCGCGCGACATCGCGGCTCCCCCCGTCATCCCGACCAACCACAAGGACCTGATCTCGTGGGTCGACGAGATCGCGGAACTCACGCAGCCGGACCGGGTCGTCTGGTGTGACGGATCCGAGTCCGAGTACGAGCGCCTGTGCGGGGAGCTCGTCGAGAAGGGCACGTTCCGCAGGCTCGACCCGATCAAGCGCCCCAACTCCTACTACGCGGCCTCCGACCCGTCCGACGTGGCCCGCGTCGAGGACCGGACGTTCATCTGCTCCGAGAAGGAGGAGGACGCCGGTCCCACCAACCACTGGAAGGCCCCCGCCGAGATGCGGGAGATCTTCCGGGGCGAGGGCGGCGAGGGCGGCATCTTCCGCGGCTCGATGAAGGGCCGGACGATGTACGTCGTCCCGTTCTGCATGGGCCCGCTGGGCTCGCCGCTGTCCGCGATCGGCGTCGAGATCACCGACTCCGCCTACGTCGCCGTGTCCATGCGCACCATGACCCGCATGGGACAGCCGGTCCTCGACGAACTCGGCGACAACGGCTTCTTCGTCAAGGCCGTGCACACCCTCGGCGCCCCGCTGGAGCCCGGCCGGGCGGACGTCCCCTGGCCGTGCAACTCCACCAAGTACATCTCGCACTTCCCCGAGGACCGCGAGATCTGGTCCTACGGCTCCGGCTACGGCGGCAACGCGCTGCTCGGCAAGAAGTGCTACGCCCTGCGCATCGCCTCCGTGATGGCCCGCGACGAGGGCTGGCTCGCCGAGCACATGCTGATCCTCAAGCTCACCCCGCCCACCGGCGAGGCCAAGTACGTCGCCGCCGCCTTCCCCAGCGCCTGCGGCAAGACCAACCTCGCCATGCTGGAGCCCACCGTCTCCGGCTGGAGCGTGGAGACCATCGGCGACGACATCGCGTGGATGCGGTTCGGCGAGGACGGCCGCCTGTACGCGATCAACCCGGAGGCCGGCTTCTTCGGTGTCGCGCCCGGCACCGGCGAGCACACCAACGCCAACGCGATGAAGACGCTGTGGGGCAACTCGGTCTTCACCAACGTCGCCCTCACCGACGACAACGACGTGTGGTGGGAGGGCATGACCGAGGAGACCCCGGCCCACCTGGTCGACTGGAAGGGCAACGACTGGACGCCCGCCTCCGGCACCCCGGCCGCGCATCCCAACGCCCGCTTCACCACGCCCGCCGCCCAGTGCCCGATCATCGCGCCGGAGTGGGAGGACCCGCGCGGTGTGCCGATCTCGGCGATCCTCTTCGGCGGGCGCCGCGCCAGCGCCGTACCGCTGGTGACCGAGTCCTTCGACTGGAACCACGGGGTCTTCCTCGGCGCCAACGTCGCCTCCGAGAAGACCGCGGCGGCCGAGGGCAAGGTCGGTGAGCTGCGCCGCGACCCGTTCGCCATGCTGCCGTTCTGCGGCTACAACATGGGCGACTACATGGGCCACTGGGTGGACGTCGCCAAGGACAAGGACCAGTCCCTGCTGCCGAAGATCTACTACGTCAACTGGTTCCGCAAGGACGACGAGGGCAGGTTCGTCTGGCCGGGCTTCGGCGAGAACAGCCGGGTGCTGAAGTGGATCGTGGAGCGCCTGGAGGGCAAGGCGGAGGGCGTGGAGACGCCGATCGGGATCCTGCCGACCGAGGCCGCCCTGGACACCGACGGCCTGGACCTGTCCGCCTCCGACCTGAAGTTCCTGCTCACCGTCGACAAGGACGTGTGGCGCGAGGAGGCCGCGCTGGTCCCCGACCATCTGAACACCTTCGGCGACCACACCCCCGAGGAGCTGTGGGAGCAGTACCGCGCGCTGGTCGAGCGCCTGGGCTGACCGGGCGGGCCCCTCGTCGGCAAGAGGCCCGCGAGGGGTCGCCCCCGTGAGTTCCGCGGCCGGTCGCGACCTGCCCTGACCTGCACCGTCGCTCCGGCCGGCCGCGGCCGGACCGGCGGGAGGCCGGACCCGTACAACGGCGTACGGGTCCGGCCTCCCGTGCGTGCGCGCTCACCCGTTCGGCTCAGCCCGCCGTATGGCCGGGCGGGCTGCGGGGTACCCGGGGGTCCCCCCGTCGAAGGAGCGTGATCAGGCATGGCTGGAGACGGCGACTTCTACAAGCACGACCGTCCGGACAACCCCGACCTGGACGAGGACCGCCCGCGCGGCGGCGGCCCGGAGGAGCCGCAGGGCCGCGGGAACTGGCCGGTCTGGACGGTGATCCTGGCGATCCTGGTGCTGTTCGTGCTCTTCGTGGTGATCTTCGGCTGAGGGCGGGAGCGGGAGCGGGACCGGGAGGGGGAGCGCGAGCGGGCGGGGCAGGGCGGCGAGGTCACGTGCCGGTCCTCGTCCGCCCGGCCGGGCGGGGGGCTCACAGCTCCCGCTGGAACAGCAGCGTGTCCAGCCAGCGGCCGTGCTTGTACCCGACGGCGGTGAGTCTGCCCGCCTCGGTGAAGCCGAAGCGGCGGTGCAGCGCGGCCGACGCCTGGCCGCCGGGGTCGGTGATCACCGCGACCACGCGCCGCGCCCCGGTGTGCCCGCAGGCGTCGAGCAGCGCGCCCAGCAGCGCGGTGCCCAGGCCGCGGCCGGTGGCGTCCGGGGCGAGGTGGACGGAGTCCTCCACGGTGTACCGGTACGCGGGCTTGGGCCGGTACGGACCCGCGTGGGCGAAGCCCGTGACACGGCCCGCCTCCTCGGTGACGAGGAACGGCAGACCGCGCGCGACGAGGTCGTCGTACTTGCGCTCCCACTCCGCCAGGGGGCGGGGCGCCTCGTCGAAGGTGGCGACGCCGTGCAGGGCGTGGTGGCCGTAGACGGCCGCGACCTCGGGGAGGTCGGTGCGGCGGGCGGGCCGGACGGTGGCGCGGGGGACGGTCACGTCTTCTCCTCCACCGGCGTCCCCCGGGCGCGGCCGCGCGGGGTGTGTGGCGCCCGGTCCGCGCGTCGCTGCAGGTGCGCGCGGACCGGGGCCGTGTGCGGGGCCCTCGGGCCTGTCGTCACATTCCCGCCTGCCCCGCGACGCCATGCACGCTCCCCCAAGCTCTTCGAGCAGGGGGGACCCCCACTCGCCGCACCGGGTCCTGACCCGAGTACGTCCAGTACGCGGGTCAGGACCCGGCACTCCCCCAAGCTCTTCGAGCAGGGGGGACCCCCAGAGCACGCACCTGACGCCGCGAGGCCCGCCCTCCGGGCGGACGACGGGAATGTGACGACAGGCCCGGGGCCATGTGTGCCGTGAGGGGTGACGGCGGGTGTGGGTGACGGCGGGTGTTACTGGGCGGTACCGCTCAGTTCCTGGGTATCCCCCTGCGCGGCGGCGTGCGCGTCCATGCGCTCGGCCGCCAGGATGGCCGCCGCCGTGTCCGCCCGGGAGGCGGCGACGACGAGTGCCCGTCCGGCGAGCGCGTGCGCCCGCCGGTGCAGGACCGGCAGCTCGGTGACCGCGGCCACCGGGGTGCGGACCGGGGCGCGGCCTCCCCGCAGCCGGGCCACCTGCTCGGCGAGCCGGTCGGCCGCCGTGTCCAGGTCGGCCGCCGGGGCCAGGGTGCGCAGCTCGTCGGTGACGGCGAGCAGCGCGGCGAGATGCCCGGCGAGCTGGATGTCCAGCTCCTCCTCGCGGGAGCGGTGGGGGAAGTCCGAGGCGGTGCCGGCCATCGTGCTGTGGACCGACTTGCTGCGGATCGGTTCGTACATGGGACGGCCTCCTGTGCTCTGACAGAAGACATCCTACATTAGAATCTGTCTAAGGTTGAGTCGGGTCGCGGAAGTGGTCCGCGGGACCACGTACGGTGAGCGTCAGGGCTGGCCGTAGCCGTCCAGGAAGGTGCCGATCCGGCTCACCGCGTCGCGCAGATCGCCGGCCGAGGGCAGGGTGACGACGCGGAAGTGGTCGGGCTCGGGCCAGTTGAAGCCGGTGCCGTGGACGACCATGATCTTCTCGCGGCGCAGCAGGTCGAGCACCATCCGCCGGTCGTCCTTGATCTTGAAGACCTTGGGGTCCAGGCGCGGGAACAGATACAGCGCGCCCTTGGGGCGTACGCAGCTCACGCCCGGGATCTGGGTGAGCAGCTGGTGGGCGGTGTCCATCTGCTCCTTCAGCCGCCCACCGGGCAGCACCAGGTCCTCGATGGTCTGCCGCCCGCTGAGCGCCGCGACCACGCCGTGCTGGCCCGGCATGTTCGCGCACAGGCGCATGTTGGCCAGGATGGTCAGGCCCTCGATGTAGGAGTCGGCGTGGGCGCGCGGGCCGGAGACCGCCATCCAGCCGACCCGGTAGCCCGCCACCCGGTACGCCTTGGACATCCCGTTGAAGGTGAGGGTCAGCAGGTCGGGCGCGACGGACGCGGTCGGGGTGTGCACGGCGCCGTCGTAGAGGATCTTGTCGTAGATCTCGTCGGAGCAGACCAGCAGGTTGTGCCGGCGGGCGATGTCGGTGAGGCCCTTGAGTACGGCCGGGTCGTAGACCGCGCCGGTCGGGTTGTTCGGGTTGATGATCACGATCGCCTTGGTGCGGTCGGTGACCTTGCGCTCCACGTCGGCGAGATCGGGCATCCAGTCGGACTGCTCGTCGCAGCGGTAGTGCACGGCGGTGCCGCCGGAGAGCGAGACGGCGGCGGTCCACAGCGGGTAGTCCGGCGCCGGGACGAGGACCTCGTCGCCGTCGTCGAGCAGCGCCTGCATCGCCATCACGATCAGCTCGGAGACGCCGTTGCCGATGAAGACGTGCTCGACGTCGGTCTCGATGCCGAGGGTCTGGTTGTGCATGACCACGGCGCGGCGGGCGGCGAGCAGGCCCTTGGCGTCGCCGTAGCCGTGGGCCGTGGAGACGTTGCGGAGGATGTCCTCCAGGATCTCCGGGGGGCACTCGAAGCCGAACGCGGCCGGATTGCCGGTGTTCAGCTTCAGGATGCGGTGACCGGCCGCCTCCAGCCGCATCGCCTCCTCGAGCACCGGTCCCCGGATCTCGTAACAGACGTTGGCGAGCTTGGTCGACTGGATCACCTGCATGTCTGGGAGCTTACGGCCGGGTAACGCCCGGTGGCTCGTGTTTTCCGCCACTTGAGACACCCGGCGGCCCGCTTCCCTCGCCCGGGTGAGGCGCCCGGCGCGGCTGACGCGTCCCGGAGCCGCCGCCGCGGACCCCTCGGTGGCCCCGCGCACCGGGGGAGAACCCGCGATGCCGTGACGGCTTCTTGTCCACGCCCGCGCAGGCCATCACAATGCGCATGACAAGAGGGCGGCCGGAAGATCTCCGGTCGCTCACGTCCGAAGAGGGGACCCCCACATGAACAAGCCTCTCCTGGCCGCGCTCGCGACCCTGGTGATCACCGGGGCCGGCGTGGCACCCGCCGCGGCCTCGGCCCAGGCCGGGAGCACGGCACCCGCCGCCAAGGCCGTCGACTTCGCCGGGACCGTGGCGCTGAGCAACTGCTCCGGCTCCGTCATCCGCTTCCCCGCCTCCGCCGACAGCGACCCGGCGCTCGTGCTCAGCAACGGCCACTGCCTGGAGACCGGCTTCCCGTCGCCCGGCCAGGTCATCGTCAACCAGAGCTCCAGCCGCTCCTTCGGGCTGCTCAACTCGGCCGGCTCCCAGGTCGCCACGCTGCGCGCCAACAAGGTCGTCTACTCCACGATGACCGACACCGACGTCACGATCTACCAGCTCACCCGCACCTACGCGCAGATCAAGAGCTCCTACGGGATCAGCGCGCTGACCGTCAGCGACACCCACCCGGTGGCCGGCACCGCGATCAAGGTGGTCTCCGGCTACTGGAAGCGCACCTACAGCTGCAACATCGACGGCTTCGTGTACCGCCTCAAGGAGGGCGGCTGGACATGGAAGGACTCGGTCCGCTACACCTCCTCCTGCAACACGATCGGCGGCACCTCCGGCTCGCCCGTCATCGACACCGCCACCGGCAAGGTCGTCGCCGTCAACAACACCGGCAACGAGGACGGCGAGCGCTGCACCGAGAACAACCCCTGTGAGGTCGACGAGAACGGCAACGTCACCGTCCGCGAGGGCATCAACTACGCCGAGGAGACCTACCAGATACCGGCCTGCTTCAAGGCCGGCAACCAGCTGGACCTGAACCGGTCCGGCTGCGTCCTGCCCAAGCCGTAGCGGCCGCGGCGGGGCGGCCGGTCACACCGGGGTCCGGCGGACCGCCCGCCCCGCCAGGACGTCCGTGCGCCGCCCGTCCTCGATCACGAACCGGCCGTCGATCAGGACGTACGGGATCCCCGTGGGCAGCGCGCGCGGCTCGGCGAAGGTCGACCCGGCAGCGACCGTGGCCGGGTCGAACAGCACCAGGTCGGCACGGTGCCCCTCGCGGACCACGCCCCGGTCCGGCAGTCCGAGCCGGGCCGCGGGCCGCGAGGTCAGGTGCGCCACGCACTCCTCCAGCGACAGCACCCCCAACTCCCGTACGTAGTACCCGAGGTAGTGCGGGAAGGTGCCGTAGGCGCGCGGATGCGGCTTGGTGCCCTGGAGGATGCCGTCGGAGCCGCCGGTGTGCACCCGGTGGCGCATGATGGCCCGGACGTTCTCCTCGTGGCCGACGTGCTGGAGGATCGTCGTGCCGAGCCGGTCGGCGACGAGCAGCCGGCGGGCGACGGCCCAGCAGCTCTCGCCGCGCGCCGCCGCCGTCTCGGCCACCGTGCGCCCGACGTGGTCGGCGAACGCCGGATCGCCGATCCCGGAGATCTCGATCGTCTCCCACTCCACCGGCACGCCGTGGCAGCCGTCCGAGCCGGTCACCTCCAGGTGGTGGCGGATCCGCTCGGCGGTGTCCTCGTCGGCGAGCCGCTCCAGGATCCGCTCCGGGCCGCCCTCGCTCGCCCAGCCCGGCAGCAGCGCGACCAGCGTGGTGCAGCCCGGCGTGTAGGGGTAGGTGTCGAGGGTGATGTCGGCGCCCGCCGCGAGCGCGTCGTCCAGCAGCGCCAGCAGCTCGGGCGCCCGGCCCTTGTTGGGGCCGAAGTTCATGGTGGCGTGCGCCAGGTGCAGCGGACAGCCCGCGGCCCGGGTCAGCTCCACCATCTCCGCGTACGCCTCCAGCGCCCCGGCGCCGTAACTGCGGTGGTGCGGGCAGTAGTAGCCGCCGTAGCGGGCCACCACCCGGCACAGCTCGGTCAGTTCGGCGTCCTCGGCGTACATCCCGGGCGTGTAGGTGAGCCCGGAGGACAGGCCCACCGCGCCCTGCTCCAGGCCCTCGGCGACCAGGCGCCGCATCCGCTCCAGCTCGTCCGGGGCGGCCGGGCGGTCCTCCCAGCCGACCGCGAGGGCGCGCACGGTGCCCTGCGGGATCAGATAGGCCGCGTTGACGGCGATGCCCTCGCCGCCGAAGCCGCGGTCCAGCCGGTCCAGGTACTCGCCCACCGAGCGCCAGTCGAAGTCGATGTCGTCGCCGTGGCCGTTCCAGCCGGAGATCGCCCGGCGCACCTCGGCCAGGGTGCGGTCGTCCACCGGCGCGTACGACAGGCCGTCCTGTCCGAGCACCTCCAGGGTGACGCCCTGGGCGGCCTTCGCGCTGTGGTCGGGGTCGCGCAGCAGGGCCAGATCGCTGTGCGCGTGCATGTCGACGAAGCCGGGGGAGAGGACCAGGCCCTCCGCGTCCAGCTCGCGCCGGGCCCGAGGGCGCTGGCAGCCCGCCGCGGCCGCCTCCTTGACGATCGACACGATCCGGCCGCCGCTGACCGCCACATCGGCGCGGTAGGAGGGGGCGCCGGTGCCGTCCACGACATCCGCGTCCCGGATGACGAGGTCGGTGAGATCGGCCGGCTCGACCGGATCCATGGGTGGCTCCTTCCGCCGGTGCCGTCTGCTCCGACGGCTCCCGGAAGAACGTACGGGTGGGGGCGGACGGGCGTCCCGGAGGACGCGGGTCCGCGAGGGCGTGGGTCTAGAAGAAGGTGCGGACGTAGTCGACGACCGTGCCGTCCGCCTCGGCGACCGGGATCAGCTGCCACTTGTCGAAGGACGTGCACGGGTGGGACAGTCCGAGGCCGATCCAGTCGCCGACCGCGAGGTCGGCCTCCGGGCCGGTGGCCAGCCAGGTGTGCTGGTCGGACAGGCCGGTCACGGCGATGCCGTCCGCCGGGCGCTCGGCGCCGTCGCGGCGCACCGCCTGGGCGACGGGCAGATCGAGGTCGTAGGCCGCGTCCCGCTTGCCCGCGTTGGCGAACGCCTGCCCCTCGGCGGGCCGGGAGACCACCTGCGCCCACAGCCGGAAGGCGGGCTCCAGGGCGCCTTCCTGCGGGACCCGGTTGAACGGGGTGAGCTCGCGGTAGTGACCGTCGTCGTGCGAGACGTACGCGCCCGAGCGCAGCAGCTTGAGCACCGGCCGGGACAGCTCCGGGATGTCCGCGAACGCGTCGGCGACCGCGTCGAACCAGGCGCTGCCGCCCGCGCTCACCACGATCTCCTCCGCGTCCGCGAACCGGCCCGCCCGGTCGAAGGCGGCGGCGAGGGCGACCAGCCGGTCCAGCCAGGCCCGCACCCGCTCCGGGTCCGCCCGCGGGACCTCGCCCTCGTACCCGGCGACCCCGGTCAGCCGCAGGGTGGCCGCGGCGGCGACCGCGTCCGCGACCGCCGCGCACTCCGTCTCGGTGCGCGCCCCGGTGCGCGCGCCCTCGCCCGCGCCCAGCTCCACGACCACGTCGAGCGGGCGGGTGGCACCGGCCTCGCGCAGCGCCGCGTCCATCAGTTCCGCACCGCGCACCGAGTCCACGTAGCAGACGAGGCGGAAGGCCGGGTCGGCGGCGAGTTCGGCGGCGGCCCAGCGCAGGGCGGCCGGGTCCACCAGCTCGTTGGCGAGGAAGATCCGCTCGACACCGAAGGCCCGCGCCACCCGCACCTGGTGCGGCAGCGCCAGGGTGATGCCCCAGGCGCCGTGCGCGAGCTGGCGGTGGAAGAGCTGGGGGGCCATGGAGGTCTTGCCGTGCGGGGCGAAGGCGAGGCCGTGGCGGGCCGCGTAGGTCTCCATCAGGCGCAGGTTGTGCTCCAGGCGCTCGGCGGACAGCGCCAGCACCGGCGTGGTGAAGCCGCCGGTGAACAGGTCGCGGCGCTGGGCCGCCAGCTCGCCCACGGTCAGCCCGGCCGCGTCCGGCGGAAGGCCCTTGAACCGGTGGTCGACCCGTTCCTCGGCCAGGCGTGCCAGCGCCTCGGTGTTCATGGAGCCTCCCTGATCTGGTGAATTGCAATATGTGCAACAACCGTTGCACGTAACGCTTAATGCTGTCTAACATCTCGGCCACGCGAGGTCAACGAAAAGCCCCGCATCCCGCCCCCCGTACCGAGGAGCTACGAGCATCGTGACCGCCACCGGACCCTGCAACGGCCCCGACGTCGTGGACGTCGCGGCGCTCGGCGAGTCCATGGTCACGTTCCTGCCCTCCCGGCCCGGCCGCCTCGCCGACGTGCCGTCCTTCGACCGGGCCATCGGCGGCGCCGAGTCCAACGTCCTGTGCGCGCTCGCCGCCGCCGGACACTCCGCCCGCTGGGTCAGCCGGGTCGGCGCCGACGGCTTCGGCGACCACCTGGTGGAGACCATCGGCGCCCACGGCGTCGACGTCGCCCACGTGGGCCGCGACACCGCACGCCCCACCGGCGTCTACTTCCGCACCGCGGGCGACCGGGCCACCGACGCCCACGAGGTCGCCTACTACCGGGCCGGGTCGGCGGCCTCCGCGATGACCGCGGACACCGTCGCCACCGCCGCCCTGGACGCCTGCCGCGTGCTGCACCTGTCCGGCATCACCGCGGCCCTGTCCACCGGCTGCCTCGGCCTGCTGCGCGCCCTGACCGCGCCTCGCCCCGGCCGCCCGCTGGTCTCCTTCGACGTCAACTACCGGCCCGGACTGTGGCCGGACCCCGCCGGGGCCCGGGTGCTGCTGGACCTGGCGCGCGGCGCCGACCTCGTCTTCGTCGGCGACGACGAGGCCCGCGAGGCATGGGGACTGCACAGCGGCGCGGAGATCCTCGACGCGCTGGACGGGCCGCGCACCGTCGTCGTCAAGCACGGCGCGGACGGCGCCACGGTGCACGAGCGGACCGGCGGCGCGGCGCGGGCCGCCGCCACCTTCGTCCCGGCCCCCCGGGTCGACGTCGTCGCCCACGTCGGCGCCGGCGACGCCTTCGCCGCCGGGTTCCTCTCCGCCACCCTGCGCGGCCTGCCCGCCACCGCCCGGCTGCGCCACGGCCACCTGACGGCCGCCGCCGCGCTCACCGTCCCCGGCGACCTCGCCGCACCCCCCGCCCGCGGGCGCGCCGACCGGCTGGCCGCCCTGGACGAGGCCGCGTGGGGGAGACTGCGACTCGGCCCCGGCTGGACGAGCACCGCTGAAGGGGCCGAGGAGGAGGTACGTACGCCATGAGCCAGACCGTCGACCGCGCGCTGAGCATCCTGCCGCTGCTCGCCGAGGGACCCGCCGACCTCGGACGGGTCGCCGACCATCTCGGCGTCCACAAGTCCACGGCGCTGCGGCTGCTGCGCACCCTGCACGAACACGGCCTGGTCTACCGCCAGTCCGACCAGCGCTACCGGCTCGGCGCCCGGCTCTTCGCGCTCGCCCAGGAGGCGATGGAGAACCTCGACATCCGCGAGATCGCCCACCCCCACCTCCTCGCCCTCAACGAGACCTGCGGCCACACCGTGCACCTCGCGGTCTACGAGGAGCACGAGGTGCTGTACATCGACAAGGTCGACAGCCGCTACCCGGTGCGCATGTACTCGCGGATCGGCAAGCCGGTCGCCATCACCGTCGCCGCCGTGGCCAAGCTGCTCCTGGCCGACCTGCCCGAGAGCGAACGGCGCGCCATCGCCGAGAAGCTCGACTACCCCCTCTACACGGCCCGTTCGACCCCCCACGCCGCCGCCTTCCTCACCGAGCTGGCGACGGTGCGCGAACAGGGCTGGGCCACCGACCTCGGCGGCCACGAGGAGTCCATCAACTGCGTCGCCGCCCCCATCCGGGGCGCCGACGGCCGCGTGGTCGCCGCGATGTCGGTCTCCGCGCCCAACGTCGTCGTCACCGCCGACGAACTCCTCACCCTGCTCCCGCTGGTGCGCCGCACCGCGGCCGCCATCAGCGGCGAGTACTCCGGGAGAACCCCCGTACCCGCCCCCACCACCACACCGCACAGGGACACCGCATGACCGAGAAGACCGCACTCACCCCGTCGACCCACACCGTGCCGCCCGCCAAGTTCTCCCACGGCGTGAAGAAGGGCAACATCCTCCAGGTCGCCGGGCAGGTCGGCTTCCTGCCCGCCGAGGAGGGCAAGGCCCCCACCCCCGCCGGGCCCACCCTGCGCGAGCAGACCCTCCAGACCCTCGCCAACGTCAAGGCCATCCTCGAAGAGGGCGGCGCGGGCTGGGACGACGTGATGATGATCCGCGTCTACCTCACCGACGTGGACCACTTCGCCGAGATGAACGCGATCTACAACACCTACTTCGAGGAGCAGGGCCTCACCCAGCCGCCCGCCGCGCGCACCACCGTCTACGTCGGACTGCCCGCGGGACTCCTCATCGAGATCGACGCGCTCGCCGTCCTCGGCTGAGCCTTCCGCGCGACCCACCCGCTCGTACCACCGCACGCCCCCTTCACGGCGCGGCGCCCCCACCCCTTCGGGCGCCGCGCCGCGATCCTCCCTGCCCGAAAGCTGCATGTACTTACGCAGAGGACCCCCATGTCCCATCCGCTCGCCGCGGCCGCGCCGCAGACACCCCCGCACACCGGCGGACTCCTCCTCCTGGTCGACGGCACGACCGGACTGCTCCTGGTGGCCGGCATCGGCATCGCCCTGCTGCTGTTCCTGATCATCAAGGCGCGGCTCCAGCCGTTCGTCGCGCTGCTCGCCGTCTCCATAGCCGTCGGCCTGCTGGCCGGCCTGTCGGTCACCGAACTGTTCGGCACCGTGCAGCGCTCGGACGCCGTCTCCACCATCGAGTCCGGGATGGGCGGCATCCTCGGCCATGTCGCCGTCATCATCGGCCTGGGCACCATGCTCGGCGCCATCCTGGAGGTCAGCGGCGGAGCGGAGGTGCTCGCCTCCCGCCTGCTGGGGCTGTTCGGCGAGAAGCGCGCCCCGCTCGCCATGGGCCTGACCGGCCTGATCTTCGGCATCCCCGTCTTCTTCGACGTGGGCATCTTCGTCCTGGCGCCCCTCGTCTACGCCGCCGCCAAGCGGGGCGGCAAGTCGATCGTCCTGTACTGCATGCCGCTGCTGGCGGGCCTGTCCATGACCCACGCCTTCCTGCCGCCGCACCCCGGCCCGGTGGCCGCCGCCGGACTGCTGCACGTGCAGCTCGGCTGGATCATCCTCATGGGCGTCGTCTGCGGCATCCCGGCGGTGCTGGCCGCCTGGGCGTACTCCGCGTGGATCGGCAAGCGGGTCTTCGTCGAGGTGCCGCAGGACATGGTCGAGGCGGCCGAGGAGGCCCGGCGGGCGGTCCTCGCCGAGCAGCACGCCTCCGGAGTGCGGCCGAAGGAGACCCCGGTGCCGCTCGGCGCGGTCCTCGGCATCATCGGCACCCCGCTGGTGCTGATCCTCGCCGCCACCTTCTCCTCCGTGGCCCTGGACCCGTCCACCGGCCGCTCGGTGATCGAGTTCTTCGGCCACCCCTTCGTGGCCCTGACCATCGCCCTGGTGCTCGCCTACTACCTGCTGGGCATCCGCCGCGGCTGGTCGCGCAAGTCCCTGGAGACCGTCTCCACGGCCTCGCTGAAGCCGGTCGGCAACATCTTGCTGGTGGTCGGCGCGGGCGGGGTCTTCGGCGCCGTCCTCAAGGCCAGCGGGGTCGCCCAGGCCCTCTCGGACACCTTCAACGGCGTCGGACTGCCGGTCATCGTGCTGTCGTACCTGATCTCGCTGGTGCTGCGGGTGGCGCAGGGCTCGGCGACGGTGGCGATCGTGACCACGGCGGGCATCGTCGCCCCGCTGCTGGCCGAGGGGCACCACTCGCAGGCGTTCGTGGCCCTGGTCATCATGGCGATCTCGGCCGGTTCGATCTTCGCCTCGCACGTCAACGACGGCGGCTTCTGGATGGTGGCGAAGTACTTCGGCATCAGCGAACGGGACACGCTGAAGACGTGGACGGTCCTGGAGAGCGTGCTCTCGCTCGCGGGCTTCGCGGTGGCGGCGGTGCTGAGCCTGTTCGTCTGACCGGGCGGCCGGGTCCCCGGTACGTCTCCGGGGACCTGTCGCGGCGCGCGGTTGTAGGGGTCTGATAACGAAGCCGGGGGCTGGCTGTTCGTGACACAGGATCGTCGACCATACTGCCCGCGTGGAGCAGCGCATAGGTTCGAGCAGCCAGCCCCTGAAGAGCGAGCCCGTGTCGGGCGCCGGTTTCGACCCGGCGTTCGTCCCCGGCCTCACCTCGCCCGCCGCGGCCCGGGACACGGCCCCCGAGGAGCCGGAGGGTACGCCTGCGGCGGACGCCGGGACTCCGGACGCGGAGGCGCAGCCGCCCGTCCCGGACGCCGCGGACGGGACCGCGGAAGCCGACGAGGCGGCCGCGGAGGAGCCCGTGGACGGCCCGGTCTTCGAGGCCGCCGACCGCCGGGCCCGGATCGTCGCCGACCACCGGGGCGTACGCCTCGCCCTGGACGACCAGGAGTGCGAGTTCCGCTGGGACGAGATCGGCGCCGTGGAGACGGAGACGCCCCGCTTCGGCAAGCGGTTCACCGTCACCGTGCACACCCCCGAGCGCCGCTGGTACCCCATCGAGATCGAGGCCCCGGCCCGGTCCCGGTTCGCCGCCTGGGAGACGGAGCTGGACGCGGTCCTCGACGCGTACTTCGAGGACGGCGAGGCGGAGGAGTCGACGGAGCCGGAGGAGCCGGAGTCGGAGGAGTCGACGGCGCCGGAGGGGAGCGGGACGGACGAGGCGGCCGGTCCCACCGCCGGGACAGCGGCGAAGAGCGAGAAGAGCGAGGACTGACGGCGGCCGAGGGCGGCCCCGGGCACCTCGCCGGGGCCGCCCTCGGAGCGGTCGTCAGCCGAGCGACAGCCACTTCGGGTCGGTGGCGATCCGCTCCAGCTGCTGCATCGTGAGCGCCGGTTCCTTCCGGGTCGCCGGTGCGTTCTGCCCGCCGGAGTTGAAGGCGCTGACCACCACGCGGCGCCCGTCCGGCCGGATCGTGTCCACGGTCCACATGACGATCCCGTCGATGCCCTTCTCGCCGGGCCCCTGCCGCGTGACGACCTTGGTGCCGTCCGGCAGCGTCTCGGCGCCCGCGCCGAACAACTGGCCCTCGACGTCGCGCATGTCCCGCTGGTCGTTCACCTGGACCAGGCTGCGGCCCCGGCCGTCATCCACGACGACGTACCCGAAGCCCGGATCCGGCGTCCCCTTCGCGACCACCTTCAGTCCGCGCGGCACCAGACCGGCGAGGGCCGCGGACACCGAGCCGCCCCGGGCGGGCGGCGCGGCGCTCGCCCGCGGGTCGACGGGGACGGCGGCGGCGAAGGCCCGCCACTCGCGCGCGGTGGCGAGCGCCTTCAACCCGGCTGAGTCCAGCGGCGGTTGCTCCCGGGTGACGGGGGAGTCCTTCCCGGCGGCGGCGTTCCACTCCCGCACCGAGACATGCTCGCCGCGCGGGGTCACCAGCTCGGCGCTCCACAGCTTCGTACCGCCGCGCCGGTTCGGGTACTCGTAGCCCTTGAGGACGACGAGCGCGGAGCCGTCGGCGAGCTTCGCGGCGGAGCAGTCGTCGAAGGCGATGAACGCCCCGTCGGGGCACTGCGCGGTCTGGCGGGCCTCCTCGCCGCCCGGCAGCAGGCGGTTCACGGAGACGGCCACGGCGGCCTCGCCCCGCCCGTCGTCGTAGACGACCCGGGCGTACGGCGACACTGTCCTCCCGGCGACCGGGGTGTCCGTGCCGCGGCCCTCCTGGCTGCTGAAGCTGCCCCGCGGGAGCAGCTTCTTGAGGGTGCCCACGAGGGCGTCGGCGGTCACCGCCCCGGCGGGCGTGGCCGAGGCGGCGCGGGCCGCGGGGCTGGTGGCGGCCGCCGCCTCCCGCTGCCGGTCGCCGGTCCCGCCCGGCAGGAGCACCGCCCCGGCCACGCCGACCAGCGCGACCCCGGCGACACCGCCCGCGACGGCGGCCCACCGGCGCGTGCGCAGCCGCCGACCGTGCAGCTCGCCCCGGGCGGCGAGCAGGGCCTGATCGGTCCGGAACGTGCTGCCGGTGTCCCGCAGGGCGTCGGTGAGCCGCTCCCCGAAGTGCTCGTCCCCCAGGGGGTCGTGGTCTGCGACAGGCATGGCGAACCGCCGTTTCTGTGAGTGGGTCCGGGATCGGTCGTGAGGTGGGGCGTGCGGGCGCCGGGGCGGCGCAGGCGCCGTGGCCGGAGCCGGAGCCGGGGCCGCGGGTCAGCGTCCGGCGGGCTCGCCGAGGGAGTCGCCGAGCGAGACGCGCAGCCGGGCGAGCGCGCGGACGCAGCGGGTGCGGACGGCGGCCGGGCTGGTCTCCAGCACCGTGGCCGTCTCCTCCACGCTGCGGTCCTCCCAGTAGCGCAGGACCACCACCGCCCGGTCCTTCGCGGACAGCCGTCCCAGCGCCTCCAGCAGCGTCAGCCGCAGCGGCGCGTCACCGCCCGGGTCGGGTCCGGCCACCTCGGGCAGCACCTCGGTGGCGCGTTCCCTGCGGCTGCTGTGCCGACGCTGGTGGGCGAGGAAGGAGCGGGTCAGCACGGTCTGCACGTACCCGGCCGGATTGCCCACCCGGGACACCCGCCGCCAGTGCAGGAACGCCCGGCCGAGCGCCTCCTGCACCAGGTCCTCGGCGAGATGGGTGTCACCGCCGGTCAGCAGGCAGGCCGACCGGTACAGGTGTCCGGCACGCGCCGCCGCGAACTCGGGGTACCCGTCGTACCCCGCCTCGCCGCCGCCCCACCGCATACGCCCCCCTGTGGTCCGCGCGCCCGTTCGCGCGCCCTCACCCCATTGATGCGGTGGACCCCCGGAAATGTTTCACCCGGAACGGAGAAGTGCGGAACGGAGAAGTGCGGAACGGAGAAGTGCGGAACGGAGAAGTGCGGCGCCGTCGCGCCCGCCGAGGTCAACAGTTATGCGTACCTCTGTGGAAAACGGAACGGTGAACGCACCTTGAACAACCCGGCCGAGCCGGGCCAGAGTTCGGG
>NZ_JBSFSI010000009.1:0-304870 GCF_053589675.1 Streptomyces sp. NPDC003284
CGTTCGTGGGCGTAGTAGATGGCGGGCAGGTCGATGTCCTCGCGGGCGATGTACTGCCACACGTCCAGCTCGGTCCAGTTCGACAGCGGGAACACGCGTACGTGCTCGCCGGGTGCGTGGCGTCCGTTGTAGAGGTTCCACAGCTCGGGGCGCTGGCGGCGCGGGTCCCACTGGGAGAACTCGTCACGCAGCGAGAACACCCGCTCCTTGGCCCGCGCCTTCTCCTCGTCACGGCGCCCCCCGCCGAACACCGCGTCGAACCGCTCCGTGCGGATCCGTTCCGTCAGCGGCAGCGTCTGCAACGGATTGCGCGTCCCGTCCGCCCGCTCACGCAGCACCCCCCGGTCGATGTACTCCTGCACCGACGCCACGTGCAGCCGCAGCCCGTACCGCTCCACCGTGCGGTCCCGGTAGGCCAGCACCTCGGGGAAGTTGTGCCCGGTGTCCACATGCAGCAGCGCGAACGGCACCGGCGCGGGAGCGAACGCCTTCAACGCCAGACGCAGCATCAGGATCGAGTCCTTGCCCCCGGAGAACAGGATCACCGGATTCTCGAACTCCCCCGCCACCTCACGGAAGATGTGCACCGCCTCCGACTCCAGCGCATCCAGATGCGAGAGGGCGTAGAGAGGGCCGGTGTCCAGGTCGGTGTGACGGGAACTCATGTCAGACGCCTTTCCCCCAGCAGGCTCAGCAGAGCCGACACCGATTCGGCGACGGACTGCACATGTGCGGGTATGCGCAGATCAGGGGTTTCCGGGGCCTCGTACGGGTCGTCGACACCGGTGAGTCCGGACAGCTCGCCCGCCTCCTGCTTGGCGTACAGGCCCTTCACGTCGCGCCGGGAGCAGGTGCTCGACGGTGTGGCGACATGTACTTCCAGGTAGGGGGTGTGGGACGCCTGATGTCGTCGTCGCACCGCCTGCCTGCTGTCGGCGTAGGGCGCGATGGCCGGGACCAGCACCAGGACGCCGTTGCGGGCGAGCACTTCGGCGACCAGGCCGATGCGCTGCACGTTGGTGTGCCGGTCCGCGCGGGTGAAGCCCAGGCCCGAGGAGAGGGTCTCGCGCAGTTCGTCACCGTCGAGGACCTCCACCCTGTGTCCCGCGCCGCGGAGGTGTCCGGCCGCGGCGCGGGCGATCGTTGTCTTGCCCGAGCTGGGCAGGCCCGTCAGCCACACCGTCGCACCGCACTCGCAGGCGCGCCGCTCCGGACCGGATCGCGGCTCAGTTCTCACCGGCATGTCGCTCTCCTTCTGGACGTCATCCGATCTCGGCCAGCCTGTCGAACAGGGTGCGCACCGGTACGTGAGGGTCGTCGGCGGCCGCCGACAGGGCGGTCAGCCACTGTTGGAGCGTGTCGACCGCTTCGTCTGCGGTGAAGTAGTCCGTGGCGTAGTCCGCCCGTACGTTCCAGCCCTCGCCGTCGGCGACGACGTACTGGAGCCAGTCGAACTTCGCCGAGGCGCCCGCCACGTACACCCGCTCGCAGCGCAGTCCCGGCAGCGTCAGCCGGCTCGGGATCTCGTCGAGGACGAGGCAGATACGGCCCAGGTGCTCGCCGGACAGCACTCCCCGGGTGCGGGTGACACCGCCGCCGAGCATGGCGTAGGGCACCTGGCGGTGCCGCAGCACGTCCAGCGAGCTGCGTTTCGCGGCGGCGCACACCTCGGCGAACGTGGCCCGCGCGGGGACCTGGAACCGTACCGGCAGCAGATCGGTCAGACAGCCGAAGACGTCGTCGAGGTCCGGTTCGCCGCGCCGGGACACCGGGATGCCGATGACGATGTCCTCGCCGTTCACCGCCGCCGCGGTCACGGCCGTGCAGGCGCTCATCAGCACATGGGGCGTGGTGCGCAGCGTGCGGGCCGCCGCGCGGACGGCCCTGCCCAGTTCGGCGGGGACGGTGGCGCGCACGCAGTCGCAGTCGCAGTCGGGGCCGCGCCGGGCGGCCGCCGGGCGGATCCGGGGCGGCAGGTGGGTGAGCGGCGGTGCCCCGTCCAGGTAGCCGGCCCAGAAGGCGAGGTCCTGCGGTGCGATCCCGGCCGCCCGCGCCCGGACGGCGTGCTCGCCGAGTGTCAGGGCGGGCGGGGTGAGCTTCGCCGGTTCACCGCCGGTCTCCTCGGTGTACAGGGCGGACAGCTCGTGGTCGAGCAGTGCCAGGGAGGCGTCGTCGACGGCGATGTGGTGGATCTGGAGCAGCAGCACGTGTTCGTCGGGCGCGTAGTCGTACAGCGTCAGCCTGGCCGGTGACACGGTCAGGTCGAGGGGGCGCCGGCCGGCCCGGCGCAGGGTGTCGTGCAGGTCTCCGCCGGGCCACGGGAGCCGTTCCAGGGGGACGGTGCCGGCCGGGTCGATGCGCTGTACCGCGCCGGTGTCGTCCAGCTCGAACCGGGTGCGTAACGCGGCGTGCCGTCCCACCAGCGCGGCCAGGGCGCGTTCCAGGGCCGGTACGTCGAGCGGTCCGGCGATGTACTGCGCCCATGTCTCCAGGAACGGCGAGGGGTCCGGCATGAACTGTTCGGCGATCCAGAGCGCCTCTTGCTCGAAGGTCTGCGGGAAGGCGCGCATCACACCCGGCGCCTCTCCAGAGCGGGCAGGTCGACCTTGCCGTTCTCCCTGCGGGGCAGGTCGTCCAGTTGCTCGAACCTGCCGGGGACGGCGTAGGCGGGAAGCAGCGCGCCGAGGGCCGCGCGCAGTTCCCGCGGGGTCAGCTCGACGCCCTCGACGAGGGTGTAGACCAGCGCGATGTGTGCGACGGTGCCGCCCTCGTCCGTGCGCGCCACGGCGGCACAGGTGCGGATCTGCGGGACGGTGGACGCGGCGGCCTCGATGTCGCCGAGTTCGATGCGGTTGCCGCTCAGTTTGATCTGCCGGTCCCGGCGGCCGTGGAAGTGCAGGACGCCGCGGTCGTCGAAGACTCCCATGTCTCCGGTGCGGTAGGCGCGGCGCTGCTCGCCCGCCACGTCCAGTTCCGGGAACTTCTCGCGGGTGAGGATGTCGTCGTTGAGGTAGCCCAGGGCCACTCCGGGGCCGAGTGCGACGATCTCGCCGCGTTCGCCGCGCGGTGCCGGTGAGCCGTCCTCGCGCAGCAGGATCACCGTGGTGCCGGGCACCGGCACACCCGCCGGGATGCCCGCGGGGGCGTTCCTGTCGTCGGGTCCCATCCGGTGGACCGTGGTGAGCATGCAGTTCTCGGCCGGTCCGAAGCCGTTCCAGAGGGGCAGGCCGGGGAAGCGCCGCAGGAACATCTCGACATGGCGGGGGGACTGCTTCTCGCCCCCGACGTAGAGCGTCTTCAGTCCCTCGAAGGCGTCCAGGTCCTCGTCGACGACCAGGTTGAACAGCGAGGTCGTGAGCCAGACCGTGTCGATCCCCTCGTCGGTGACGAGGGAGCGCAGCCGGCTGGGCATGAGGTGGTTCTCGTCGACGACGACCACGGCGCCGCCGGTGGTGAGCTGGCCCCACAGCTCGAAGGCGTACATGTCCCAGGCGGCGGGCGCGACCTGCGGGGTGAGGTGTCCGGGCCCGAAGCCGTCCAGGCCGCCCGGTCCGAACATCCGGGTGACCGCCCGGTGGGGTATGAGCACCCCCTTGGGGACACCTGTGCTGCCCGAGGTGAAGAACACCATGGCCGGATCGTCCAGGGCGGCGTGCACCGGCTCGAACCGGTCCGCCCGCGCGGACCCGGCGAGCGCGGCGAGGGGGACCGGGTCGAGGGCCCGGGTGACGCCGAGGGGTTCGCCGCCGGGACGGCCGACGACGACCGGGCGGTCGAGCTGGCGGAGGATCGACCCGATGCGGGGGGCGGGCCAGCGCGGGTCGAGGGTGGCGTAGGCGGCGCCGCTCATCAGCACGCCGAGCTGGAGGGCGACCAGTTGGGCGCCGCGCGGTACCAGCAGCGGCACGATGTCGCCGGGCCGTACGCCCCATGCGGTGAGCTGCCCGGCCAGTGCCGCCGCCGCATCGGTGAGGGTCCGGTAGTCGATGCGTTCGTCGCCGTGCGCCAGGGCGAGGTCGCGGGGTGCCGTGGCGGCGTGCTCCATGACCGCGGCGTGCACGGTGCGCGGCGGCGGTGTGTTCGTCGGCTCGTTCACGCCGCACCGAGCCGGATCTGCTCGGCGAAGTCGGCCAGTTCGTCGTGTTCGAGCAGCCATGCGGGGTCGACGCGGATGCCGAGGCGGCGTTCGACGCGGGCGCAGATCCGGATGGCCGACAGGGACGCGCCGCCGAGGTCGTAGAAGCTGTCGCGCCGGCCGACCTGGTCGACGTCCAGCACCTCCGCGATGACGGCGGCGAGCACCTCCTCCAGTTCGTCCGCGGGTGGCTCGTACTCGGCCTTGCACACGGCGTCGCGGTTCTCGGTCACGGGATCTCCTGTTCTCGTCTGGTCGGCTCGGCTCACGATTCCGTGGGTGCGTCGGTGTGCCGCGAAGCGGTCAGGATGCAGAACTCGTTGCCCTCCGGGTCGGCCATGACCACCCAGCCGCCGCTCTCCCGGAAGTCGGTGACCAGGCTCGCTCCCAGGGAGAGGGCGCGGGCCACCTCCTCGTCCTGCGAGCGGTCCTTTGGGCGCATGCAGAAGTGCACGCGGTTCTTCACCGTCTTCGCGTCGGGCACGAGGATGAAGAGCACCGTGTAGCCGTGTTCGGTGATCACGTAGCACTCGTCCGAGCCCGGCCGCACCCCCTCCTGCGGGGAGAACTCGGCCATTTCGCACCACCACCGGGCCTGCGCGTAGGGGTCGCGGGCGTCGATCGTGGTGTGGGACAGGGTCAGGCTCATCTGGTGCGCTCTTTCCGGATCCGGTGCGGTGTCGTGGTCAGGCGATGGGTTCGGCGGCGGTGGGGTGGACGGTCTGCTCGGCCTCGCGCAGCGCCCGGGTCGTGACGCGTGAGGCGAAGACGAGCGCGGCGAGCGCCAGTCCTGTGCCGCACACCACGAAGGTGGTCCCGGGTCCCAGCCAGCGTCCCAGTCCGCCGCCGAGGAAGGCTCCGACGGGCACCGCGCCGAGCACGATCAGGCGGTATCCGGCGGTGGCGCGGCCGAGGAGTTCGTCGGGGACGGCCGCCTGGCGGAGCGTGCTGACCACGATCTGGTTCAGTGCCGTGGCGATCGCGGCGAAGAACATGAAGACCTCGACGAGGAAGACGTTCCCGCTGAGGCCGAGCACCACATAGCTGGCGGCGGGCACGAGCGCGGCGAGCCAGGTGACCGGTCCCCCGCCGATGGCCGGGACCACGCGTGCGGCGATCAGCGAGCCGATGACGGCTCCGACCGCCGGTACGGCGATGAAGATGCCGTACCAGGAGTCGGAGACGCCCAGGGGGCCGGTGGCCAGGAGGACGAGCAGGCCGCCGGTGGCGGACGAGAACAGGTTGATCGAGCCGGAGATGAACGCGACCCGGCGCAGCAGCCGGTGGTTCCAGAAGTAGGACCAGCCCTCCTTGATGCTGCGCACGACCTCGCCCGGGGTGTGCTGGGCGCCGCTGGTGTCGCTCGCGGTCGGCAGCATCCGCGGCAGGGTGAACGCGGCCAGTGCGGCGAGGGCGAAGAGTCCCGCGCTGGAGGTGAAGACGAGGATCGCCGACATCGCGAACAGGGCGGCGCCCGCGGTGGGTCCGACGAAGTTGTTGATGGCCGACTGGGTGGCGAACAGACGGCCGTTGGCCCGTTCGAGGTCGCTGCGTTTGACCAGGCGCGGCGGGACGGTCAGGGCCGCGTTGTCGACCAGTGTCTCGGCCGTGCCGGCGAGGAACACGGCCAGATAGAGGATGGTGATGTGGCGCAGGTCGGCCACGAGGGTCAGGACCAGCAGGCCGAATCCGACGGCGCGGATCACATTGCCCCAGACCATGATGAGGCGTCGGTCGATGCGGTCGGCGAGTGCTCCGGACGGCAGCGTGAACAGCAGCCACGGCAGGAACTGGGCCACCGTCATGCCGGAGATGAGCAGGGGGTCGCGGGTCATCGTCACGGCGAGGAGGGGTACGGCGGCCAGCACCAGCCCGTCGCTGAGGTTCGATAGGCCCTGCGACCACCACAGCTTGGTGAAGCTACGGCCCAATGTCATGTCCGCTCCTCTGTCGTCCTTGCCGGTACCTGTTGCTCGTGTCCCACGCGCCGTGCGGCAGCGTCAATCTAGTGTCCTGAGCCCTGCCACGGACGGTGGTTGCGCCAGTCGAACTCGCTTGCTTTTCAAGGGACTTCGGGCTTGCGTTCGCCGTCCTTGCCCAGGGCCGCCGTGATCAGCTCGTAGTACGGCAACTGCTCGCGTTCGAAGGCGGCGGCGGTCCGCTCCAGTTCGTCCGGCAGGGGTCCCTTCCCGGCCGGGGCGGCTCCGAGCGCGCTGGACTCGCTGGCGCCGGCGTGCCAGCGCCCGGTCGCCCGCCAACTGGGCGGCGGCTCCTTGCGGAAGGCGAGCGACTCGGGCAGGAACGCGATGCCCATGGCCGCGCAGTACCGCCGCATCTCCGCCTCCGGGTCACCGGCCACCCGGTCGCCGTCGACCAGGTGCATGGGCAGCCCCGAGGACGTCACGGTCGAGACGATGTCCCACAGATGTCCGAAGCCCATCGCCGCGGAGGTGGCGTCGGACTGCATCCTCAGGTGTGAGCGGACCGTGTCGCCGGGGTCGCGGACCATCGCGGCGTGCCGGCACCGCTTCAGGAAGGCCGGGCCGGCGGCGAGCCGGTCGAGGGGGAAGTCGGTGGTGTCCTTGAAGAAGACGGGCCGGTCGGCCGCCGCGTCGACGAGCGCGGCCATCACCTGCTCCTGGCCGGTGCAGGTGCGCCCGGCGACCTCGGCGGTGCCGAAGTCGCACACGCGCGAGAACGGCTCATGTATCACCAGGAAGTCGCCGCGCTCGTACATCGCGCGCTCGAACGCGGTCGACCGCGAGCGCGGTACGCACCACAGCGCCAGGAGGTCCGGCTGCCGCTCCGTCATGAGGCCGCCTCTCGCAGGGAGTTGTCCAGTTCGCGCAGGGCCGTGCGGAGGATGCGTACGCCGTCCAGGTACTCCTGGACCAGGATGTGCTCGGTGTCGGTGTGGTCCTGGTGGCAGTCCCCGGGGCCGTAGGTCGCCATCGGCACCTGCCAGCTCCTGCTGAGGGTGTTCATGTCGCTGGTGCCCGTCTTGAGCTTGTGGGCGGGCCGCAGCCCTTCGAGGCGGATGGCGCGGGTCAGCGCGCGTACGCACGCCGAACCGCGCGGCACCATGACGGCGGGGACGTCGTACACCGGGACGACGTCGATCCCCTCGCCGAGGATCGCCGAGACCTGCCGCAGCAGTTCCTCGGGCGAGAGGCCCGGGGGTGTGCGGAACACGAGGGAGCACCCACCGGAGAACGGTTCGAGGCGGCCGTCCCTGACGACCAGGCCGACGTCACCGAAGTTCGCGTTGCCCCGGGTCCCGTAGGTGTCGAGGAGCCGGCCGAGCGCCCGTACCAGGATCTCGCCGGCCTTCGGCCCGGGGGTCGCGGTGTGGGTGCGCGGGACCTCGCACCGCACCTCGAACTCGGCCATCCCCTTGTAGCCGATGGTCACCGCGGAGGCGCCGCTGGGTTCCCCCACGATGACGGCGTCGGGCACCGGCACGGTCGCGCGGACGTGTTCGGCGCCCCGGGACCACAGGGTCTCCTCCTCGACGACGCCCACCCAGTGGACGCGGATGCCGAGGTCGCGGCTGCCGAGCGCGGCGACCAGCATGGCCGCCAGCGGGCCCTTGGCGTCCACGGCGCCGCGGCCGCGGACGAGGGTCCCGGTGTGCTCGAAGGGGACGGCGCCCGGCACGGTGTCCAGGTGGCTGAGGAGCATGACCGTGCGCGGTCCGCGGCCGACCAGGGCGTGCACGTTGCCCACCTCGTCGATGTGGCTCCGCGCGCCGTGTCCGGCCGCGATGTGCCGCAGCCGCTCGGCCAGGCGCCGCTCGTCGCCGGAGACGGACGGTGTCGCCACTGCCTCGGCGAGCAGTGCGACGGCTTCGTCGTCGGTCAACTCGCTTTTCTGGGTGCTGAGATGTTCGATCGTCACGGTGTGCCAAGACCCTTCCCGATGAGGGTTCCGCTCCCTCGTAGAGCTTTCGCGACGGGCGAGTCCACCCGTCCGTCGCACACCTGAACCGCCTGTGCGCCCCTCTCCAGGGCCTCCACCGCGGCGGCGACCTTCATCCGCATGCCGCCCGTCAGCTCCGGCACCAGACGTCCCGCCTCGTCGCGGCTCAGTGCGGCGATGACGGACGAGGGGTCGGCGGGGTCGGCGAGGACGCCCGGCGCGTCGGTGAACAGGAGCAGCCGGTCCGCCTGCCAGGCCGCCGCGATCGCGCAGGCCATCCGGTCCGCGTCGACGTTGGTCGCCTGCCCGTCGGCGGTCATGCCCGGGGGGCACACGACGGGGACCATGCCGCAGGTGTGCACCGCGTCCAGGACGGCGGTGTCCACGCCGGTGATCCGGCCGGCGAAGTTGTCGCGCACCACGCGCACAGAGCCGTCGAAGACCGCGCGGACGGCCGCCTTGCGTTCGGTGCGCACCAGTCCTCCGTCCATTCCCGACAGGCCCACGGCCGTCACACCGCGCGCGGCCAGTTCCGAGACGATCCGCGCCTGGGTGCGGCCGCGCATCGCCATCATGAGAGCGCCGAGCGTCCGCTCGTCCGTGTAGCGCGTGACCATCCCGTCCGGGGAGCGCAAGGTGCGCCGCGGCAGACCGAGTTCGCCGAGGGTGTCGTCGATGTCCCGGGAGCCGCCGTGCACCACGGTGACGCGGTGGCCGCCGCTCAGGGCGGCGATGTCGTCGGCGATCCGCGCGCTGTCGTCCTGGAGGCTGCCGCCCCACTTCACCACGAGTCTCATCATGTTCACACCGGATGCAGGCCGGGAAACGTCAGACCGCACGTCTCCGGGAGTCCGAGCATGAGGTTCATGCACTGGACCGCGCCGCCCGCGGCTCCCTTCATGAGGTTGTCGAGGGCGCCCATCACGAGCGCCCTGCCGCGGTGGTCCGCGACGATCCCGACATCGCAGTGGTTCGAGCCGAGCAGGACCTTGGGGTCCGGGTAGCGGTAGGTGCCGCGCGGACTGTTCACCAGGCGGACGAACGGCTCGGCGGCGTAGTCCTCGCGGTACATGGCGAGCAGTTCGCGTTCGCTCACCTCGCCGACGGCCACCTTGGTCACCGTCTGCACGCCGCGCACCTGCGGTGTCGCGGTGACCGTCATGGAGGTCCCGACACCGAGCGCCTCGACGACCTCCGCCTCGTGCCGGTGGTCGAACGGCGCGAACACCCGCAGCACACCGCTGCGCAGCGCGTGCGAGTTGGCCGGGCCGCTGGAGGCGCCGGAGCCGCTGCTGCCGGTGCGCGCGTCGATCTGCACCTCCTGGAGGAGGCCGCGGGCCGCGAGCGGCGCGAGGCTCAGGATCGCGCTGGTGGCCATGCAGCCGGGGACCGCGACCCGGTTCGCGTCGGTGATCTGCTTGCGGTGGAGTTCGGGCAGGCCGCGCACGAAGGCCCTGGCGTGCTCCCCCTCGCGCCGCCAGCCGTAGTAGCGCTCCATCAGGGCGCCGTCCTCGATCCGGAAGTCGGCGGTCAGGTCCACGATCTTCGGTGCGAGCGCGGTCGTCTCGTCGAGGATCTTCGCCGTGGAGCCGTGCACCCCGGCGAGGAAGACGAGGTCGGCCGGTTCCAGGTCCGCGCGCCTGCTGTAGCGCAGTCCGCTGCCGCGCAGCGGCGGGTGCGCGCTCTCCACCGCCTTGCCGGCCTGGGTGTCCGAGGTCACGGCGGTGACCTCGACCCCGGGATGGTGGACGAGCAGGCGCAGCAGCTCGCCGCCCACGAATCCCCTGCCGCCCACCACCGCGACGCGCTTCATACGGGCACCTTCACATCGGTCGGCTCGGACACACATGCCTCCACGATCCGCGCGGCGACATCGACACCCGTCGCCCGTTCGAACCCCTGGAACTCCACGCGGGAGTTCACCTCCAGCACCAGGTGGTGCCCGTCCGCGCCCTCGACCAGGTCCACCCCGGCGATCCGGGCGCCCACGGCGGCCGCCGCCCGGACGCACAGCCGCTGGATCTCCTTGTCCGGCGGGTGCTGCTCCACCGTCGCTCCCCGGGCGACGTTGTTGCGCCAGTCGCCGCCCGCCCGGACGATGACGCCCACGCAGACACCGTCGACCACGATGCCCCGGATGTCCGGCGCGCCGGGTCTCACCGCTTCCTGCACGATCACGGTCCGCGTGACCGCCGAGGGCAGCGCGGCGCAGTGTTCGAGGACGGCGTCGGCCGCGTACCGGTCGGTGATCAGGCTGACCCGGTTGCCCCACGACGAGCTGAGGGGCTTGACCACGGCCGGGTAGCCGACCGTCTCGATCGCCTCCCGCCCGGCTTCCGGGGACGGCGCCAGCAGCGTCGTCGGGGTGGGGATGCCGAGCTGCCTCAGCCGTACGTAGGTGGACCACTTGTTGCCGCACACGCGGCTCGCGGTCGCGCCGTTCACCGGATACGCGCCGAACGCTTCCAGTGACTCGGCCGTGAGCGCCGCGCGCTGGCTGGAGATCTCCCGGTTGAGGACCCGCATGCCCACGAGCCGCTCGGCGTCCCGCGGTGCGAAGGACAGGGTGCGGGGGTCGAGCCGGACCGCGGGGATGCCGCGGCGCTCCAGTTCGTCCAGGAGGCGGCGCTCCTCGTAGCGGACGGTGGACAGGAGGATCCCGACCGGCCGCGGCCGTCTCCCCGGGCGGTCACTCACCCCAGTCCTCTTCGGGCTCGGGCGCGATCGCCAGGGCCAGCGGGGCCGTCGACTGGATCTCCAGTTCCGCCGCGCACCCCGGGCAGCTCACGATCTCCCCCTGATAGCTGTCCGCCGGTATCTGCAACGGGCCGGCGCAGCTGACGCACTGCGTGTCCATCTCGTCTGTCCCTTCTCGAACGGTTCTCGGACGGTTCTCGGTCGGTTCTCGGTCGGTTCTCGGTGGGGTCTCCGTCGGCTCTCGGTCGGCTCTCGGTCACCGCGGGCCGGTGACGGACTTCAGCACCTGGCGGAGGACGGAGTCGGCGGTGAGGCCGCCGGCCTCCAGCAGGGACGCGTGGGTGCCGGGCGGGAGGAAGCCGGTGACGCCGATCGGGAGCCACGGGATGCCGCGGGCTCCGACCGCCGCGGCGATCTGCGCGCCCATTCCGCCGGAGGTCCACGCCTCCTCCAGCGTGACCAGCAGACGGCACTGCCCGGCGAGGACCCGTCCGGTCGCGGCGGCGGCCTCCTGGTCGACGGTGTGGGCGTTGACCACCTGGGCGCTGTGTCCCTCGTCGGCCAGGGCCTGGGCGACGTCCAGGGCCGTGGAGAGCATCTCGGGTCCCGTCGCGACCAGGGCGATGTCGCGGCCGGGCCGGACCACCTGGGGTACGCCCAGTTCCGGTGCGGGCACGCCCGCGAACAGCGGCGACGCCTTGCGGCCGAGGCGCAGGTAGGTCGGGCCGTCGTGACGCAGGCACTGCTCCAGCAGCGGCGCCGTCTGGTGCGCGTCGGCCGGGACGACGACGCGCATGTGGGGCAGCGCGCTCATCAGGGCCAGGTCCTCGGTGGCGTGGTGGGTCGGCCCCAGCCAGCCCCCGCTGGCGCCGCCGTGGGTGCCGACGATGCACACCCGGCGCCGCGGATAGGCGATGTCGAGCTTGATGAACTCGAACGCCCGGCTGACGGCGAAGGCGCCGAACGTGCAGACCAGCGCGCGCCGTCCGCAGTGCTCGGCACCGGCGGCGAGCCCGATGGCGGCGTTCTCCGCTATGCCGACGTTGAGGTAATCCATCTCAGCTGTCGGTTTGACGCTGCCGGTGTCGGTGTCGACGACGAGTACGCCGTGCCGTACCGCGAGTTCCGGCAGGGCGTCCGCGAAGGCTGCGCGGGTGCTCGCCCGCTCCGCCGTGACCTCAGGCATGGCGGGGCGCTCCCTTCGTGCCGCCGGGCGGGGCCGTTCGGCGCAGTCCGGCCAGGACGCGTGCGCGTTTCGCGGTGTCGAGCCGCACGAAGTGGGAGACGGCCCGGCCCGCGAGGACACCGGTGCCCTGTGCCTTGACCGTGCGGCAGACCACCGCGGTCGGCCCGTCCGTCTCCGCCGCCTCGTCGAAGGCAGCGCAGAGGGCCGCCGGGTCGTGCCCGTCCACCTCGACGGTGTGCCAGCCGAAGCCGTTCCACCGGTCGGCCACGGGCGCGCCGGGGCTCACCTCGCCGACGGCCCCGGTCTGCTGGAAGCCGTTGACGTCGATCACCGCGACGAGGTTCCCGGCGTTCAGGGCGCGGCTCACCTGGGCCGCCTCCCACACGGATCCTTCCTGCAACTCGCCGTCGCCGAGCAGCACATAGGTGCGGGCGGGTGTCCCGCCGCGCCGACGCTGCGCCCAGGCGGTGCCGTTGGCGAGGGCGAGGCCGTGGCCGAGGGAGCCGGTGGCGAACTCGACGCCGGGGACGGCGGCGTTGCCGTGGGTGGCCAGCCTGCCGCCGGGGCGGCAGAAGGTGCCGATCTCCTCCGGTGCGATGAAGCCGCGCTCGGCGAGTACGGCGTAGAGGGCCATCGCCGCGTGCCCCTTGCTCAGGACGAACATGTCCCGCTCGGCCCGTCCGGGATCGGCGGGGTCGACGTTCATCGTGTGGAAGAACAGCGCCACCAGGATCTCCACGCAGGACATCGATCCGCCCAGGTGGCCGCCCTCGGGGCCGGAGCACATCTCCACGATGTGCTCCCGGACGCGGTGGGCGCGGGCCGCGAGCTGTTCGCGGGCCGCCGGCTCGTGCACGGATCTGGTCAGCGGTCCGCACCTTCCGCGAGTTCCGCCAGGACCTTCAGATGCGACCAGACCTTCTCCAGGACATCGGCGAAGTCCTGGAGCAACGGCCCGGCGTCGGGCGGCAGATGGCGCTGCTGGAGGGTGAAGCTGCGGTCGACGACGTCCTGGGTGACCGGCCACGAGCCCGGCTCCTGGGGGCATATGGACCGCAGCGCGGGCTGCTCGGGGACCGGCATCATCTGGTACCTGGTCGCCGGCAGGCCCTCGGCGCGCAGGGCCCGGATCAGCAGGTTCCGCGCCGTCGCGGTGTCCACGCCGGGCAGGAGCCGGCCGAGGTCGACGACGAACCGCAGGATGTGCCACGCGTGCTCGTAGCCTTCGGGCTCCGCCGGGCACAGCAGGCCGTCCAGGTGCTCCAGCCGTGCCAGGAAGGCGGCGACATTGGATCTGCGGGCCGCGTGGTACTCCTCGAACCGCTCCAGCTGGCTCGCGGTGTAGGCCGCCTGGACGTTGCTCAGCTTCGCGTTGAAGCCGAGGCGGTGGCTCACGTACCGCCGGGGGCGGTCCGCGCGGATGGTCTCGCCGAACTGGCGCAACTGGACGATCCGGTCGGCCACGCCGTCGTCGTCGGTGACGACGAGTCCGCCTTCCCCGCAGGTGGGGAGGTTCTTCGTCATCTGGAGGCTGAACGTGGCGGTGTTGCCCGACGCGCCGCACAGGGTGTCCCGGTACCGGGCGCCCTGGGCCTGGGCTGCGTCCTCGATCACCACGCAGCCGTGGCGGCGCGCGATGTCGCCGATCGCCTCCATGTCGGCGCTCAGGCCGTGCAGGTGCACCGGGACGACGGCCTTGGTCCGCCCGGTGATCTGCGCGGCCAGGCTCCGCGGTGACATGGTGAAGGTGACCGGGTCGACGTCGGCGTAGCGGGGTGTCGCCCCGACGTGCACCACGGCCATCGCCGTGGCGACGAAGGTCAGCGCGGGGACGACGACCTCGTCGCCGGGGCCCACCCCGTGTGCCAGGAGGGCGAGTTCGATGGCGGTGGTGCCGTTGCTGACGCCGACGCAGCGCCGTACGCCTAAGTAGTCCGCCCAGGCTCTCTCCAGCCGCTCGACGGCGGTCGGGCCGCCGGTGCGGTCGGAGACGAGGACGTTCGAGTCCAGGACCGAGAGCACCGCCGCGCGGTCGGCGTCCGTCGTCCTCGGCCAGTCCACCGGCGCGAGCGTGCCCAGTACGGGCTCGCCCCCGGTGAGCGCCAGGGTGTCCGCGGCTGCGCCGTTCATGAGGCGTCCGTCCGTTCCGTCGACAGGGCGAGCCGCCAGTCGACGGCCAGTTGTTCGTAGGCGTGCGACAGCTCCTCGCCGCGCCGCCGGATCAGTTCCGGTGTCCCGGGGGTGTGCGCCGCGTGCGCGCTCAGCAGCCGTACGTTCGACCAGGCGGAGACGACCCGGTCCGCCGAGGCCGCGACCTCGGCCAGATGGCCGGGGCGCGTGCGGAGCGCGCACTCCTGGGCGAACCGCCCGTGCAGGTACGCCTGCGCCTGCATGGCCCAGCCGAAGGTGTACGCGGGCCGCAGCCGGGCCGGGTCGGCGCTGTGCTCGTCCAGCCGCTCGACGAACCGGCGCAGCCCGCTGCGGCCGGTCCAGACGCGGTCGGCGGGGCCGGCCGTGCCGGTGTCCCACCGGTCGAGGTTGCCCCTGAGCGCCCGTACGACCTGGTCGTCGGTGAGCGGTCCCGGTTCCGGCCGCACCTTCACCGTCAGCACCCGGCCGCCGATCTCCCGGCTGGAGAAGAACACGTCCTGGGTGTCGGTGGGGTTGCCGGACGTCCAGCTCTCCACCAGGTGCTCGGCGGCCAGCCACCCCTGGAATCCCGGTGGTTGGGCGTCGGAGACGTAGAACTCCAGCTGTCCGCCGCCGGTGCGCCGCCAGGCGGGCACCACGACGAGGTGGGCCGCGTGCACATCGTGGTAGGCGGGGCGGAAGGGCAGATGGTAGTTGTCCACCGCGACGATGACGGCGGCGTGCTCCTCGATGAGGCCGATCAGGTCGTCGGCGTCCTTCCCGGACGTCCAGGCCGACTCCACGTCGTGGTAGGGGCACAGGTCGGCCGCCACACCGCGGCTGCTCTGCGCGGGGCGGTAGAACTCCTCGCACATGACGTCGTCGGGCGCGAACGCGAACTCGCAGGCCCGGCCGAGCACTTCGACCGGCCGCAGACCGTGCTCCAGCAGGATGCTGCCGAGAGTGGTCTGCAGACAGCTCAGCGGGTCCTCGTACCACTGGGGGTAGGTGCCGGTGGTGCCGTCCCACCGCGGAGCGCGCAGTGCCGTCCCGGTCGTACCGCTCGCGTTCACGACTGGTCCCCTTCGTCCGCCGACCGGCCGCCCGCCCGCCGGCCGACCAGCGTCATGGCGAAGAGGTGCACGGCCGGGTTCTTGGGCAGTGACATGGCGCCGAGCGGCTGCCGGGAGGTGATCGGCACACGCTGGCACCAGAGGGTGATCCCGATGCGTTCCTGCACGTGGTACGGGTAGTGGATGACGTCGGTGCGCAGCGCGAGTTCCTCGCCGTAGCCGGAGCGGCCCTCCCACAGGTCGGAGAGCGCCAAGTGGTCGCGGTCCACCGAGCCGTTGGAGAAGTGCCAGGTGAGGACGTCTCTGACCCGCCGCTCACCGCAGCCGATGACATAGAGCCAGTCCCAGCGCCGCTCGGGGACCGCTATCCGCTGTCCCGAGCACAGCACGTTGTCCGGGCCCCGCCCGTCGAGCGGTGCGCTGCGCAGCGGCACACCGTCCACGACGACCTCCAGCGGCTCGCTCCGCGCCGGGAGCGAGTTCCGCCAGATGTTCAGCCGTCCGTCGGCGAGATTGTCGGGTGTGGTCGCCGCCTGGTTGTTCAGGAACGGCTCCAGCACGAGCATCTTGTGAACTGTCAACGGAGATCCTTCCGTACCAAGGCTCTGCGCTGTAGGCGGGGTTCGACGACGGTGAATCCGCAGGACTCGAAGGTGCTCACCCGGCCGTGGAAGCTGTGGCGGTCGAATGCGGCCCCGGGATCGCGGTCGTCCTCGGGAAATGCCTCGATGAATTCCGCCTTCTCGTCCCGTGCCCACTGGACCGCCCGGTCGACGAGCACCTTCACCAGGCCCCGGTGGCGGTGCTCACGGGCCAGGTAGAGGCACACGATGGACCAGATGTGCTCGGGGTCGTCGCCCTCGATCGGCTTCGCCGCGCGGGATCCGCGCAGCCGCGGGAAGGACGCCCGGGGACCGGCCCCGAGCCAGCCGACCGGGACGCCGTCGACCGAGCCGAGGACGCCCACCCGCTCGCCGGACGTGACCAGGTCGCGAAGCCGGTCCCGGCGTGCCGCCGTGCCGCAGCCGGAGCGCTCCTTCGATGTCATCCGGAAGTACGTGCACCAGCAGTTCTCCACGAGTCCTTTCGGTTCGAAGAACTCGCTGACGGCGGGCCAGTCGTCCGGTCCGACAACAGTGGTGACGAATTCACTCATCAGTTCTGCCTTCCGCGGTTTCTCAGTCGACCCGGCCGGTCATTCCCGGTCATTTCCAGGTCACTGTCAGCGGCAGACACACTACGCCGTTCAAGAAGTTCGAGATGAGATGTCCGGGATCTCCGCCGAGCGACACGGAACGGACATTCTTCCGCCAGAGATCGAAGAATATCCGCATGCCGAGGGCGGCGACGTGCTGCCCGATGCAGCGGTGCACTCCGACTCCGAAGGCCAGGTGCTGGTTCGGGGAGCGGTCCGGCAGAAAGGCGTACGGCTCCTCGAACACCGCCTCGTCGCGGTCGGCCGAGGCGATCCAGGCGGAGACCAGCGAACCGGCCGGCACCTCGGTCCCGGCGAGCACGGTGTCGGCGGTGGTGCGCCGCAGGACGTGGTTGACGGGGCTCGCCCAGCGCAGTGCCTCGTCGACGAACCTCTGGTCGGTGCGCTCCTGGCGGGTGAACCACGACCACAGATCGCCGTCGCTCGCCAGGAGGATCAGCGTCTGGTTGATCGTCTGGGGCACGGTGGGGTTGGCGCCCATGAGGAACGCGTACGCGTTCAGCAGGGCGACGTCCCTGGTCTCGTCGCCGACGACCTGGGCGGTGACCGGGCACCGTCCGCTCACCGTGTCCCCGGAAGGGTTCGCCTCCAGCACCTCGCCGAGGACGGTCATGATCGTCGTGTGCGCCTCGAAGAGCTCGAACCGGCGCTGGTACTCCGACCCGGCCGGGTCCGCTCCCCCCATGGCACGCACCGTCGCCCGGCCGGTGGTGGTCCACTCCTGCTGCGGAATGCCCATCAACTCCCCGGTGATCGTCATGGGCAGGGTGACCATCGCCTCGCAGAAGTCGAACGACTCCCGGCCGCGCACGGTCTCGAACAGCTCGGACATGCGGTCCGTGATGCCCTGTTCGAGGCGCTGTGCGGCCGGCACGGTCATCAGCGGGGTGAAGGCGCGTTTGATCTCGGAGTGCAGGGGCGGGTCGGTGAGGTGGATCGCCGCGCCCGCCGCGACGTCCCCGTCCCCCCGTACGGTGAGCATGGTGCTGTACGCCGAGGAGTACGTCCCGGGATCGCCCAGGACCTCGCGGACGTCGGCGTAGCGCGTCGCCGCGTAGAACTCCTGTCCGTCGGGGGTCCGCTGGCGGTGCAGGCCGCCGCTGTCGCGCAGTTCCTGCCAGACCGCGTGCATGTCCCGTTCGGCGTACTGCGCTTCCTCGTAGACGTCCGGCGACGCCGTGTCCGAGGGCTGAGGGCCTTTGAGGGAGACTCGCATCGGAAGACCGCCTTCGCATGGGGGGTGGGGTGACGCGGACACTGCTCGTGCATTCCGGCCGGGGCCGGGTTCACCGGCGGCCCGCTCGCGGCGGCTCCGCCGCCCGGGTCATCCGTCCGCCACCATGCCCTCGTGGTCCAGGAGTCCCATGTTCTGCGCGCACTTCATGTAGAAGCGGGAGCCGACCGACCACTCCGTGATGCCCTGGGCGCCCAGCACCTGCATGGCGCCACGCACGACGCGCACCAGGGCGTCCTGTTCCACCAGTTCGAAGCGCCGTACGGCGTCCTCGTCCGCGTCCCGCGCGTGCTCGGCGAGTTCGTGGAGCCGCGCGCCCAGGGCGGTCAGCTCGGCGTAGCCGCGGATCAGCGGGAACATCAGGGAGTCGTGGTCGACGAGGCGGCGGCCGAACTGCTCCCGGACGACGGCGTGTTCCCACGCGGTGCGGAAGAGGCCGATGCCGAGGCCCAGGACGTAGGCCGCGTGGCGCAGCCTGCACGCGCGCTGCGCGCACGGGCCGTGCGGGGCCCGGGTGCCGCCGTCGCCCGCGAAGTGGTGCGGGGTATAGGCGTTCTCGTACCCGAGGTAGCCCATGGCGAGGCTGATGCCGCAGCCGGCGGTGAGGCCGAGCCCGAGACCGCCCTCGTCCTCGGGGCGTTCGACCAGGTCGAAGCCGAGGTCGGTGAGGGTCTTCGCCAGTGCCTCGCGCCGCTCGTCCGAGTGGGCGAACAGGGGCTCGGCCTTGATGCGGGCGCCCTCGGGTTCGAGGACCTCCACGACGGTGTCGACGAGGTCGCCGCCGAAGCGGTGCAGGATCTCCAGGCAGCGCCGGGAGCACTCCTCCTTGAGATCCGCCGAGAGGGTGGACAGCATCATCTCCGACGTGCCCGCGGACAGGGTGAGTCCGGGTGACTCGGTCAGCGCCGAGAAGAGTTCCTCGTGGACCAGGTCGTCCGCGCCGGGCGCGGTGGCGAGGGTGCTCCAGCGGCGCAGCACCTCGTGCCCGACCTGCTGGCAGGTCTCGCTGGTGTACAGCTTGGCGACGGCGGTGTCGGTGGCCCTGACGTCGGCGCGCAGGAAGACCTCGGTGGCCGCGCGTGCCAGGGTCGTGGCGCACTCGACCTGGCCCTCCAGCCGCCGCAGGCGTGCGGAGGGTGCGGTCGTGGCGTGCAGTGCCTTCAGCCAGCGGGCCGCCCTGACGACATGGTCGATGCCGGTGCGTTCGATGGCCAGGGCGCCGTCGAGCAGGGCCCAGCCGCGGTCCTCGTCGCCCACCCGGCGCCAGCTCTCGACCTCGACGTCGTGGAGGCGTACGCGGCACATCCGTTCGCGTTGCACCGTCTCGACGAGTTCCACGCTCACGCCGTCGGCCGCCAGGTCGATGACGAAGAGGGTGATGCCGTCGTACTTGTGCCCGTCCTGTCCGGTGCGCGCGGCCACCAGCGCCGAACCCGCGATGTCGCTGTAGATGCTGAACACCTTGACGCCGTTGAGGACATAGTTCTCGCCCCGGCGTTCCGCCCTGGTCCGCAGCGCCGCGAGGTCGCTCCCGGCGCGCGGCTCGCTGTAGAGGACGGTGGCGAACTCCTCGCCGCGGGCGATGCGCGGGAGCAGTTCGCGCCTGAGCCGTTCGGAGCCGGATTTCAGGACGAAGTTGCCCACGATCTGCACGGTGAGCGCGTACACCAGGTCCGGCAGGCCGGTCGAGGAGAAACCCTCGAAGAGTTCGATGGCGCGGCGCGTGGGTGTTCCGGCGCCGCCGTACTCGCCCGGCCAGTCCGGGGTGAGCAGTCCGCGCCGGCCGAGTTCCCGGTACGCCTCGGTGATGGCGTCGGGGTCCATCCGCCGGGCCCTGATCACGAGGTCGCGCCAGTGGGGCGTGTCCACGAGCTGCTTCAGCGACGTGTGCAGAGCGGTCTCGCCGGCCTCGGCCGCCGGGTCGTCCGGGTGCGGGACGGCTGCCGCCGCGGCCGACGGCTCGTCCCGGACGGCCCGCTCGATCGCGGCGAGGTTGCCGTCGTCCCGGAGCAGGCCGTAGTGGTCGCCGGGCAGGTCCTCGAAGCGTACGCTGCCCGAAGTCACCGTGCGCCAGTCGCACTTGGCGGACTCCTCGGCGCGCACGGAGACGACGTCGAGGTCTCCCGGTGTGGGCTCCCACTCGCAGATGAGCCGTCGGTTGTGCTCGAAGATCTCGAAGCGCTCGGTGAACGTCTCCAGGTCCATGTCGAGTGCGGCGGCGGCCTCCGCCCGGGTGTCCGGCGCGCTCTCGCCGTCGTGTCCGCTCAGCCTGGACACGTCGTCCACGAAGGCCCGTACCGCGTCGCCGGGTGTCCAGCGCGGGTAGACGCCGCCCGACCACGTCGAGTCGAGGAGCACCACCCTGGGACGGCGCCCGCGGGCGGCGAGCAGGCAGGCGATCTCCCAGGCGAGGGCGCCGCCGAAGGACCAGCCGCACACCACGTCGACCTCGGGTCCCCGGCCGGCGAAGCTCTCGACGTAGCGCCGGGCCAGTTCCTGCATCGACGCGGCGGGGCCGCCGTCGCCGGGTGTCCTCGCGGAGGCTTCGAGGCCGAAGCAGCGGTGGTCGCCGAGCCGTCTGACCAGCGGCTGGTAGGCCAGCAGACTGCCGCCCACCGGGTGGGCGAACAGGAGCACCTGGCCGGAGGAGTCCGGCCGGCTCAGTTCGATGAGACTCGTCGTGTCCGCCCCCGCCGATCTCGTCCGGAGATAGGCGTTCAGGCGTTCCCCTTCACGTTGCATCACGTGTTCCCTGCCCTTGTGGTCGATGTCCGGCTGCTCACTCGGCCAGGAGTCGGGAAACGTCCTCTTCGGACATCTGCTCGATGACCTTCTCGAGTTCCTCGGGGGGCAGTCCGGCCAGCCGGGCCCGTTCCACCTCCAGGGCCATGCTCTGCACGCTGGAGTCCGCGAAGAACGCGGCCAGGGAGATGTCCGTGGCGAAGATCTTCTTGATCTTGGAGACCAGCTGGGCGGCCTGCAAGCTGGTCCCGCCCAGGTCGAAGAAGCTGACGTTCTTGGCGAAGTCGGTGCGGCCGAGGATCGGGCCGAACGCCTTGGTCAGCATCTGCCGTTCGACGTCGCTGAGCCGCTCCTCGGGCTCCGGCTCGGCGGTGGCGTCGACTCCGGGCAGGGCACGCTCGTCGATCTTCCCGCTGGCGTTGACGGGCAGTTCGTCCAGCACCAGGAAGGTGCTCGGCACCATCGTGGAGACGAGATACCTGCGGCAGTGCTCCCGCAGCGCCGTCTCGGACACATCGCGCGCTGCGCCGGTGGCGCAGTAGGCGACGACCCGCTTGTGGTCCTGCACCTGCTGGACCTGGACGTACACGTTGCGGATCCCGTCGAAGGCGCGGATGACGCTCTCGATCTCGCCGATCTCGATCCGCACGCCGTTGATCTTGACCTGCTTGTCGGCGCGGCCGACGTAGACGAGGCGGCCGTCGCCGTTGAGCCGCACCAGGTCACCGGTCAGATAGAGGCGCGCCTCGGGGTCGTCGCCGACGGGGTCCTGGATGAACCGCCGCCGGTTGTCCTCGTCCCGGTGCCAGTATCCGGCGGCCAGTCCGACGCCGCCGATGGCGAGCTGTCCGATGACTCCCTGCGGCACGGGTGTGTTCTGCTCGTCCAGCACATACGCGACATGGTTGTCCATCGGGGCGCCGATGGGCAGGGCGGCGGCCGACAGCGGCTCCTTCAGCTCCTCGACGATGCTGGTGACGGTGCACTCGGTGACGCCGTAGCCGTTGAAGATGCGCCGGCCCTTGCCCCAGGCCCGGACGAGTTCGTGGGAGAAGGCCTCACCGCCCACGAACACGATGCGCAGATCGTCCAGCGGGGCCGGGTCGAGCAGTTTCATGACCGACGGCGGCAGGTCGGTGACCGTGACGCGGTGCTCCTCCAGGAACCGCTGGACGCCCGACATGTCCAGGCGCATCGCGGACGGTACGACGTGGAGCGAGGCGCCGGTGAGCAGGGCGCCGAACATCTCGAAGACCGAGACGTCGAATCCGCAGGACGCGTAGCCGAGGAACCGGTCCTCAGGTGTGAGTTCGAACAGGGTCCGGACGTTGCGTATGAACCCGAGTATGTTGTCGTGGCTGACGAGTACGCCCTTCGGGGTGCCCGTGCTGCCCGAGGTGTACATCAGGTAGGCGATGGCGTCCCCGCCCGGGGCCGTGCCGGGGGTGTCCGCCGCGTCCGGGAGTCCGGCCGGCAGTCGTGACTCCAGGGCGGGTGCGACCCCGGCCGTCGTCGCGTCGCAGACGACGAGCCGCGGTTCGGCGTTGTCGATGATCGCCTCGATACGGCCCGGCGGATTCATCGCGTCGACCGGCACATACACGGCGCCCAGTGCCAGCAGCGCCAGTACGGTCGCGGGGAAGTCGGGTGACGGTGTGAGCGCGACGCCCACCCGGTCGCCGGCGCCGACGCCGTGCGCGGCGAGGTGGGCGCGGATCGCCTCGGCGCGCCGCCGCAGCTGACCGTAGGTCAGTTCCTCGTCGGGGGTGCTGACGGCCACGCGCTGCGCGTATGTGTCCGCGATCTCACAGAAATGTGTGAAGACATTTCCGGTGGGCGCCGGGACCGTGCGTCCGCTGCCGAAACGCCGTTGGGTTTCGCGGGATTCCTCGTCATGGGCCCAGGACTGCCGCAGACTGAGGTCGGGAAGGGAGATCGCCCTGCGCAGAATTCCGACGAAGACCCGCTGCATGGTGTCGATCGTCGCCCGGTCGAATATATCGGTGTTGTACCCGATATTGATCTCCAGATCCGGGCCGTTCTGCGTGACGGTCCAGGACTGGAAGAACTTCGCGCGCGAGGTCTCCGGTATTTTCTCGTCGGCTTTGATTCCGTCGAGCCGGAGCGGCTCCGCCCACTCGTTCATCGTCAGTGTGTACTGGAACAGAGTGGAGCGCGAGGGGTCGCGCTTGACACCGGCGCCCGCGATGATCTCCTCCAGCGGGAGCTGTCCGTGCGCCTGGCCGTCGCGGAACCGCCGCTGAATTCCCGCGAGGCATTCCTTGAAGGTCTCGTCGGGATCGATGCGGCAGCGCAGCGGAAGCATGTTGATGAAGAAGCCGACGGTTCTTTCGCACTCGACTTCGGAGCGGTTCGCGGTGGGCATTCCGAAGATGACGTCCTCGGAACCCGAGTACCGGTGGAAGAGGCAGGCCATCGCCGTGGCGTAGACGGTGATCGGGGTGGTGGACAGCGACGAGGCGAGATCGTTCACCTGTGCCGCGAGCCCCGGCCAGTTGCTCTCCTGCGCGGACCCCTCGTAGGTCGCCTCGGGCGGCAGCGGGCGGTCACCTGCAATGTCCATGACATCAACATGGCTGAGTGTATCCGCCCAGTAGTCCGCGCTCTCCTGCCAGGCCCCCGCGCTCATGCGCTTGCGCTGCCACTCGCTGAAGTCGGCGAACTGCACGGTGGGGGGCTCGATCTTGGGGGTGGTGCCGGTTCTTCGGGCGTTGTACTCCTGCTCTAACTCCTCGAAGAAGATCGAGGTCGACACCCCGTCGAAGATGATGTGGTGGACGACGAAGCCGAAGTAGTGCAGGTCGTCGCCGACGGTGACCAGAGCGGCCCGCCACAGCGGGAACCGCGTCAGGTCGAGCACCGTGTCGCCGAGTTCGGCCATGAGCCGCTCGGCCTCTTCCTCGGACTGCGCGGACTTCCGCTCGACGACGATCTCCGGGCTCTCCACGATGCCCTGGAAATACTCGTCGTTCTCCACGAGGACATAGGTACGCAGCGCCTCGTGCCGCATGATGATGCTCGTGACGGAACCGGTGAGCGCGTCTACGTCGAGATCGCCTTCGAGACGGAACAGGAATCCGACGTTGTAGGTCGACATTCCGGTCCGCAACCGGTCGACGAACCACAAGGTGTTCTGCGAGTACGAGAGGGGGACGTTGTTCCGGTCCTGACGGGGACGCGGCCCGTCGGTGACCCGGGCGCGTGCACGTGCCAACATGCTTGCGAGTGACTGCTTCTTTTCCGTCGCGGTACCGTCATGCACTGAACTCACACAAAGCTCCCTTGACGTCAATTGGCGATACAAAGCAGCAGTTCTGCGGTATTTCAGCAGTGCAGGCACGTGATCGTGCAACACGAGGCACGTCCGACCCCGGCGCATACCCTGCCCCACGGACACCAGGCGGTCAAGGCAGCCAGGAATGTAAGATCCTGCGATCGGACTTGTAAAAGTTCCATGGTTTACCCGGGTGATTGGGTATCGAACGGCCCGGCGGCGCGGAGCGGTGCGCGACGGATTTCAAGATCCGCCTGCGCCCGGTACCGCTTCCGCTTCCGGAACGCCTCCGCCGAGTCTTCGCTGATGCGGCCGGATCTCTGTGCGACGGAGGGAGAACTCCGGCCGTCCGCTTCGCTCGCACCGGGCCACGGCCCGGCGGGCTCCCCCCTCCGGCGCCGGTCCCGCTGTCCGCGGGCGCTCGGCGGAGCGGGCCGTGGACGGCCGCGCGCCGCGCCCCTGCTCCCCCGCCCTGCCCGGCACCCGCCGCCCGCCCGCCGCGGCGGTGTCCGGCGTCATCGCGGCGGCCGCCCACCGCGAGCCACCCTCCGTCCGACACATCGTCAGAAATGTACAGGTGTGTGTGCACACCCCGACGCGGCCGATCACACGGGTGTCCGGGACCGAGACACCTTGTGGCGCCGGGCGACGAGGTCGTCCCGGCGGTGGGGAACACCGGCACGTACCACCGCGACGGTGTCGACGAGCGCGGCGAAGTCGGTGAAGGGGTCCCCGCCGACCACCGTCAGCTCGGCCAGCCTGCCCGCCTCGACCGTGCCGAGGTCCGGGGCCAGACCGAAGAGGCGGGCCGGGACGGTGGTGGCGGTGTGCAGGGCCTCGGCCGCGGTGAACCCGTGGGCGTGCAGCCCTCGCAGCGCCAGGTGGAGGGAGAGGCCGACCGGCACCAGCGGCGCGTCGGTGCCCAGGGCGAGCCGGGCCCCGTGCTCGGCCAGCCGCCGGTAGTCGCCGAACTCGACTTCCAGCGCCGCGAGTTCGGGTGCGCCGGGGCGCGTGCGGGCGCGGTCGTGGACACTCGCCGCGTCCCAGGGCGGCATGAGGACGTCCACCCGGGGGTCGTCGGCGAGCGCCGGGTCGGCGCCGAGCAGGACCTGCGCGCTGAACGGCGTCATGATCAGGGCGAAGCCGCCGTCGGCGTACTGCTCGACCAGATCCTGGTGGATGTGCCCGAGCGGGGTGGTGGCATGGCCGTAGGGCAGTCGCTGGGTGGCCTGGAGATGGGTGGTCAGGTCCTGGCCGGCGGCCCGGCCCGGCGCGCACAGATGACTGCCGCACGGCACCCCCAGCCGGTGCGCCGCCTCGGCGGCCTGTGCCATGTACGTCCCCGGGGCGCGCACATAGGTCTTGACGAAGTCGACGTCCAGGGCGGCGGCCCGCGCCAGGGTGCGCCGTACCCCGCTCTCGGTGCGGTGGGCGCGGCCCATGCTGTAGGCGGTGCGCGAGCCGTCGATCAGTTCGGCGCAGGCCAGTGCGCGCGGCCCCAGGCAGGCGCCGGACGCGGTGGCCTCGCGCAGCCGGGCCGCCTCGTACAGCGGGCCGCCCATGCAGGCGGTGGTCGTGATGCCGTAGGCGAGGGCCGTCAGGTTCTGCCGGGCGCCGTAGGTGGCCTGGTAGGGGTGGGTGTGGCTGTCGAACAGGCCCGGCAGGACCGTCCACGAGGAGGCGTCGAACGTGCGGTGGCCCGGTCGGCGCGCGCGGTGCGGTGCGACGGCGGTGATCCGGTCGCCGCGCACGAGGATGTCCACGTCGTGGCGCGGCGCCCGCCCGGTGCCGTCCCACAGCTGCCCGGCGTGGACGCGCAGTGGTTCCCGGCCGCCGGGACCGTGGCGGCGGGCGGCGGGCACGGTGGGGACGCCGGTCAGGGTGCGGGTCAGGCCCGGCATGCGGGTGTCGTCGAGGGACAGCAGGCGCAGGTCCCCGCAGGACAGGTACAGGAGGGTGCGGGAGTCCGCCGCCCAGCTCGGGTGGTCGGCCGGCTCGTCGGTGAGCCTGCGGGCGGGCCCCGCCGGGGTGCCGTCGGGGGTGACCGGCAGCAGCCACAGCGCGGATTCGGCGACGAGCGCCATCCAGCGGCCGTCCGGGGACCACACGGGTCCGGCCGCGACCCGGTCGGACAGCGACTGGTGCGCGGCGGGCAGATGGCGCCGCTCGGTGCCTGTGCGGACGTCGACGACGCGGATGACGTTGTAGCCCTCGCGGAAGCGGCGGTTGAGCCGGTTGCGGTCGCAGAAGGCCACCCGGCGGCCGTCCGGCGACCAGGTGGGGGTGCCGGGCGGGCCGTCGGTGGCGAGGGGGCGGGCGACGGTCCGTTCCTCGCCCGTGGCCAGGTCGCGGACCAGCAGGTTGCCGTGGACGTCGAGGCAGGCCAGGTGTGTGCCGTCCGGCGACAGGGCCGGGGAGAGGCGTCCGCCGCCGGTCACGGCCTCGTCCGCCGAGCCGTCCAGGCGGATCCTGCGTACGGCCGTCAGTCCGTCGCGGTCGGTGCAGTACAGCAGGCTGCGCCCGTCGGGGGCCCAGGCCGGCATCTGCACGTACTCCGTACCGGCGGCCCGCAGCAGCTCGCGCGGCGGTTCGGCGCCGTCGTCCGGGGCGCCGGACGGCAGCAGCCACAGGGAGTTGAGGGCCGCGCACGCCACCCGGCGCCCGTCCGGGGACAGCACCGGGCGGTGCAGACCGCGCACGGGCACGGGGGCGGTATCGGTCCGTGAGGTGTCGCGCCGTACGCCGCGGCGGAGCGGGCCGGGGACCGGCATCCGGGCGGTGAACGGGATGTCGGTGACGGCCGGGGTGGTCAGGGAGCGGAGCCGGAGGCGGCCGTCCGCGACGTACAGGAGGCGGTCCTCGCCGAGCCAGCACGGCGGGGCGGCGGCCAGGTCCTCGCCCGCCGCGACCACCTTTCCGTCGACCAGCAGTTCGGCCCGGGACGGCGGGAGGGTGGGCGGGCCGTCCGCGCCGGACAGCCGCAGCCAGGCGATCCGGCCGCGCGGGGACACGGCCGGGCACAGCAGACGGCCGGTGGCCGCGGTGTGCACCGGCCGCGCGGTGCCGTCCGCCAGGGAGACCCGGACCAGTGAGAGACCGCCGTCGTTCCCGCCGTCCGGTGTGTGGGCGGCGCGCACACACACCAGGGTGCGTCCGTCCGCGGACCAGACCGGGTCGTAGTCCTCGAAGGGGCCTGCCGTCACCCGGGTGAGCCGGGTGCTGCCGACGTCGAGGGTCCACAGGCCGTAGGAGCCGCCGGTCACCGGGTCGCCGCCGCGCTCGGAGGAGAACGCCAGCCGGGTGCCGTCCGGCGACCACGCCGCCCCGCGGTCGTCCCACGGGCCGTCGGTGACCCGGCGCAGTCCGCCGCCGTCGGGCCGCATCGTCCACAGGTGGAAGGCGCCGCCCGCGTAGCCGCACAGGGCGACCGTCCGGCCGTCCGGCGCGAACGCGGGCCGAGTCGCCTCCACCTCCCAGCGGGTCAGCCGCTCGGCCGCGCCGCCCGCACGCGGCACGCGCCACAGCACACCCTGCACCTCGGCGATCAGCGTGTGTCCGTCCGGGTGCGCGGTGACGGACCCTCCGGTCGTCTCGCGGTACGTCAGGACCCGCCCCGCCCCGTCCGCGGCGAACGCCCGGACGGCGGGCGTCCCGACCGGCGCGACCGAGGCGGCCGACGCCCCCAGGAAGCGCCGCCTGGTGACCAACCCGTGCCCCGCATCCGTGCCGTGCTCCATGGCGCGTTCCTCCCGTGCCCCGATCCCACCGACCCGACCACCTGGTCAACCGGCGGCGGGCCGGGGGGTCACGGGTCGGGCCGGGTGAAGTGCCGTAGAGGCGGCGACGCGAGGTGACACCGCTTCGTGTTCCGTACCGGGCGGCCGGGACGGACGTCGGTGGTCACTCCCGCACGTCCGGGCCGGGTGGCAGACCGGCCACCTCGTCGACCAGGGGCTGGACCCGGTGGGGGACGACGGCGCTCAGGGCGATGACCGTCGTGCTGCGGCGGACGCCCGGTACGGCGAGGACATGGTCGATCACCTGCTGGACGTGCTGGTTGCTCGTGCCCGCGATACGGCACCAGATGTCGCCGGGGCCCGTCACGATGTACGCCTCGATGATCTGCGGGACGGCCCGCAGCCGGGCGGCGATGGCCTCGCGGGCCGGCTGGTCCACCTCGAAGGTCGTGAACGCCTGGACCACGTGGCCGAGGGCGGCGACGTCCACGTCCGGGCCGTAGCCGGTGACCACGCCGGAGGCGGTCAGCCGGTCGAGCCGGGCCTGCAACGTGCCGCGTGCGACGCCGAGCCGGCGGGCGATCTCCAGCAGGCCCTCGCGCGGACGCTCCCGCAGCAGGCGCAGCATCCGGCCGTCGAGCGGGTCGAGTCCCTGGCGTGCCATGGTGCTGTGCCTGCCGATCTGCGCTCTGCGAGGCATCGCCCGGCCCCGTTCTTTGTCAGATTAGCAAGAGGCAGGAAGCCGCGTTGCCTATTCGGCTGTCCATGGCTCACGCTGTGGTCCCCCGGCCGAGGAGGAGCAGCAGTGAGGCAGCACACCCACCCGTTCGTCCCGTACCGGCCCGAGCGGTACGGGGAGGCCGAGATGGTCCGGCGGGGCGAGGACTTCGTGTCGTTCCTCGACCGCCGCCGCAGTGTGCGGTTCTTCAGCGACGAGCCGGTCCCGCGCGCGTGTGTCGACCTCGCCATCGCCGCGGCGAACACCGCCCCGTCCGGCGCCCACCTCCAGCCGTGGAAGTTCGCCGTGATCGGCGACGCGGCGACCAGGCACCGCATCCGGGTCGCCGCCGAGGAGGAGGAGCGGGTCAACTACGAGGGCGGGCGGATCCCGCCCGAGTGGCGAGCGGCGCTGGCGCGCCTGGAGACGGACGCGGACAAGAGCTATCTCGACGTCGTGCCGTGGATCGTCGTCTGCTTCGCCGAGAAGAGCACGGCGCTGCCGGACGGTTCGCTGCGCAAGAACTACTACGTCAACGAGAGTGTGGGCATCGCGTGCGGCTTCTTCATCGCCGCCCTGCACGCCATGGGTCTGAGCACGCTGACGCACACACCCAATCCGATGGGCTTCCTCACCGAGATCTGCGGGCGGCCCGGCAACGAACGGCCCTACATCCTCTTCCCGATCGGCCGTGCCGCACCCGACTGCGAGGTCCCGGACCTGGCGCGCAAGTCGCTGGCGGAGGCGACCGCCGAGAGTCCCGGCCTGGCCTGAACGGCCCTTTCCCCGGCGGCGGTCCGCCGTCCGTCACGGTCGCGCGGGATACGGCGGGCCGCCCACGATGTCATGATGTGCGCCGGAGACCGACCGAGCGGGCACGGGGGCACAAGTGACAGGCGCGGAGCCCGGCGGTCCGGGCGGCATGGCGGCGGACCGGCTCGGGGCGCTGCTCGGAGAGGTCCAGGACAAGGAGGCGCGGCGCGCCCTGAAGCGCCTGCTGCGCAAAGGCGGCGAGGCGGCCGAGGAGGACTGCCATCCCCTGTTCGGCTCCCTGGTGCGGGGCACCGGGGGCCTGGCGTCCGACGCGACCGCCGCGCTGCCGGTCGTCGTCGCCCTCGCCTGCGACCCGGGCATGGGCGCCCGGGTCACCCTGGTCGAACTGGTGGCCTGTCTGGCGAGGGCGGCGGCCGGGCCCGGACCGGTGGACGCGGGCTGGCACGAGGCGTGGCGGTCCCAGCGGCCCCGGCTGAGGGCGCTGCTCGCGGATCCCCGGCCAGAGGTGCGCAGGGAGACACTGTCCCTCCCGGTGGGCGCCGGTGCGCTGCTGGAGCGGTGGCACACCGAGACGGATCCCGCCGTGCGGCTGCCGCTGCTGCTCGCGCTGGGGACGGCCGCCGGGAGCGGGCCCGCCGGTGCCGGGGCGGTGGACCGGGTGCGGGCGGTGGTGCGGGAGGTGCTGCGGACCGGCGATCCCGTCCTGCGGGTCGCGGCCGTGCACGCCTGGGCCTCCTTCGACCCCCGGGTCCCGGTCCGTGAGCTGGACCTGCTGGTGGAGGTTCTGTCGGACGCCTCCACGCGTCCGCTGTTCGAGGCGGTGTGGTACGCACCGGACGTCGACGGGGCCTTCACCCGCGAGGAGGTGGTCTCCTGGACGGCCATGCTGTTCGAGGACGAGCCCGGTACCGCGCTCTCCTTCGCCGTACGGCTCATCGAGGCGGCACGCCGGACCGGGGACGCGCCGCTGTGCCGGGCCACGCTGGACGAGGCGTGGCGCGTACTGGTGGTCAGGCCGTCCGCGGCACCGGCGCTGCTGCCGCTCGCGGGCGCCCTGCTCCGCGACCCCGACGAGGGCGTGCGGTTCCGGGCGGCCCATCTGCTCGCGGTGCTGGGACCCCGGTCGGCCGAGTACGCCGACGAGTTGGCCGCCCTGCTGGACGATCCGGGCGAGGCCGAGTTCCTGGAGGGCACCGTGGGCGACCATGCCCGCTGGGCCCTGACACGCATCGGTGATCCGCGCGGGCTGCCGGGTCTGGTCGAGCGGCTGTGCGCGCCGTACGAGGGTCACTACTCCCGCTCGTACGTCATGGGCGACCCCCGGCTGCCGGAGATCGAGGACGTGCTGACCCCGCTGGGGGCGCACGCGGACGCCCTGCTGCCCGCGGTGCGCGCGCGGCTTCGCGGGGGCGGAGCCGACGGGGCACCGGTCGGCCGTCTCCTGGAGGTGCTCACGGCGTGGGGCCCCGCCGCGGCACCCGCGCTCCCCGAGGTGGTGGCCCTGCTGGGCGACACCCGGTGGTCGCTGGCCGCGGTCGACGTGCTGGTCGCGATGGGACCGGCCGCGGCGTCGGCCGTGGACGCCGTGCGCGGGTGCGCGGTCCTCGATCACCCGGGCAACCGGCTCAAGGTGGCGTGGGCCGTCTGGCGTCTGGGCGGCGACCGGGACACGGCGCTGCGCCTGATCGGGGAGGCGGTACTGGCCGAGGAGGGCTCCGTGTACGGGCCCGTCGGCCTCGTCGGTGACTTCGGACCGGCGGCCGCGCCGTACGCCGGTCCGGTGCGTCACGCCGTGGAACACGGCCCCGGCTGGCTGCGGTTGCGGGCGGCGCCGGCTCTGTGGTCGATCACCGGTGAGCGCGAGCCGAGCGTCTCCGTCCTGGAGGAGTACGTCGTCCCGCCCGCGGACGGCGACGACTCCTACGGCTGCTTCCTCGACGCGCTGCGGGCCCTCACCGGCATCGGCACGGTGTCGCCGGGGACGCGCGAACTGCTGCGTGCGGCACGGGAGTCCGACCGGCGCCTCTCCTCGTACCGCGACTACCGGGCCTTCCTGCGCGACGAGGAGATCCGCTCGGCGATCGAGGACGTGCTCGCCCTGCCCTGATGTGCGCGGCGCCACGCCCACGGAACACGCCTGCTGTCACGGCTCCGAGCGCGCTGTCGGCCGGTCCGCGGTGACCAGCCAGGACGTGCTGAGCAGCCGGACCGTGCCGTCGTCCGACTCGTGGCCGCGCAGCTGGTCCGTGAGGGTGTGCCGGGCGCGGTCCCGGGCGTCCTGCTCCGCCCGCTCCATCAGGTGGCGGCCGGGTCCCGTACCGAGCAGGAAGTCCGCCGCGTCCTCGGCTCCGTGCCCCCAAGTGCCGTACGCCCGCACGGGTTCGATGCTGATGCCGGTGTAACCGGCGGCGGTGAGGACGGCGTGGACGCGGCCGCGGTCGGCCAACGAGAACATGCCGGGCAGCCCGGGTGTGCCGAAGTCACCGGCCGGCAGCAGACCGCGCAGGGACGCCATCGCCGCCGTCCAGTCGTTGAGCGCGGCGTCGGCCGGGCACACGAACGCCAGGCGTCCGCCGGGCCGCAGCGCCCGGCGGACATGGGCGAAGGCCGCGACGGGATCGGTGTAGAACATCACGCCGTAGCGGCTGATCGCCGCGTCGAACGCCCCCGCCTCGAAGGGGTGCACCTGTGCGTCGCCCCGGATGAAGGAGACGTTCGCGACGCCCTCCCGCTCCGCGCGCGCCCGTGCCGACGCGAGCATCGGGCCGGACAGGTCGAGGCCCAGGGCGCTCCCCCGGGGTGCGCGCAGCGCGGCGAGGAGTGTGGTCTGCCCGGAGCCGCAGCCCAGGTCGAGGCTCCGGTGCGCTCCGGTGATCGCTGCGGCGTCGAGGAGCGGCTCGTCGAAGCCCCCGTTCACGGCGTTCCAGCGGTCCTGGTGGCGGGCCCAGTGGGCGCCTTCGGGACCGTTCCACGCCTTCTCCTGCTCGCTGTTGACGATGTCCGGCACAGGGCCTCCCGCTGTCGACGGCCGGTTTGGGCGTACGCCCAAACAGTATGGGCATACGCCCGTACCGGCAATGCCGGACAGGCCCTAGGATCCCGGCAGTCGGCCCTTGCCCGGTCGGGGCCACAGAACAGGAGCGAGGCACATGTCACCGCGCGGAGTCGCGACCCCGGACGTACGCGAGCGGCTGTTCGGGGCCGCCGAGCGGGTCGTGGAGAGGGACGGTCCCGGCGCGCTCACCAGCCGGGCCGTGACCACCGAGGCGGGCTGCGCCAAGGGGCTGCTGCACGCGCACTTCGCGGGGCTCGACGAGTTCGTGGCCGAGCTGTGCCTGGACCGGTTCGCGCGGACGGCCAAGAAGGCGCGCGCGCTGTCGGAGGCCGCCGGGCGGGGCACGGTGGCGGGGAACCTGGAGGCCGTCGTGCTCGCGCTGTTCGAATCCGGCGGTCCCGCCCTGTCGGGGCTTGCCATGACACGGCCCGTCGCCGCGTCCCGTGTCCGCGCGGCCCTGGAGGGCGGGGCGCCGGGCTTCAGCACGATCCAGGAGGCCGTGACCGGGTACGTCGGGGCCGAGCAGGCGCTCGGCAGGGTGGCGCGGACCGTCGACCCCGCCATGGTGGCCCTGGCCGTCGTCGGTACCGCCCACCATCTGCTGCTGACGAGCCGGCCCGGCACGCCCGACCCGCGGGCCGCCATGGCACGTCTGGTCGCCGCCCTGCTGAAGGACTGAGGCGGCCGTCCGGACAGGGGCGGCGACCACGGCCGCCGCCCCCGCCCGTCACGGCCGGAAGGTCAGGAGTCCTCGATGGTGATGAAGGGGTCCCACTGGAAGTACCCCTTCAACTGCCGGTGCCGGTCGAGGATCTGGAAGGAGAAGTGGTACACGACCTTGCCGACGCTCTTCACCGTGGTGCGCCAGTAGTGGTCCTGGTACTTCTGCGTCAGGAAGTCCGGGCTGCCCTCGCTGCCCTCCTTCGGCAGCGGGTAGACACCGTCGACCACCTCGATCTCGGGCGTCCTGATGAGGGTGTGGCCGGGGTCGCTGCTCACGTACCGGTAGAGCAGGGCCTTGTGGTCGCTGCCGAGCGACAGCGTCGTCTCCCGCCACCGGACGGTGTCCCCGGGCTCCGCCCGGAGGTTCAGTTCGGCGCCCGACGTGCCGACGATGTGGTCGTGGCGCGTCGTCATGTAGATGAGGCTCTGGTCGACGTAGGTCGGTGCGTCCGGATTGCGTGAGGCGTTCGGGTACTGCTCCACTATCGTGGCGGCGTCGAACGCGATCAGTACGTTCAGGTCAGCCATTTCGCTTCTCCAGGGAATGAGAGGTTTCGCCTACGAGGATCTCGGCACCTTGTAGGCCATGGCCCGCGGATAGTCGTGCCGGTGCAGGCGGACGCGGACCAGGAGCGGTCCGGCGTTCACCGGGTCGTGCGGGTCGGCGAGCCGGGCCAGCAGGTCGTCCAGTTCCGCGGGCCGGGCCACGGTGACCCCGTTCGCCGGGGTGTCCTCACCGGCGAAGACGGCCGCGAGGCGGTCGTAGTGCCAGGGGTGCAGGATGTTGTAGAAGTCCGCGTCGGCCGGGTCCCGTTCGGCGTAGTGGGCCGGGTTCACCAGCATCTGCTCGATCCCGTAGAAGTGCCCGTTGTCCAGGACGAACACCACCGAGCGCAGCCCGAGCCGGGTGTGGGTGGAGATCTCCTGGCAGGTCTCCTGGAAGGCGCCGTCACCGACGAACACCATCGGACGGGCGCCCGCGCGCCCGGGGGCGAGCGCGGCACCGGTGGCCGCGCCGAGCGACCAGCCGATGGACAGCCAGCTGATCTGCGACAGGAAGCCGCCCGCGGGCACGGACAGGTTCATCGAGCCGATGAGGGAGAACGCGGCGTCGGAGACGACCGTCCAGCGCTCCGGTGTCTCCTGGCCCAGGAACTGGTTGATCCGGTCGAACACGCCGTCGTACGTGAGCCGTTCGGCCTGGCGGAAGCGCGGACCGCCGGCGTTCAGCGAGGCCCGGTGCTGCGCGAGCCCTGCGGGACGGTCCGCGGGCGCTCCGCCGTAGCTGTAGGACTCGGCGTAGTAGTCGGCGTACAGGCCCCCGGTGCCGTACGCCTTCACCAGGGCGTCCTGGAGGGCGGGCAGCAGATGGGCGAGCTGGACGTCGGGGAAGTAGGAGGTGCCGACGCTGACACCGCCGTGCGCCGCCATCACCCAGTCGGTGCCGACGCTCTGTTCGCCGTCGAGGTTCTTCGACGTGGACCAGGCCCCGAGCCCGATCCGGCAGGTGGCCCAGTCCTTGAAGACCGCGTGGACGTCCGGGTGGCTGGCCCTGCCGTTGTAGACGCCGTGGAACTGCGGCAGTTGCCCGTCCACGACGCCCTTGGCGCCCACGGTGGTGCAGAACGGCACACCGGTGGCCTCCACCAGGTCGACGAGTTCCCCGCCGAGCCGGAACCGGTCGGTCTCCTCCCCGGCCCACACGATCGGCCGGGGCCTGCCGTCCGGGCCGGGGTGCTGCTCGATCAGGGTGAGGATCGCGTGCACGGCGTCCTCCAGCAGCACCCGGCCGCGCTCGCCGAGCGGCCGTTCACGGCGGACGAGCGGCGCCGCGGGGGCCGGACAGGGCGCGTCCCACAGGTCTTCCATGACCTCCAGGTAGACGGGTCTGCGCTCGGAGAGGCACGCGGTGAGCGCGGCGTCGATCTGGGTCGGCGCCAGGCCCGGGTGGGAGACGGCCTGCGCGTCCACGGTGACCTGCCGGTAGACGTCCAGGTTGCTCTCCGCGCGCGGACTCATGTGCGAGGTGAGCAGACCGACGGCGCGGAAGTTCTGCCACTGCTCGTAGGGCGGGCACGCGTTGACGGCGATGAGCGGGACCTGCTCGACATACGCGCCGCCGCAGGAGTTGAGCAGGTTGAAGGCGCCCACGCTGTAGGTGACCGCCGCCGCGCCCACACCGTGGACACGGGCGTAGGCGTCGGCGGCCTGGCCCGCGCCGCCCTCGGTGGGTGTGCCGACCCACTCGATGTCGCCCTCGGAGCGCAACGTGGTGAGGAACGGCCCGAGGTGGTTGCCGGGCACGCCGAACAGATGGGTGATGCCCAACTCGGCCAGCCGCAGGGCGAGATAGCGGGCGACCGTGCAGGAGGGCGGGGTCCCGCTCATGCGGACTGCCCCGGCTGCCGCGTGTGGGTGGTGCTTTGGTCCTGCCCCAGGTGCTGTCCGTGGTCCTGCTCGTGCTCCGGCCTGTCGGTGACCGGCGGGGCCCGGTGGACGGCGAGCGCGGCGCGCACGGCGCTCTCCAGGGCGCCCTCGATCCAGGCGTGTTTGAGGGAGGTGTGTTCACCGGCGAAGTGCACCGGGCCCTCGGGCCGGGAGGCGTCCAGGTGGAAGCTGGTCATCTGGTGCGCGGTGTAGAGGGCGGCCTCGCCGAAGGCGTAGGGGTCGCGGGCCCAGCTCTGGGTGGCGCCCCGGCCGGTGAAGAACACCTCGATGCGCCGGCCGTGCAGGGCCTGGAGGTTGCGCAGGGCGTAGAGGTAGCGCTCCGTCTTCGGCATGGAGTCCCAGCGCGCGGCGTCGTCGGACCAGGAGTACGAGGCGAGGACGACGCCACCGCCGGTACCGCCCTCGGCCGGGTGCGAGGGGTAGTACGTGAACCGGTTGGGGTTGTCGGTCGTCGAGCCGCCGCCGAAGCAGTGCGTGGCGGGGCGCACGGCCGGGCCGCGCAGCGGCAGGGTGCCGTCGACCTGCCGCATCTCCTCGGTGACGAGGTTGTCCTTGACCGCGGCACCGAGCAGCCCGGCCTCCGGTTCGGGCAGCGTGGGCAGCGGTGCGGCCGCGGCGGCACCGGGCCCGTGACCGCTGCGGTCCCCGCCGCGGTAGTACGCGTACAGGCCCGGGGCGATGTCCTCCAGCGCGTCCCGCCAGTCCGCCTCGGTGAACTCCCACCAGCGGTGGCTGAATTCGAGCAGCACCTTGGTGGCCTGGTCGTAGTGGGTCTCGATGACGGCACGGCGCTTCTTGTACGACATGGAGGGGACGATCTCCACGAAGCGCAGGGCCGAGAAGGGGACGGTGACGACGGCCAGGTCCGCCGTCCACAGCCGGGGCAGTTCCTTCGGATCGTCCTCGTCCAGGGTCTGTACGGCCACGCCCCAGCCGTCGGGGCCGACCGCACCGGTGCCCTCGGGGTCGGTGTCGCGGCTGGGGTCGTGGTACTCGATGCGGATGACACGCCGGCCGAGTTGCACCTCGTCGCGCAGACCCTGGTACAAGGCGTGCGGCAGGCGCCAGTTGCCGCCCGGTATCTCCCAGTAGCGGACGCCGGGGTTGATGTCGCTGCGGCCGAGGAAGCTGTGGAAGAAGGAGAGATGGAGCCGTGACGACATGTTCTCCAAGGTGCCGACCGCCTCCACGGCCTCGTCGCTGAGACCGGCGTGATCGCGCAGGAACGAGCCCATCGAATGGCCGTCGAAGTCGCGGATCACCCGCGCCCAGCCCTCGACCCACTGCTCGAACGGCTTGTCGACGCGCACGCCGTCGACGAGGTCGGAGTAGTAGTCGCGCACGCTCTCCAGCGCCTGGTCGACCAACTGCGCCGCGGAGGCGCGGACTTCGTCGTCGGTGAGGTGGAAGCCCTCGTTGATCCTCTCGGGACCGGCGGCGTAGTCGGCGCGCCGCACCTGGACGCGGTTGGCGCGGATCCAGGAGTTGCCGCGTTTGTCGGGCTCGTGGAAGTCCGGGCTGTCGTCGCCGTAGGTCCAGGTCCGGCCGGTGAAGGAGGTGTAGGTGACCGGCGGGACGGGCACGTCGGGGCCGCTGCCGGTGTGCGGGTCGATGTCCACGTTGTAGAACTGGCGGCGCCCGAGCCCGAGTTTGTCGACCAGGGCCAGGACCAGGGGATGGAAGTCGGGCAGCCGCATGGCCCCCGCCTCGGCGTACTGGGCCGGGTCGGCGAAGGGCTGGTGGTGCTTCGTGGTGCGGAAGGTCTTGATACGGCCGCCGACCCGGCTGGCGTTCGCCTCCAGGACGGTGACGTCGTGTCCGGCGTCCTTGAGCAGCCGCGCGGCGACGAGACCGGTGATGCCGGCGCCGATGACGAGGATCTTCTTGCGCGGGTGCGCGGTGGGCCCGAGGCGGCCCGTGTCTATGAGGGTGTGCAGGTAGTCGAGCTTGAGGTCCCTGCCGTCCGGTCCGACGAGGAGGAGGTCGCGGGCGAGCCCCAGACAGGTCTGCCAGCGGGCACGGGTGGCGGAGTTGTCCCGTGGAGTGTCGGTCATAGCCTGGGATCGTAGATATGCCGAAACGATTTAGTAATTCAGCGCCGGGAAAAGTCCTGAAAATGGCACGAAGAACCGGTGACCTGTTTTCGCCTCGCTCGAATTTTCGACAGGAAAGCGTGCGATTCCCAAGGTGCGGAAGTGAGGCCGGTGACATGCGGGAGAGCATTCTTCTCGTGGAACAAGGAATTCCAGGAGCAGGGGTGTTCCGGCCTCACCGCCGACCGGACAAAAAACGACCGTCCGGACGCCCGGCGGGATCTCCGGCCGGTGCCGCGAGTCTCCTCATCCGGCCAACGCGCCCCCGCCCGTGAACCGTCCGGCACGGGAGCGCGACCGGGGCCGGACTCAGCCGGGCCTGACGGTGGCGAGCTGGGCGAGCAGCAGGACCAGGCGGTAGGCGGCGGCGAAGTCGTCGGCGGTGAAGGCGACGGTGCGGGCGCCGTCACCACGTGAGACACCCGGCACGAGCGCGGCCAGGTCGACCGTGGCCGGTGAGAAGAGATCCACCTCGACGTCGAGCGGTCCGGCGAGGGCCAGCGGGGCGACCTGGGCACGTCGGGTCACGGCCTCGGCGGCTGCGCGGCGCAGCCGCTCGCGCGCCTCCTCGGGGTGCAGGGCGACGGCGGCGCTCTGGCCGAGGGACTGCTTGACCGCGACCGTGTGCGCGGAGGGGACCAGCGCCAGCAGTTCGGCGCAGGCGCTGTCGTCGCCGCTGAGCAGCGCCACCGGTACACCGAGGTGCCCGGCCATGGCGGCGTTGAGACCGATCTCGCCCATGGAGCGCCCGGCCACGCGTACGTCGAGGATGCCGTCGTTCATGGTGTGGGCCAGCACGGCCGGGCCGCGTCCGGCACGGGCGTGGTAGCCGATCAGCAGCAGCGCGTCGGTGTCCTCGTCGAGCCCGCCGAGCATGCCCAGCGGGCGCGGTTTGCCGCGGACGAGGCGGGCGCGCCGGTCGAGCTGCTCCGGCAGCAGGTTGCGGAACGGCCCGTGCGCGTCGGCGACCCACACCACGGCGTCGGGCTCGGCGTCCGGCACACCGGCTGTCACGCTGTTCGCCTCGGCCGTCATCGCCGCGCGGCCGCGCGGCCGCGCTCGTAGTCGTAGCGGTCCGGGTTCGTCCCGGTGGGATGCACGATCCCCGAGATGCCCTCCATGTCCACAGAGATCAAGATCTTCATGCCGCGGAGCCTATGTGCCGCGCGCTCCCCTCCGACAGGACATGGCGCGGGCGCGGCACGGCGGACCCGGACCCGTGGACGCCGGGCCGACCGCGCCCGCACCGGCGCGGCCGGCCCGCCTCGCGGCGGCCGGGTGCCGGGCCGTCAGAGGATCTGGATGGAGACGACCTTCGGCGGATAGTTCGGGAAGGTGATGTCGTGCCAGCGTTCGATCTTCACCGAGTCGCCGTTGGCGTCGTAGTAGATCAGGTCGTTGTTGCCCGTGGAGATCCGGTCGACCCACCAGCCGCCGAAGCCGGTCTTCCCGGCGTTCGCGTAGCAGTCGACGCTCTGCCGGCCGTCCAGGTGCGACCAGATCTTCAGGAAGTTCTCGCCGCCCACGCACTGGACGTGGTCGATGGCGAAGGCGTTGCCGCCGGGCACGCCGAGGGTGAACGAGGCCGCCGCGGCGAGCGCCACGGCCAGGGACCGCAGGGTCCTCCTGCCCTTCGAGATCACAGGTGCTCCTTCAGACTCACAGGGTGTGCTTCGTACGTCGCCCTCCCGTCGGCGCTGTCCTCCGGGCGGGAGCGGCTGCACGGAGACGCTCCCATGCCGGAACGATTCGCCTTTTTCCGGGATTTTCCGCGTGATCTTTGATTTGTCCGGAAAGCGGCGTTTGCCGTGGCGGTCGCGCCTCGGGACGGGGGCCGGTGCGGTCCGAAGGCGCGGCAGGATGACGTGAACCGGATTCGCCGGTGTGGGTCTGCTCCGGTGGCCGGGTTGACGCCGGTCCCAGCGTGGCGACGGCCTCCGCGCCGCCACCGGCTCCGTCCGCGCCGCTGCTGCATTGGCAGCACCGGGGTCACCGGGTCGGGGGAAGCCGACGCCGACCGGCGCGCCGGGCCGCGCCGACCGGCGTGACCATGGCAGCAAGGTGACCGGGCGAACTCCGTGCCGTCACCGCATCCGGCAGGAGGAACAACCGATGAGTCCTACCCTCAGGCGCCTGATCGGCGTCACCGCGGCGGCGGTCACAGGAGCGGCGACCCTGCTCGTCGCCGGGGCCGGCACCGCCGGTGCCGCCGAGCGCGCCCACTGCGACCGCGCCGAACAGAACCTGTGGAGCGACGGGCCGAGTCGCGGCCTGACCGCCTACCACTGCGACATCCCGTCCGGCAGGGGCCGCTGGTACACCGTCGAGATCGACACCCTCGTACAGACCCACCGCAAGGGAGACACCCTGGACGGCGCGGTCGACCGGACCAGGACCCTGCACGACCGGACCTTCAGGTGCCTCGGCTACACGTCGGAGGACGGCACGGTGAACTGGTTCGGCTGCCCGCCGTCCTGAACGGGTGGACGCTCCGGCGCACCGGGCAGTCGCCGCTCCCCGGCGAGGCGCCGCTGTTCGAGGTAGATGCCGGTGAACACGGCGACCTTGGCGCGCAGCACCCATGGGTCGAAGGGTTTGCCGATGTAGTCGACCGCACCGGCCGCGTAGCCGCGGGCGGAGTGTTCGGGGTCGGTGCCCATGGCGGTGAGGAAGATGATGGGCACGTCGTGGGTGCGGGGCCGCCGCTTGATGTGGGCGGCGGTCTCGTAGCCGTCCATGTCGGGCATCTGGACGTCCATGATGATCACGGCGAAGTCGTCGTGGTCGAGGAGGGCCTTGAGGGCCTCACGGCCGGACGGGACGGCGACCAGTTCCTGGTCGAGGGTGGCCAGCACGGCGGTCATGGCCAGCAGGTTGTCCGGCTGGTCGTCGACGATGAGCACCCTCGGCAGGGCCTGGGGGACCGCCGGTGCCACGGACGGCGCGGTCCACTGCGTCTGTTCGACCGCCTCCAGTTGCCGTTCCAGCAGGGTGCAGCGCTGTTCGGCCTCGTCGCGCTGCCGCTGGGCCGCACGGAGCTGGGCGGCGAGCCGGGCGGCCTCCTCCCGCAGATGATCGCGCTCGCGCAGCAGGCCGGTGACGTCGGGGTCGGCGGCGGCCAGCCGTTCGGCCCGCTCGCGTTCCGCGCTCCACTCGGCCTCCAACTGGTTCAGCCGTACCTCCAGATCGGCGATGCGGTGCTTGCGGTCCAGCAGGGCGTCGCCCAGGGCGTCGCCGCGCGCGGTGGAGCGGCGGGAGGCCCGGTCGGCCTCGGCGAGCTGCTGTTCGAGGACCTCGACCGCGTGCCGGGGTGAGGTGGTGGTCTCCACGGCCGCCTGGTACAGCCTGCGCACCAGTTCGATGGCCTCCGGGGTGGCGGCGGTGCCCCGGTGTTCGGCGACGTCCGTGAGCAGATCCGTGACGACTTCCCAGGGCGGGACGCGAGTGCCGCTCAGATAGCGGGAGAAGGTCCCGGCGTCGCGGATGCGGCGGGCCGCGTAGCGGCGGACCGAGACGTCCAGCCCTTCGAACAGCTCACGCAGTGCCAGGGCCAGCGCCCGCGACTGCGGTGTCAGGCCGGGCGCGAGAGGACGCAGCTCACCCACGGGCGCTCCCGCCCCTCGTCCTCGTCGGCGCCTGCGGTAACAGCGTCGGCGCCGCCCACACCGGCACACGTGAACGATCCATCGAACCCGCCCTTCCTCACCCGGCCGGACCCCGGCCGGGACGGCGCACCCCGGTGGGCCCGCCCTGCGACGCGTCACACAATGACGCCAGGCGGTTCCGTTGCGCACGGCGATCGGTGAACCGGCAACACATCGGGGCCCGTTGCCGGACCGCTGCCGCCGCCCGCAACACGTCCGGCACGCAGGTCATGACCGGTCCGCCGACCGGTGTTGCGGCAACATCGGCGACAACGGAGACAACGGAGACAACCGTGCCACCCGCACCGCGGCGCAACGGGACGGATGCGCCGCGGACTTGAGACAGCCCGGCACCCGGGGTTCGTCCGCCGGGTCGGCGAGGCCGAGGGTCCGGCGGCCCGTCAGGGGTGTGTCCCGGGGAGGACGACGCTCAGGGGTCCTCCGTGGACGGAATCCGGATGCGCGCCGGTGGCGCGATGGTGTGTGATCCGGGGTATGGCGACGGAGTTGGGTACACCGGGCATCGGCGGGCTGGACGAGGTCGTGGACGCGCTGCGGCGCTGGCAGCGCGACGAGGCGCCGCTCCAGTTGCATCCGGGCGACCTCGGCTGGTACCGGCGCCGCGGCGCGCGGGCGTGCGCCGCGGCGGTCCGGACGTGGCGCAGGCAGGGGCGGGTGCTCGCCGTCGGGCTGCTGGACGGCCCCGGCCTGCTGCGCCTCACGACCGCGCCGGAGGCGGAGCACGACGAGGAGCTGGCGCGGAGCGTGGTCGAGGACGCGGCGCGGCCCGAGCGGGGCGTGCTGGGAGCCGGGACGGTGTACGTCGAGGCGCCCACGGGCTCGCTGGTCCAGGATCTGCTGGCCGAGCGGGGCTGGCACGCCGACGAGTCGTGGACGCCGCTGCGCCGGGACCTCGCGGAGCCGGTGGAGGACCCGGGTCTGCGGATCGAGGTGGCCGGTCCGGAGCGGGCGCGGGCGTGGGCGGCCGTGCACCGGTCGGCGTTCGAGGGGTCGGCGTTCACGGCGTCGCACTGGCACGCGATGGCGGGCGGGACCCCGTTCACCGACGCGCGGTGCCTGCTCGCCTACGACGAGCGGGACACCGCGGTGGCGGCGGTGGCGGTGTGGTCGGCGGGACCGGGACGGCCGGGGCTGCTGGAACCGATGGGCGTGCACCGGGACCACCGCCGCCGCGGCCACGGCGCGGCGGTCACCCGCGCCGCGGCGGCCGCGCTCAGGCGGCTGGGCTCCTCCGGTGCCCTCGTCTGCACACCGAGCGCCCGCACCGCCGCCGTCGCCACCTACCGGGCGGCGGGTTTCCGGCTGCTGCCCGAGCGGCGGGACCGGCGCCGGGACGCGTTGCCCGCGTCCGCGCGAGCGGACCGGCCGGGTGCCTGACCGGTCGCGTCCTTCCCGTCCGGCGCGTACGTCCCGGGCCCGTCCGGTGCGGTACTTCCCCGGGCTGGACGCGGCGACGATCATGGCGGTCATGGACCGACCGAGTCAGATCATCGAGTGCGAGGGCCTCCTCCTGCGGCGCTGGCGGGCCGGGAGCGACGCCGCCCAGGCGTTCCGGCTGATCGAGGAGTCCGCGGACCATCTGCTCCCGTGGGTGCCGTGGGTCGCCGGGCACAGCGAGGAACGCACCCGGGACTTCCTGGAGAGGTCCGAGGCCAGGTGGGAGAGCGGGGAGACCTACAACTACGCCGTCGTCGAGGACGGCACGCCTGTCGGCATGTGCCAGAGCCACCGGGCCGAGCCAGGGGGATGGCGGCTGGGGTACTGGCTGCATCCGGCCGCCACCGGCCGGGGCATCGCCACCCGGGCGACGGCCGCCCTGGTCGCCGAGATGTTCACGCTGCCGGACGTGGAGTACCTGGAGATACTCCACGATCTGGCCAACGTCCCCAGCGCCGCCGTCCCGCGCCGGCTGGGGTTCACCGAGGTCCGTCGTGAGCGGGCTCCCGGGCCCGTCGCCCCGCCCTGCAGCGGTGTCGACGTGGTCTGGCGCCTCGACCGGCCCCGGAACCGGTTCTGACACCCGCCCCGGGAGCGGTGCGGACCGGTGCCCAGAGCGGCGTCCTCAGGTCCTCAGATGGTCATCGACTCCTGGAGCCAGCGGCTGACCCGGTAGGGCAGCCACCAGGCGAGCGGGCCGACGTCGAGGACGAGCCTCTCGCCGCGGAAGTCGTCGAGGACGCCGGAGGGCAGCGTGTGCGCGGGGGCACCGTACGCCAGGCGTTCGATGGCCTGCTCGTAGTGGGGCTCGTCGGCGGTGAAGCGGCGCAGGTCGCCCCAGCGGCGGTCGCGGATCTGCACGAAGCCGGGGCCCTTGCGCCACAGGCACTTGCACAGGTAGTGGCCGCGGCGCCAGGCGCGCAGCGCCTCGTCGGCCGCTTCGGGGCCCTCGACGCGCTGCGGGGGCTGGAGATGGCTGAGGGCCTGCCAGTCGTCGGCCGCCTCGGGACCGGGATCGAGGCGCAGTTCCCATTCCACCAGGACGGCGCGCGCGGTCAGGTCCCGGACCAGGCTCAGCGCGGCCACCGTCTCGGCGGCCCGCCCGGGGTCGACGGTGCCCGCGAGGTCGACGGTCTCCGGCAGCCTCACACGCCGGGCGCCGAGCTGCCACAGCCGTTCGCTCTCGTCCTCCAGCGGTCCCGGCAGGGCGAGTTCGCCGAGGGACATGCCGGGCAGTTCGCAGGCGGCGGGGTCGTGGTCGCGCCAGGCGAGGACAGCGGGCGGACTGAGGGTGGTGCTCATACGGGGTGCTCCTCCTCGGGGCTCGGTGATAGGGGCGCGGGGCGCGGTCAGGCGTGGACGGGTTCGGCGGGCGAGGCCAGCGGCGCGTGGGCGTGGCGCATGAAGTCCAGCCGCAGCAGGTCCTCGTTGACGGCGGCCGGGGCGATGTGGACGTACTGTCCGCCGTCGGTGAAGACGATGCCGAGGGCCGTCCAGGCGTCGAGGAGTTCCTGTACGGCGGCCTCGTCGCGGGCGGCTCCGGGGACCTGGCGGGCGGCCTTGCGGGCGAGGGCGGCGGGGGTGTGCGGCTGGTCGAGCAGCCGGAACGCGGCCCGCTCGAAGGGGTCGGTGAGTTCCCTCGTCCGCCAGTCGAAGGCGCGGCGCCGGGAGACGAGGACGATGCGGTCGCCCAGGTCGTCATGGGTGAGCCGGGCGTCGGCGTGGTGCTTCTTCCAGGCGGCCAGGGCGTCGTTGAGCGCGGTGACGGTCGGTTCGCCGATACCGCGGGCGGGTGCCTCGAAGACGTAGGCGAGGTCGTAGAGTTCGTTCTCCGGCAGGTCGTAGGTGAAGCGGTAGTGCTCCTCGGGCCGCAGTCCCGTGAAGCCGAGTTCGGGGCGTTCGAAGTACGGGCTGAAGCGCTCGATGGCGATCCGGGCCGACAGGTCGACCGGCGGGTCGAGGTGCTCCAGCGCGGGGAGCTGGGCGATCACCGGTTCGTAGTCGGCGGCGCTCTCGCCGGGGAAGCCGTGCAGGTAGTTCCAGGCGACGGACAGGCCGGTCTCGGCTCCGTCGCGGAGCATCCGGACGTTCTGGCAGCCGCTCACGCCCTTGTCCATCAGGTCGAGCACCCGGTGGTTGAGCGACTCGATGCCGGGCTGGACGTAGATCATGCCCGCGTCGGCGAGGGTGCGCAGTTGGGCGCGGCGCATGTTGGCCTTGATCTCGATGTGCAGCCGCAGGTCGTACTCGCTGTCGATGATCCGGGGCAGTACGGTCGTCAGGTAGCCCATGTCGAGGATGTTGTCGACGACATACATGTCCAGGACCCGGTGGCGGCGGGCCAGGTCGATGATCTCCTCGTAGAAGGTGTCGGGGCTCTTCGAACGGAACTCCATGAACGAGCCGTTGAGGCCGCAGAAGGTGCAGTGGTGCTTCTCGCCCCACCAGCAGCCGCGGGCGCCCTCGACGACCAGTTTGGGTTCGACCCAGTTGCGGGCGGCGGAGGCCGCGAGCCGTTCGAAGTAGCCGCTGTAGTCGGGCGGCAGGATCGCGGCGGGCGGCAGCGGGCGGGTGGCCATGGGGTTGGCGACGCTCTCGCCGCCGGGGCCGCGGTGGCACAGGCCGGGCACGTCGGCGAGGTCCGTGCCGTCGGCGAGCGCGGTGAGCAGCTGCGGGAAGGCGGCCTCGCCCTCGCCGCGCACGACGTGGTCGACGAAGGGGAAGTTGCGGTGCACGGCGGCGCCCTGCGCGCCGTCGCAGTTGGCTCCGCCCATGACGGTGACCAGGTGCGGGGCGAGCTGCTTGACACGGCGGGCGGCGGCGAGCGCCGCGGTGTTCTGCTGGAAGGTGGAGGTGAAGCCGACGACGTCGGGGGCGTGGGCGACGATCCGGCGGGCGATCTCGTCGACGAACTCCGGGACGATCCGGTGCAGTTCGCGGGTCATCTCCATCCGCTGCTTCTTGAGCTTGCCGCGCATGACCTCGGTGAATTCCTTCTCGCGCCAGCCCGGGTCGTCGTAGAGGGCGGAGGAGAACACCCAGTCGCCGCAGCCCATGAAGTAGGACGAGAGGGAGTAGTACTCGTAGTCGTCGCCGGTGAACTCGGTCCGGGCGGTGATCCAGTCGACGAATTCGAGGTTGGCGTGCAGGACTTCGGCTCGGGCGCCGGGCACGCGCTCGTCCACGCTGCGTTTGAGTATTCCCAGCGCGAGGGACGGCAGGTCGATCGGCGACCAGGGCATGTTGACCAGCAGGACACGCATGTCGGCTCCTCGGGGGTGAGGTGCCGGGCGGGCCCGGCGGCGCGCCGCCGGGCCGGCCGGGCGGGGTCAGTCCTCTTCCGCGTCCTCGGCGTTGCGGAACGGAATGGTGACGGTGATGCCGATGCCCGGCTTGCGGTTCTCCTCGTCACCCGCGAGCGGGTCGTTGTGGATGATGTCCTTCTGCATGGGGTTCTCTCCTCTCGGTGGTGTGTGCGGTGGTGCGGTGCTCCCCGCTCCGGGCGGAGCGGGGCGTCGGGGGGCGCCGGGGCGGCGGGCCGCCCGGGGTGCGGCCGGGGCCGCGCAGATGGCGGTCGAGGAAGACCACCGCGCGGCGCAGCACGGTGACGTGGTCCTCGCCGTCGTAGCCGTCGTGGCCGGAGTCGAGCCACAGCGACTCGTGCGGGACCTCGGCGGCGCGCAGCGCGTCGAGGTAGCCGCGGACCTGGCCGGGCGGGCATTTGGTGTCGTGGGTGGCCGCGACGACCAGCAGCGGGGCGCGGACGGCGGCCGCGTAGCGGATCGGGGAGCTGCGCGCGTAGCGTTCGGGCACCTCGTCGGGGGTGCCGCCGAAGAGGCGTTCGTCCAGGGCGCGCAGCGCGGGTGTGGTGGTGCGGTGGGCGGCGGCGCAGTCGGCGACCGGTTTGACCGCGACACCGGCCTGCCACAGGCCGGGGCGGGTGCCGAGGGCGAGCAGGACGAGGTAGCCGCCCCAGGAGGTGCCCCACAGTCCGGTGGCGTCCGCCCGGACGAGTCCGCGCGCGACGAGATCGGCCCGTACGGATGCCAGGTCCTCGGCCTGGGTGAGGCCGACTCCGCCGCCGAAGGCGTGCCGCCAGCGGGGTCCGTATCCGGTGGAGCCGCGGTAGTTGACGCGGGCGACGGCGAAGCCGGAGGCGAGCAGGGAGTGGACGACGCCGTCGTAGGCGTCGCGGTCGTGGTCGGCGGGGCCGCCGTGCACCAGGAACACCGCGGGGACCGGGCCGCGTGCCGTGTCGGGCAGGCTGAGCAGGGTGTGCACGGGTCCGTCGGGGCCGGTGGTCCACACGTCCCGGTGGGTGCCGGGGATCCGGTCGGCGACGGTGGGCAGCGGGGGCAGCGGGGTGTGCCGGGTGGAGGTCAGCCGGGGCGGGTGGGCGGTGTCGGTCCACAGGCAGTGCAGGTCGCCGCCGGGGCGGGTGGCCGCGTCCAGGACGGTGCCCGGCGGGGTGGGGACGGGGGTGAGGGTGCGGGTGGTGAGGTCGGCGCGGTGCAGGGCGGAGCGGCCGTGGCGGTCCTGACGTATCAGGACGGAGCGGCCGTCCGCGTCCCAGCGGGCGGTGATCTCGGTGTCGAAGGCGCACCAGGTGTGGGTGACGAGGCCGTTGCCGGGCCGCCAGGTCGCCAGGACGTACCGGTCGTCGTGTTCGCGGACGAGCAGGAGCTCCTCGCTGTCCGCGCCGGGGGCGAAGCCCAGGGACCACAGCCGGCCGCCCGTGCCGCCGGGCAGGACGGCGCGTACGGCTCCCGTGCCGGTGGTGAGGACGGTGACGGCCGCGGCGTCCGCGACGGCGAGGAGTCCGCCCGCGGGGGTGATGCCGGTGAGCGTGGTGTGGCCGTCGAAGCGGGCGAGGGTGCGGGCGGCGCCGCCGCGCGGGCCCGTGCGGACGGTGGTGGTACGGCCCTCGCCGACGGCGACGGCGACGGCGGCGTGGTCGCTCACCGCGAGGCCGCGCGGCAGTCCGGACGGCACGTTCGTCAGTCCGGGCCGGTCCGGGCCGCCGGTGAAGGGCTGGAAGCGCCACTGCCCCGCCCCGTGCTCGTCCTCGTCGAACCACCACACGTGTGCGTCGCGGTCGACGGCGCAGTGCAGGGTGCCGCGCGGCCGGTGGGTGACCTGGCGGGCGCCGCGGCTGACGGCGTCCCAGGTGAACACCTCGCAGCGGCCCTCGGCGTCCGCGGTGAACACCATCTTCGCCGGGTCGGCCGCGCACACCTCGGGCAGGGCGGCCCGGTACACCTGGTATCCGCCGCCGCCCGTCATCCGGCGGCCCGCGCCGTGAGGGCCGCGCGCACGGGGCGCCGGCAGGTGTGGACGGCCAGGAGCGTCAGCAGGACGCCGCAGGCCACGGCGGGCGCGGCGGTGGACAGGCGCCCGGCGAGGGCGCCGGACAGGACGGGGGCCAGGGCGGCGGCGCCCGTGGCGGCGGTGGCCAGGACCGCTCCGGTACGGGCCTGGAGCGCGAGCGCGGTCGCCTGGAGGGCGCGGGCCTGGAGGACCACCGAGGCCAGCGGCATCAGCAGGCACACGAGGCTGAACAGCGCGCCGTACGCCCACGCGTCGGTGGTCAGGGCGAGCGCGGCGGCGAGGGGGACGAGCAGCCAGGTCACGCCGGTCACGGCCCGTACGGCGCCCAGGCGGACGGCGACCCTGGGCGCGGCGAGCGCCCCGGCCAGGCCCGCGGCGCCCGAGGCGGCGAGCACGGCACCGAGGACCGCGCCGCCGTGTCCGGCCCGCTGGAGGGTGAAGACGGCTCCGTAGTACAGCGCCACCACGACGAGGTTGACCGTGGTGCACCACACCAGGACCAGCCGCAGCAGCGGCGAGGAGCGCACCAGGCGCAGCCCGGCCGCGCTCTCGCGCAGCAGTCCCCCGCCGGGCTCGCGCGGCGCCGGTGCGGTGAGATCCGCGCGCATGGCGCCCACACACAGGGCGCTGACGAGGTAGGAGAGCGCGTCAGCGAGGAAGGGCAGCGCGCGGGCGGCCTGGTACAGCAGTCCGCCGAGGGCCGGGCCGGTGATCAGTGCGCCCTGGTCGGCGGCGGCGAGCCGGGCGAGGGCCCGGGGCTGCTCGGGGCCGGGGCAGATCAGCGCGACCGTCCCGCGGGACGCCGCCTCGAAGCAGGCGGTGGCGATCCGTTCGACCAGGACGGCGGCGAGGATCAGCCACAGGGACGGCCGGCCGCCGGTCAGGGCGAGGGTCGCCGCTCCCATGGCGAGGGCGGCGACGAGCGCCGAGCCGAGCATGACGCGTTTGCGCGCGCCCCGGTCGGCGGGGACGGCCACGACCGGGCCGAGCAGGAGTCCGAGGGCGGTGGAGACCCCGGCGACGAGACCGACGGTCTGGGGCGGGTTGCCCAGTCCCAGCAGGAGCAGCGGGAGGACGGCACCGGATGCCTGGCTGCCGACTCCGTCGGCGGCGTTGGCCCACCACAGAAGTCGGTAGTCCCGTGGGTCCGTCCGCTCGCGGGACGGTCGTGCGGTCGACACCGGCCGTTCCACTGACCACCTCACCGACGTGGCGAAACAATGGAGAAAGTGTGGAGAGAGCGAAGCGAGCGGGAGCCTAATCCGGCCCGGACGAACGCAACAAGGGTGCGGCGGGGCTGGCCGGATCCGTCCGCCGGGGCGCCGCCGGGAAGGAGGCGGGCACCGGTCGTCCGCGCGGCGGAAGGGAGGCGGACATTCCGCGGGCGGAGCAGCGGAACGCCGCTTCTCCGCGCGGGGTGGCCGGGGTTCCGCGCGCCGGGGCGTGGTGGCGCGCGGGGGTCCGCCGGGAACGGGGCGCCCGCCGCCGGGGCGGAGGGCGCGCGGGGCGTATTCGGCCGAGAACGTTCGCCCGAGCCGGGGCCGTCGAGTGTCCCGGAAGGTGTTTTCGGGCGGGAGCGTGACCCGTGTGGCTCAGGTGCGCGGGCCGTGCGCGGAGGGGTCCGTCCGTACGGTGCGGCCGGGCCCCGGATCCGGGCCGTGCCGGGTCGGCGCCGGACGGAGGCGTGCACCCGCCGGACTCCGGCGGGTGCACGCCGGATCGCGCGGGACCGGTGCGCGGTCCCGGCGGGTTCGCTCCGGACCGCGCCGAAGCGGTGCTGGACCCCGGCGGGTGCCGATGAGGCGGCCCGCTTCGTCGACGACGGGGAGCTGCTTGACGCCGTGCCGTGCCATGAGCCGGGCGGCCCCGGCCACGGTGGCGTCGGCGTGGACGGCGACCGCGGGGACGGTCGCCAGGTCGCGGGCGGTCACCGCACGCGCCGCCGCCGCGCCGGGCGGCTGCTCCGCGCCGCCGTCCGGCACGGGCAGCGCGCCGACGCCCCGGCTCCGCATCGCACGCACGGTCTCCTTGAAGGCCCCGCCCCCGGCCAGGGCGACGACGCTGCTGGTCATGACGTCGCTGACGGTGTACTGGGTACTGGACGCCTCGCATGACGTGCTCCTCGCGACCGCCGTGGCCGTCCTGGTCACGGACACGTACCCGAGTCCGCGCGGCGCGCGGACGTCTGCGCGCGGGCCGGACGGCCCCGGCCGCACGCCGACCGGCTCGTCCGCGCCCCGGCAGGAGGTCCCCGGGGAATGAGGGCTGTCCGGCCCAAGCGGTCGGGGCGGCCCGCCTGGCACCTTCGGAAGCGAGGGGCCGGGCAGGAGCGAGAGGCCGGGCAGGGAGGTGGCGCCCGATGAACGGCATGACACATCCGAGGCACACCCGGCGTGCGAGGCGGCTGCTGTGGCGGTGGCACGGCAACCCGCTGCGGCGCCGTGAGGATGTCGCCGGGGCCTGGATCGCGCTGCTGACATGGGTGCTGATCCTGGTGGGCGGCGCGCTCGTCTGGACGGTCACGGCGCGGGCGGCCGGGCAGGAGTTCGCGGGCCAGCGGGCCGACCGGCACGCCGCCGCGGCGGTCCTGCTCACCGACGCGCCCCGCGGCCTGTCGCCCTCCACCGACGGCTCCGAGACACCGGCCCGGGTGCGCTGGACCGCCCCGGACGGCACGACGCGCACCGCGCACACCCTGGTGCCGAGCGGGCTGCCCGCCGGAACGGCGGTCACCGTCTGGCAGAACGGCCGGGGTGCCCTGACCACCGAGCCGCCCGGACCGGCCGAGGCACACACCCAGGCCGCCCTGTTCGGCGGGGCGGCGGCCCTCTCCTTCGCCGGTCTCGCCTACGGCACGGCCGCCCTCGCGCGGTGGTGCCTCGACCGGCGCCTGTACGAACGGTGGGGAAGGGAGTGGGAGGTCGTCGGCCCGAAGTGGGACCAGAAGACGGGCTGACGGGCCGGGGCCGGGGACCGGGGACATGCTGAAGACGGAAGACGTGGCCCGCACACCGGGCCCGGCCCACCGCGGGCGGGTGTCCGCCGGAACGAGCGCCAGGAGGTGGCCCATGCGCCACGCCGACCACCCGGACACGGGACAGCACCCCGCCCGGCGACCGGCGAAGGCACCGGTACCCGGCAACGGGCCGCAACCGGGCAGCGGATCGCGGCCGGACGGCGGATCGCGGCCGGACGGCGGATCGCGGCCGGACGGCGGATCGCGGCCGGACGGCGGATCGCGGCCGGACGGCGGATCGGGGCCGGGCCGGGCCGTGGAGGTGCCCGCGCGGCAGACACGTATGACCGGGTTCCTCGCGCTGCCCCCGCGGGCCCCCGCCGTGGTGGTCCTCGCGCACGCGGGCACCGGGGCCGCGCGTGATCCCCGGTACCGGCGGGTGGCCGCTGCGCTGCGGCGCGCGGGTCTGGGCACCCTGTTGCTCGATCTGCTGACCGAGGACGAGGGCCGCAGTCCGCACTGCGTCTTCGACGTCACGCTGCTGGCCCGGCGGCTGCGCGCCGCGACGGACTGGCTGCGCCGCGAGACCGGCCTGCCCGTGGGCTACTGGGCGACGGACACCGGCGCCGGGGCCGCCCTGGAGGCGGCGGCGGCCGACGACGGCGTCCACGGCGTGGTCAGTGCCGGCGGGCGCCCCGAACTGGCCCGACCGGCGGCACTGGCCCGGGTGCGCGCGCCCACGCTGTTCGTCGTCGGGGCGCTGGACACCCGGCTGGTCGGCCCGACCCGGCTGGCGGCGGACTGGATGGGCTGCGCCCCGCGTGTCGACGTCGTCCCGGACGCCGGGCACCTGTTCGCCGAACCGGGCGCGCTGGAACACCTCGCGGAGCGCAGCCGCGCGTGGTTCACCGCCCACCTGGCCGCACCCGCCGCCCCGGCGGCCGTGCCCGGCGGCGCTCCCCGGCTGGCCGCCGGGCAGGAGGACTGGCAGCGTGGGGACGGGGAGCGCGACGTTCGAGCGGAGGGCGCTCATGGCATCGGCTGAGTCACGTCCCACGGTGGTCGTCGGGGTGGACGGCTCCCCGTCGTCCCGTGCGGCACTGCACTGGGCGGTCCGGTACGCGCGGCTGGTGGACGGTGCCGTGGAGGCGGTCCACGCCTGGAGCACCCCCACGGAGTTCAGCTGGAGCGGACTGGTCATCGACCCCGACTTCGACATGGACCACGCCCGCGAGCGCTTCGCCCAGGAACTGCGCACCGTCTTCGGCGACGAGCGCCCCGAGCGGCTGCGGGAACGCGTCGTCGAGGGCGACCCCTCGGAGGTGCTGATCCGTGCCTCGCAGGGGGCGGACGTCCTCGTCGTCGGCCGTCGCGGACACGGCGGCTTCGGCCGCGCGATGCTGGGCTCGGTCAGCCAGCGCTGCGCCCAGTACGCGGCCTGCCCGGTCGTCGTGGTGCGGGAGGAGCACGACGGGAACCCCTGACCTGCCGGGCCGCGGCGGCGTACCGCCGGAAGCGGGCCGACGGAGCCCGGAGAGGATCCGAGGAGAGAGAACATGCAGCACCGAACGGTCGAAGACCTCATGACGCAGGACGTCGTCCGGGTACGGCGGGACACCTCGTTCAAGGACGTGGCGCGGACCCTGGCCGACCACGACGTGAGCGCCGTCCCCGTCGTCGACGACCTCGGCCACCCGCTGGGCGTGGTGTCGGAGGCCGATCTGCTGCACCGGGTGGCCGGTCGCCCCGACCCGGCGGGACTGCTCCCGCAGCGCGCGTCCGACCGCGCTGACGAGGCGTCGGAGGGGGCCGTCGCGGCGGAGGTGATGACCGCTCCCCCGGTGTGCGCCCGTCCCGGGTGGAGTGTGGTCGAGGCCGCGCGCACGATGGAGGCCCACCGGGTCAAGCGCCTGCCCGTGGTGGACGAGAGGGGCGTCCTGGCCGGGATCGTCAGCCGGGGCGACCTCCTGCGGATCTTCCTGCGCCGGGACGAGGCGATCCGTGAGGAGATCGCCTCGGACGTCCTCGTGCGCACGCTGGGGCTCGCACCGGACGACTTCACGGTCACGGTGGAGGACGGCCGGGCCGCGCTCACGGGGTCGGTGCCGGAGCCGAGCCTCGTACCGGTGATCGAGCGGCTGTGCCGGGGTGTCGACGGGGTCGTCTCCGTCACCGTGGACGCCGGGGCCCCGAGCCGTACGGGTCCGGCCGGTCCGCGCTGAGGACGGCCGGCACGGCGGTGGCCCCGTCCTGTGGACAACCCGACCCCCGAACCTCCCGCTGGCAGGATGGTCCGGCCGCCCCGGACGTTCCTAGGCTGCCCGCATGCCGACCACCCGCCCGAGAGCCCCCTTCCGTACCGCCCGCCCCAGGGCACCCTTCCGTATCGCAACCGTCCTCGCTCTGCTGTCCCTCGCCCCGCTGGTGCCGACGCAGGCGGGAGCGGCGGTCACCGCGCGTACGTCCGTGCTCCAGCGGGACACCGACACACTGCACGCCGACGGTGTCACAGGGGTGTCGGTCCGGCTGGAGACAGCGCGGGGGACGACCATCGCGCGCAGCGGGGTGGGTGATCTCCGTACGGGACGGCCCGTACCTCCGGACGGGTATGTGCGGATCGGCAGCACCACGAAGACGTTCGTGGCGACCGTGCTGCTCCAACTCGTCGGCGAGGGGCGGGTGTCGCTGGACGATCCGGTGGAGCGGTGGCTGCCGGGCGTGGTCCGCGGCCACGGCGGCGACGGGCGCCGGATCACCCTGCGCGAGCTGCTCCAGCACACCAGCGGGCTGCCCGACTACGTCGGTGACGTGGTGCCGGAGCTGAGCGCGGCCGGGTACCGCGCGCACCGCTGGACCACGTACACCTCAGCGGAGCGCGTCGCGTTCGCCCTGCGGCACCCGCCGCTCTTCGCGCCCGGCCGGGGCTGGGCGTACTCCAACACGAACTACGTCCTCGCGGGCATGGTGATCCAGGCGGTCACGGGCCGTACCTGGGAGCAGGAGGTACGGGCCAGGATCGTGCGTCCGCTGCGGCTCGGGCACACCTTCGCCCCCGGCGACCGGCCGTTCCTGCCCGCTCCGCACGCCCGCGACTACCAGCAGTTCGAGCCGGGCGGGGCGCTGACCGACACCACGGTCGCCTATCTGCCCTTCGACGGGGACGCCGACGGGTCGATGGTGAGCACGGCGGCGGACACCGGACGGTTCTTCCGGGCGCTGGCGCGCGGCGAGCTGCTGGCGCCCGCACAACTGGCCGAGATGCGGCGCACGGTCGAGGTTCCGCCCGGTCACGGCTCGCCGCCCGGTACGCGCTACGGTCTGGGTCTGGAACGGATCCCGCTGTCCTGCGGGGGCGGCTCCTGGGGGCACAGCGGCGACGGGTTCGGCTATCTGATGTGGCCCGCCGCGACCGCCGACGGGCGGGCCTCCGTCACCGTGGTGCTGCACAGCCGGCCCGGTGACGAGGAGAGCGCCGTACGGCAGATCCAGGACGTCACCCGTCTCGTCGACCACGCGCTGTGCTCCGCCCGCGGTGACGGGCACCGCTGATACCGGGCGGCGGCGCACCGGGCCGTACCGGGACGGGCCGCCCGGCGGACGTCACTCCCGCGTCCGGTGCGCGAAGACCCACCGGTTGCCCTCCAGCGCGTCGTTCGGCTCGGGGAGCGGGCCGCGGCCGTGCCGACGGGTGAAGTCGAAGGGGGTGTGCGTCGCGGTGGACCAGCCCGTGGCGGCGAGGCGGCCCGCGGAGTCGGGGCGCGGTCCCTTGTCGAAGAGCTGGAGCAGGTCGATGCCGATCTGCTGCCTCGTCGCCGTGTAGATGGCGCTGTCGCGGTAGTCCAGCAGGTCCTTCTCCAGTTTGGCCTCGAAGGCCAGTGCGCTGCCCCGGGCGCTGAGCCGGTCCACCGTGTCCACGAGATAGGTCTCGGCGGGGGCCGGCAGGTAGAACAGCAGGCCCTCGGCGAGCCAGGCGGTCGGTGCGGCCGGGTCGAACCCGGCGCCGGTCAGCGCGGTGACCCAGTCGCCGCGCAGGTCGACCGGAACGGGGACGCGCGCGGCCCGCGCGGTGGCCGAGAGTTCCGCGAGCACCCGGTGCTTGAAGGCGAGGACGCCGTCCCGGTCGATCTCGTAGACCACGCAGCCGGACGGCCACTCCAGCCGGTAGGCGCGGGTGTCCAGGCCCGCGCCGAGCAGGACCACCTGGCGGGCGCCGGTGCGGACCGCGCCGAGGAGGAAGTCGTCGAGGACCCGGGTGCGCAGCCCGAAGTAGCGGGCGAAGCGGCCCCACAGCGGATTGCCGTCGCCGTCCGGGACCTGCTCGATGCGCACCGGCCAGTCGGCGCACGCGGGTGCGGCGCGCACGAAGTGCTCCGCGTGGACGTCCTGGGCCAGGCTGTCGTCGCGGTGGGTCTCGATGGCCCGTGCGGCGGCGACCAGGAGGGCGGTCAGGCCCACTCCCCCGTCCACGCCCTCGGTCTCCCGGGTCTCCTGCGGTCGGGTGTGCTGCGGCGCCGTGCCGGTCATGTCTCCTCCGTGGGCGGGAGCGGCGACCGTGAGGTGCCGGGCGGTCGGATACGGGCGCGGACCGGGTGAGTCCGCGGTGCTGCGTGCCTGGCTCATCGGCCTCTTCCCTCGGGGAGCAGGACGGGTTTGACCACCCGGCCCGCCTCGCAGTCGCGTTCGGCGTCGTTGACGGCGGTCAGCGGGTAGGTGCGGATCAGCTGGTCGAAGGGGAACCGCCCGGCCTGCCAGAGTGTGGTGAGCCGGGGGATCAGCAGTGCCGGTACGGCGTCCCCCTCGCAGATGTGCCGGACGGAGCGGCCCCGGTCCAGCGTGCCCGTCTCCAGCGGCAGCGCGGTGTGCAGCCGTGCCACCAGGCCGAGGACGCCGGTGGGGCGCAGGGCCCGGAGCGCGTCGTTGATGAGCGGCGGCGCGGCCGTGGTGTCGAGCGCGTACCGCGCGCCGCCGTCGGTGAGCCGCCGGATCCGTTCGGGCAGGCCGGGCGTGTCGGCGTGCAGCGCGAGCGCGCCGAACCGCTCGGCGAGGGCCAGCCGCCCGGGGTGCCGGTCGACGGCCACGGTCAGCGCGCCGGCGGCGGTGGCCGCCATCACCGCGGCCAGGCCGACCGCTCCGGCGCCGTACACCGCGAGGGTGTCGCCGGGGCCGGTGCGGAAGGTGTTCAGCACGGCTCCGGCGCCGGTGAGGAAGCCGCAGCCGAGCGGGCCGAGCAGTTCGAGGGGCAGCGCGGGGTCGACCCGGACGGCGTTGCGGGCCGACACGAGCGCGTACCGGGCGAAGGAGGACTGGCCGAACCAGCGCGGGGCCAGCGCTCCCCCGGCCGCGTCGGTGAGCCGGGGGGTGTCCTCCTTGCGTCCGCCGAAGAGGTTGAGGGCGGCGAAGGAGTCGCAGTAGGCGGGGGCGGCGGCGCGGCAGCTGCCGCAGTGCCCACAGGAGTCGAAGCTGAGGACGACGTGGTCGCCGACGCCGATCTCGGTGTCCGGGCCGCCGCCGGTGCGGACCACGACCCCGGCCCCCTCGTGGCCGAGGACCGCGGGCAGCGGGCTGCGCCCGGCCGAGCGGCGGACCGCCAGATCGGTCCGGCACATGCCGCTGCCCGCGATCTCGACCAGGATCTCGCCCGCGCCGGGTTCGTCCCGCAGGTCCACCTCCTCGACCGTGAACGGGCTGTCGCCGGAGCGCAGTACGGCCGCCTGGATCCTCATCGGCCGTCCTCCCGCGGGCGGTGGACGACGAACGGCCGGAGGTTTCCGTAGAGCCCCCACGGTCCGCCCGCGACGCCGACGCCGCTGTCCTTGATGCCCGCGAAGGGCTGGGCGAGGGAGAGTTCGGCGTGGTGGTTGATCCAGGCGGTGCCGCATTCGAGGCGGTCGGCCACCGCCTCGGCCCGGTCGAGGTCGGTGCCCCACACCGAGCCGCCCAGTCCGTAGCCGGTGGAGTTGGCCGCCTCGACGGCCTCGTCCAGGTCGCGGTACGGCAGCACCGGCAGGACCGGGCCGAACTGCTCCTCGGTGACGACCGGGCTGTGGGGCGGGACGTCGGTGAGGACGGTGGGGGCGAAGAAGTGTCCGGGGCCCTCCAGCCGGTGGCCGCCCGCCGCGGCGCGGGCGCCGTCCGCCAGGGCCCGCCGGGTGACCTGCTCGACGCGGGCCAGTTGCGGGGCGTTGTTGACCGGACCCAGCCGGGTGCCGGGGTCGAGGCCGGGGCCGACGGCGACGCTCTTCGCGCGCTCGGCGAGGGCCTCGACCACCCGGGAGTGGATGCGGGCCGGTGCGTAGACGCGCTTGACGGCCATGCAGACCTGCCCGCAGTTGCGGAACGCGGCCCAGAACAGCCGGTCGGCGAGGGCGTCCACGTCGGCGTCGTCGAGCAGGACGGCGGCGTCGTTGCCGCCCAGTTCCAGGGTGACCCGGGCCAGGGAGGCCGCCGCGCCCTCGGCGACGGCCCGTCCGGTGGGCACCGAACCGGTGAAGGTGACGTGGCGGATGCCCGGGTGGGAGACGAGGCGGGCGCCGAGGGGTTCGCGTCCGGTGACGACGGTCAGGACGTCCTCGGGCAGCACACCGGCGAGGACGGAGCCCAGCAGCGAGGTGGCGAGCGGGGTGAACGGGGAGGGCTTGAGGACCACGGTGTTCCCGGCGGCCAGCGCGGGCGCGAACTTCGCCGCCGCGAGCTGGAGCGGGAAGTTCCACGGCACGATCGCGGCGACCGGTCCCAGCGGGCGCCAGCGGATCTCGCTGTGCACCGGCCGGCCGTCGGTGATCTGCCGGGTCCTGGGGGCCAGACCGGCGAAGTAGCGCAGGCGGGCCGCGGTGCGGGCGGTCTCCGCGTACGACTCGGCCAGGGGCTTGCCCTGTTCGCGGGTGAGCAGCCGGGCGAGGTCGTCGGCCGCCGCCTCGACGGCGTCGGCCGCCGCGCGCAGCGCGGTGGTGCGGGCCGCGGCGTCGGAGCGCCAGCCGGGCCAGGCCCGGTGGGCGCGGCCGACGACGGCGTCCAGCTCGTCGGGGTGCTGGTCGGGGGCTTCGTCGACGGTCTCGCCGGTGGCGGGGTCGAGGACGGCGAGAGCCCCGGCCCGGCGTCCTGGGACGGTGTCGGCTCGGAGGTCCGGCATGCCGGGGTCAGTTCGCGGCGGGGACGGCGGCGGCGTGCTCCCGGGCCTGCCGCTCCATCTCCGCCCGGAAGGCGGCCACCAGATGCGGCTGAATCCTTCCTGCGGTGCGGTCGCCGCCCTCGCAGACCGCGCCGCGCACCCCCACGATGTCCGTGCCGATCCGGGTGAGCGGACCGAGGTCGGCCTGTTTGACGCTGCCGGCGAGGGCGGCGAGCAGACCCACGTCGTGGGCGAGCCGTACGAACTCGGCGCAGACGTCCGGCGGGACGTGGTCGAACAGCCTGCTGCCGTCCTTGATCGCGGTGTCCAGCATGGCCGCGTCGGCGCCGGAGCGGGCGGCGATGTCGGGCAGGGCGAGCGGGTTGACGCAGCCGATCCGGTGGGCGTCCGCGTATCCCGAGGCGACGACGAGTGCCTCGGGACGGTGGTCCTTCACCGCCCGCACCACCCCGCGCATCACCTCGACGGCCTGCTGGGGCGTGGTGCAGCCGTAGAGCCCGACCTTGATGTACGTGGCTCCGGAGACGACCGCGCCGAGGGCGGCCTGGGCCACCGTGCCGGGCTTGTAGGGGACGTCGCCCACCGTGGCGGAGACCGGCTTGTCGGCCGGGACCGCCTCGCGGATCTCTCTGATGACCCAGGGGTAGTTGGCGCCCAGCGAGCCCTCGTCGGGCTTCTTGACGTCGACGATGTCGAGGTGTTCGGCGGCCTTCGCACAGTCGAGGGCCTCCTCGACGCTGTCCGGGGAGATGAGAAGCAACACCATGGGCTCCTTCCGCCGCAGGTCCGCCTGCCGTGCGGGCAGGGGTGCGGATCGCCTGGTTCGTGCGCGGTGTGCTCATCATTTACTCCGTCCGCGAGCGCCGGTAGAGCGTGCGGAGTCCTCATGGGGCGCCTGTGACCACGCGCAGTGCGCCGTGCGCACCGGCGTGAACCGGTCCCGCCGGTGCGCACCCGGCCGGCCGCCCGGACCGCGGCGGCCGCCGCCCCGCGCCGACGGCCGGTCAGCGCACCCCCCGGTGGTGCAGTGCCAGCCACACCCGGTCGCGGGTCAGCGGGAGTTCGGTGAAGCGGACGCCGGTGGCGTCGCGCAGGGCGTTGGCGAAGGCGGGGGCGACCGGGTTGAACGGGCTCTCGCTCATCGACTTGGCGCCCAGCGGGCCGATGGTGTCGGCGGTCTCCATGAAGTGCACCTCGGTGCGCGGCACATCGGCGTACTGGGGCAGCCGGTAGCGGCGGAAGGCGGCCGTCTCCACCGCGCCGCGTGCGTCGATGCGGACGTTCTCGAAGAGGGTGGCGCCGAGCGCCTGGGCGACGCCGCCCTCGACCTGGCCGCGGCACTGCATCGGGTTCATGACCTGTCCGGCGTCGGCCGCGTGCACGCTGCGCAGGATGCGGATCTCGCCGGTGCCGGGGTCGACGGCCACCTTGAACCACTGCGCGTTGAAGGCGACCGAGCGCGGGGTGCCGCCGAAGTGGCCGTCGGCGGCGCACTCGACGCCGACCGCGCGGGCGCTCTCGTACAGCTCCTTGAGCGGGAGCCGGCCGCCGGGGTGGGCCACGGCCTCCTCGGTGAGCCGGCAGTCGGCGCGCGGCACGCGCAGCTGGGCGGCGGCGAAGTCGAGGAGCAGGTCGGCGAGGGCGCGGGCGGCGCGCAGGGTGGCCTTGCCCGCGACCACGGTGCCGGTGGAGGCGAAGGCGCCGGTGTCGTGGCGTACGACGTCCGTGTCGGACTGGCGGACGGTGATGCGCTCGACGGTGGTGCCCAGTTCGCCCGCGGCGATCTGCCGGTGCACGGTCGTGGTGCCGTTGCCGAACTCCGCCGTGCCCACGGCCAGGTCGAAGGTGCCGTCGGGGAGCAGGCAGGCGCGGGCGTCGGCGAGGTGGCCGCCGGGCGGACCGGTGGCGATCATCGCCAGGGCGGTGCCCTCGCCGACCAGCCAGCCGTCGGGGGCGGGGTGTCCGGCCCCGGTCTCCGCCTGGGCCCGCCGGACGACGGCGACGCACTGGTCGAGGCCGTAGCTGGCGATGTGCAGGTCCTCCTCGTGGCCTCCGGGGGTGAGCATGGCCTCGCCGGGTCCGATGATGTTGCGGGCCTTGAACTCCAGCGGGTCGATGCCGAGCAGCCGGGCGAGTTCGTCCAGGGCCGACTCGACGGCGAACATCACCTGGCCGAGTCCGTAGCCGCGGAAGGCGCCCGCCGGGACGGTGTGCGTGTACACCGAGTAGGCGTCGACCTTCTTGTGCGGGGCGCGGTAGACCGCCAGGGACTCGCCGACGCTGTGGAACATCACGGCCGGGCCGTGGTTGCCGTACGCGCCGGTGTCGGCCACGACGCGCAGCCGCAGCGCGGTGAGGGTGCCGTCAAGGCGGGCGCCCGCCTTGACGTGGACGGTGAACGGGTGCCGGGTGGTGGCGCCGTAGAACTGCTCGGCGCGGGTGTACTCCAGTTTCACCGGGCGGCGCAGCCGGAGCACGGCCAGGGCGACGATGTCCTCGACGAGCATCTCCTGCTTGCCGCCGAAGCCGCCGCCGACCCGGCCCGCGACGACCCGCACCTGTTCGGGCGGCAGGTCGTACAGGGCGCACAGGGCGCGGCGGGTGAGGAAGGGGGTCTGGGAGCTGGTGCGGACGGTGAGCCGGCCGTCCTCGTCGATCCAGGCGACGGCGCCGTGGGTCTCCAGGCTGGCGTGCTGGGCGCGCTGGGTGCGGTAGGTGGCCTCGTGGACGGCGTCCGCCGCGGCGAAGCCCGCCTCGACGTCGCCGATCTCGCCGTGCGCCTCGCCGACCACGTTGTCCCGGGGGCGGGCGATGCGTGCCGTCGCGGCGTCCTTGTCGTGCACGACGGGTGCGCCCGGCCGCATGGCCTCCTCCGGGTCGAGGACGGCCGGGAGGACCTCGTAGGTCACCTCCACCCGGCGGCAGCCCTCCTCGGCGGCGGCCTCGCTGTCGGCGACGACGGCGGCGACCCGCTGGCCGATGTACCGGACGGTGTCGTCCAGGACGCGGGTGTCGTCCGGGTCCTCCTCGGGGTGTTCGTGGCGGGCGGTGGAGAAGTGCCGTTCGGGGGCGTCGTGGTGGGTGAGCACGGCGTGGACGCCGGGCACGCGCAGCGCGGCGGAGGTGTCGATCGCGGTGATGCGGGCGTGGGCGTGCGGGGAGCGCAGCAGCTTCATGTGCAGCAGTCCGGGCACCGTGATGTCGAAGGTGTAGCGGGCGGTGCCCGTCACGACCTGCGGTCCGGCGGGGGCGGGCAGGCTGCGTCCGACGGCCTCGCCGGGCGCCGGGGCCTCCACGTTCCGTACGCCGCGTACGGCGTCCTCGATGGCGCGGTAGCCGGTGCAGCGGCACAGGTTGCCCTTGAAGGCGCGGGGCAGGTCGGCGAGCTTGTCCTCGTCCAGGGCGGCCGTGGTCATCAGGAATCCGGCGGTGCAGAAGCCGCACTGGAAGCCCTGGGCGTCCAGGAACCGCTGCTGCACGGGGTGCAGGTCGCCCTCGGGCGAGGCGAGGCCCTCGACGGTGGTGACGGCGGCGCCGTCGGCGCGGAAGGCCGGGTACAGGCAGCTGTGGACCGGCCTGCCGTCGACGTGGACGGTGCAGGCGCCGCAGTCCCCGGCGTCGCAGCCCTTCTTGACACCGAACCAGCCGCGCTCGCGCAGATAGGTGCGCAGGCACTGGCCGGGCCGGGGCTCCTCCTCGTGGCGCCGTCCGTTGACGTCGATCCTCATCGTGCCGCCTCTCCCAGTTCCCGGCGGATCTCCTCCGCGTAACGGAACGTCATGTGGCGCCGCCACGCGGGCAGCCCGTGGATGTCGTCGAACCACTCGTCGTCGGCGACGGCCGAGCCGATCGCCGCGCGCAGGGCCGCCGCGGTCGGCGGCAGCGGGAACCACAGCCGGACCGGGCGGACGGTGGACGCGGTGACGGTGACGGCGAGGGAGCCGTCGAGCGGGTCCAGGGCGCCGATGACCAGGACGCCGGAGCGGCCGAGGCCGTACAGGGACGCCTGCCGGAAGGCCGTGCGGCAGGCCAGGGAACGGGCGGGCAGGGTGACCGAGCGCAGCAGTTCGCCCTCGGCGAGGTCCTTGCGTCCCGCGCCGGTCACGAAGCCGGTGACGGGGCGCCGCCGCCGGGTGCCGTCCTGGGCGAGCAGCAGGCACTCGCCGTCGAGCGCGGCGGTGAGGGAGGTCATCGGGCCGGCCGGCAGGGCGTTGCAGAGGTTGCCGCCGACGGTGGCCATGTTCCAGATCTTGAAGGAGGCGAGGAACGCCCGGCAGCACTGCTCGAACAGGGGCGCCGCCGGATCCGGGAGCGTCTTCGCGTACCGGGAGAGCGTGGCGATGGTGCAGGTGGCGGCGATCTCCAGCGCACCGTCCGGGTGCCGGTGGACGGGGGTCCAGCCGGTGCGGCTGAGGTCGACCAGGCGGCGCAGGTGCGGCTGCGGTTCGGAGAACAGGTAGGTGCCGCCGCCCAGCCAGGCGTCGCCCGGCCGCCAGGGCGCCGGGTGCCGGGCGTCGCGTATCTCCGTCACCGTGTTGAGGTCCATGGCGGCAGTGAAGCAAGCCACAGGGGCCTGGGACGACTGGTCCGGAGCACGGAAAACACTGCGGCGCCGCCTTGTTGTCTGGGTGATCCTCCAAGAGGCATTCCGCTGGTGTCGTCTGGCATTTACCATGCGATGACTCGCAGGCACCTGGTGAATGTGAGATGCCGGGTGTCAGGCACCCCCATCCGGCAGGCGTACGAGGAGCAGGAGCACATGCACGTCGAACACCTCCTGGAGGACGAGTCCCTCGGTCTGCGCCTGCTCTGGGCCGAGGACCCGCTGCTGCGGCGGGAGATCAGCGGGGTCACCGTCACGGATCTGGAGGACCCCGCCCGTTTCGTGCGGCCCGACGAGGTGGTGCTCAGCGGGCTCGTCTGGTGGAGCGCGGACGGCGGCAAGGGCAAGGCAGAACGTTTCGTCTCCGGGCTGAAGGACGCGGGCGCCGCGGCGCTGCTGGCCGGTGAGGAGACCCACGGGCTGGTCCCCGGCGAGCTGGTGGAGGCGTGCGCGCGGCACGGGCTGCCGGTGGCCGGGGTGCCGGCGCATGTGATGTTCCGCGCGATCACCGACACGGTGTACCTGCGGCAGTGGGGCGAGCTGGGCCGTCACCGGGCCCTGCCCGAGCATGTGCGCGACCGGCTGGACCGGCTCGTCGCCCAGGGCGAGGGGCCCGCCGCGGTGCTCACGGCCGCCTTCGCGCACCTGGACGCGGCCCCGGCCTACGTCCTCACCGCGGCGGGCCGCACGGTGGCCGCCACGCCGGGCGCCGTCCCGCTCCCGCCGCGCGAGGCCGCCGCCCTGCCCGGGAGCGGCAGCGGCGCGACGGTTCCGGTGGAGGCGGACGCCGACGCGGTCGGCGGGTACGAGCGCTGGTGGCTGCATCTGCCGGACGCGGCCGCCGCGCCGCCGCGGCTGCTGCACGAGATCACCACGGTCCTGGGCCGCTGCCAGGAGGCGCTGGCCGCCCGCCGGGCCGCCGAGCGGGACGCGGCGGCCGGACTCGGCCGGGTGCTGGCCGCCCCGGAGTCCGGGGACCTGCCCGCCGCCCTGCGGGCCTGCGGGCTGCCGGAGCGCGGACCGTACCGCCTGGTCGTGGCCGGCACCGGCACCCGGCACCCGGGGGCCGCCGAGAGCGCGCTGTCGGAGGCGGTGGCCGGGGCGCACGAGGCGGCGGGGCAGCCGGTGCCCGCGTGCGCCGCCGTGGGCCGGCTGCCCGACGGGAGCGCCTTCGCGGTGCTGCCCGAGGAGACCGCCGCCGCGCTGGCCGAGGTCTGGCCCCGGGTGGCCGGATGCGACCCGGGCCTCCTGCACGGCGGGCTCGCCGCGCCCACCGCCGAGGCGGCCGGGCTGCCCGGGGCCCTGGCCGAGGCCCGCTACGCCCTGGCGTCCGCCCGCACGAGCGCACCGGACGCCTCCGGGCTGACCGACGCCCGCGCCCTGACCACGCTCGGCTCGCTCCTGACCGGCATACCGGCCGAGGTGCGCACCGCCTACAGCCGTACGGTCCTCGGGCCGCTGCTCGGCCCGGCGGACGCGTCCGCCGCGCTGCTGCGCACGCTGGAGGTGTTCCTCGCCCACGACGGTTCCTGGGCGCGTACCGCCGAGGCCCTGCACCTGCACGTCAACACGGTGCACTACCGCATCGGGCGCATCGAGCACTTCACCGGCCGCGACCTGTCCAGCCTGCGCGACCGGCTGGACCTGTGGGCGGCGCTGCTGTGCCGCACGGGTCCGGACGGGGCGCCGGTCGCCCGGCCCGCCGGGGAGCCGAAGGAGACCGGGGCGGCTAGGACCGGTCGACGTGCACGCTCGTCGACTTCACACGCGCGACGACCGTGACCCCGACCGCCAGGTCCAGTTCGTCCGCCGCCTCCCGGGTCACCAGGGAGACGACCTGGTGCGGGCCCGCCTGGACCACCACCCGGGCCACGACGTCGTCGGCGACGAGCGCGGTGACGATGCCGGTGAAGGCGTTGCGCACGGAGGTCGGCGGGCCGGACGCCGCCTCCCGCGCGTCCTCGGCGGCGCGCTCCTCGGCCAGCCGGGCGAGGCCCACGCCGTCGATCACCCGGTTGCCCGCGCCGTCCCGGCCCATCGGCAGCCGGCCCGCGTCGGCCCACCGCCGCACGGTCTCCGGGCTCACCCTCAGCAGGCGCGCGGCCTGGCCAATGCTGTACGTCGGCACCGTAGAACCCTAGCCCGTCGCCGGGCCGGTGCCGGAACCGCGTCCCCGGGGTCGCGCTCCTGGTCCGGCGATGCCGTCCGGGCGCGGCGGGGCCGCTCGCGCGGAGCCGGTCAGGCGCGGCACACCCGCGCGAACCGCCGGGTGAACTCGGACCAGGCGGCGGCCGACGCCGCCTCGTCGGCCACGGCCCGCGCGTGCAGCCGGTCCGCGTCGACGCCGCGCCCGGCCAGGTACGCCCGGTCCCAGGCGGCGACGGCGGCCGCGTCCGCCTCCGGGTGGAACTGCACGCCCCAGGCCCGCTCCCCCACCCGGAACGCCTGATGGGGGCAGGCGTCACTGGCCGCGAGCCAGACCGCCCGGGGCGGGAGTCCGGTGATGGCGTCGACATGCCGCTCGATCGCGGGCACCGTCTCCCCGAGCCCCGCGAGGAGCGGGTCCGCGGCGGCCTCGGGGCGCAGCCGGATGGTGGTGCTGCCGTACTCGGGCGTGCCGTGCGCGGCGCGCACCGTGCCGCCCGCGACCTGGGCCAGCATCTGCCCGCCGAGGCAGATCCCCAGCATCGGTGTGCCCTCGGCCAGCGCCTCGGCCACCAGGTGCCGGGTCGCCGGGAGCCAGGGGGCGCGCTCGTCGTCGTCCGGGAGCCAGCCGCCGCCGAGCACCAGCAGCGGACGTCCGTCCAGGGTCCCGGGCAGAGCCTCCCCGGCCCAGGGGTGCCGGACCTCCAGGCCGAGTCCGGCCGCGCGCAGCCAGGCACCGACGCGGCCCGGACCGCCCCGCTCGGTGTGCTGCACGACCAGCACGGAGCCGGGACGCCGTCCTGTGAGTGCCATGCGCGACTCCCCTGCCGTGCGGGTCCGGTGACCGCGCCAGCAGAGCAGGGCGCGGTGCGCGGCGTCAACAGGGCGCGTGGTCGGCCCGCTCGGACCCGCCGGGGGGGTACGCGCCGCCGCCCTCGCACCCGTTGAACCCGTGGACGCGTCGAACCCGTGGACGCGCAGGTCCCTCGGTGGGCCGCCCGCTGCCGCCCGCTGTCGGCGCACGCCGAGCCTGTCGGGGCGGCCCGGACACCGCCATCTGTTATCGATAGCACCCGCCTCATCTTCCCCACCAGCCAAGGCGATTGATCGGTGCCGAGACCTATTGTTATCGATAACTTTCCCTTACTGTCTTCCTCACCCCCCGTCTCAGAGTCACGAGGAAGCTCCCAGGTGGATCCCATGCCCCTGCACCACTCCCGGCGCTCCCGGCGCTCCGGCCGGCCCAGATCCGGTGCCGCCGCCGCGACCGCCGCGCTCATCGCCCTGGGCACGCTGTCGGCCGGCGCCCTGCCGGCCCACGCGGGCCCGGACCGGCCGCCGGCCCCGGCCGCCCCCGCCTCCCCCGAGAACCCGGCCACCCCGGTCACCCTCAGCGCCGCGGGCCTGACCGTCCGGGTGGCCAAGGAGTTCCCCCAGGTCATCTCGTACACGATGGGCGGCAGGACGCTCGGCGGCCAGGCCCGGGTGCTGGACACCTTCACGGTCAACGGCACGGCGCACACCGCCACCACGACCATGAAGGCGTACCGCGCCCAGGCCGTCTACACCTCCACCTTCGCCGACCTGCCCGGCCTCACCATCACCTCGACGATCACCGTCACCGACCGCGGGACGGTCGTCTTCGCGGTGAAGAGCATCACCGGCCCCGCCGCGTCCACCGTCGACCAGCTGGCGATCCCGGACCAGTCGCTCGTCTCGGTCGACTCCTCCGCGGCCCACGCCACCCTGGCACGCACCAGGATCTCGACGGACTCGACCACCACGGCGGACCAGTTCCTGCCGATCACCGCGGACACCGCCCCGGACAAGGCGGCCGTCGGCACCCCCTACGGCTTCGTCAGCAACGGCGCCCTGGCCGCCGGGATCCTCACCAACGCCACCGACGACTCCGCGCAGGACAACAACGACAACGGCAACAACCGCCTGAAGTCGCGGATCGTGGACGCCGGGAACGGCGCCCGCCGCGCGGAACTGTCCGTCGGCACCTACACCTACGCCCCCCGGGGCGCCACCGACGCGCGGGTGAAGACGTACGCGCTGCCGCAGGCCACCGTCGTGCTCGCCGCCGACGCCAACGGCGACGGACAGGTGGACTGGCAGGACGGCGCCATCGCCTACCGCGCCCGCATGACCCGTCCGCTCGGCGCGGAGCGCGTGCCCGAACGGGTCGTGCAGCACATCCCGTTCAACTTCGCCAGCCAGGCCACCAACCCGTTCCTGAAGACGCTCGACAACGTCAAGCGGATCTCCCTGGCCACGGACGACCTGGGCCAGTGGGTGCTGGAGAAGGGCTACGCCGACGAGGGCCACGACTCGGCGCACCCCGACTACGGCGGCAACTACAACGACCGCGCGGGCGGCCTCACCGACCTGAACAAGCTCACCCGCACCGGCGCCGGTTACAACGCCGACATCGCCGTGCACGTGAACGCCACCGAGGCCTACCCGCAGGCCAAGACCTTCAGCGAGGCCCTGGTCAAGGGCCAGGTCAACGGCTGGGACTGGCTGAACCAGTCGTACCACATCGACCAGCGCACGGACCTGGGCAGCGGCGCGGTCCTCGACCGGTTCAAGCAGCTCCGCAAGGAGGCGCCCGGCATCAGGACCGTCTACATCGACGCCTACTACTCCAGCGGCTGGCTGGCCGACGGACTCGCCGCGCAGCTGCGGAAGATGGGCTTCGAGGTCGCCACCGAGTGGGCGTACAAGTTCGAGGGCGACTCGGTGTGGTCGCACTGGGCGAGCGACAAGAACTACGGCGGCGTCACCAACAAGGGCATCAACTCCAACATCGTCCGGTTCCTCTCCAACACCGACCGCGACGTGTGGAACGTGGACCCGCTGCTCGGCGGCAGCAGCGTCAAGGAGTTCGAGGGCTGGACCGGCCACGACGACTACGACGCCTTCTACCGCAACATCTGGACCGACAACCTGCCGACCAAGTTCCTCCAGCACTACCAGGTCATGGACTGGGACTTCGGCAGGTCCGCCACGCTGAGCGGCGGGGTGCGGGTGGCGCTCCAGGACGGCCGGCGCCAGGTGTCGGTGAACGGCGCTGACGTGCTCGACGGCGACACCTATCTGCTGCCCTGGGGCGAGGCGAAGGGCGGCGACGGGACCTCCTCGCCGAGCCGCGCCGACAAGATGTACTACTACAGCGGCTCGGGCGGTACGCACACCTTCACGCTCACCGGGCAGTTCGCCTCCACCCGCTCCTTCACCCTCTACAAGCTGACCGACCAGGGCCGGGTGAAGGCCGGGCGGATCACCGCGCACGGCGGGAAGGTGACACTGACCGGCGACAAGGACCAGCCCTACGTCCTCGCGCCGAACGGCGACCGGGCCCCGCACACCGACGCCCGCTACGGCGAGGGCGGCCCGCTGGCCGACCCCGGTTTCAACTCCGGGAACCTGAAGGCGTGGAGCCCGCGCGGCGGCGCCGCCCTCGCCCGCACCGACACCGGTGACAACGTGCTGCGGCTCGGCACCGGCGGTGCCTCCGGCGTCTCCCAGCGCGTCAAGGGCCTCACCCCGGGCAAGCGCTACACGCTGAGCGCCGACGTCGAGGTCACGGCCGGACAGCGCCGCACCGTCACCCTGGAGGCGAGCGGCCACCGCGTGCAGGCGCGCAACGCGTTCGACACCACGCCGCTGCGCAACACCGTGGCGGCCGACGCCAAGCAGGGCACCTACGCGCAGCGCGCCTCGGTCGCCTTCACCGCTCCGGCGGACGGACAGGTCACCGTCGCGCTGGGCGCGGCGGCCGGGACCGCGGCCGTCACCCTGGACGACGTACGGGTCATGGCCGACACCTCGGCGCCCGCGCCCGGCGGTGCCGTCGTCGCCCAGGACGACTTCGAGGGCAACCAGCCCGGCTGGGGCCCGTTCGTGAAGGGCGACGCGGGCGGGGTCACCGACCCGCGCACCAGCATCAGCCGGCTGCACGCGCCGTACAGCCAGAAGAGCTGGAAGAACACCTACTCGCCGTACAACTCCGGCGCCCTGAAGGGCAAGGCGGTGGACGACGTCCTCGACGGCGGCCACTCGCTCAAGGCCCACGAGGAGAACACCGGTCTGGTGTACCGGACCGTGCCCGCGACGGTGCCCTTCGTCGCCGGTCACCGCTACCAGGTCTCCTTCGACTACCAGACCAACCTCGACGGCCAGTGGGCCTGGGTGACCGGCGCCGACCGGATCGCGGGCGGGAAGACCACGGCCCGGGACATCGGCCGGGACACGCTCGCTCCCGCCCTGGACACCACGGCGTACTCCAAGGAGATCGTCGCCGGGTGCGGCGACACCTGGGTGGGGCTGCGCAAGCTCGGCGGCGCGGCCGGAGCGGACCTGGTCCTCGACGACTTCCGCGTCACCGACCTCGGCCCGGTCACCGGCGGCGCGGCCTGCGCGAGCGTGACCACCCCCGCGGGCACCGATCTGAGTCCCGGGGTGGCGGGCGAGTACGTCACCTCCTTCACCAACAGCGAGGAGGGCGACGCCACGAACGTCGTCACCCGCTTCGAGGGGCTGCCCTCGGGCTGGACGGTGCAGGTCAAGGAGCGCGACGGCAACCGCTTCGAGCGGGTGAGGCCGGGCGCGACCGTCAGCACCGCCTGGGTGCTGACGCCTCCGGCGGGCGCCGCGGGCACCCCGGCGGCGTGGAAGGCCACGGCCGTCTACGACGAAGCGGGCGCCACCAAGACGGTCTCGGCGGACGCGCGGGCCGCGGTCGCGAGCGAGCCGGTCCTCTCGCCGGGCTCGATGACGGCGAGCGCGGACTCGGAGAACCTGTCCTCGGGGGCCGCGGAGGGCCCGGTGTCCAATGTGCTGGACGGTGACCCGGGCACCATCTGGCACACCGACTACACCGCGTCCGAGGCGCCCTACCCGCACTGGGTGACGCTGAAGCTGGGCGGTCCGGCCGACGTGGACGGCTTCGGCTATCTGGGCCGGCAGAGCGGCGGCCAGAACGGCCGGGTCGCGGGCTACCGGGTGGACGTCTCCGACGACGGCACCACGTGGCGGACCGTCGCCGACGGCACGCTCACCGACTCGCCGCAGACACAGCGGATCTCGTTCTCCCCGGTGCGCGCCTCCTCTGTGCGCTTCACCGCGCTGAACGCGCTCAACGGCCAGCCCTTCGCCGCGGCCGCCGAGATGCGCGTGTACGGGGCTCCGGTGGACGCGCCGACGGGGTATCCGCCGGCCGAGCGGTCGTAGCACCGCACGCACCGCACGCACCGCATGCGGGGTCTGCCGCGACCGGCTGTTCCATGGCCGGTCGCGGCGGGCCCCTCCGTGCGTCCGGGCCGGTGGTCAGCGGCCGCGGTCGACCTGGGGGCGGTTGTCGTGGAACAGTTCGATGCCCGCGCGCAGCCCGGCCGCCTCGACGGCGGGGGCCGACCGCAGCCACTCCAGCGCCGTCCGGCACGTCGGGGTCTCCTCGACCAGCCCGTAGACGCGCAGATATCCGGCGAGGCGGTTCAGCAGCGCGCTGTCGTCGACGGAGAGCGCGGAACCGAAGGCGCCCAGGGGCTCCTTGGCGGCCCGCAGATAGCTGTCCATCTGGTGGAACTCCAGGGCGAGCTGCTTGCGCTCGCTGGAGAGCCTGCTGTCGGGGAGCGCCCGGATGATCGCGCTGGGCTTGCCCTCACTGGCCGGGTAGCTGTCCCCCACGGCCAGTTTGAAGGCGGCCGCCGCCTCCGTGCCGAAGGCGCGCAGCTCGGAGGAGATCCACCGCTCCTTCATCGTCTGCTTCGGCGTCTGGGCCTTGAAGGCGCGGGTGACGGAGTCCAGGGCGTGCTGCATCTCGTGCGCCACCGTCGCGGCGAACTCGCGCAGCGCGGAGGCCGGGGCGTCGGCGGGCGGCGGCTTGATGTGCAGGACGCCGCCCTGGGCGGTCAGGTCGTCGATGACGAACTTGGCGCGTGCTCCCTGGTAGGACGTCTGGTCGTCGATCTCCACGGTGACGGAGGACTGTTCCAGGGCGCGCAGCAGCTGTGCGTAGGGGACGGCGAAGGTGGCGCCGCGCTGTTCGCCGGGGGCCGCCTTCTCCAGCAGTTCGGCGAAGCGGTCCGGCGGGAGGTTCTCCTGGGACCAGCGGCCCTTGGAGTAGTCGACCGAGCGCTGGAGCGCCGGGGCGGCGCCGGGATGGGCGGCCGTCGTGTCCTCGGCCGGGCGGTGGGCGGGGGCCGGGCCGCCGAGCACCCGGGTCGCGTTGGCCTCGGCCTCCCGTTCGAAGCGGTCCGAGGGCGAGGAGACCTTCAGCCCCTGGCCGTTGTCGGTGCCCGCGACCGGGCCCCGGCGCTGCTGGACCACATGGGTCAGTTCGTGCGCGAGGGTGTGCCGGTCGCCGCCGCCGTCGCCGATGACCACATGGCTGCCCATGGTGTAGGCGCGGGCGCCGAGCGCCTCGGCGGAGCGCCGGGCGTCGGCTCCGGTGTGCAGCCGCACATCGGAGAAGTCCGCGCCCATCCGGGCTTCCATGTCCTTCCTGACCGGCTCGGCCAGGGGCGTGCCGGAACCGCGCAGGACCTCGTCGACGGCGGAGCGCTGGACGGCCGCCTCGTCGGGCGCGGGGCGGTGGCCGCAGTGATCGGAGTGCTGGTGCCGGGCCTCCTCCAGCATCCGGGCCACGGCGGCGTTGCCCGCGGCGCGCTGGAGGGCCAGCAGCGCGGGCCGCTCTCCCGTGGCGGGGCGGGCGGCGGGCGACGGGGCGCGCCGGGTCCTCGGGGAACGCTCGGCGGGATCCGGCGTCTTGTCATGGGCGTGGGCGGGCATGGGTGAGTCCCTTGTCGCGGCGCGGACGGGCGGTTCCAGAGGTACCGGGCGGAGCGCTGTCGCGCCAGAGCCGCGGGGGCACAGTCTGCTGCCCCGACGACTCGTCCGCGGGCGTGCGGTGATCGTCCGGGCCGCCCCTGCGTACGGAAGAGGGCGGGGCCGGGACGCGTACGGCGTCCCGGCCCCGCCCTCGTGGCGCTCGGCCCCCGGTCGGCCCGGGGGTCACACGGGTTCGGGCTGCGGTTCCGGGCGGGGCACCAGGGCCGGTTCCGGGTCCCAGAGCCTCATGGTCCGGACGTAGCCGAGGATCACCGAGCCCATCGCCAGCAGGAGCAGGGGTCCGAACAGCCACGGCTGTCCGGCCAGCTCGGTCGCCAGATAGCGGTACGCGACCAGGAGCGCGGCGAAGACCACCGTGCCGTGGGCGACGAAGCGGGTGGCCGACCGGTCCCAGCCGCGGGCGAGCGAGCGCATCGTGGCCTCGATGGTCAGTGCGAAGACCACACCGGCGACGAGGTCCGCGCCGTAGTGGTAGCCGAAGCCCAGCGTCGCGGTGAGGGTGGCGACCAGCCAGAAGGTGCCCGCCCAGCGCATGGCCCGCGAGCCCTTGCGGGAGTGGATGAAGAGCGTGGTGGCCCACGCGGTGTGCAGGCTGGGCATGCAGTTGCGCGGGGTGATCTCGTCGAACGGCATCGCGTGCGGGGTGCCGAGCGGCGCGAGGGTGTCCGGCCACAGGTCGGCCGTCGCCCAGTGGCCGCCGTCGGGGCCGTAGGCGAAGACCGGTCCGACCACCGGGAAGATCATGTAGATGGCCGGTCCGACCAGGCCGATGGCCAGGAAGGTGCGCACCAGGTGGTGGCTGGGGAAGCGGCGCTCGGCCGCCACGTTGCGCAGCTGGTAGAGGCCGACGAGGGCGGCCGCCAGCGGGAGCTGGCCGTAGACGAGGTGCAGGAGGTGGGAGCCGACCGGTCCGGTGGCCTCCAGGGCGCGGCCGACCAGCCAGGAGGGGTTGCCCAGCGCGTGGTCGGTGGTCGCCACGTACTGGTCGAGGACCGACGGGCGGGTCTTGGACGTGATGAGCAGCCAGGTGTCACCCGTCTTGTGGCCCGCCACCAGCAGCAGGGCCAGTCCGACACCCTTGAGCAGCAGCGCGCGCTCCTGGCCGGTGCGCCGGGTGAACGCGAGGACCGCGCAGCCCAGGACCACCCACAGCGCGCCGTTGCCGAAGGCCGGTCCGGCACCGGCCGCCCAGCGCACCAGCAGGAACACGACGTCGATACCGAGGGCCGTGCACGCGGCGACGAGCCGCTGCCGCCAGGTCAGCACCACCATCAGCAGCGCGAGCCCCGCGTACAGCAGCGGGCCCGAGCGCGGCGCGAAGACGATCTCCCGGGCCTGGTTGGTGATCGGCCCCGGAACGCCGTATCCGCGTGCGGCGATCTCCAGCGCGACGAGGAATCCGACGACCGCCACGCCCGCGGCGGTCCACAGCACCGCTCGAGCGGATATTCGCTTCGATGTGTTCTTCAATTGTTTAGCCCATTGAGTAGGTTGTGGACATATTGCTGGCTAATGATGCTGGTTGGCATGGTTTTCCGGTGAAGAACGGGTGATCAGGCCGATGGTCATGAGTTCGAACATGCTAACCGGTGGCCGTTCGCGCCCTTCTCCGGGAGGCGTTCGCGGCAGATGCCGCCCCGCTCAGGCCGCCGGGCGCGGTGTCCCGGAGGGGGCCGGGAATCCGTACGCGGTCCACCTGTCGGTCACCCGGCGGCGCACGTCCTCGGGGAAGGAGTTCCGGAAGGACGCGGTGACGCCTCTGGTCTCGCCCTCGAAGTCGGCGGGGAGCAGGCAGCTGACGACGGACTTGCCGCCCCGCCCGGCGCGCACCTCGTCGTCGGTGAGGTAGGGGACCATGGGGATGCCCGGCGCCTCGGGGTAGACGTAGTGGCCGGTGGCGGGGTGGTGGCGGGTGGCCAGGGCCCACACCACCTGGTCGATGTCGGTGATGTCGACGTCGTCGGCCACCAGCAGCACCTTGGGCACCAGCCAGCCGGTGTGGGAGCCGAAGAGCGCCTCGGCGACGGCGTCGGCGAGCCGCCGTTCGGTCAGGCCCGTCGCGGCCAGTTTCCGGGTGTCGACGGCGACCACGATCCAGCAGGTCGCGGCCTCGTAGGAGCACCAGGCCAGCGAGACGGGCAGGCCCTGGGCGCGCAGCCGGTGCAGGCTCGCGGCCGAGATCATGGTGCCCCACACGGTGTGGTTCTCCTCCGGGGGGACGCCCGCCACACAGAAGGGCAGGATCGGGCGGTCCCGGTGGGTGACGGCCTCGACGTGGAAGACGGGCTGCGGCCTGCCCTCGCTGAAGGCGTACCCGTGGTACTCCCCCATCGGTCCTTCGGGGGCCGTCTCGTCGGGGCTGATGTACCCCTCCAGCACGATCTCGGCGTTGGCCGGGACGTACAGGCCGTTGGTCTCGGTGCGCACGACGTCGACCGGGGTGCCGGTCAGGGCGCCGACGTAGCCGTCCTCGTCCACCTCGGCGGGCAGCGGCATACCGGCCGCGGCCAGGGCGGCGGGCGGGGCGCCGAGCACCATGGCCCAGGGGGTGCGTTCGCCGCGCTCGCGCCACATCCGGTGGATCATGCCGAGGTGCTGCTGCGGCATGGCCGGGCCGACCAGGGTGGTGGGGCCGTGCAGCATCGTGCGGCTGACCGACCAGCTGGTCCAGGATCCGTCCGGGGTGCGCACCACATGGAAGCCGTACGTCCCGAAGTACCGCCCGCCGTCCTGCTGGTGCAGCAGCGGCACCGGGAAGCGCGTCAGGTCGACGGCGTCGCCGGTGAGGACGTTCTCCTTGCAGGGGCCGGTCGGCACGATCCGCGGGGGGACGGGGGCCGCGTCCATGGCGTCGACGAGGTATTCGAGCAGGTCGCGCGGGGTGGTGTCGCGTCCCAGGCCGAAGTGGGCGGCGAGGCGTCCGTAGGTCTGTCCCGGGCACGAGCCGAGTCCGGCGGGGGCGCCGAGGAGACGGAATCCCTCGTCGCCCTCGGTCAGCCGGCTGAACAGCGGGGCGGGGCTCCTGGTGTCGTAGACGCGCCGGGTGACGGCCGCGGCCTCCAGGGTGGGGCTGACCGGCTCGCGGATGTCGACCGCGTCGCCGGCGGCGAGCAGTTCGGACACGAAGTCCCGGAAGTTGAGCGCGCTGCCGTGTTGGGTCATGAGAGGTCCTTTGCTGCGGAGGGGGCTGCGGACGGGAGGGGTGCGGGGGCGGTGCCGGGGGCCGGGTGCGGGGCCGCCTTCATGCCCTGCCAGCGCCGCGCGGTGGGCAGGTCCAGGCCGAACTGGTCGAGGACGCGCACGACGATGTGCTCGACGAGGTCGGCGACGGTCTCCGGACCGTTGTAGAACGCGGGGACGGGCGGCATGACGACGGCGCCCATCCGGGTCAGCTCCAGCATGTTCTCCAGGTGCACGGCCGACAGCGGGGTCTCCCGCGCCACCAGGACGAGCCTGCGCCGCTCCTTGAGCATCACGTCGGCGCAGCGGCTGATCAGATCGGCGCCGTAGCCCGTGCGGACCGAGGCCAGGGTCTTCATGCTGCACGGTGCGACGACCATGCCGTCGACCCGGAAGGACCCGCTGGAGACCGGCGCGGCCTGGTCGTCCGGCCCGTGGCACACCGAGGCCATCTCCCGCAGGTCCCGCATCGAGTACGGGGTCTCCTGGGCCAGGGTGGCCCTGGCCCAGCGGCTGACCACGAGGTGTGTCTCGACCCCGAGTTCTCCCAGCGCCCGGAGCAGGCGCACGCCGATGGGCGCCCCGGTGGCCCCGGTCATCGCGACGACGATTCTCACTTCGCCACCCTTCCTGTCACAGTCAGTTATGACGTACACGTCCTACTTCCTCGGACGGTATAGTACGTACACGTCCTGAATCAAATGCGGCGGAGGCGGCACCCATGACCGACGAGAGCGCACCCGGGCCCACTCCCCTGGAGGCGCTCGACGGACCGGGACCGCTGGCCCGCCGGCTGAACCAGGTGCACACCCGGCTGTGGTACGAGGCGGTGCACCAGGACGTGACGGGGCCGCAGTTCACCGTGCTGAGCCTGCTGGACGCCCACGGCGACATGGACCAGGGCACCCTCGGCGCGCGCGCCCATCTCGACAAGTCGACCGCGGCGCCGCTGCTGCGGCGGCTGCGGCAGCGGGGCCTGGTGGACATCGCCCAGGACGCGGACGACCGCAGGCGCAAGGTGGTGCGCCTCACCGAGGAGGGCCGCGCTCTGGCCGTCGCCCTCGCGCCCCGGGTCACGGCCGTGAGCGAGCGGATCCTCGCGCCGTTCACCCCGAAGGAGCGGGAGCAGTTCCTCGCGCTGCTGCGGCGGGCGGTCGAGCGGTCACCGGATCAGGACGGCGACGCCTAGAAGGGCGGGCGCACGGCGATGAGTTCCACCGGTTCGCGCAGTCTCACCCGTGACATCACCGCCCCAGGGAGGATCTCCATGGCCCAGTTGCTGAGAGTGCAGAACTTCAATGTGTCGAGCGACGGTGTCGCCGCCGGCGAGGACCAGACCTTCGAGCGGCCGTTCGGGCATGTCGACCCCGAGCGGCTGTTCTCCTGGGCCGGTGCCACGGCGAGCTGGCCCCGGCGCACCGAACCCGGCGGCAGCCGGGGCCTCGACGACTACATGACGCGGGACTTCGGGAACAACATCGGCGCCGAGATCATGGGCCGCAACAAGTTCGGGCCCCAGCGCGGGCCCTGGCAGGACCACGAGTGGCAGGGCTGGTGGGGTGACGAACCGCCGTTCCACACACCGGTGTTCGTCCTGACCCACCACGAGCGGCCGCCGATCACCCTGTCCGACACCACGTTCCACTTCGTCGGCGGCGAACCGGCCTCGGTGCTGGAGCGGGCCCGGGAGGCGGCGCGGGGCAAGGACGTGCGGCTGGGCGGCGGGGTGACCACCGTCCGGGAGTTCCTGGACGCCGGTCTCGTCGACACCCTGCACGTGGCGGTCTCGCCGGTGAAGCTCGGCTCCGGACTGCGGCTGTGGGACTCGCCCGACGACCTGCTCGACCGGTTCCACCTGGACGTCGTGCCCAGCCCGAGCGGCGTCACGCACCACCTGTTCTGGCGCAGGTAGCCCGGCGTGCCCGCGCGGCCGGGGCCGACCGGCGACCGGCCGCGCGGGGGTGCCGTGCCGCCGCCCGGCCCGGCGCCGCTCCCCGGCTCCCGGGCGGTCCCGGGGCCGGGGTCAGTCGTCGAGGCTGCGCATCCACCGGTCGACATAGGCGCGGTGCTCGGGGACGAGCGCTCCGGCGGGGAACATCAGCGAGGTGACGTTGGCGCCGACGGCCAGGCCGATGATCTCGCCCGCGAGCGTGTGCACGGCGGGCGCGTCGGGTGCCTCGCCCCGGCCGCGCGCCTCGGCGATCCGCGCGGCCAGCCTGCGGCGCCACTCCATGAGGTGTTCGCGGTAGAGCGTGGCGAGTTCCTCGTTGTCCAGCGAGTGCTCCCACAGCGCGAGCAGCACCCGGGCGGAGTCGATGCGGTACTGGTCCAGCGGCAGGGTGGCCTCCAGGTCGCGCCGCAGCGCCTCCCTGGGGTCGGGCGCCGGTTCGCTCGCGACCATCCGCTCGTTCATCTCCGCGAGCACGCTCTCGAAGGTGGCGGCGACGATGCTGTCCTTGCTGGGGAAGTAGCGCTTGAGCGCGCCGTTGGCGAAACCCGCCTCGGCGACGATGCTCCTCATCGTCGCGGCCTCGAACCCGCCCTGGATGATGAGCTTCTTCGCGACCGCGACGATTTCCCGGCGTCGCTGATCGTGGTCGATAATCTTCGGCATAGTTGTTCCTACGGTACTGGCGATCGGCTCGCCGTACGTAGTACCGGCACACCGGAGATCGGCGTCCGGGCCTCCGGGCCCTTCCGGGCCGCCGTGACACGGCACCGGCACCGGGCGTGGGCGGCCCGGTGCCGGTGTCAGGGTGTGCCCGTCGGGGCGGGGGTCAGCGGACGGTCACCCGGAAGACCGGGGAGGCCGTCGCGCCGCTGACGATGCGGAGGTCGTTCCTGCCCTTCAGGCCGAGCTTGACGCCGAGGGAGTAGGAACCGGTCCGCGAGGTGTTCATGGACGCGGGCAGGCTGACCCACGTGCCGTGCTGCTTCTGCTGGAGGGTCACCTTGCTGCCCGCCTTCAGCCCGGTGGTCCGGCCCGTGACCCGGAACAGCTCCCAGGCGCGGACGGAGGTCGCGGACGGCGTGGCCGTGATACTCGCCGTGGCGGCCACGGACTTCTGTGCGACGACGCCGGAGGACGCGGCGGGTGCCGCGGTGGCTGCCGTCGCGGTGCCCGCGAGGGCGAGGGAGGCCGCGCCGAGAACACCGACGACGGCCGTGCGCAGGGAGCGCCGCTTCGAGACCATCACAGATCTGCCCCTTTTCTGATCAGAACCGCGTTTCGCGCCGACCGTCACGATCGTGCCGATTGGCGCACTCATCAGTTACGACGACGCCCTGGGCGCGGGCGTTCATCGGCGCTTTGTCCTGGTCCTGTAACAGCGCGTGCGACAGCGACAGCGACAGCGACAGCCGCGCCGGGCGCGGCTCCGGCCCTACCGCTCGGGGCTCCGGCCGGCGGCCGGGACACGGCCGGTGTCCCAGTCCAGGCGCAGCACGGCGAGGTCGTCGGTGTGCCGGTCGGCGTTGAGAGTGCGGGTGCGGGCGATCAGCCGGTCGAGGTGGGCGCCGGGGTCGGGATCGTCGATGGTGTCGATGATGCGCAGCAGGCCCTCCACCCCGAGCCGGGCCTCGGTGCTGTCGGCGAACCCCTCGATCAGGCCGTCGGTGTAGACGATGAGCCCGCCGCGGGGCGGGAGTTCGAGGGTGGTGGGGGTCCACTTGCCCAGTCCGGGGGCGATCCCGAGGGCGATGCCGTGCGCGGCGGTGACCTGGCGGGTGCCGTCCGGGGTGACGAGGAGCGGTTCGTGGTGGCCGGCCAGGTGCAGGGTCAGGGTGGCCGCGGCCGGGTCGAGGGTGATGAGGGTGCAGGTGGCGAACAGGTCGCTGCCGGTGCGCTCGGCGATGTGGATCTGTTCCAGCAGGGTGAGCAGATGCTGGTCCCGGTGGCCGCCGAGGGTCAGGGCGCGCCAGGCTATGCGCAGGCAGACCCCGAGGGCGGCCGCGTCGGGGCCGTGCCCGCTGACGTCGCCGATGACGGCGTGGACCTGCCCGTCGCCGGTCTGGACGACGTCGAGGAAGTCGCCGCCGAGCAGGGCCTGCGCCCGGCCCGGGTAGTAGCGGCTGGAGGTGGTGACGACGGCGGAGGACAGCAGCGGTTCGGGCAGCAGCCCGCGTTCCAGGCGGGCGTTCTCCTCGGCGCGCAGGCGTCCGATCTGGAGGGCGGCGTTGGCGCGTTCGGCCTGCTTGCGCTGGATGGCGTAGCGGACGGCGCGCTGCATCAGGTCGGGTTCGACCTTGCCCTTGACCAGGTAGTCCTGGGCGCCCGCGGCCAACGCGTCGACACCGGCGCGGGGTTCGTCGAGTCCGGTCAGGACGATGATGGCGGCCTGGGTGTCCGGCTCGATCGCCTGGACCGTCTCCACCCCTGACGCGTCGGGCAGATGGAGGTCGAGCAGGACGCAGTCGACGGGGTGCGCGGCGAGCGCGCCGCGCGCCTCGGCGGCCGTGCGGCAGCGGGTGAGGGTGTGCGGCAGGTCGGTGTCGTAGAGGAGTTCCTCGACCAGGAGCGCGTCCCCGTCGTCGTCCTCCACCAGCAGGATGCGGAACCGGTCCACGCGGCCGGCGTCTCGGTCGGTCACGGCGGGATCGGTCACGGCTGGGTCGTTCCCTCCGGGGACTCCGGGCGGCCCGGGGACGGAACGGTGAGCGGGGGCTCCGGTCTCTGCCCGGACGCCGTGTCCGCGGCGGAGGCGGGGAGGGTGAAGATCACGCGGGTGCCCAGTTTGTAGTCGGGGTCGATCCGGATCCTTCCGCCGTGGAACTCCACGACCTTCTTGCACATGGCCAGTCCGATGCCGGTGCCCGGGTAGGCGTCCTTGGTGTGCAGCCGCTGGAAGATGACGAAGACCTTCTCGCGGAACTCCGGGGCGATGCCGATGCCGTTGTCGCTGACGGCGAACTCCCAGGTGCCGTCGTCCTCGGAGGCGCTGACATGGACGTGCGGCGGGTGGTCGGGGCTGCGGAACTTGATGGCGTTGGACAGCAGGTTCTGCCAGAGGATGCCCAGTTGGGTGGCGTCCCCGACGACGGTGGGCAGTGGGTCGTGGGTGATCTCGGCGCCGGTCTCCTCGACGGCCACGCCGAGGTCGTCGAGGGTGCGGCCGAAGACCGACTCCAGGTCGACGGAGCGGTGGTCGTTGTGCACCCGGCCGACCCGGGAGAAGGCCAGCAGGTCGTTGATGAGGGTCTGCATGCGGTTGGCGCCGTCGACGGCGAACGCGATGTACTGGTCGGCCCTGTCGTCCAGTTGGCCGCCGTAGCGCCGTTGCAGCAGCTGTGTGAAGCTCGACACCTTGCGCAGCGGTTCCTGGAGGTCGTGCGAGGCGACGTAGGCGAACTGCTCCAGTTCCGTGTTGGAGCGGCGCAGGTCCTCCGCCTGCTCGTCCAGCAGGGTGCGGGACTCCTCGCTGAACTGGAGCTCCTTCACCAGGCGCAGCCGCATGGACTCCACGTCCTCGGCCAGCCGGCGCAGGTCGGCGGGTCCGGTGCCGGTCAGGGCGTGGTCGAAGCGGCCGCCGGCGACGTCCCGGGCGTCCGCGCTCAGCCGGCTGAGCGGACCGGTGATGCCGCGGCGCAGTCCCTCGAAGACCAGCGCCGCCACCAGCACGATGACGACGGCGATGCCCGCGAACGTCCAGTTGCGCAGGGCCACCGCCTGCCGCAGGTCGTGGACGCCCGCGGCGTTCTCGCTCTGGAGGTGGGACTGCTGGCGGGACATCGCGGAGCGCAGCGCGTCGAAGGCGCCCTTGCCGTCCCTCGCCCGCTGGGTGGCGAGCCGCACGGCCTCCTCGGCGGAGGCGGCGGCGACGGGGCGGGCCACGCGCCGCTGCCAGTCCTCGGCCAGCCGCTCGACCTCGGCCAGGTCGGCACCGGCGCGGTCGTCGTCCGCGACCAGGGTGCGCAGCCGCCCGAGCGCGGCCTGTTCGTCGCGTACGCCCTGGGCGTAGGGCTGGAGGAAGTCGGTGCGGCCCGACAGGCCGTAGCCCCGGATCCCGGTCTCCTGGTTGACCAGGCCCTGTTCCACCCGCAGCGCCTGGACCAGCGCGGGCGAGCGCCGGTCGACCAGGTCGGCGGTGAGCTGTGAGGTGCGCCACGTGGCCCAGCCGCCCAGCGATCCCAGGACCGCGAGGACGGCCAGGGTGGTGAGGACCCCCGTACGCAGCCAGCGGCGGGTGGTCCAGCCGGAGAAGGCACCCGCGGTGTCCGACGGCTTGCTCTGCATCCCGGCTCGTGTCTCTCCCTCAGCGGTTGCGGCCGCGGTCAGGCGCGGGCCAAGCACACTGTACCCACCGTCCGCCAACACATGTTGTCCACGGCGAGATCGACGCCTTAGCCTTGCCGGTGCCCGGTCCGGTTCGGTCCGCGACCGGGCGGAACACCCACGACGCACCTCTCATCCGCCGCCCACCCCCCGGAGCCCGTGACTCATGGCCGCCGCCACCACCCGCCCCCACGACGTGCTGCTGGTCGAGGACGACATCGCCGACGCGATGCTCATCCAGGACGCCCTCGCCGAGCGGGGCACCCGCAACCTCACCCAGGTCTCCGACGGGATCGCGGCCCTGGACTATCTGCGCGACACGGCCAACGAGCGGCCCGATCTGATCGTGCTCGATCTCAACATGCCGCGCATGAACGGCCGGGAGTTCCTGGCCGTCGTCAAGGAGGACCCCGACCTGCGGACCATCCCGGTCGTCGTCCTCACCACGTCGGCCGCGCCCGACGACGTCACCGGCGCCTATCACCACCACGCCAACGCCTATGTCACCAAGCCGGTGAACCTGGAGGAGTTCGAGGCGGCGGTCCGCAGCATCGACTCCTTCTACCTGGACATCGCGGTCAAGCCTCCGCGGGAGTGAGGACGGGCGGCCCCCGGCCGCCCTCCGACGTGCGCGTTACCCCATTCGGCCGCAGACTGGAGATGCCTTGCCGCGTGCCGCCGGCCGGGCCGGGTGAAGGGTCCGCTGGTGCTCCCCTCGGGAGGCTCCATGGTTCTGGTAGCGCTGTGCACGCCGATCGCGATGTTGCTGCTCCTGCTGGGGATGGACGCTTTCGAGGAGCTGCTGTCCAAGTGGCCGACCGAGTCCGACGACGAGCCCCCGGCTCCCTGACCGACCGTCTCCCGGCCGGTGAGCCGCCGCGCCCCGGCGCGGCGGCTCCGCCTTGCGGTCCCCGCCCTCGCGTGCCGTCGGCGCGGGCGGGCGGGGTCAGGCCCGCGGCGGGTTGCGGCGCGGGGTGAGGGTGGCGTGGGGCAGCACCGGGGCGGGCAGGCGCGCCCCGGGGTAGCCCTCGACGGCGCCGAACCGGTCGGACGCCTCCTCCCACTCCTGCCGGGCCCGGACGATGTCCGCGTGGCTGCGCCCGACGAAGTTCCACCACATGACGATCTCCTCCTCGAACGGCGTGCCGCCGAGCAGGACGAGGCGGGCGGGCCCGTCGGAGCCGTTGACGAGGTCCAGCGTGTCCCGGCCCGGGTGGACGTACGCCAGTTCCGCCGGGCGCAGCCCCGTGCCGCCCAGCCGGACGGTGCCCCGGTCCACCAGGAGCCCGTGCTCGAAGCGGGGGTCGACGGGCAGGGTCGGCGAGGCGCCCGGCGCAAGGACGATCTCGGCGCCGAGCAGGGGCGTGAAGGTCCGCACCGGGGAGGCGGTCCCGGCCAGCGCGCCCAGGAAGACACGGATCTCGGCGCCGCCGACAGCGACCGGCGCGGGCACGTGGTGCTGGAAGTCACGGGCGGTGTCCCGGTGCTCCGCGGGCAGCGCCACCCACAGCTGGACGCCGTGCAGGACGGTGGTCCGCGCGGTGGAGACCTCCGAGTGGCTGATGCCGTGCCCGCCGGTCATGAGGTTCAGCTCGCCGGGCCGTACGTACGCGTGGCTGCCGAGGCTGTCGCGGTGCTCGATCTCGCCGCTGAACAGCCAGCTGACCGTCTGGAGCCCGGTGTGGGGGTGCGGGGCCACGTCCATGCCGCCGGTGCGGGAGACGTCGTCGGGGCCGTAGTGGTCGGCGAAGCACCAGGCGCCGATCATGGTCCGGGAGCGCTGCGGCAGCGTGCGCCGCACGGTCATCGCCCGGGGGCCGCCGAGCGGCACGTCACGCGGGGTGAGCACCTCGACCGGCGGCCGGGGGGCGCTTCCGTCGCCGTCCGCCGCGCCGCACCGCGTCTCCACGGGTCTTGTCTCGGCGTTGCTCATCGGGCCTCCCACATCCTTGATACTTCCAGATTCAACAATATGGCGCGCGGGTCCGGTCCGCGAGCGCGGCGCCCGGGGCGGCGGGCCCGGCGGGCGGCGGGGTCCGGGGGCTCCCGGCCCCGGGAACATGATGCGCGCCCTTCTGCGGCATGCGTGTGTTCGCTACGGTGGACGCGCCTCCCGGCGGCGGGGGACCCGCTCCCGGGCGCGGACGCGGGAGGCGCCGAGGAGTGGTGATGAGGGGTCGGAGCCCGCTGCTGGTCTGTGCCGTCGCGCCGGTGATCATGTGCTTCGGCGCCGTCACCGGGTGTTCGTCGGGATCCTCCGGTGGCTCCGGTTCCGCGCCGCCCGCGGCACGGCCCGCCGATGTCGGATCGATCACACCGTGCGACTTCTTCACCGGGGACGAACTCTCGGAGTACGCGCTGCACGACGCCCGGCCCGTGAGCGACCCGCGCGGCTGTCTCTGGGAGGGTTCGGCGTTCTTCGAGGGCGCGAGCACCGCGCTGACGCTGACGCTGCTGCCGCGGTCCGCCGACGCGGAACTGCGCACGCTGCGCACCGCCTCCGGCGAGCGGATCACCGAGCGCTCCGCCATCGGCGGCCGGCGGATCTGGCGGAACACGACGCCGGGGAACGACGTCCGGTGCGAGCTGCTGTTCTCGATCGACGGCTCCTCGGCCGCCGTCGTCCGGCTCTCCGAGTTCCTCGGCGTCTCCGACGTCAGACCCACCCAGCAGGACCTCTGCGACGGCCTCGACAAGCTGGCGCCCCGCGTGGAGGGGAAACTGCCCGCCGTACGCTCCTGACGGCGAGCCCGCTTCCCGGCGCCCGGCCCGTGTACGGACACGGACACGGGCGCGGCCTCGGCGTGGACCTCAGGCTCCGGTGCCGGGGCCCTCCTCCGGGGCCAGCAGGACGGCTGTGCGGCCGGTGTGGGCGACGGCGTCGCTGACCCGGGGGCTGAAGATGCCTTCGAGGAAGCCGCGGTGGTGCGGGCTGAGGACCACCAGGTCGGCGCCGAAGTCCTCGGCGGCGGCGGAGATGGTGGTGGCGATCTCGGTGGTGAGGCCGCTCGCGACGGTGCCCTCGGCCTCGACGCCCGCCTCGCGCAGGGCGGTGACGGCCTCGTCGACGAGGGCCTCGGCCTCCGCGTCGCCCTCCAGCGGGACGACGACGGCGAGCGTCGCCGCGGTGGGCGCGACGTGCAGCACGCCGACGCGGGCGCCGGTCAGCCGCGCCATGTCACCTGCCAGTCGTACGGCCGAGTGGCGGGCGGGGCTCGAGTCGACGGCGACGAGTACGCGGTGGAACATGTGCTTCCCTCTTCCGTTCGGATCCTGCCCGACCGCACCGGGCGGTGCGGTCGAACACCGGTATGAACACCGGCCGGTGGTGATCTGTTCCGGACGGCGCCGCGAGCGCGGCCGGACGACGGCGCTTGCCCTGGAGCGGACTCCAACTCGTAGGGTCGCGCCGACATCTGAGGACGGCTCGCGAGGAGACACACATGCGCCACCGCGTTCTGGGCGGTACCGGCATCGAGGTCAGCCCCTACTGCCTCGGCACCATGATGTTCGGCTCCGTGGGCAACGCCGACCACGACGACTGCGCCCGGATCATCCATGCCGCGCTGGACGAGGGCATCGACTTCGTCGACACCGCCGACATGTACTCGGCCGGGGAGTCGGAGATCATCGTCGGCAAGGCGCTGAAGGGACGGCGCGACGACGTGGTGCTCGCCACCAAGGTGCACTTCCCGATGGGGGACGGCCCCCACAGCGGCGGGAACTCCCGGCGCTGGATCGTCCGCGCGGTCGAGGACAGTCTGCGGCGCCTGGGCACCGACTGGATCGACCTCTACCAGGTGCACCGGCCCGACCACCGCACCGACGTCGAGGAGACCCTCTCCGTCCTCACCGACCTCGTGCAGCAGGGCAGGATAAGGGCGTTCGGCTGCTCCACGTTCCCCGCGGAGCAGATCGTCGAGGCGCACCATGTGGCCGAACGGCGCGGTCTGCACCGGTTCAGGACCGAGCAGCCACCGTACTCGCTGCTGGCCCGGGGCGTCGAACGGCATGTGCTGCCGGTGACCGAGCGCCTGGGCATGGGCGTGCTGACCTGGAGCCCGCTGGCGTCGGGGTTCCTGACCGGCCGCCACCGCAAGGGCCGGGACACGGATCTGAGCACCGGACGCCCCGCCCTGCACCCGGGCCGCTTCGACCCGTCGGCGCCGACCACGGTCGCCAAGCTGGAGGCGGTCGAGCAACTGGTGGCCGTCGCCGAGGAGATGGGCTGCACGCTGCCGGAACTGGCCGTGGCCTTCCCGCTGGCGCATCCCGCGGTCACGTCCGTGATCATCGGCCCGCGCACCATGGAGCAGTTGCGCGCCACCCTGAGGGGCCGGTCCGTGGTCCTGGACGACGCCGTGCTCGACCGGATCGACGCGATCGTGCCGCCCGGGACCGACATCTACCCGCCGGACGGTGTCTGGGCCCCGCCGGCGCTGACGAGCCCCGCGCTGCGGCGCCGCCCGGCCGGTTCGCGCTCCGCGGCCTGAGGGACGCGGCCGTGCCTGCCCCGGCCCCCGGCGGCGGTACGGCGCGCGGGTCGGCGACCCGCGATGCTGCCGCCGCCGTCCACGCCCAGCGTCTGGCCGGTGATACAGCCCGCGTCCTCGCCGAGCAGGAACGCGACGGCCGCGGCGACCTCGTCGGGGCGGCGAGGTCGCAGCGGTACAGCGTGCCGGGGAAGCCGCCCGCGCCCGCGGACCGGGCGATCCCGAGCACCCGGTGCCCCGTGACCGGACCGCGCCGCACCTCCCCGCTCCAGGACCCGGCCCGGCCGGGCCGGGTCCTGGGGCGGGTCGCTGTCTAGGCGGTGAAGCGCTGTCCGGCCGAGCTGTCGCAGTTCTGAAGGCGCAGCGGCTCACGGGGTGCCGCGTGGGCCAGGCACAGGCCGGTCGCGGCCGCCGGGCGGATCGTGTCGCCGTCGCGCACGAACTTCTGGTTGGCGGAGCCCGAGCAGTTCCACACGATCAGCGCGGCGCCCGCCTGGTACCGGGCGCCGGGGACGTCCAGGCAGCGGTCCTGGGTGAGCGCGGTGTGGAAGGTCCGGCCCGCGGGGTCGTACCACCAGTCCTGGTTGCGGGTCCCGGCGCAGTCCCAGCCGAGCACCGCGGTCCCGTTCGCGCTCTGGGAGGCGGAGACGTCCATGCAGCCGCCGGTCCCCCGGTTCTTCACCGGCGCGTACACGTCGTCCCAGGCGTACGGGTAGAGGGCGGGCGTGCCCGCGGAGTCGACGTCGGCGCAGGACGCCTCGCGCAGCCCGGAGTCGTAGAACCGGGTGAGGCAGGAGGCGAAGGCGGCGTGGCCGCGCGCGTTGGGGTGGAAGGACTGCCGCACCGAGTTGGCGTCCGGCAGGCCGGGCTTGGACAGGTCGATGTACAGACCGCGGGCCCAGGTGTTCTCCGTGCACACCTCGTGGCCGTGGAAGAGGCGCGAGGCGTCCAGGTAGAGCGCGCCGGTGTCCGTGGCCGCCCTGCGGATGCCGCGTTCGAAGGCGGGCACGGCGACGTTGCGGCCCCAGGCGGTGTCGGAGTCGTAGCCGAGGCCGCCGCAGGCGAGCTTGCCGGGGAAGGCGGGGTTGTCGCGGAAGTCCGGGCCGATGGGGCTCGGGTAGCTCATCACGACCAGCTTGTAGTCGCCGTCGGCGTAACCGGCGTCGCGCATCACCGACTTCAGGTCGCGCACGGTCTGCTCGACCTTGGGGACCAGGGCGTCGACGCGGGACTGCCAGGACGGCGCGTACTTGGGCTCGCAGGGGCCCTGGGAGAGCAGATAGCGCTCGACGCAGTCGGTCATGACGGGGCCGAACTGGAGGTCGTCGTTGGCTCCGGCCACGAGGAGCACCATCTTGACCCGGGTGGTGCGCGCCTTGACGGCCAGGTTGTCGCTCTGCACGAGTTCGTCGGCGTACTGCTTGCTGCCGCCGATCTTGATGTTGCCCGTGTAGGCGCCGGAACAGGCCGCGTTGAAGGTGACGTCGGCGGGGATGCCGGTGCGGTGGACGGCGGCGTCGGGTGAGCGGTGGCACCAGTTGTCGGGCCCGTTGGTGGGTGGTTCGTAGGTGCCGACGCCCTCGCCGGAGATCTCGCTGTCGCCGAGGGAGATCAGTGAGGTCTTGCGGGCGGCGGGCGGGCGTTCGGCGGGGTCGCCGTAGAGCGCGGTGGCCTCCGCCGCCCGGACCGCCTCCAGTTCGGGCGGGAGCGCGGTGACGGCTGCCGCCTGCTGCTGGGTGGTGCCCGTGTCGGCCGCGACGGCGGGGACGGCGTTCGGCGCCGTGCCGAGCAGTGCGGCGGTCGCGACGGCGGCGAGGGTCCACCGGAGTCTGCGCCTGGTGCGTCTCATGAGACCTCCTGGCAGAGTGGGGTTACCCACGGTTCTTACTGGCCGGTAAGAGTTTTGGGAATACCCGGGACCCGAACTCGCCCGATCCCGCCGTAAGTTGACGCACCGCCTCCCGGAATCCCGCCGGGTGGGCGCACCGGGGAGGGAGCGGCTAGCGTGAGGGGATGCGACATGAGGTGACCGACGCCGACACGGCGGTGTCCCTGGGCAGCGGTGATGTGCCGGTGCTCGCCACTCCGCGGCTGATCGCCTGGCTGGAGGCGGCGACGGTGCGGGCCGCCGCGCCGTTCACCGGACCGGGGCGGACGACCGTGGGCACGGAGATCCGGGTGCGGCATCTGCGGGCCACGCGGGTGGGCGGCCGGGTGGAGGTGACCGCCGAGGCGCCCGCCGCCGAGGGGCGGCGGCTCACCTTCCGGGTCAGCGCCGTGGACGGTGCCGGGGAACTCGTCGCGGACGGTGAGATCGACCGGGTCCTCGTCGACCGGGAGCGTTTCCTCGCCTCGGCGCCCGCGGGGCGCCCGGAGGGTACGGGGGACTCGGAGGGCGCGGAGGGCGCGGAGGGCTCAGAGGGCTCGGTGGGCTGATCCGCCCGGCCGCCGCCGGCTCTCCCGGCCGGGTGCGACGGCCGCCGCACCCGGGCCACGGCCCCGCGCCGCCCGTCATACGGGCGTGTGGCCCGCCAGGTAGTCCCGTACCGCGCCGGGCAGCGCGCCGCGCGCCGCCTCGGCCACCGGCGCCCAGCGGATCTGCTCCGGGGCGAGCCGCGCCCCGGACGAGGGGTCCGCGGTCAGCAACTGGCACACCACGGCCTCGGGCGCCGCCTCGCCCTCGCCGGTGTCCTGCGGACCCAGCTCCGAGGAGCCGTCGACCAGATAGCCGGTGGTCTCGTGGACGACCCGGGCGGCGGTGGCCCGCGGCGTCTCGGCCGGCTCCGGGGTCCCCGAGGGCAGCCGCCAGCCGCCCCGCTCGTCCACCAGCAGCAGGCGTCCGTCGTGGACGACGACCGCCTGCACCGCGCCCCGGGGGGTCTGCTCCGACGTCATGGTCCCGCCTTCCCGTAGTCCCCGCGCCCCGTACGGGCAGGAGGATCCGAGGACGGGCCGCCCCGTCCTCGGATCCTCCTGCCCACTGCGCGGCCCTCCTACCCGGCCGGACGTCTCACACCACGGTGACCGCCACACCGGTGGCGTCGATCCGGGCGAGCGCGTCGGCGGGCGCCGACCGGTCGGTGACCAGGTGGTCGATGTCCGTCAGGGAGCAGATCCGGGCGAAGGTGGCCCGGCCGATCTTGGTGTGGTCGGCGACCACCACGGTCCGGTCGCCGCTGGCGGCGAAGGCGCGGTCCGTCGCCGCCTCCAGCTGGTCGTGGGTGGTGCAGCCGTGGGTGGCGCTGATCCCGTCCACGCCGAGGAAGGTGATGTCGGTGTGGTGGTCGGCGAGGGTCTTCTCGGCGATGGGCCCGACCAGCTCGTAGCTCTCGGTGCGGGCGTAGCCGCCGACGACGACGAGGGTGACGTCGTGGTGCGGCACCAGCTCGGCGGCGATGTTGACCGCGTTGGTGACGATGGTGACGGCGCCCCGGGCGGCCAGCACCCGGGCGATCTCGGTGACGGTGGTGCCGCCGGTCATGCCGACGACCGCGCCCTCAGGGACCAGCTCGGCGGCGGCCCGTGCGATGGCCTGCTTCTCCGCCCGGCGGTGCTCGGTGCGGTGGCGCACCGGGAGTTCGGGACCCGTGCCGCCCGCCATCGCCCCGCCGTGCGTGCGGCGCAGCAGGTTCAGCCGGCTCAGATGTTGCAGGTCACGCCGGACGGTGGCGCCGGAGACGTCCAGCAATCGGGACAACTCGGTGACGTCGACGGCACCACGCGCGGAGACATGCTCAAGTATGCGCGCATGACGCTCAGTTCTCAGCATGAAGTGAGCATAGACCGCGCATCGCGGGCGGCAAGATGCGCAGCTCCGATCTGTTGACATGACGAAAATTGCTCGCTTTACTCCTTCCAACGCTGGAGTTGAGCACCCGGCGTCAGAGGTACGCCCAGCCGGTAGCGCGGTACGCTCACCGCAAGTCCGGACAAAGTCGCCAGGATCCGTCCACCGGGACGCGAGGTCCGAGGCGGGGACGTACCCTCGCATCTTCTGGAGCTCAAGGATGTCCCTCTTCTCTAGGACCGGGTCCCGTCGGCGCGCCGCCGCCGCGGCGGCCGTGGCAGCGGCCGTCGTCTGTCCCCTCACCGCCTGCGCCTCGGCCAGCGCGGCCGTCCAGGATGTGACCCCTCCCCCGGCGCACGCCGGCTTCGACTACCAGATCGGCACGGCCTACACCCCGCCCGCCGGGGTCAAGGTGGTGACCCGCGACCACCAGGCGTCCCCGGCGCCCGGCCTCTACAACATCTGCTACGTCAACGCCTTCCAGGCCCAGCCCGGCGCCGAGGCCGAGTGGGGCGACCTGCTGCTGCGCGACGCCTCCGGCAAGGTCGTGTACGACAAGAACTGGGGGGAGGCCATGCTCGACATCCGCACCGACGCCAAGCGCAAGCAGATCGCGGCCAAGGTCAACTCCTGGGTCGACTCGTGCGCGGCCAAGGGCTTCCAGGCGGTCGAGCCCGACAACCTCGACACCTTCGACCGCACCAAGCTGATCAGCCGGGACAACGCGGAGACGTTCGTCCGGCTGCTCGCCGACCACGCCCACGCCAAGGGCCTCGCGATCGCCCAGAAGAACGCCTCCGCGCTCTCCGGCGACCGGGCGCGCACCGGCCTCGACTTCGCCGTCGCCGAGGAGTGCGGCCGGTGGGACGAGTGCGGTGACTACGTCGACGGCTACGGCGACCACGTCATCGTCATCGAGTACGAGGCCAAGGGCCTGAAGAAGGCCTGCGCCGCCTACGGCGACCGGCTCAGCATCGTGCTGCGCGACCTGGACGTCACGGCTCCCGGGAGCAGCGGCTACGTCCGCAGGACCTGCTGAGGCGGCACCGCCCGCCCGCCGCGCGCGTCCGTTCGTGTGCGAACGCGTCCGGATGCGTCGCGCGGGCCCGTGGACACTTGCCCGCGCCACCGGATGCCGACAGTTGTCACCGGACACCCTTCGCCGCACCGGCGCCCTGGCACCATCATGTCCCGCGCCGCCGTCCCACCCTCCCCACTCCCACCTTCCTCCGGCCTGCCGTGCCGGAACGTTCCTCCGCGTGGCGTCCGCGTCGCGCGGTCTCTGGGGGCTCACATGGTTGCAGCACATCGTCCGCCGGGCACCGGCCCCGGACGCCGTACGTTCCTGCGGCGGGGCACGGCGCTGGCCCTCGGCGCCGCCGCGACGGCCGCGCTGCCCGGCTGCGCCGCCGGGACCTCCGACGGCGTCGGCGCGGACGGCCGGGTCACCGTCGAACTGTGGCACGGCCAGACCGACACCGGCCGCGCCGCGATCGAGAAGCTGGTCGCGGAGTTCAACCGCACCCATCCCGGCATCCGGGTCGACGCGGGCGGCGGCGTGCTGGCCGACGCCATGCTCCAGAAGATCACCGCCGCCCTCGCGGCCGGCTCGTTCCCGGACGTCGCCTATGTCTTCGGTTCCGACCTGGCCAGTGTCGCCCGCAGCCCGTCCGTGGTGGACCTGACCGAGACGGTCGGCTCCGGACCGACGCCCTGGAACGACTTCTGGGCACCGGCCCGTGCCGCGGTCACCCTCAACGGGCACGTACGGGCCGCACCCGCCCTGCTCGACTCCCTCGCCGTCGTCTGCAACAAGAAGCTCTTCCGCGACGCCGGGCTGCCGCTGCCGCGCCCCGGCTGGACCTGGGAGCAGTTCACGGACACCGCGGCACGCCTCACCGACCGGCGGCGCGGGGTCTTCGGCACCGGCTGGCCCGGCGTCGGCGACGAGGACACCGTGTGGCGGCTGTGGCCGATGGTGTGGGACCTGGGCGGCGACGTCATCGCCCCGGACGGACGGCACATCGGGTTCGAGGACGTCGGCGAGAAGGCCCTGGGCACCGTGGCCGCCCTCGCCGGGGACCGGAGCGTCTACGTCGACCCGAAGCCCGGCAGCGAGCAGATGTACCAGGTCTTCGCCTCGGGCCGGATGGGCATGGTCGTCACCGGGCCGTGGCAGCTGCCGGACATCCGCCAGGCGGGCATCGACCACCATGTGGTGCCGCTGCCCAGCTACAGCGGCCGGCCGGTGACCATCTCGGGCCCCGACACCTGGACCGTGTTCGACAACGGTCCCGCCCGGACCAGCGCCGCCCGCACCTTCGTGAGCTGGCTGACCCAGCCCGCCCAGGACGTCCGCTGGGACGTCAGCGCCGGCAGCCTGCCGCTGAGCCGGAGCACCCAGGCCCTGTCCGCGTGGCGCGAGCAGGAGGCGCGGACCACGGGGCTGCGGGTGTTCACCCAGGCACTGACCTCGGCCCGGGTACGCCCCGTCCACCCGGCCTACCCGCAGGTCTCCCAGGCACTCGGCCAGGCGATCGCCGCGGTGCTCATCGGCCGCAGCACACCCGCCGGGGCGCTGCGCGACTGCGCCCGCGAGGCCAACGCCGCACTGCTCATCCCGCGTTGAGAGGACCACCATGCCCCGCCTGCCCTCCCCCCTCACCCTCGCGGACCGCGGCCCCCGGAAGAGCCGTACGACCGGCCGCGGCGACGGCGGCGATCCGCACGGCGCGGCGCCCGGCCCCACGCCGCACGCCGGTTCCGCACGCCGCCGGGCCGCCCGGGAGACGGCCACCGCCTGGGGCTTCGTCTCCCCTGCGGTGCTGGTGATCCTCGGGCTGAGCGTGGTGCCCGTGGCGTGGTCGCTGCTGCTGTCCTTCCAGGCCGACGACCTGGTCACCCCGAGCCGCTGGGTCGGCCTCGACAACTACCGGGCGCTCGCCCAGGACCCGCACTTCAGCCAGGCCGTCCGCAACACCCTGCTGTACACGCTGCTGTACGTCCCGCTGAGCATCGGCCTCGGACTGTTCCTCGCGCTGGCGCTCAACCAGCGGCTGCGCTTCGTGGCGCTGTACCGCACCCTCTTCTTCGTGCCGTTCGTGGTCTCGGCCACGGCCCAGGGCGTCCTGTTCTCCTTCATCCTGGACCCCGAGTTCGGCGCGGCCAACTCCGTGCTGCACAAGATCGGCGTCTCCCCGCAGGGCTTCCTCACCGATCCCGGGCAGGCGCTGCCCGCGCTCGTCGCGATCTCCCTGTGGAGCGGCACCGGCTTCTGCGTGGTGGTCCTGCTCGCCGCGCTCCAGGACGTACCGCCCTCGCTGGTCGAGGCGGCGCGGCTGGACGGCGCGGGCCGCCGCCACATCCTGCGCCATGTGACGCTGCCCGCGCTCACCCCGGTGCTGGTCTTCCTGCTGCTGTGGCAGACCATCAACGCGCTCCAGGTCTTCGACCTGGTGTACGTGACGACCAAGGGCGGCCCGCTCGGTTCCACCACGGTCATCGTCTACTTCATCTGGGAGCAGGCGTTCAAGAACTTCACCGCCGGGTACGGCGCGGCCGCGGCCTACGCCCTCGCCCTGGTCCTGCTGGTGCTGGCCGCCGTACCGCGGGTGAGCCGCGCCGTGCGCCGCCGGGCCCGTACCGGCCGCACCGGTCTCGAAGGAGCCGCACGATGACCGTCACCTCCCCCTCCCCCACGGCCCTGTCCCCCGCCGCCGGAACCGGCGACGGCACGAACGGCGGTCCCGGACGGCCCCGCAGGCGCCGGCCGTTCAGCCCCTGGCACCTGCTCCTGGCCCCGCTCGCCCTGGTGTTCGCCGTGCCGCTGATCTGGCTGGTGCTCAGCTCCTTCATGAGCGACGCGCAGATCAACCGGTTCCCGCCCGCGCTGTGGCCCTCGCGCATCGACCTCGGCGGCTACCGGTACGTGCTGGGCAACGCCATGTTCCCGCGCTGGTTCCTCAACTCGCTGATCGTGTCGCTGGTCGCGGTGGCGTCCAATCTGGTGCTGGGCGCGCTGGCCGGGTACGCGTTCGCCCGGATGCGGTTCGCCGGGTCGCGGCTGCTGCTGGGGCTGATGCTGGCCACCATGGCGATCCCGTTCCAGCTGACCATGATCCCGACCTTCCTGGTCATGAAGCGGCTCGGGCTCATCGACACGCTGGGCGCGCTGATCGTGCCGTCGCTGGTCACGCCGTTCGCGGTGTTCCTGCTGCGCCAGTTCTTCCTCTCCCTGCCCCGGGAACTGGAGGAGGCGGCCTGGCTGGACGGCTGCTCCCGGCTGCGGGTGCTGTGGCGCATCGTGCTGCCGCTGTCCCGTCCGGCGCTGAGCACGGTGGCGGTGCTGACCTTCCTCACCACCTGGAACGACCTGAGCTGGCCGCTCATCGCCATCAACCACGACACGCAGTACACGCTCCAGCTGGGACTGACCACCTTCCAGGGGCAGCACCACACCAAGTGGTCGGCGGTCATGGCGGGCAACGTCATCACCGTGCTCCCCGTGCTGCTCGCCTTCCTGCTCGCGCAGAAGTCCTTCATCCAGTCGATCACGTCGAGCGGCCTCAAGGGATGAACCCCGCGCACCGCCCGTACCGCGCCCACCGGGCGCACCCCGTCCGCACAGCAAGGAACCCCGCATGCCGTACGCCCACGACCTCCTCGTCCTGGGAGACGCCAACCCCGACATCGTCGTCGGCCCGCTCGACGCGCCGCTCGCCTTCGGACAGCGCGAACGGCTCGTCGACAGCGGGGCGCTGACCCTCGGCGGCTCCGCCTCGATCATGGCGTGCGGGGCCGCGCGGCTCGGTCTGAAGGTGGCCCTCGCCGGGCGGGTCGGCGACGACGACGCCGGCCGCTACGTCCGCGCGGCGCTTCAGGACCGGGGCGTGGACACCTCCGCGCTGCGCGTCGACCCGGACCTGCCCACCCCGCTCACCGTCGTCCTGACCCGCCCCGACGGCGACCGGGCCATCCTCACCGCGCCCGGCACGCTCCCGGCGACCGGGCCCGAGGACGTGCCCGAGGCCCTGCTCACCGGCAGCCGCCACGTGCACGCCGCGTCCTACTTCCTGCTGCCCCGCCTGGCCGCCGCGCTCCCGGAGCTGTTCGCCACCGCCCGCGCGCACGGCGCCACCACCTCCCTGGACACCAACGACGACCCGGCGGGCACCTGGGCGGCCGGCCGCCTCGCCGACGTCCTCGCGGCCACCGACCACCTGCTGCCCAACGCGCAGGAGGCGCGGGCCCTGGCCGTCGCCGCCGGGGCTCCCGGGGACGTGCCCCTGGAGGAGGCCGCCGCCGTGCTGGCGGCCCACGGCCCGCGGGTGACCGTCAAGGACGGGGCGCGCGGCGCCCTCACCCACGACGGCCGCACCCTGCTGCGCACTCCCGCCGTCCCCGTGCGGCCGCTGGACACCGTCGGCGCCGGGGACAGCTTCGACGCCGGATTCGTCGCCGCGCTGCTGCGCGGCCTGCCCCTCCCGCAGGTCCTCGAGACCGCCGCGGCCTGCGGCGCACTGTCCACCAGGGCCCATGGCGGAACGCCGGCCCAGCCCACCTGGGACGAGGCCGCGGCCGCCGTCACCCGCAACGGAAAGAACCAGTGATGACCACCCAGACCCCCCCTTCCGCTCCCTCCGGCACCCCCAAGGTCGCCTTCGTCGGCGCGGGCAGCGTCGTCTTCACCCAGGGACTCCTGGCCGACCTGCTGGCCTTCCCCGAACTGCGCGGCGCGCACATCGCCCTGCACGACATCGACGCCGAACGGCTGGCCACCGCCCACGGGGCGGCCCGCTACATCGCCGACCGGCTCGCCCCGTCCGGGACCGTGCGGATCACCGCGCACGCCGAACGGCGCGCGGCCCTCGCCGATGCCGACTTCGTCATCAACATCGTCCAGGTCGGCATGCGCGAGGCCACCCGCACCGACTTCGAGGTCCCGGCCCGCTACGGGCTGCGCCAGACGATCGGCGACACCCTCGGCGTCGGCGGCATCTTCCGGGCGCTGCGCACCTTCCCGCTGCTCAAGTCGCTCGGCGAGGACATCGCCGAGGTCTGCCCGGACGCCTGGCTGCTCAACTACACCAACCCCATGGCGATGAACGTCCAGTACCTGACCCGGGCGACGGGCCTCACCCGCGTGGTGGGCCTGTGCCACTCGGTGTACTGGACCGTCCACGACCTCGCCGAACTGCTCGGCGTCCCGCACGAGGAGGTCACCTACCGGGCCGCCGGCGTCAACCACCAGGCGTGGGTGCTGCGCCTGGAGCACCGGGGCACCGACCTCTACCCCCGGCTGGACGCGCTGATCGAGTCCGACCCCGAACTGCGGCGCCGCGTACGGGTCGACATGTACCGGCGCCTGGGCTACTACCCGACCGAGACGAGCGAGCACTCCTCCGAGTACGTGCCCTGGTACCTGCACCACACCGACGAGATCGAGCGGCTGCGCCTCCCGGTCGGCGCCTATCTCGACATCGTGGACGAGAACATCGCCGCCTACGAGCACACCCGCGACGCCCTCGCCCAGGGCGAGCCGCTCACCGTCGAGGGCACCATGGAGTACGCCCCGCAGATCATCCACAGCATCACCACGGGCACCCCGCGCACGGTCTACGGCAACGTCCCCAACCACGGGCTGATCGACAACCTGCCCGCGGGCGGCACCGTGGAGGTGCCCTGCCTGGTGGACGCGCTGGGGGTGCAGCCGACCCGGGTCGGCGCGCTGCCCGCCCAGTGCGCCGCGCTCAACCGCTCCTACCTGAGCATGAACGACCTGGTCGTCCGGGCCGCCCTGGAGGACGACCCGCGCTCGATCCGCCAGGCGGCCATGACCGACCCGGCGACGGCCGCCGCCCTGCCCGTGGAGCGCATCTGGGACCTGTGCGACGACATGGTCCGGGCCCACGGCGACCTGCTCCAGCCGTCGCTGCGCGCCACGCTCGGCCACTGACGGATGCCGCACGGGCGCGCCCCGGCCGGCGGGGCGCGCCGGAAGGGAGGACGACCATGACCGAGGTGACGCTCCTGCTGGTGGGAGCCGGACTGCGCGGGATGACCTACGCGCGCCACGCCCGGACGGGCGGGGCGGCGCGGGTGGTCGCCGTGGCCGAGCCCGACCCGGAGCGGCGGGCGCGGGCCGCCGCCGAGTTCGGCGTCCCGCCCGAGCGGACCCACCGCGACTGGCGGGAGGCCGCCGCCGCGGGCCGGGTCGCCGACGCGTGCGTCATCGCCACCCAGGACCGCGACCACACCGGGCCCGCGCTGGCGCTGGCCGCCCTCGGCCACCACATCCTCCTGGAGAAGCCCATGGCGACCACCGCGCGGGAGGCCGCCGCGATCACGGACGCCGCCCGCGAGCACGGTGTCCTGCTGGCGGTGTGCCATGTGCTGCGCCACACCGGCTACACCCGGCGGCTGAAGGCGCTGCTCGCCGAGGGCCGCATCGGACGGCTCGTCAGCGTGCAGCACCTGGAGCCGGTGGGGTGGTGGCACCAGGCGCACTCGTTCGTCCGGGGCAACTGGCGGCGCGCCGACACCTCGGCGCCGATGCTGCTCACCAAGGCGTGCCACGACATCGACTGGCTGGTGCACCTCGTCGGGGAGACACCCGCGCGGGTCGCGTCCTTCGGTTCGCTGACCCACTTCAGGGCCGGGGACGCACCGGCCGGGGCCGCCGCCCGCTGCACGGACTGCCCGCTGGAGACCACCTGCCCGTACTCCGCGAAGCGGCTCTACCTGGGCTGCCTCGGCGATCCGGAGCAGGAGTTCTGGCCGCTGTCGGCGGTGACGGCGGACCACACGGAGGCGGGGGTGCTGGAGGCGCTGCGCACCGGGCCGTACGGGCGCTGCGTGTACGCCTGCGACAACGACGTGGTGGACCACCAGGTGGTCACGATGGAGTTCGCCTCCGGTGCCACCTGTTCGTTCACCATGAGCGCCTTCACGCCGATGGAGCAGCGCCGCACCCGGCTGATGGGCACGCACGGCTTCGTGGAGGGGGACGGCACCACGCTGCGGGTGGTCGACTTCCGCGACGGCACCGAGGAGTTCGTCGATCTCGCCGCGGAGGCCGGTGCGCAGGCGGGTCCGTCCGCCGAGGACGGCCACGGCGGCGGTGACGAGGCGCTGACCGAGGCGTTCGTCGCCGCCGTCGCGACCGGGGACGCCTCGCTGCTGCTGTCGGACGCCGAGGAGAGCCTGGCCACCCACCGGGTGGTGTGGGCGGCCGAGCACGCCAGGACGACCGGGACGGTGGTGGAGGTCGCCGACTGGGCCGCGGCAGTCGCCGGTTGAGGGCGCTGCGGGGGCCGGGCGGGGGGTGTCAGGCCAGTTCGCCCAGCGCCTCCCAGGTGCGCAACCGGTCGTCGGGGCCGCCGAGTTCGCTGCCGGAGAGGACGACCTCGGTGGCACCGGCGTCGCGGTAGCGGCGGACGGTGTCGGCGAGGGTCTTCTCGTCGCCGATGGCGGCGAGTTCCACCGGGTGGGCGACGCCGGACTGCTCGATGACCCGGGCGTAGGACGGGATCTGCTGGTAGAAGGAGAGCGCCTCGTGGGCGGTGCCGCGCACCCGTTCGGGTTCGGCGGTGACGACGCCGGGCACGAAGGCGACGACGCGGGGCGCGGGGCGGCCGGCCTCCTCGGCGGCCCGGGTGAGGGCCGGGACGATGTGCTGCTCCAGGGCGCGCGGACCGGCGAGGTAGGGCAGGATGCCGTCGGCGAGCCGGCCGCTGACCCGCAGGGACTGCGGTCCCATCGCGGCGACGAGCAGCGGCACGGCGGGCTCAGCGCCGGGCACCGAGGCGGGCAACGGCGTCCGGGCGGTGAGCAGTTCGCCCTCGAAGTCGGCCTGCCCGGTCTCGGTGAGCGAGCGCAGCGCGGTCAGGAACTCGCGCAGCCGGGCGACGGGCCGCTCGAAGGGCAGTCCGAAGGCGCCCTCGGTGAACAGCTTGGTGCCCAGGGCGAGTCCGAGGTGGTAGCGGCCCCCGGTGGCGGCCTGGACGGTCTGGGCCTGGCTGGAGACGAGCAGCGGATGCCGGCCGAAGACCGGCAGCGCGGAGGTGCCGAGGTGGATGCCGGGTACCTCGCGCCCGACGATCGCGGCGATCGTCGGCGAGTCGTAGCCGAAGGTCTGGCCGAACCAGAGGGATCCGAGCCCGGACGCGCGCGCCTGCCGTGCCTGGCGCACCACCTCCTCGACGGGCAGCGCGGATCCGGTCGTGTCGATGGTCACTCCCACAGTCATGTGGGGGTCAACGGCGGTGCGGTGCCCGGGGATTCCGGTCTCTGTGTGAACAGTTCGTTGCGGCGGGCGGGAGCCGGGACGTCGGAGCTGGTTCCGGCGGCGTTCACACGGCGGCCCCGTCCGTTCACGCGTGTGTCGCGCTCTTTCGCCAAGGTAGCCTCCTGGCCCGCGCGTTGTCGGCGCGGATCCCTGTCAGCGGCAGTGAAGGACACGACCACCATGTGGAGATCAGTGACGCGGCCGAGGCCGCACCGCCCCGGACCCCGGCCACGACGGCTGCTGGCCGGCGCCCTCGCCCTGGGCACCGTCCTGGCGGGCCTCGCGCCCGTCACGGCCTCGGCTTCGGGGCGCGGCGTCGACCCGTACGACGCCGTGGACCAGTTCATCGGCACCCGGCTGGACACCGGTCAGGACAAGGGCAACAGCGCGTACGGCGACACCTATCCCGGGGCCACCGTCCCGTTCGGCATGGTGCAGTCCAGCCCGACGACGTACCGCAGCGGCGACGGCGACCAGAAGGGCGGGTACGAGTACACCGCGGACCGGCTGCGCGGCTTCGGGATGACCCGGCTGTCCGGCACCGGCTGCGAGGGCCGGTTCAGCGCCTTCGACTTCCCGGTGCTGCCCTACACCGGTGAGCTGCCCGGCGGCGCGCTGCCCGTCAGCCCGGCCACCCGCATCACCGACTACTACCTGCCGTTCCGCCACGACCGGGAGCAGGCCCGGCCGGGGTACTACAAGGTGCGCACCGACAACGATGTCAGCACCGAGCTGACCGCCACCACCCGCACGGCGGTCAGCCGGTACGACTTCTCCGGGGCGGCCCGCTCCGCGCTGCTCATCGACGTGGCGGGCTCCAACAACCGCGTCTTCGGCAGCCAGGTCACCGTCTCCGGCAACACCGTCAGCGGCTGGGTGGAGTCCGCCGCGGTCTGCGATGTCGGGGGCCGCTACCGCGCCTACTTCTCGACCACCTTCGACCGGCCGGTGCGCGCCTTCGGCACCTGGCAGGGCGGCACCGTCACCCCGGGCTCGGCCACCGCGCGGAGCACCGGCGACCCGCACGGGGCGGGCGCCTACCTGGTCTTCGACCAGGGTGCCAGGGTCACGGCGAAGAGCGGGCTGAGCTATGTGAGCGTCGCGGGCGCCGCGCACAACCGCGACACCGAGACCCGCTCGCTCGGCTTCGGCCAGGTCCGCGACCGGGCCGCGCGGACCTGGCGCGAGGCGCTGGGCACGCTCGCGGCGGACGGCGGCGCACGGGAGCGGCGCGTCACGTTCTACACCGCGCTCTACCACGCGCTGCTGCACCCCAATGTGTTCGACGACGCCGACGGCCGCTGGACCGGCTACGACGGGCAGGTCCACCAGGTGACCGGGGGCCGTCACGAGTACGTCACCTACTCGGGCTGGGACGCCTACCGCGGCCAGGCGCAGCTGGTCGCGCTGCTCTTCCCGAAGGTCGGCGACGACATCAACCAGTCGATCGTCGACATGGTGCGGCAGACCGGCACCTGGCCCAACTGGCCGCATCTGAACCAGTCGCAGCAGAAGATGAGCGGCGACTCCCTCCAGTCGCTGCTGGCCTCCGTGGACGCCTTCGGCAGCACCCACTACGACCGGGCCGGTGCCCTGGCCTCCATGAAGACCACCCAGTCGCTGCCGGCCACGGCCACCCGGCGCGCGGGCGCCCAGCAGTACTTCAGCACCGGCTTCCTGGAGAGCCGCCGGGGCGGCTCGGCCACCTCCACCACACTGGAGTACGCCATCGACGACTTCGGCATCGCCCAGCTCGCCCATCGGCTCGGCGACCGGGACGCGTACGGGACCTTCATGGCGCGCGCGCAGAACTGGCAGAACGTCTTCGACGACACGACCCGGCAGATACGCCCCCGGGACCGCACGGGCTTCGACCGCGCCTTCGACCTGAGCCGGCGCGGCGACCAGTTCGACCAGGCCACCGGCTACCAGTACGGCTGGCTGGTGCCGCACGACGTGGGCACGCTGATCGAGAAGCGCGGCGGCATCGCGCGGGTCACCGCCGAACTGGACGAGCACACCAAGGACCTGGACGCGGGCGTGTACGGCGTCACCGGCGCCTACCTCAGCAACCAGCCGAGCTTCTCCATGCCCTATGTCTACAACTGGCTGCGGCGCCCGGACCGCACGGCCGACGTGCTGCGCCGGGCGGTCACCGAGCTGTACGGCACCTCGCCCTCGGGGCTGCCGGGCAACGACGACCTCGGTTCGCTCAGCGCCTGGTACGTCTGGGCGAACCTGGGCGTCTACCCCTCGGTCTACGGCACCGCCGACCTGGTGGTCTCCGCGCCCATGTTCGACCATGTGCGGATCAGGAGCGCGGGCACCGGCCGCACCCTGACCCTCAGGGCGGACGGGGTCTCGCAGGGCCGGGTGTACGTCGCCGGGCTGCGGGTGGACGGGCGGCGCACCACACGCTCCTGGGTGGACGAGGGCTTCACCCGCCGGGGCGGCACGCTGACGTTCACCATGGCGCGGACCCCGGGCACCTGGGGCACCGGCGCGGGCGACGTGCCACCGTCGTACACGGACGGCGCCGACGCCCGCAACGACATCGGCACCACCCCGGCGGGCCGGGGCGACCTCGGTTCCCTGGACCTGAGCGGCAACTCGCTCTCCCGCGACCGGCTGGCCGCGGCCGGTGCCGCGCCGGGTGCGCGGCTGCCGCTCGGCGCCACCGGTGCCGTGTTCACCTGGCCGGACACCGCGCCGGGCGAGCCGGACAACTGGATCCCGCACGGCCAGCGCATCGCGCTCGGCGGCGCCCGCGGCACCGGGATCACCTTCCTCGGTCTGGCCACCAACGGGCCCGCGCAGGGCGAGGCGGTGGTGGAGTACACCGACGGCTCCACCCAGCGGGTGCCGGTCGGGCTCACCGACTGGACGCCGGGCACGGACTACCGGTTCGGCAATGTCCCGCTGGTCACCACCGAGGGGCGCAACACCGCGGGCGGCGGCAGCGACAGCGCGCAGGCCAAGGTGTTCGCCACCGCGCCGGTGGCGCTCGACCCGGACCGGCGCGTCGCCTCGGTCGTGCTGCCGCAGGGCAGTGACCGGGGTGTGCTGCACCTCTTCGACGTCGCCCTGACCAGCGGTCCGCTGACGGGCTGACCGCGCCGCCCTGCCCCCCCCGCCCGGCGGCCGTCCGTTCCACGCTCCGGTGAACCGGTGAACCGGTGAACCGGTGGAGCGGGCGGCCGCGGCGCCGCGCGGCCGGGGTGTCAGACGCCGGCCACCGCGAGCGCGCAGCACACGGCCGCGAGCGCCAGGAAGGCGCTCGGGAAGGCGATGTTGTGCAGGACCCGGGTGCGGAGGTGCACCGCGACGGCTCCGGCGTAGAAGAGCACCAGACCGGCCGCCGCCGCGACGTCCAGGTGCCACAGGCCCAGGAGTCCGGCGAGCAGCCCGAGCGCTCCGGCGGCCTTGAGCGCGGCGAGCACCGGGATCCAGGGCGGCCGCACACCGACCTCGGCCGCGTTGGCGCGGACGAACCGCGCGCCCGCGAGGTCGGCGGCGGCGACACCGGCGTTGGCGGCGATGGTCAGGGCGGCGATGACGGCATATGTGGTGGACATGGCGAGGGCAACCGTTCGGGCTCGGTGGACGGGACGGCGCGACGGGCGGAGCGGGAGTGCGCGGACCTGGTCCCGTCGGCGTGTCCAGCGTCTTGCGCGGCCCCCGGTTGCGTCCAATACCTGCGTCTATAACGTATGGGCATGGACATCGACACCCGGCTGCTGCGGACGTTCGTGACGGTGGCCGAGGAGGGGACGCTCACCCGGGCCGCCCAGCGGCTGTTCGTGTCGCAGCCCGCCCTCACCAAGCAGATCAAGCAGTTGGAGACCGTTCTGCGCACCACGCTCTTCGAGCGCTCCCGGGAGGGCATGACCCTGACCGCGCCGGGGCGGGAGCTGGCCCGGGAGGCACCGGCCGTGCTGGCGGCCTGGGACCGGGCGCTGCGGCAGACGAAGAGCACGGCGGACCGGGCGCGGCGGGTGCTGCGCGTGGGCTTCCTGGCCAGCGCCGCCAACGAGGCCACGCCCGCCATCATCGCCGACCTCGGCCGCCGCAGGCCGGGCTGGCGGGTCGAGATGCGCCAGGCGTCGTGGTCCGACCCGACCGCGGGGCTCGCCCAGGCCGAGGTGGACGCCGCGCTGCTGCGGCTGCCGTTCCCCGGCCAGGACGCCTTCCGCACACGGGAGTTGCTGACCGAGCCCCGCTGGGTGGCGCTGCCCGCCGCGCATCCGCTGGCGGGGCGCGAGCGGATCGCCTTCGCGGACCTGTGGGACGAGCCGTTCGTCGCCGCGCCCGCCGCCACCGGCGTATGGCGTGAGCTGTGGCTGGCGTCGGACGAGCGGGCGGGCCGTCCGGTGCGCATCGGCGCGGTCACCGACCAGCCCGACGACTGGCTGAGCGCCATCGCCAACGGGTACGGCGTCGCCCTCGCCCCGGCGTCGGCGGCGCGCTTCTACGCCCGGCCCGGCGTGGTCTACCGACCGGTCGACGGGGTGAGTCCGACCCGGGTCGGGGTCGCCTGGTCCCCGGCGGCCGACGCGGACCCGGTGGTGCGGGACTTCGTACGCTGCTGTCTCGCGCACCGCGAGCCCTCCGGCGCGTGAGGCTCCGGCACCGTCACAGCCCGCCCGCCACCGTCACGGCCAGTACGAGGACGAGCAGCGCGACATAGGCGACGGAGTGGATCCGGTCGGGGACGCGGGCGCCGAGCCGCCTGGCCACCGCGATGGTGGGCAGCGAGCCGCACAGCAGCGCGGCGCACGCGACGAGGTCGACGTAGCCCACGCGGCCGGTGTGCGCGGGGGCCGCGGGCGCCAGCGCGTAGACGAGCGTGCCCGCGAGGGCGACGGGGACGCTGAGCGGGTTGGCGAGCGCGGTGGCGGTGGCCATGGGCAGTCCGCGGCGGCGCAGCAGCGGGACCGTCATGACGCTGCCGCCGACGCCGAGACTCGCGGCGACGGTGCCGATGCCGACCCCGCCGAGTGTCGTCGTGAACCGCCCCAGCGGGCGCGGCCCGCCGTCGCCGCCGACGGCGAGGAATCCCTTGCGCAGCACGCTGTCCGCGATGGTGACCAGCAGGTACCCGGCGAACAGCACACGCAGCAGGGTGTCGCCGAGCCGGGTCGCCACCAGGGAGCCGAGCGCGGCGCCCAGCAGGACGTAGCCGGCCAGCGGCCACACGTACTCCCGGCGGATCCGCCCGGCCCGGTGCTGGGCCGCGGTCGCGGAGACGGCGTTGACCACCATGACGGCCGTCGAGGTGGCGATCGCCACGTGCATGGCGTCGGCGGAGCCGTCGTGCGCGGTCGCGCCGAGGACCCCGTAGACGACGGGGACGGTGACGAAGCCGCCGCCGAAGCCGAAGAGCACCGTGGTGACGCCGGTCAGGCAGCCGAACAGGAGGAGCGTCAGGAACGAGGACAGAGTGAACACCGTGACGACGCTACGGAGCGGCCGGTGTGGCGGGCAATCGACTGTTCGCCACATCCTTACGCGCAGCCGACAGTCCGGCGTAGGGTGGCCGGGTGCGCAACGTACCGGTCGACGAGGTGGACGCCCTGGACCGCGCGGTGCTCGCCATCGGCACCGACTACCCGTACGGGCATCTGCTGCCCCGGCACGAGCACCGGCGTGCCCAGGTGCTGTACGCGGCCACCGGGGTGATGGAGGTCGAGACGGACGACGGCGCCTGGACGGTGCCCACGGCCCGCGCGGTCCTCGTCCCGCCGCGGGTGCCCCACCAGGTCACGATGACGGGGGTCAGCACCCGCAGTCTGTACATCGAGCCCGCCGCCGCCCCGTGGTTCCCGGACCGCTGCCGGGTGGTGGAGGTGTCCGCGCTGCTGCGGGCGCTGCTCCTCGCGGCCGTCGACATGGCGCCGCGCTATCCGGCGCACGGCCGGGACGCGGCCGTCGTCGACCTGGTCCTGCACGAGCTGCGGACGGTGACCCCGCTCCCCCTCGATGTGCCGCTGCCCGCCGATCCGGGGCTGCGGCGGCTGTGCGAGGCGTTCCTGCGGGCCCCGGACATCCATGATCCGCCCGCCCGCTGGGCGGCGGCCCTCAGCATCAGCGAACGCACCCTGGGCCGGCTCTTCCGGCGCGGCACCGGGCTGAGCTTCGCGCAGTGGCGGCAGCGGGCGTGCGTCCTGCGCTCGGTGCACGCGCTGGCCGCGGGCACCCCGGTGACCCGGGTCGCGGTCTCGCTCGGGTACGAGAACCCCGCGGCGTTCACGGCGGCCTTCCGGGGGCTGCTGGGCCGCGCCCCCTCCGCCTACCTGGCCCGGCCGCCGCGCGGCACGCTCCCCCACCGGGGCGGACCGCACCCCTGACACGGGCGGTCAGCGCAGGCCCAGGCAGGGCAGCCAGGCGCGGGAGGCGGCCGGGCCGGTGGCGGTGAGCAGGGCGCTCAGCACGCCCGGCAGGCCGCCCAGCAGGTCGGCCGGCCACGGGTCGTACGGGCCGTCGGGCAGCCGGGCGGCCAGATGGCGGACGAGGCGTTCCGCGAGCGCCCCGGCGGCCGGCAGCCCGGCGTGCCGGTGCAGGGCGTCGGCGACGCACAGCACGCCGGCGGCGCCGTGGCACAGGCCGAGGCGGTCGGCGGGTGTCCCGCCGAAGAGGTGGAAGTCCTCGTCGTAGTGGTCGGTGAGCGTGCGGAAGGCGGCCAGGGCCCAGTCGGCGGTCACCGGGTCGTCCAGGGCGTCGGCCGCGTCCCACAGGGCCCAGGCCGCGCCGGGTGTGCCGTAGCACCACGCCTGGCGGGGCCGGGCGGCGGGCGACGGCGACGAGTCGGGCCCGGCCTCCGGCCAGGTGCGGATGCCGCGTTCGTCGTCGTGGGCCTGGCGGACGAGCCAGGCGGCGGCCCGGGTGAGCGCGGCGGTGAGCGCCGGGTCCGGGGCCAGACGGCGCACGGCGGCGGTGAGCGCCGTGACCACACCGGCGACGCCGTGCCCCATGCCGGTGTTGATCCGGCCCTGCGTCCAGGCGAGATGGGGGTGCCCCTCGTACTGTCCGGCGCGCAGCCGGGGCAGTTCGCTCTCGTCGCACAGGAGGGCGAGGTGCGCGGCGAGCGGGCGCAGCGCGGCGGGCCGCGGCGGGCCCGCGCACAGCGCGAGGAGCGTTCCGGCGGGTCCGGAGATCAGGTCGTAGTCGGGGAAGGCGACGTCATGGGTGCGGTACGCGGGCAGCCGGGTGCCCAGATGGGCGGCGAGCCGGTCGGCGACCTGGTCGAGGGCCGGATGCAGGCGGGCGCCCAGACGCAGTCCTACGAGGGTTCCGGCGAGGCCGCCGTCGTGCAGGGCGGGGTGGGCCGGGCCCCGTCCGGCGGTGCGTGCCCAGACGGCCACCGCGGCACGGGCGGTGTCGCCGTCGCGGGGGTTCTCCGCGACGAGTCCCGCCAGTACGGGGATTCCGGGGTCGCCGGGGTGCGCGGTGCCGCCGGGCGCCGCGGTCCACTCCTTCAGGCAGCGGACGGCGTGGGCCCGCGCCTGTTCGCGGACGGTGGCCGGCGGGAGGGTCTCGGACGCCATCGGGCTCCTTCGGGATGCGCCGGGCGGAGCCGCCCGCCTCGGCGGGCGGCTCCTGGGTGCGGTCAGGCACAGATGACGACCGTGGCACAGACGATGATCGTGCACAGGCCGCTGCAACCGGCGGTCGAGGCGGCGGCCGACGGCAGGTCGCTGTCGCTGATCCGCTCGTCGAGGTCGCTGATGAGGGCGTCGAGTTCGGTGAGTTCGGTGTGGGGCATGGGACTTTCCCTTCTCTCATCGGGTGATGGCCGCCCCGGCGGACCGCCTGGCGGGCGGGCCGGGGACGTCGTGCCGGTCGCGGCCGGCGAGTGTGCGGGCGGCGGACTCGGCGAGCCGGCCGGCGCTCAGGTCGTGCGGCAGCCGCAGCAGCACCTGCGCGGCGACGGCCGCGCCGCCGTGCACCGGGTCGCGCAGCAGCAGGCCGTCGGGGGCCGGGAGCATCTCCTCCACGAGCAGGGAGGCGCCCGCCTGCTGGGCGCACAGCCGTTCCAGGAGATGCAGCGCGGTCAGTGAGGCGAGGTCCACGGGCACCGGTTTGGCGCCGGGCGCGGTGCGGACGAACGCGTGCCGGGGCAGTCCGGCGCCGCGCCGCAGCAGGGCGAGGGCGCGCACCTTGGTGAGCGGGTCGTCGCCCGGCTGCCACAGGCGCGAGCGGTCGACACGCCAGGTGGCCGGGGCGAGGACGAGGTCGTCCCCGGCGGTCAGCCGCGGCAGTACGGGCCGGTCGGGCAGCGCCGCGTCCAGGGCGTCCAGGCGCAGCAGATAGGAGGCGGCGGGATGGCTCGCGGCGAGCAGCAGCCGCACGAGGGTGTCGTAGGGCGGGGCGGGTGAGCGGGTGGCGTGGTAGACGGGGACGATGCGGCGGCCGTCCGCCTCGGCGACGATCCGCCGGCCGTCCCGGCGCAGGCTGATGCGGTCCAGCGGAAGGTACCGGGCGTGCCGGGTGAGCGGCCCGTAGTAGGGGGTGGGGTCCGGGTCGCCGGTCCACCAGCGGGTGGTGACGGGGCGGCGTACGGCGTTGGCTGAGCGCTCGTTGAGCGGGGGCACGAGCAGGTCGACGAAGCGGACGCCGGTGCGGCGCTCCACGGCGGCCAGGAAGTCGCGGTAGGCGTCGCTGTTGCCGTAGCCGCCGTAGAGGGCGCGCAGGCCGTCGGCGAACCGGGCGTCGAGCACTCCGGCGGCCGAGGCGGTCTCCAGCACGGCAACCGGTCCGCGTCCCCCGTGGGCGGCGAGCGGGCGCAGCAGGCAGTCGACCGGCCAGCAGGGCAGTGCGGACTCGGCCGCGGGGGCGCCCAGTTCGTCGAGGAGGGCGTCGTCCACCGAGACCTGGGCGGCGCCGGAGCGGGCGGCGGCGTCCAGCCGGTCGAGGAGGCGGGCGTAGGGGCCGGCGGGGTCGTGGGCGGGGGCCCAGCCGGTGGGGTGGCGCGGTGCGGGCCGCGGCTGTTCGGCGGGCAGCCGTTCGGCGAGGAACTCGCTGACCGGGCGGGGCTGTTCGGTGAGTCCGGCGAACTCGGGGCGCCGGGCGGGCGGGTCCGGCGGGCTGTCGGCGGCGCGCAGGGCGGCGATACGGGCCGCGGTCCGCAGGCCGTCGCGCACGCGCGCGGCCGCGGCTCCGGGGACGCGGGTGCGCGGGTGCGGCCTGCGGTAGGAGTCGAGGAACCAGTGGCCGGTGTCCGTGGCGCCCGGGGTGTTCGCGGGGGTACGGGGCAGGGGTGCCCCGGTGGTGACGGCGGCGGCCGGGATCCAGTCGGCGCAGTGGCGGCGGGGCGCCCGGCAGATCTGGAGGACGCCGAGGGCGAGCAGGTGCTGGAGGAAGCCGCGCAGCACCTCGGTGGAGGCCATCGGCGGTGAGCCGGGCGGTGCGGCGGCGGTCGCCAGGGCCGCTTCGAGGTCGCCGAGGGGGCGGGGGCCGTCGGCGAGGACGGCGAGGACGCCTTCCAGGGCGCGGGTGCGGCGCAGCACGATCTGCCGCAGCCGTCCCGGTTCGCGGGGGTCGACGACGTAGCAGCGGACCTGGCCGGGGGTGCTGCCGGGGGCGGCGGTGGGCGGTTCGGTGAAGTGCAGGGGGGCGGGGGTCAGCAGCAGCGTGGCGGGCGCGGTGCGCAGTTCGGTGGGGGCCGGGCGGGTGCGGACCAGGTGGACGTTCTCCACGGCCACGGCGGCGAGGGCGCCGAGGGCGGCCCCGGGGGGCAGCAGCAGCGGGCCGCCGCCGTCGCCCGCGGTGACCGGGAGCGCGGCGATCTGCCCGGCCCAGCCGCGCGGTGTGGTCTTCGCCGCGGCCCGGCCCATGGCCCGCCACAGGTAGGCGGCGCGCTTGCGCAGCCGCCTGCTCGACCAGGTGTCGCCCGCGGCGAGCCGGCGCCGTACGTCGTCGGCGAGTCCGGGCGCGGCGCTGTCCAGGAAGGCCCGCAGGAACGGGCTGTCGCTCGCGGTCCGCCAGGCCCAGGTGGCGAGGCGTTCCTGTTCGTCCGCGATCTCCCGCCGCAGTGCGGCCAGGGTCTCGTCGGCCGCCTCGGTGCGGCGCAGCAGGTCGTGGACCGCTGCGGCGAGCGGGGCGGGGACGGCGGCCGAGCCGCGCAGCAGCAGGTGGTCAGCGGGGCGCGGCGGGAGGCCGGAGTGCAGCCGCCGCCGCAGGGCGAGGACGGCACCGCGTTCGGCGGCCCGCAGCGCGGGGTGGGGCACGGCCTCCTCGCCCAGCCGGTCGGCCAGCACGCGGGCCTGCTCGGCGAGCCGTTCGGCGGTGTCGGTGTGCCGCAGCACGGCGTCGAACAGGTGGGGGGCGGCGCCCGCGGTCCAGGCGTCGCAGGGCATTCCGGCGACGCGCAGCAGCGCGGTGTTCCCGAGCGCCTGCCCGGCGGTGTCGGTCGGCGCGGGGATCCGCGCCGTCGGCCGGCCCATGGTCAGTCCGTCCCGTCGTGGCCGTCGGCGGCGAGCGCCTCCGTGAGCAGGCACTGCCGTGCGGTGGAGAGCCGGCCGCGGTTCCAGTGGAAGATGACGTGGTGGGCGGCGGCGCGGCGGGGGCCGACGGTGGCCGCGCCGGAGGCGAAGTAGTGGGTGCGCCAGCGCTCGGCGGCCCGCCGCACCTCCTCGGTGTGCGGACCGAGCAGATCCCGCCAGTCCTTCGGCAGGGCGGCGAGGCGGGATGCGGGGTCCTGCTCCCAGTACGCGCGGATGCCGTCGGCGGCGCGGCGGCGGTCCGGCTCGTCGAGGCCGCCGGGCAGGCGGCGCCCGGTCTCCTCCCGGACCGCCTGCCAGACCCCTCGGTGCTCCCAGCCGACGATGCCGAGGCCCTCGAAGACGGCGCCCAGCAGTGTCAGGGAGATCCGCCAGTCCGCGGGCGCGGGCCCGTCGGCGGCGGTGTGGGCGTCCAGCCAGGCCAGCGAGTCGGCGGTGAACAGGGCGTGCACATGGGGCATGGAGCGGGGGCCGCCGAAGAGGTACGTCTCCGGTTCGTACACCTCGGCGACCGGCCGGGTCCAAGGCGCGTCCGCGGTCGCCGGGTCCAGGCGGCGGGTGAGGGCGGTGCGCAGTTCCCCGGCCCGGGAGGGGTGCGCGGCGCGGAACCTGACGCGCAGTCCGGGCGGTTTGTGCATGAAGAAGAAGTCGCGGGCGGGTCCGGTGCCGAGCAGGTCGCCGGCGGTCCGGGCGAGGCGCCGGTACAGGCGGGGCCAGCCGGCCGGCTCGGCGCGGACGTTGAGCTGGACCCAGGCCGCCTCGGGCGCGTGGGCGCGCAGGGCGTGCAGTCCCGCGGTCAGGAAGGTCCGGCGGGCCGCGGTGTAACCGGCGTCCTCGGGGTCCAGCGGGACGGTGCCCATGGGGGCGGTGCGCGCGTCGTCCAGGCAGTCGGCCAGCAGTCGTTCGACCTGCACCATGCGGTCTCACCTCGCAAGGGACGGAAATCCACCCTTGTGATGTCCGGACCGCGCGGACGACAAAGCCTGATCAGACTTCTTCATATCATCAACAGAAGTGCGCGAGCGTACGTTCAGCCCCACCCATTACAGTCGGGTGCGCCGGGGGCCCACCGGCGCCGCCCGCCCAGGCGCACCGGCCGGATCCCGGGGCTCGTCCGTAGCACCGCTCTCTCACCCGGAGGACCGTGTGACTCGTGTGACAGGCACCGCCCGACCCACCGTCCGCGGCGTTCTGGCCGCCCTGGCGCTCACCGCCGCGGCCACGCTCGCGGCGGCCTCCCCCGGCGCCGCCGCGGCGCGCCCGCAGACCGGGGCGCCGCAGACCGCGGTGCCGCACGGCGCCCCGCCGGTGCCGTTGCGGGTGGCCACCTACAACATCCACGCCGGCGCGGGCGAGGACGGCGTCCTCGACCTCGACCGCACCGCGCGGGCGATCGGCGCGCTGCACGCCGATGTGATCGGCCTTCAGGAGGTCGACGTGCGCTGGGGCGAGCGCAGCGCGTACACCGACGAGGCGCGCGAACTGGCCCGGCGGCTGCGCATGCGGGTGTTCTTCGCGCCCATCTACGACCTGCCCGCCGACCCGGGGCACACGGCGCGGCGGCGGTTCGGTGTCGCGGTGCTCAGCCGCCTGCCGCTGGTGAGCGCCGAGAACCACGACATCACCCGGCTCTCCACCCAGACGCCGGACCCGGTGCCGGAGCCCGCGCCGGGCTTCGCGGAGGTGGCCGTACGGGTCCGGGGCGTCCTCGTGCACGTGTACACGACCCATCTCGACTACCGCGCCGATCCGTCCGTGCGGCGCGCCCAGGTCGACGACACCCTCGCCGTGCTGGCCGCGGACGCGGGCCCGAAGGTGCTGGTCGGGGACTTCAACGCGGAGCCCGGCGCGCCCGAACTGGCCCGGCTGTGGGGGCCGCTGGCCGACGCCGCCCCGCAGGGCGGCAGGACCTATCCGGCGGGCGCTCCCGACCGGCGGATCGATGTCGTGGCCGTCTCCCCCGAGGTCGCGGTGGCCGGGGTCCGCGAGGCGGTCACCACGGCCTCGGACCACCGGCCGGTCGTCGCCGATCTGCTCCTGCGGCGCCCGCGCCCCTGAGCGGCGCGGGCCGGACGCCGCTCAGGGGCCGCCGCGCGGGAGGGGCCGCCCGCGGGCCACCGCTCAGGACTGCGAGCTGGATTCGAGGTGGGCGAAGACGACCACGTTGGACTCGTAGTCCTTGCTGGTGCGGTTGAAGGTGCCGCCGCAGGTGATCAGCCGCAGTTCGGGCGTCGGGGTGTCGGCGTACACCTCGTCGTCGGGGAAGCTCGCCTTGCTGAAGGTGTCCACCGCGTCGACGGCGAACCGGGCGACGATGCCGTCCTCGCGGGTGATGTCGACGTGGTCACCGGCCTTGAGGGCGTCGAGGCCGACGAAGACCGCGGGGCCGGTGGTGGTGTCGACGTGGCCGACCACGATCGACGCGCCGCGCTCGCCGGGCGCGGCTCCGCCCTGGTACCAGCCGACGAGGTTGGTGTCATCGGCGGGGGGCGGCGCCAGCTGGCCGCTCGCGTCGAGGGACAGCTTGGTGAACGGCGCGTCCACGGAGATCTCCGGAATGGAGATCCGGGTGGGGGCCGAGCGGGGCAGTGCTCCGTCGTCGGTCCCGGTGGACGGCTCCGGCTGTGCGGCCGAGGGCGCCCGGGAGGCGATCGCCGCGGGCCTGTCCGGCTGCCGCAGGCTGGTCACCGGGGCGGCACCCAGGGACTGGTGGATGAGCACCAGTCCGAACCCGACCGCTGCCACGGGCCACAGCAGGCGCAGCCGGGCACGCGGTGGTGCGGTCTCTGTCCCGGACCGGTCCGGCTGGGGCGGACGCTGGATAGCCATGGACGGTGCCTTTCGTCAAGAGGTGGTGCGGGTCCCGCGTGGCGCGGGTGGCGCCGCCGCCGCGGCCCGCGCGTTCCTCACGGGGAGGGACACGGGCCGCGGCGGCGCACCGACGGAGAACAGGGATCTGTTCAGGCCACGGTCGTGCCCGACGCCTTGCGGCGCCGCAGCATGTAGGCACCCGCGCCGACACCGCCGAGCACGAGCGCGGCACCCAGCCCCATGGTGTTGGTGTCCTGGGCCAGGCCGCCGCCACCGGCGTGCACACCACCGTGCGGCTTGCCACCACGGTCGCCACCGCGGTCACCGCCACGGTCGCCACCCCGGTCACCACCGCGGTCGCCACCACGGTCACCGCCGCGGTCGCTGCCGTGGTCGTCGTCACCCTTGGAACCGCGGTCACTGCCGTGGTCGTCCGAGTCGTCACCGGTGGTGGCCATCGCCAGCGCACCGCCACCGGCGTGCACACCACCGTGCGGCTTGCCACCACGGTCGCCACCGCGGTCGCCACCCCGGTCGCCACCACGGTCACCGCCGCGGTCGCTGCCGTGGTCGTCGTCACCCTTGGAACCGCGGTCACTGCCGTGGTCGTCCGAGTCGTCACCGGTGGTGGCCATCGCCAGCGCACCGCCACCGGCGTGCACACCACCGTGCGGCTTGCCACCACGGTCGCCACCGCGGTCACCGCCACGGTCGCCACCACGGTCACCACCGCGGTCGCCACCACGGTCGCTGCCGTGGTCGTCGTCACCCTTGGAACCGCGGTCACTGCCGTGGTCGTCGGAGTCGTCACCGTGGACGACGGTGGCCTGCGCGGGCGCGAGGGCGGTGATGCCCAGAGCGCCGGCGGCGGGGGCCGAGAACGCGACGGCGGACGCGATCGCCGCCGAGACGAACAGAGTACGGGAGATACGCATGGTGATCCTTCCGTCGCGACTGCGAGAACAGGCACCACGCCCGCTCTTCGGGATCGCAGGTGCGACGTGATCACTGTCAGCGGGATGCGCGGTCCGCACCATCGGAGCGCCGCATTCGGACTACCTGACGGCCCTTCGGCGCGGCCACGCGGGGGAACCCCGCACACCGTGCGCGCAGGTGAGCCCCGGTCATCTGCCGGGGCCCCGCCGCGTCCCCCGGGCGGGTCACGGCTTGCGCGCGAGACCGCCGTGCTCGGCGATGGGCTCCGGGGTCGCGTCCGCGGGCTCCGGACGCCACAGCGGGACGGGAACCACCCCGGGCTCCAGCAGGTCCAGCCCGTCGAAGTAGGCCGTGATCTCCTCGACGGTGCGCAGCACGTACGGGGCGGCGCCGCTCTCGTTGTAGGACTGCTGCGCCCGCTCGAAGACCGGATCGACGCCCAGCGAACCGTCGTTGACGGACAGGTGGCTGCCGGAGGGCAGCGCGTCCATCAGACGGGTGACGATCCCGCGCGCCTGCCCGTGGTCGGGGACGTGCCCCAGGATGTTGCTCAGGATCAGGGCCGTGGGCCGGGTGAGGTCCAGCGTCCGGGCCGCCTGGGCGAGGATCCGGTCCGTGTCCAGCACATCGGCGTCGATGTAGGCGGTCGCGCCCTCGGGCGTGGAGTACAGCAGGGCGCGGGCGTGCGCCAGGATCATCGGGTCGTTGTCGACGTAGACGATCCGTGCCTCGGGGGCGATCCGCTGGGCGACCTCGTGGGTGTTGTCGGCCGTCGGCAGGCCGGTCCCGACGTCGAGGAACTGCCGGATGCCCGCCTCCGCGACCAGATGGGTGATGGTGCGCCGCAGGAAGGCGCGGCTGCTGCGGGCGATGGTGACGATGCCCGGGAAGACCGCCGTGTAGGCGTCGCCGGCCTCCTCGTCGACGGGGTAGTTGTCCTTGCCGCCCAGCCAGTAGTTCCAGATCCGCGCCGAGTGCGGCACGGAGGTGTCGATCCTGGGGTGTGCCGCGGATCCGGAAGTGTTCGCGGGGTGGGTCATGGATACCGTCCGTCCGTGTGCGTTCTCGCGTGTGGCGCCGTGCGCAGCCCAAGGTACGCGTCAACCACCCGGGCGGGCACACCAGTTCACCGGCGGCACGGGCCCGCCCCGCGCCCGGCCGGGCCGTACCCGGACGCGCTCGCGGCCCCGGGGCGGGTGTACACACCCGTCCGGCGGCGCACACCCGCCCGGCGGTGCCCGGGGCCGCCCGCGCCGAGGTGCCCCGTACGCTGTGGCCTGTGTCCGCCTCCCGTCTGCGCCGTGTCGCCGTCCTCGTGCTCGACGGCGCGAAGCCGCTCGATGTCGGCATCCCCGCGCAGGTGTTCACCACCCGCGCCAGCATGCCGTACGAGGTACGTGTGTGCGGCGCGGCTCCCGGGCTCGTGACCGGAGGTGACGGTCTGTCGTACCACGTCGCCCACGGTCTGGACGCGCTCGCGTGGGCCGACGTCGTGTTCGTCCCCGGCTACCGGTTCCCGGACCGCGACGACCCGCCAGAACCGGTGGTGGACGCCCTGGTCGCCGCCCACCGGCGGGGCGCGCGGCTCGCGGCCATCTCCACGGGCGCCTTCGCGCTGGCCGCCACGGGACTGCTCGACGGCAGACGGGCCACGACGCACTGGCACTACACACGGGCGCTCGCCGCACGGCATCCGCTGGTGCGGGTCGACGAGAACGTGCTGTTCGTCGACGAGGGCAGCGTCCTGACCTCGGCGGGCGCGGCCTCCGGCATCGACCTGTGCCTGCACATGCTGCGCGGCGACCTCGGGGTGGCCGCGTCCAACCACGCGGCGCGACGGCTGGTGGCGGCTCCCTACCGCAGCGGCGGCCAGGCGCAGTACGTACCGCGCAGCGTGCCCGAGCCGCTGGGCGAGCGGTTCGCCGCCACCCGCGAGTGGGCGCTGCACCGGCTGGGCGAGCCGCTGACGCTGGAGGCGCTGGCCCGGCACGCCGCGGTCTCGCCGCGCACGTTCTCGCGGCGGTTCGCCGAGGACACCGGGTACACCCCGATGCAGTGGATCGTGCGGGCCCGCGTCGACATGGCCCGGGAGCTGCTGGAGCGTTCGGAGCTGGGCGTCGAGCAGATCGCCGCCGCCGTCGGCCTGGGCACCGGCGCGAATCTGCGCCTGCACTTCCAGCGGGTCCTGGGCACCACACCCAGCGAGTACCGGCGCACCTTCACCCGGGGCGAGTGACCCCGCGCGGTCCCCGCCGGTGCCGCCGCCGTCGGCCGCCGGCACCGGCCGCTGGCACGATCCTTGCGGACCATGGCGCTCGCGCCGCTGTCCCGGCCGGGCGCCGCCGACGAATCTGGTGGCGGACGGGGAACGGGACGGACGAAAGGGCGCCACTCATGACTCGCATCGCCATCAACGGATTCGGCCGCATCGGACGCAATGTGCTGCGTGCGCTGCTCGAACGCGACAGCACCCTGGAGGTCGTCGCCGTCAACGACCTCACGGAGCCCGCCACGCTCGCGAGGCTGCTCGCCTTCGACACGACGGCCGGGCGGCTGGGCCGTCCGGTGACCGTGGACGGGGACGCCCTGGTCGTCGACGGCCACCGCATCACGGTGACCGCCGAGCGTGAACCGGCGCGGCTGCCCTGGGCCGCGCTGGGCGTCGATCTGGTGCTGGAGGCGACCGGCCGGTTCACCTCGGCCGCGGCCGCCCGCGCCCACCTGGACGCCGGTGCCCGCAAGGTGCTCGTCGGCGCGCCCTCGGACGGCGCCGACGTCACCCTCGCCTACGGGGTCAACACGGACGCGTACGACCCGGAGCGGCACACCATCGTCTCGAACGCGTCCTGCACGACCAACGCGCTCGCGCCGCTGGCCGCGGTGCTCGACGGACTCGCCGGCATCGAGCACGGTTTCATGACGACGGTGCACGCCTACACGCAGGAGCAGAACCTCCAGGACGGCCCGCACCGCGACGCCCGCCGCGCCCGTGCCGCGGGCGTCAACATCGTGCCGACCACGACGGGCGCCGCGAAGGCGATCGGGCTGGTGCTGCCGAACCTCGACGGCAGGCTGTCGGGCGACTCGATCCGCGTACCGGTCCCGGTGGGCTCGATCGTCGAGCTGAACACGACCGTCGCCCGCGAGGTGACCCGCGACGACGTGCTGGCCGCCTACCGCGCCGCCGCCGAGGGGCCGCTCGCCGGTGTCCTGGAGTACTCGGAGGACCCGCTCGTCTCCTCGGACATCACCGGCAACCCGGCCTCCTCGATCTTCGACTCGGCCCTCACCCGGGTCGACGGCCGCCATGTCAAGGTCGTCGCCTGGTACGACAACGAGTGGGGCTTCTCCAACCGGGTGATCGACACGCTCGAACTGCTCGCCGGCCGCTGACCGCGTCCGCCCCCGGCACCGTGTACGCGGTGCCGGGGGCGGAGTGCCAGGCGCGGTGCCGGGGGCGGGGTGCGTGCGCTCCGGCCGGGGCTCAGAGGTTGATCATGTGTCCGGCGATGCCCTCGACGGCTTCCTTCATCGCCTCCGACAGCGTCGGGTGGGCGAAGACGTTGCGGGCGACCTCGTCGGCGGTCAGGTCCCACATCTGGGCGAGCGTCAGCGCGGGCAGCAGTTCGGTCACTTCGGGACCGATCATGTGGGCGCCCAGGATCTCGTTGTGCCGGGCGTCCGCCACGATCTTGACGAAGCCCACGCCCTCGGCCATGCCGCGGGCCTTGCCGTTGGCGGAGAACGGGAACTGCGCGACCTTGACGTCGTGGCCCAGCTCGCGGGCCTGCGCCTCCGAGTAGCCGAACGAGGCGATCTGCGGCTGGCAGAAGGTCGCCCGCGGGATCATCGCGAAGTCGATCTCCTGCGTCTCGGCCTCGGCGATGGTCTCGGCGGCGACGACGCCCATGGCCTCGGCGGTGTGGGCCAGCATCAGCTTGCCGGTCACGTCGCCGATGGCGTAGACGCCCTGCACATTGGTGCGTCCGCGGGCGTCGACCGCGATGGCGCCGCGCTCGGTGAGCCGCACTCCGGCCGCCTCCAGGCCGTAGCCCTCCACGCGCGGCGCGAAGCCGAACGCGGCGAGCATCCGGTCCGCCTCCAGCACCCGCGACTCGCCGCCGGCGGCCGGGCTGACCGTCACCCGTACGCCGGAGCCGGTGTCCTCCACCGAGTCCACCTTGGTGGAGAGCAGCACCTCGACGCCCAGCTTGCGGTAGTGGCGCAGCAGTTCCTTGGAGACGTCGGCGTCCTCGGTGGGCACCATGCGGTCGAGGAACTCGACGATGGTCACCTCGACGCCGAAGTTGCGCAGCACATAGGCGAACTCGACGCCGATCGCGCCCGAGCCGCCGATGACGACGGAGCGCGGCAGCTCCTCGTCCAGGATCTGCTCCTCGTAGGTGACCACGTTGGCGCTCTTGCGCATCCCGGGCAGCATCCTGACCTGCGCGCCGGTGGCGATGATCAGGTTGTCGCAGCTGTACGAGGCCGTCGTGCCGTCGGCGCTCCTGACGTCCACCGACTTGGGACCGGTGAGCGTGCCCCACCCGTCGATCTCGGTGATCTTGTTCTTCTTCATCAGGTAGTGCACGCCCTTGGCGCTGGCCTCGGCCACGGAGCGGCTGCGCCGGTGGGTGACGCCGAAGTCCATGGTGGCGTCACCGCTGATGCCGAAGGTCTTCTTCTCCTGCGTGAGGATGTGGGCGATCTCGGCGTTGCGCAGCAGCGCCTTCGACGGGATGCATCCCACGTTCAGGCAGACACCGCCCCAGTACTTCTCTTCGACGACCGCCACTGACTTGCCGAGCTGGGCTGCGCGGATGGCGGCGACGTATCCACCGGGGCCTGCGCCGAGGACGAGGACATCAAAGTGCGTCATGCGCGTCAGCCTAGTACCCCGCCGGGGCCGCCCGATCTCACGCCCGGCGAGGCCCGCGCCACATCTGCCGGAGGGGTCGCGGAGCACCGGGCGGGGCCGCGCGCGGGGGCGGTGACGCGGGCGGTCACGGGGACGGCGGCCCGCCCGGGACCGGGGCCTCGTCCGGGGCGCGGTCCTCCTCGCCGACGAGGGCGAGCACACCGGCCACGATCAGCGCGACGCCGAGCAGTTGGGGCAGCAGCCACCATCCGGCGCGTACGTGTTCCTCGTAGACCAGCACGCCGAGCAGGAAGCTCACGGTGGCGTCGCCGAGGGTCAGGGCGGGCTGGGAGGCGACCAGGGGACCGCCCTGGAGGGCGTGTTGCAGCAGGAGCACGGCGGCCAGTCCGCACGCGCCGAAGGCGTAGGTCTGCCACGCGGTGAGGAACCCGCCGAGGCCGCTCTCCGCGAGGAGGTGGACGGACGTCTTCATCAGACCCGCCGTCAGCGCGAAGCAGACCGCCGTGGCCGTGCCGAGGCAGGCGGCGCGGAGCCCGCCGGGCGGTCTGCGGGTCCCCGCGGCGGCCAGGACGGCCACCGCGGCGGCGCAGGCCGCCAGGACGGGCAGCCAGCGGTCGATGGCCACATGGGTGCGGTTGCCCGCCGGGGCGGCGCACAGCAGCGCCACCGCGAGTCCGGCGACGACGACGGTCAGCTTCAGCAGCAGCACGCCCGACGGGCGGCGGCGGTGCGCGAGCGCGGCCAGGACCAGGGTGAGGGGCAGTTCCAGCACGAACAGCGGCTGCACCAGCGAGAGCGGGCCGGTCGCCAGCGCGAGGGCCTGGCACACCCCGGCGGCGACGACGGCGAGCACCCCGGCGAGCCAGACGGGCCGGTGCAGCAGGCCGAGCAGCAGGCGCGGTCCGGGTCCGGCCGACCGGGGCACGGTCAGCGCGGCCCGGCGCTGCGCGACGGTGGCGGTCGCGTTGCCGGCCGCGGCGAGCAGTGCGAAGAGCACGGGCAGGACGAGTCCCATGGGAGCATCCTTCGCGCCTCCGCGGCCAGGGGCATCCTCACGACACGGCGATACGCCGATCGCTCCACCAAATTGGGAAATTACGGCACCATCGGCCTTTTCCGCGACAAGACAGTTCCCGCTTTCTGGATTTGCCCTTTCTTTGCCTGGCCATATGGTTTCCGGGCTCCTCCGGACGGTGATGATCGCAGCAGCGTTCCACCTACGGGAAACACCGGACTCGGAGGCTGCGGGGTGACGTCGGACATGGTGGACCAGGTCTCGGGACACCCACTGCGGGCGGACCGTCCGGCCTCCCTCTTCGACCCCGTCGCCGTCCTCACGCCGTTCACGCAGGAGCCTGCCACCGGCGGCCGCATCTGGCGGATCACCCGGGACGACCTGTGGTGCCAGGCGGAACCGGTCGGCGGAGAGCTTCCCGGGCAAGGCTGGAAAATCCATGTGTCGGCCACACCGGCCGGTGCCGCGGAAATCCTTGGGAAAGTCGCCGGAATACTGGTCCCGCACGGCATCGCTTTCAAAGTCGCGGCTTCCGCGGAACGGGTCCGCGAATTGGTGTCCCGGCAATACGACCGGGCTTCGGCGGGGAAATTCATCACCGTCTATCCGGACGGCGGCCGGGACCTGGCCGCGCTGGCGGCCGAGCTGCACGAGGCGACCGCCCGCCTGGCCGGTCCCCGGATCCTCTCCGACCGGCCCTTCCGTCCGGGCAGCCTGGTGCACTACCGGTACGGCGGGTTCCGGGCCGCCCGGGTCCTCGGTGACAACGGTGTCTACCGGCCGACCGTCGTCGATGCCGCCGGGCGGCGGGTGCCCGACGTCCGCGAGCCCTGGTACACGCCCCCCGCCGGAATTCCCGACCCCTTCGAGGAGGCCGCCGCGGCCGGCCGGGCGGCGGAAGCCGACCGGGCCGCGCGGACGGACGCTCCCCCGAAGGCGTCCTCCGCCCGTCCGGCGCAGCCCCCGTCCGTGGTGATCGGCGACCGGTTCGTCGTGCGGCGGGCGCTGCGGCACAGCACCAAGGGCGGTGTCTTCCGGGCGACCGACCGGCTCACGGGCGCCGAGGTCGTCGTCAAGCAGGGCCGGGCGCACATCGACGCGACCCCGCTCGGCACGGACGTACGCGATCTGCTGCGCAACGAGGGCGAGATGCTCGACCTGCTCGCGCCGCTCGGCCTGGCCCCGCGCAAGGTCGCCTTCCTCCCCGAGGACGGCCATGTGTTCCTGGTGGAGGAGTTCCTGGAGGGCGTCCCGCTGCGGCTGTGGAACCTGCGCGCCAGGAGCGGGGGCGCGGCGCCGCCGTGGGAGGCGGTGCTGGACCTGGCCCGGCGGCTGACGGACGTACTGGCCCGTGTCCACGCGCACGGCGTGGTGCTGCGCGATCTGACCCCTGACAACGTTTTCGTCGCGCCGGACGGCCGACTGCGCCTGGTCGACCTGGAGCTGGCGACACGCGCCGGTCACCCCGCGCCGGGCGGCGGCACCCACGGCTACGGCGCCCCGGAGCAGTGGGACCCGCGCCCCGGCTGCCGCGCGCTGCCCGCCCCCGAGGCCGACCTGTACGCGCTGGGCGCCGTGCTCTTCCTGCTGGCGACGGGCACGGAACCCCTGCTGGCGCCCGATCTGCCGCCCGTGCGGTCCGCGCGGGTGCGGCTGGCGGGCCGCCTCGCCGCCGTCGCCCGGCACAGCGCGACCGCGCGCCGCCTGGCCCCGCTCGTCCTCGGGCTGCTGCACGAGGAGCCGGAGCGCCGCTGGTCCCTCCGGCGGGCGCGGGCCTTCCTCACCGACGGCCCGGCGGCGCACCCGGCCGGTCCCCGGCTCGTGCGCGCCCCGCACGGACCGGCCGCCACCCCCGGCGCGGACGCGGAGCGCCTGCTGCGCGACGGACTGCGCCATCTGCTGGACACCCTGCGCCCGGACGATCCCGAACGGCTCTGGCCCGCCGAGGGGTTCGCCGCCACCACCGACCCCTGCAACCTCTACTACGGCTCCGCCGGGCTGCTGGGGGTGCTGGCCTCGGCCGCACGGGCCCGGCCCGGGGACGAGCGGCTGCGCGCGGCCGTGCGCACCGTGGCGGACCGGACGCTGCGGCGCGCGGCGCGCGAGCCCCGGCTGCTGCCCGGACTGCACTTCGGGCGCTCCGGCACCGCCTGGGCCCTGCTGGACGCCGGGCTGCTGCTGGGCGAGAGCGAGCTGGTGGCGGCGGCCCGGGACACGGCGCTGCGCGTCCCGGTCACCGGACCCGTGCCGGACGTGGTGCACGGGACGGCCGGTGCCGGGCTCGCCCAGGCGTACTTCCTGGCGCGCACGGGGGACGAGCGCTTCCGGGAGCGGATCGGGCGCTGCGCCGAGGGGATCCTCGCCGCCGCCGCGGACGGCCCTTCGGGGCCGCGCTGGACGGTGCCCTCCGAGGACGGTCCGGCGGCCCGGCCCGTGGTCCACCACGGGTTCGCGCACGGCACGGCGGGCATCGGCACGTTCCTGCTGGAGGCGGCGCGGGCCACCGGCGAGGACCGGTACCTGGAGGCGGCGGTGCGGGCCGGGGACGCGCTGACGGCGGCCGCCGTCGAGGACCGCGGCGCGCTGCGCTGGACGGCGGGCCCGGACGACACCGTGCCCCTGACCAACTGGTGCAGCGGTGCCTCCGGTGTCGGCGTCCTCCTGCTCCGGCTGTGGCAGGCCACCGGCGAGGGCCGGTATCTGCGGGCGGCGCGGGGCGCCGCCGAGGCGGTGCACGCCGACCGCCGGCTGCTGCCGCCCTCCTCCTGCCACGGCGTCGCGGGCAACGCGGAACTGCTGCTCGACCTGGCGGACGCCACGGGCGAGGACCGGTACCGCGGGCGCGCGCACGACGCCGTCGAGGCGGTCCTGAGCCGTACGGCGCTGCGCGGCGGACTGCTCCTCCCGGCCGACGACACCCTGCGCGAGGTGAGCACCGGCCACCACACCGGTCTCGGCGGGGTCCTCGGCTTCCTGCTGCGGCTGCTGCACGGCGGGCCGCGCCTCTGGCTGCCGGATCCGCCCCGGGCAGCCCCTTCGACCGCGGTGCGCGCGCCAGGGCGCGGACCGTGCGACGCCCCGCTCCCGCCCGGGGAGTCCGGGGTACTCACGAGAGGAGATCGCAGATGACCCAGGACCTCGACGAGTTGCAGCGCCTGCCCCAGGAGATCGCCGCCGAGGAGGACACCCCGTGTATCCCGCGGGCCGCGGCCCAGGTGCCCACCTTCACGACGGTCTGCTGACCCGGCGCACCCCGCGGTACCGCACGGTGGCCCGCACCCGCGACGGCGGGTGCGGGCCACCGCCGCCGTGTCCGCGCGCGGGCCGCCGTCCGTGCGGGCGGGGTCAGACCCCGGGCGCGGGCCGCACGGTGATCCCGGCGCGTTCCAGCAGCGCGGCCGTGACCCCGTCCCCGGGCACCAGTTCCCCGGTGAACGAACCGTCGTGGACGGTGCCGCGTCCGCACGAGGGGCTGCGCGGCATCAGCAGCGCCTCGCCGCAGCCGGTGCGCCGGGCGACCGCGAGGGCCCGGCGGGCACCGGCCACGAACTGCTCCGTGACGTCCTGCCCGGTGTCGTCCACGACCCGCGCCGTCCCGTCGAGCACGTCGTGCCCGTCGCCGCCCACCAGTTCCGCCGGGCGGCGCGGGGTGGCGAGGCCGCCCGCGACCTCCGGGCAGAAGGGGACGACGTCCCGTCCGGCCACCGCCTCGGCGAACACGGCCGACGCCTTGTGCCGTCCGTCGAACCGGCAGGGCACCCCGCGCAGACACGCGCTGACCAGGATCGCTTCCATGCCTCCAGGGTAGCGAGCGCGCCGGGCGGGGCGGGCGGGCGGTGTGCGGGGCCGAAGGCCGGGCCGTCCGTCCGGATGTCTGGTGGAATAGTGGGAGTCGGGCGCCGGGCGCACCCGGCCCCCGGCGACCGGTCGCGGCCCGGACCCGAGCGGTCCGCGGCGGCCCGCAGGGTGGTGCCTATGTGCGATGACTCCGCTGTACGCGGTGCTCCGGACACGGAGCCGGAGTACTCCCGCGCCGCGGGCGGGGACCGCGCGGTCCTGCACGAGCTGGGCGTGTGCCTGACGGGGGCGGTGGCGGGGCTCGGCGCGTACGGCGGCGGGGTGTATCTGCTGGACGCGGCCGGTGAGGCGCTGGAACTGGCCGTCTACACCGGTCTGCCGCCGCAGTTCGCGGGACCCTGGCGCCGGATCCGGCTGGACGCCCCGGTCGGGGTGGCCGAGGCGGTGCGCGAGCGGAAGCTGGTGTGGGTGGACGGCGCGCAGGAGATGGCCCTGCGCTATCCGCGGACGGCGCTGATCATGCCGTACCCGCTGGCGTTCGCCTGCCGTCCGCTCCTCGTGGGCCGCGAGGTGCACGGCGGCCTGTTCGTGAACTGGGCGGGGTCGCGTGAGCGGCGGCTGAGCGCCGCCGAGCGCGAACGGCTGCTCGCCGCGGCCTCGGCGCTCGCCCGGGTCGCCGCGCACGCCGGGGCCTCCGGAGCGCCGGTGCGGCCGTCGGCCGGTCCCCTGGTCCTGCCGGGCACCGCGCCCCCGGCGGGCCCGCTGCCGGAGGGTTCGGCGCTGGCGCGGCTGCCGGAGGGGGTGTGCGCGCTGGACGCCGACGGCCGGATCACGCTCGCCACGCCCGCGGCGGCGGCCCTGCTGGGTCTGCCGGCCGCGGAGCTGGTGGGCCGGGTGGTGTGGCGGGCGCTGCCGTGGCTGGACCATCCGGTGTACGAGGAGTGGTACCGGGCGGCGGCGATGAGCCGGCAGCCGGCCGCGTTCACGGTGCTGCGTCCCCCGGACCGGTGGCTGCGCTTCCAGCTGTATCCGGACGCCTCCGGCATCACGGCGCGCGTCACGGAGACCGGTCCGGAACCCCGGCCGCCCGAGCCCCGGCCGCCGCAGCCCTTCGAGCAACTGCGGCCGCGGGCGCCGGACCGGCTGGCGGGTGTCTACCACGTGCTGCACCTGGTGGGCGCGCTGGCCGACGCCACCGGGGTGCGGGACGTGGTGCGGCTGGTCGCCGAGGAGATGCTGCCCGTCTTCGGCGCCGCCCGCGCGGTGCTGCTGGCGCTGGAGGGGGACGGGCGGCTGCGGGTGGTCGGCGCGCACGGGTATCCGCCCGGCGCCCTGGACCGTATCGACCGCCCCGCGGCGGACGCGGAGACGCCCGGCACCCGGGCCCTGGCCACGGGGACACCGCTCTTCCTGGAGACCCGCCGGGACATCGCCCGCCGCTATCCGCGGCACGCCGCGCTCGCGCCGGGCGCCGCCTGGGCGGTGCTGCCGCTGCTGACGCCGGACCGCGAGGTCGGCGCGTGCGTCCTGTCGTACGACCGGCCGCGCCGGTTCGCGCCGGAGGAGCGCGCCACGCTCACGGCCCTGGCCGGGCTGATCGCGCAGGCGCTGGCGCGGGCCCGCCGGTACGACACCGCCAGCGGCCTGGCCCGCGATCTCCAGGACGCGCTGCTGCCCCGGCGGCTGCCGCGCATCCACGGTCTGGAGACCGCCGTGCGCTATCTGCCCGCGGCCGAGGGCATGACCGTCTGCGGCGACTTCTACGACCTGATCACCCTCGGCCACCACCGGGCCGCCGCCGTCATCGGCGACATCCAGGGGCACAACGGTCCGGCCGCCGCGCTCATGGGCCAGATCCGTACCGCGGTCCGGGCGCACGCGGCGGGCGGCGCCGATCCGCGCCGGGTCCTCGGCCTCACCAACCGGCTGCTGACCGCGCTCGACACCGAACTGCTCGCCAGCGCCGTGTTCCTGCGGCTCGATCCGCGCCGCCACCGCCTGGTCCTGGCGCGGGCCGGGCATCCGCATCCGCTGCTGCGCCACCCGGACGGGCGGGTGGAGGCCCTGGACGCGCCGGGCGGGCTGCTGCTGGGCATCGATCCGGCGGCGGCCTATCCGCATCTGCGGCTGTGCCTGCCCGAAGGCGCGGTGCTCGCCCTGTACACCGACGGTCTCACGGACGTGCCCGGCTCCGACCCGGAGCGGGTGCTGTCCGGGCTCGCCGGCCGCCTGGCCGCCGCCGGGCGGCCCGGTACGCCGCTGGACGAGGTCGCCGAGACCTTGTTGCAGGGCCACCGCCAGGGCGCCGACGACACGACGCTGCTGCTGCTCAGGGCCACCGGCGCGCCGTCCGGGCCGCCGCGGCGGGCGTGACCGGGGCGGCGGCCGTCCCGAGCGGCGGGAGGCGGCGCGGGCTCACCGCTCCGGGAGCCTCCGGGCGGCGTCGAGCACGCCCTCCAGGGCGAGTTCGAAGGCCTGGTCGGCGCGGTTGCCGCGGACCGCGTCCAGGGCCTCGGCCAGCCGCGGGGTGGCGGCGGCGTCGGTGATCTCCCACATGGCCTCAGGAGCGGCGAGGTCGAGCGCCGAGCCGAGGACGGCGTTCTCCAGGGCGGTGATGACGCGCATGACGTCGGCCGTGGCGAAGCCCGCCTCCAGCAGCAGGGCGACGGCCCGCTCGTACTGCTCCAGGACGCGCGGGGCCCGCACCGGGTGCGTCATCAGCAGCGGGATGGCGCGCGGGTGCGCGGCGAAGGCGGCGCGGTAGGAGCGGGCCCAGCCCGCCAGGGCGACGTCCCAGGGGCGCGTGTCCAGCGGCGCGGTGTCGATGGCCTCGCTGATCCGCTCCCGCACCAGTTCCACGATGCCGTCCCGGCCGTCCACGTGGTGGTACACCGAGCCGGTCTGCACCCCCAGCCGCCGCGCGATCTGCGGGACGCTGAACTCGCCCTGGGCGTCCAGGAGTCCGAGTGCCGTCGTGGTGATGCGTTCGCGGTCGAGCAGGGCCGTGCGCGGGCGCCCCATGTCGTGGTTCCTCCCTCGGGGGTCTTCCCATCCGTTCGAACGGAAGGTTACATTGCGGAAACCGAAAGCCTTTAGATTTACGGGCTCCGGAGATCCCGCACGCCTGCCCTCCCCCTCCTCGCCGCCCGCCGCCAGAAGGGCTCACCGCCCATGCCCGTCACCACCCCAAGCCCCCGCCACAGCGATCCGGGCGCCGCCGCGCCCGGCGCGCCCACCCTGCGTCCCGGCACGCTGGGCACCAGCGACATCGCCTTCTTCGTGGTCTCCGCCGCCGCTCCGCTCACGGTCATGGCCGGGGTCGCCCCGCTCGCCATCCTGCTCGGCGGCGTCGGCGCCCCGGTCGGCTATCTGCTCGCCGGGCTCACCCTGGCCGTCTTCGCCGTCGGCTTCACCGCCATGAGCCGCCACGTCCGGGGCGCCGGCGCCTTCTACGCGTACATCACCCGCGGGCTCGGCAGACGCGTCGGCATCGGGGCCGCGCTGCTCGCCCTGCTCGGCTACAACGGCATGGAGATCGGCGTCTACGGGCTGCTCGGCACCGCCACGCAGGACACCGTGCACGCCCTGTCCGGCGCCCATGTGCCCTGGCTGCCCGTCTCGCTCGCCGGGCTGCTGCTCATCGGCTACGGCGGCTACCGCTCCATCGACTTCGGCGCCAAGATCCTCGGCGTCCTGCTCGCCGCCGAGACCGGCATCCTCGTGCTGCTCGCCGCCGGTGTCCTCCTCAAGGGCGGAGCGCACGGCCTGTCGGCGTCCTCCTTCGCCCCGTCCCATGTGCTGGTGCCCGGCATGGCGGCGGTGCTCGCCTTCGCGTTCGCCGCGTTCACCGGTTTCGAGTCGACCGTCATCTACCGCCGCGAGGCCCGCGACCCGGCACGCACGGTGCCGCGCGCGACCTATCTCGCCGTCGGCTTCCTCGGCCTGTTCTACGCGTTCGTCGTGTGGATCGCGATCCAGGCGTTCGGCGACGCCGAGGTGGTGCGGGCCGCGGGCGACGACCCGGCCGGGCTGTTCTTCTCCGCGATCAGCACCTACGTGGGCGGCTGGGCCGCCGACACCATGCACGTCCTCATCGTCACCAGCGTCCTGGCGTCCCTGCTCGCCTTCCACAACGCGATCAACCGCTACGGCCTCGCCCTCGCCGAGGAGGGCGTGCTCCCCCGGGCGCTGGCCCGCGTCCACCCGCGCCACCGCTCCCCCTACGTCACCGGGATCGCCCAGACCGTGCTGGGCGCGGCCGTGGTGCTCGCCTTCGCCGCCGCCGGAGCGGACCCCTACCAGCAACTGCTGCTGTGGGTGAACACCCCCGGCATGCTGGGGCTGCTGGTGCTGCAACTGCTCGCCGCGCTGGCCGTGCCGCTGTACTTCCAGCGTGTCAGCCACCACGAGGGGGTGCTGCGCACGGTGGTCGCGCCCGTCACCGCCGCGGTGCTCCTGTCCGCCGCGATCGTGCTGGTCGTCACCCATCTCGATCTGTTCACCGGGGCGTCGGCGGCGGTGAACACCGCGCTGGTGGCGGTGGTCCCGCTCATCTTCCTCGCCGGTTTCCCGCTCGCCCGCTGGCTGCGCCGCCACCGGCCCGGCGTCTACGAGCGGTTCGCCGCCGAACCGGCCGACGACACCGGAGCGGCCGACGCCCCCTGAGCCCGCCCGCTTCCCCCCTTCCCCCTTCCCCCTTCGCCGTCCCCCGTCCCCCGTCCCCCGTCCCCCGTCCCCCGTCCCCCGTCAGCCTCAACTCCGCTCCACCGCACCGCCGTTCCATCGACCGAGGAGTCCTCCGCATGCCCACCGCCGACCTCGTCCTCACGGGTGCCCGGGTCCGCACCCTCGACCCCGGGCGTCCGCACGCCACCGCGGTCGCCGTCCGCGACGGCCTGATCGCCGCAGTCGGCGACGACACCGACGTACGCGACTGGCGGGGCCCCGCCACCGAGGTCGTCGACCTGGCGGGCGCGCATGTCGTACCCGGCCTGGTGGACTGCCACAGCCACCCCGTGATGGGCCTGGAGATGACCACCGGCACCGATCTGTCGGCGGTCCGCGACCTCGGCGGACTGCGGGCGGCGCTCGCCCGCGCGGAGCGCGTGGAGGGCTGGGTCGTCGGCTTCGGCCTGGACCACAACGTGTTCGGCGGCAGGCCCGTGGACCGCGCGCTGATCGAGGACGTCCTGGACGGCGCGCCTGCCTTCCTGCGGCTGTACGACGCGCACTCGGCCCTGGCCAGCGGGGCGGCGCTGGAGGCGGCGGGCGTCACCGGCCCGCGCGCCTTCGCCCAGCGCGCCCACCTCGCCACGGACCCCGACGGGCGCCTGACCGGGCATCTGGTCGAGCACGCCGCGATGGACCTGGTCACCGCGGTCATGCCCAAGCCGTCGAAGGCCGCGCGGCGCGCCCGACTGGTCGAACTGCTGTCCGCCATGGCGGCCACCGGACTCACCGGCGCCCATGTCATGGACCTCGGCGACCCCGACCTGGTCGGCGAGGTCGCCGAGGACACCGTGCTGCCGCTGCGGCTGCGCTTCGCGCCGTGGTGCATGCCGGGCGCCGGGCAGCGGGAGCCGGCGGAACTGGTCGCGCTCCAGGGCCGGGGCGGGCGCCACTGGGAGATCGCCGGGGTGAAGTTCTTCATGGACGGCACCGTCGAGGGCGGCACGGCCTGGCTGGAGCACCCCGACTGCCACGGGCAGGGCACCGAGGCGTTCTGGCCGGACCCGGCCGCCTACAGCGACGCCGTGCGCTACCTGGACCGGGCCGGGGTGCGCACCGCGACGCACACCATCGGGGACGCGGCGGTGCGGCATGTCCTGGACACCGTGGAGACACTGGGCGCGGGCGCCCGCCTCCGCCACCGGGTCGAACACATAGAGTCGGTCCCGGACGGCACCCTCGCGCGCTTCGCCCGGCTCGGCGTGATCGCCTCCATGCAGCCCCCGCACACCGCGTACACCCGCGCCGACCACTCCGACGAGTGGTCCCTGCGGCTGGGCGAGGCACGCGCGCTGCGGGCCTGGCGGCTGCGCGACCTGCGCGACGCGGGCGCGGTCGTCGCGCTCGGCTCGGACTGGCCCGTCGCCCACCACGACGTCCGCGCCGTCCTGGCCACCGCGCGGGCCCCCCGGGGAGCGGCCTCGGCGCGCGCCGGGCTCACCGGTCTCATGGCCCTGGAGGGCTGCACCACCCACGCGGCCGTCGCCGCCGGGGAGCAGGCCCGCGCCGGGCGGATCCGCGAGGGGTTCCGGGCCGACCTGACCGCACTGGGCCTTGACCCCGTGGAGGCACCGGCCGACGAGGTCGCCGAGGCACCCGTGCGGCTCACGGTGACCGGCGGGCACATCGTGCACCGGGGGATGTGATCCCGCTCCGGGGCCGTCGGCTCCGCGCAGCGCCACGTACCACGGCCGCTTCGTACGACGCGCACCGGACCGTCGCGGGCCAGGCCGCCCGCCGTCGACGTGTGGTGTGGCCGCCGTTGAGGAAGAGCGTCCGGCCGTTGGCCCACCAGCCGTCGGTGAGCAGCTGGCGCACCCACGGGACGATGTCCTCGATCTTCGTGAGCTCGCCGTGCATCGCCGACGACTTGTGCGCGTAGAGGCCGGTGCAGGCGGCCAGCAGGGAGGTGACGAGGAACGCGGCCTTGGAGTTGACCGCGAACAGCCGGTCGTACTCCTCCTCCGTGATCTCGGTCATCGGCTTCTTCAGGACCGCCGACGAAGGCGATCTTGCCGTCGAGCGTCTTGTCCGGGGTGTCGACCATGACGTCCTCCTCGCGTGTACCAGCCGTGTGCCGCGCGTGTGCCGTGCCGTGCGGGAATCACGGCGCGCGGCGCACCGGGGCGCCGGGTGGCGCGGCGCGGCCGCCGACCGGCGCGCAGCGGGCCCGGGTGGTACACGGACCGGGCCCGGGGCGGCCGGACACGGGGGTGCGCCGGTCCCGCGTGGTCGGAGCGGGCCGGTGATGCGACGCTGGGGTGAGCCGGGCGGTGAGGCGCCCGGGGCGGTGCCCGACGGCGGGCGCCGCAGGACAGACGCCCGAGAGCAGGTGCCCGAGGAGAGGCCGAGTCGACCGGGGAGCGCCGATGGGACGGGACGTCCCGGCGATGGTCTTCACCCGTGAGGACCGCCGCCGGTACCGGATCAAGATGCAGGACTGCCTCGACGCGTTCGCGCAGATGCTGCGCGCGTCGCGGTTCGAGTCCGAGCGTCCGCAGGTGGGCCTGGAGATCGAGCTGAACCTGGTCGACGACCGGGCCGAGCCCACGATGCGCAACGTCGACGTGCTGGAGGCCATCGCGGACCCCGCCTGGGCCACCGAGCTGGGCCGGTTCAACCTGGAGACCAACATCCCGCCCCGGACCCTGACAGCGGGCGGGCCCGACGCCTGGGAGTCCGAGATCCGCGGCGCGCTGAACCACGCGGACCGGCGCGCGCGGTCGGTCGGCGCCCGTCTGATCATGATCGGGATCCTGCCCACGCTGCGGCAGGAGGACGTGGGGCAGCAGGCGCTGTCGGAGAACCCGCGCTACCGGCTGCTCAACGACCAGGTCTTCGCCGCCCGGGGCGAGGACCTGCACATCGAGGTGGACGGCGTCGACCGGCTGCGGACGTACGCCGACACGATCACGCCCGAGGCCGCCTGCACCAGCACCCAGTTCCACCTCCAGGTGTCCCCGGAGGAGTTCGCCGGCTACTGGAACGCGGCGCAGGCGGTCGCCGGGGTCCAGGTCGCGCTGGCGGCCAACTCGCCGTTCCTGTTCGGCCGGGAGCTGTGGCACGAGACGCGGATCCCGCTGTTCGAGCAGGCCACCGACACCCGCCCGCAGGAGATCAAGGTGCAGGGGGTGCGGCCCCGGGTCTGGTTCGGGGAGCGGTGGATCAACAGCGTCTTCGACCTCTTCGAGGAGAATCTGCGCTATTTCCCCGCGCTGCTGCCGCTCTGCGACGAGCAGGACCCCGGCGAGACCCTGGACCGGGGCGACGTCCCCGAGCTGGCCGAGCTGACCCTGCACAACGGCACCATCTACCGCTGGAACCGCCCGGTCTACGCCGTCTCCCAGGACAAGCCGCACCTGCGGGTGGAGAACCGGGTGCTGCCGGCCGGGCCGACCGTCGCCGACACCCTCGCCAACGGGGCCTTCTACTACGGGCTCACCCGGGCCCTGGTGGAGGAGGACCGGCCGGTGTGGTCGCGGATGTCCTTCTCGGCAGCCGAGGACAACCTCCACACGGCGGCGCGGCACGGCATCGAGAGCAGGCTGTACTGGCCGGGTACCGGCGAGGTCCCGGTGGCCGAACTGGTGCTGCGGCGCCTGCTGCCGCTGGCCCACGAGGGACTTGAGCGCTCCGGCATGGACGCGGCCTGGCGGGAGCCGCTGCTCGGTGTCATCGAGCAGCGGTGCGTGACCGGGCGCAACGGCGCGGTCTGGCAGAAGGAGATGTTCCACCGGCTCGACACGGCCGGCGGCGCCGGGCGCCATGAGTCCCTGCGCCGGATGACGCAGGTCTACACCGACTACATGCACCTCAACGCGCCGGTGCACACCTGGCCGGTGGACTGACGGCGCCTCATCCTCCGTCGTCCTCCCGGCTCGCCGCGTGGGCGCGGTCCACCTCGGCCATGTGCTCCTCGGCCCAGGTCCGGACGGCCGCGAGCACCTCTTCCAGCGACCGCCCCAGAGGTGTGAGGCGGTAGTGCACGGCGGGCGGCACCGAGGGCTCGACGCGGCGCGCCACCAGGCCGTCGCGGACCAGGTTCCGCAGGGTCACCGAGAGCATCTTCTGCGAGACGCCCGGCATCCGCCGCCGCAGCTCCCCGAAGCGCACCTCGCCCGGGGCATGTCCGCCCGGGGTGTGCTCCGCCAGGACCTTGGCCGCCATCGACGTCCACTTGGTGCCGATCCGGTCGAGCAGTCCACGGGTCGGGCAGTGCGGGTCGAACACGTCGCCGCGTCCGCGGGCGGGGCCGGGAGCGGCGGGGCCCGTGGCCCGGGAGGTCACCTGGAGCTCACCACCTGAGGGGAAAGTGCCGTCTTGGACCGCTCAGCCTAGTTACCTACCGTTGCCTTGTCACCATTGGTTACCAGCTACCCGAGGGAGCGCCCATGGGTGCCCTGTCCCCCACGACCGTCACGCTGGCCACGCGTTCCGGGCCCGCCGAGGTCACACTGCGCCGGGTCAGGGCGGGCGGTGTCGGGCTGAACGTGGCGCTGGCCGGGCGGGGCCCGGCCGTCCTGCTGCTGCACGGCTTCCCGCACACCTGGCGGCTGTGGACCGACGTCATCGGCGCGCTGGCCGCCGGTCACCGGGTGATCGCCCCCGATCTGCGCGGCTTCGGGGACAGCGACCGGCCCGCGGACGGCTACGACGCGGGCACCCTGGCGGACGACGCGGAACAGCTGCTCGCGGCGCTGGGCGTGGCCTCCGCCGCGGTGGTGGGCATCGACGCCGGTACCCCGCCCGCCTTCCTGCTGGCGATGCGGCGGCCGGGCCTCGTCCGCCGGCTGGTGGTGATGGAATCGCTGCTGGGCGGCCTGCCCGGTGCCGAGGAGTTCCTCGCCCAGGGCCCGCCCTGGTGGTTCGGTTTCCACGGCGAGCCGGGGCTGGCGGAGTCCGTGCTCGCCGGGCACGAGCGGACGTATGTGGAGTGGTTCCTCGACCGGGGCACGCTGGGCCGCGGGGTGCGGCCCGACGTCCGGGACGCGTTCGTCGCGGCGTACACCGGCACGGAGGCGCTGCGCGGCGCGTTCGGTCCGTACCGGGCGACGGCCGTGTCCGGCCGGCAGCTCCGCGCGGCGGTGGCCGGGGCCCGGCTGACCGTTCCCGCGCTGGCGATCGGCGCCCATCCGGTGGGCCGCGCGCTGGAACGCCAGCTACGGCCGTACGCGGACCGTCTGACCGGGCACGTCCTCGCGGACTGCGGGCACATCGTCCCGCTCGACCGCCCGGACGCGCTGCTGGAACTGCTGCTGCCGTTCCTGGCCGCCGGGCGGTGACCGTCCTCCGGGTCGAGGGGGACGGTGGCCGCGGCCAGCGGCCGCTCTGCGGGGAGCGGCCGCTGACCGGGTGCGGGCGCCCCCGCGAGGGCGCCCGCCTCCGTCACTCGCCCGGGGCGAGGACGTCCGCCAGGACGGCGGCCGCATCGGCGATCAGCGCCTCGTCCACGGTCGCGTCCGGCGCGTCCTTCGACGTCAGCACCACCAGCACGAGGGGGGTGCCGCGGGTGGTCCAGGCGACGCCGATGTCGTTGGCGGACGCGTAGTCCCCGGTGCCGGTCTTGTCGCCGACGACCCAGCCCCGCGGCAGTCCGGCGCGGAAGCGCCTGTCGCTGGTGGTGTTGCCCTTGAGCCAGGTCAGGAGCTGTTCGCGGGCGGCGCCGGGCAGCTCGTCGCCCACCGTCAGCCGCTCCAGGCTCGCGCCGAGCGCCTCAGGGGTGGTGCTGTCGCGCAGCTCGCCGGGGCCCGCGCTGTTCAGGTCGGGCTCCCAGCGGTCGAGCCGGCTCACCCGGTCACCGAGCGAACGGAAGAAGGCGGTGAGCCCGGCCGGGCCGCCCAGCTCGCGCAGCAGCAGGTTCCCGGCGCAGTTGTCGCTGTGGCGGATCGCCGCCGCGCACAGCTCGCCGACGGTCATGCCGCTGCCGACATGCTCCTGGGTGACCGGGGAGTTGAGCAGGATGTCCCGGTCGGGGTAGCGGACGACCTTGTCCAGCGGCGCGCTGCCCGCGTGGTCGCGCAGCACGGCCCCGGCGGCGAACACCTTGAAGGTCGAGCACAGGGCGAACCGCTCCCCCGCCCGGTACCCGACGCTCTGCCCGGTGCGGGTGTTGCGGGCGTGGACGCCGAGGCGGGCGGAGTAGCGCTCCTCCAGCGCGCGCAGCGCGTCCGTGGCCCGGCGGGCACCGGACGCCGCCGCGGATCCGGCCGCGGGAGCCGCCGTCGCGCGGGCGGCCGTCACGGCGGGTGCGAGCCCGGCGGTGGAGAGGACGGCACCGGCCTTGAGCAGGCCGCGCCGCCGCAGAGGGCTGTCACTGGTCATGTGCGGAGTTCTCCCGTCGTCCGTTCGCTGTTCCCCCGTCGGCCGCCCGGGGCCGCCGACGCGGACAGCGAAGCAGCGGGAGCCCACTCATGTCCAAGAGTGAACATTGAAGATCCCATAACTTATTGATATGAAAGAGCCATGGATCTGCTCGCGCACCTGGAGGCGTACGTCGCGACCGTCGACGAGGCGAGCTTCTCCCGGGCCGCCGACCGCCTCGGGATCGCCCAGCCCCTCCTCAGCCGCCGGATCAAGACGCTGGAGGAGCACTTCGGCGGACTCCTCTTCGACCGTTCGCACCGGCAGGTGGCGACCACGGAGTTCGGCGTCCTGCTGCTGCCGTACGCCCAGGACGTGCTGGAACGGGCCGAGCGGCTGCGGCGGGCCGCGCGGTCGGCCCGGCGCTCGGCGGTGCGCACCGTCGGGATGCCGGTGGACTGCGGACCGGCCGCCCTGGCGCGCGTGATCCGCGCGGGCGCCGAGCACGGCGTCGCGCTCGGTGTGCAGGAGCTGCCGCCGGAGCGGCGGGAGGCGGGCCTGGCCGACGGTTCGCTGGCGTACGCGCTGGTGCGGGTGCCCCCGGAGAACGCGCCGCTGCGGGTGCCGCTGGGCCTGGGCAGCACGCCCGCACCGGACGCACCGTCCACACCAGACGCACCGCACCCACCGCACGCACCGGCCGGATCAGGAGCGCGGGACGGCGGTGGGCCCGGCGGCCCGCCCGCGTCCCGGGCGGCGGGCGCGGTCCATCTGGAGGATCTGCGGCCCCGGCGGGGCCGTGGCACGGCGCACGGGCGGGCGCCGCTCGCGCTGCTCCTGCTCGCCGAGGACCAGGTGCCGTTCGCCGCGGACCGGCTCGGCCGCGCCATGGCGCGCGCCGGGCTGCCCGAGGGCCTGCTGCGCCCGGCCGGTCCGGTCGCGACCGCGCTCGCGGAGACCCTGGCCGGGCGGGTGCGGCTGCTGTGCACCGAACCGTTCGCCCGGCTGCACGGCCTCACCTGGGCGCCGCTGCACGACACCTCGCTGCACCGGGGGTACGCCCCGCGCGCGAGCGAGCGGCAGCCGGCCGCCGCCCAGGTGCCCCACTGGCTGGCGACCGTGCTGGCGTCCGGGGCCGGCGCGGCGGCGCCGGGTGCGGCGGCGGCCCGGTCGGCCGCCGGGGACGGGGACGGCGGCGGGAGCGGAGACGGGGACCGGGACGCGGACGCCCCGGCGCGGCTGGCGGCACACGGATGAGCGCGGGTCCCCCGTACCGCCGCCCCGCGCAGCTCGTCGGTGAGGGCGCGCTGCTCGATGTCGCGGAGGCCGTCGCGGCGGACTGGGCGGCGCTCGGTGTGCGCGGTTCGTTCCTCGCCCGGGACATCGACACCGGCGCGCAGCTCGGATTCGACGCCGCCGTGCCCGTGCCGCTCGCCTCGGTCGTCAAGGTCCCGCTCGCCCTGGTGGTGCTGGACCGGATCGCGTCCGGCCACCTGGACGCCGCGCTCCCGGTGACGGTCGACCCGGCCACCAGCAGTGTGGGCCCCACGGGGCTCGCGGCGTTCCGGCACCCCGCCACCGTGGCCGTCGGTGACCTGCTGCACCTGATGATGTCGGTCAGCGACAACGCCGGCGCGGACGCGCTCCTCGATCTGGTCCCGGTGGCGGAGGTCGACGCCCGGCTGCGCGCCTGGGACTGCGGAGACCTGCGGGTACGGCACCGGATGAACCTGATGTACGAGTGCGCCGCCGGAGCCGCGGGGAACGACTTCTCCCTCGCCCTGGAGCTGGCCGTGCGCGACGACCGCTCGGGCCGGCACACCCTGCGGACGCTGGACCCGGCGCACGCCAACGCGGGCACCGCCACGGCCCTCGTCGATCTGCTGCACCGCGTATGGCGGGACGAGATCTCCCGGCCCCCGGCGACCGCGGAGCTGCGCCGGCTGATGGGGGCGCAGCTCTTCACCCAGCGGCTGGCGAGCGAGCTGCGCTCCGACACGCTGCGGGTGAGCGGCAAGACCGGCACGTTCCTGCATCTGCGGCACGAGGTCGGGGTGGTGGAGGCCGACTCCGGGCACCGGGTGGCCGTCGCCGCGCTCACCCGCTCCGACCGGCGGGCCGCGCTGGCCCCGGACATCGACCTCGCCATCGGGGCCGCGGCGCGCGACGCGTTCGAGGCGCTGCGGCGCTGAACCGAGCGGGGCGCGGGCACGGCGAGACCTTCGGCGCCCGGCTGACCAAAGACTCGCTTTGAGGTTCTCAAAGTACAAGTGTTAACGTTTCTGCCATGAAGACAGCAGCCGCGCACCGCGCCGACGCCGACCACGGCGCTCGCCGCGCCGCCCCGGGCGTACCGCTCGTGGCGCGCCTGCACGTCGATCTCTGCCGCTGCCTGTCCGCGGCTTGTCGCGCCTGACCGCGAACTCCCCGATGCAGCGGCGCCGTTGACACCCTCCCACGGTCGCTGCTTCCTGTATGTACGTCCCGCTCGTCCCGCCCCCACGCGTTCCTACTGGAGTGTGTCCGTGTCCGCGAACACCGCTGATCCGCAGCCCTCGAAGTCAGGGTTCCGGATACCCGTCCCCTTCTGGGCCCAGGTACTGATCGGCCTCGTCGTCGGTCTGGCCCTCGGCTTCGTCGCCCGCACCTACGACGTGGCCTGGCTCGCCACCACGCTCGACAAGGTGGGCGGCATCTTCATCCAGCTGCTGAAGCTGGCCGTGGCGCCGCTGGTCTTCTTCGCGATCATGGTGTCCATCACCAATCTGCGGAAGGTCAACAACGCGGCGCGCCTGGCCGGCCGCACCCTGCTCTGGTTCATGATCACCTCGCTGATCGCGGTGGTGATCGGGCTGGTCATCGGCCTGGTCTCCAACCCGGGCTCCGGCTCGGACCTCACCGCGGCCGACGGTGCCAAGCCGGAGCACTCCGGCAGCTGGCTCGACTTCCTGACCGGGATCATCCCGACGGACGTCGTCACGCCCTTCACCGAGCTGAACGTCCTCCAGATCGTCTTCATGGCCGTGGTCGCCGGTATCGCGATCCTCAAGATCGGTGCCAAGGCGCAGCCGATCCTCACCCTGTCCGAGTCGATCCTCGAACTGCTCCAGAAGGCCCTGTGGTGGGTGATCCTGCTCGCCCCGATCGGCTCCGCCGGCCTCATCGGCCGCGCCATCGTGCAGTACGGCTGGGACCTGCTGGGCAACTACGCGACCTTCACCGTGGACATCTACGTCGGCTGCGCCTTGGTGCTGTTCGGCGTGTACCCGCTGCTGCTCGCCACCGTCGCCAAGCTGAACCCGATCCAGTTCTTCAAGGGCGCCTGGCCGGCCATCCAGCTCGCGTTCGTCTCCCGCTCCTCGGTCGGCACCATGCCGGTCACCCAGCAGTCGGCGATCCGCCTCGGCGTCCCGAAGGACTACGCCTCCTTCGCCGTGCCGTTCGGCGCGACGACCAAGATGGACGGCTGCGCGGCGATCTACCCGGCCATCTCCGCGATCTTCGTGGCGCAGATCTTCGATGTGCAGATGGGCGTCAAGGAGTACCTGCTCATCGCCTTCGTCTCGGTGATCGGCTCGGCGGCCACCGCCGGTCTGACCGGAGCGACGGTCATGCTGACGCTCACCCTGTCCACCCTCGGACTGCCGATGGAGGGCGTGGGTCTGCTGCTCGCCATCGACCCGATCCTGGACATGATGCGCACCGCGACCAACGTCGCGGGCCAGGCGCTCATCCCGGTCCTGGTCTCCGCCCGCGAGAACATCCTCGACCACGCGAAGTACGACAACGCCTCGGCCTCTCCGGTCGACGAGGTGGAGAGCGTCTACGACGACCCCCGGCAGGTGGCCCCCGCGGCCGGCTGACCCCACCGCACCTCCCGCCCGGCTCCGCTCCGGGACACACTTCCACGTTCCGCCCCCGCCGGGTCTGACCCGGCGGGGGCGGAACGTTTTTGCAGCACGGCGCGCCGCGCCTCCCGGGCAGTGCTAGACGCGCCGCTCCCCGGGCGCCGTGCCGCCCGTCAGGGCGCGCAGGCAGCGGGTCGCGAGGGCGGTCGGGGAGGCGGGGCCCTCGGTGCCGGCGTCGGTGGCGGCCCAGGTCTCCAGGGCGATCCGGATGGCGTCGGTGGCGGCGGCGGCCGCGAGGCGTACGTCGAGCGGGTCGGCGTCCGGGCCCGCGAGCCGGGCGAGGACCGGGACGAGCCGCTCCTCGGACTCCTGGTTCACCCGGTACCAGACGGCGCGCAGCGCGGGGTCGTCCGCCGCCGCGCGCAGCAGCCCTCGGGTGCGCAGCAGCGCCCGTACGGCGTCCTCGTCGGGGGTGGCGAGGGCCTGCCCGGCCGCGCGCTCCAGTGCCTCTCGGAGCGGGGTCCCCGGTTCGGCGGCGGCCAGCAGCGCCCGCCAGCGGTCGGCGCCGTCGGCGAGCAGCGGGCTCACCGCGTCCTGCTTGGAGCGGAAGTAGCGGTAGAAGGTGCGCAGCGCGACGCCCGCCCGCCGGGCGATCTCCTCGGCCGTCGTGCCGTCGGGGCCCCGGGTGGCGAAGAGCTCGGCCGCCGCGTGGGCGATGTCGAGCTGTGTGGCCGCCTTGCGGCGCTCGGTCAGGGTGGCGGACGGCTTGGTGCTCACCCGCGGAATCCTACGCCTCGCACGTGTCGTCCGGCACATCTGGACGAGGTGGCAAATCGTGCCATCGAGGCGTACCGTGACGGCATCGAGAGCACCGGCGGCAAGAGGGCCGGTGCCGTAGGGCCCCGTGAGCCGTTCCGGGGCCGGGCTGGAGACACACATGAACCGCTATGAAGGCCGCCGCGCGCTGATCACCGGCGGTGGTTCGGGCATCGGGCAGGCCACCGTGCTGCGCCTGCTCGCGGAGGGCGGCACCGTCGTGGCCGCCGACGTCAGCGAGCAGGGCCTGAAGGACACCGTCGCGAAGGCCGGCGCCCACGCGGACCGGCTGACCACGCTCGTCATGGACGTGGCCGACGAGACGTCCGTACGCGACGGAGCCGCCTCGGCCGTCGCCGCGCTCGGCGGTCTGGACGTCCTGGTCAACGCGGCCGGGATCCTGCGCTCCTCGCACACCGACCGGACGACGCTGGACGCCTTCACCCGGGTCCTCCGGGTCAACCTCGTCGGCACCTTCCTGGTGATCCGCGAGTGCGTGCCCGCGCTGCTGGCGGGGCGGGACGCCGCGGTCGTCAACTTCAGCTCGACGTCGGCGGTGTTCGCGCACCCGTACATGGCGGCGTACGCGGCGAGCAAGGGCGGCATCCAGTCCATGACACACGCGCTGGCCGCCGAGTACGCGGGGCGCGGCATCCGCTTCACCGCCGTGCAGCCGGGCTCCATCTCCTCCGGCATGACCGACGGCAGCGGCGCCAGCGGGCAGAGCGCGGGCCCCGGGCTGCCCGAGGACGCCGACATGAGCCTGTTCCTGAAGCTCTCCCCGGCGCTCGGCCAGGGCTTCGCCGGCCCGGAGACGGTGGCGTCCGTGGTCGCGATGCTCGCGAGCGAGGACGGCCGGTTCATCACCGGCACCGAGGTCCGCGTCGACGGCGGCACCCACTTCTGACCGGCCGTCCGCGGGCCCGGACGGGCGTCCGCGCCCGCGGACCCCGAGCCCGACCCGGATCCCGACCCCCAAGGAGCACATCATGAACGACCTCACCGGCAGGACCGTCCTCGTCACCGGCGGAGCGCGCGGCCTCGGGGCCGAGGCGGCGCGGCAGGCCGTCGCCGCCGGAGCCAACGTGGTGATCACCGACGTCCTGGAGGAGGAGGGCGAGGCCACCGCCGCCGGGCTGGGCACCGCCGCCCGCTTCCGGCGCCACGACGTCACCTCGGAGCGCGAGTGGCAGGACGTCGCCGACTTCGCCGTGGCGGAGTTCGGCGCGCTGCACGGGCTCGTCAACAACGCCGGCATCTCGACCGGCGCGCTGCTGGAGTCCGAGTCGGTCGAGCACTTCCGCAAGGTGCTCGACATCAACCTCACGGGTGTCTTCATCGGCATGCGGACCGTGATCCCCGCCCTGAAGGAGGCCGGGGGCGGCTCGATCGTCAACATCTCCTCCGCGGCGGGCCTGATGGGACTCGCGCTGACGGCCGGCTACGGCGCCTCCAAGTGGGGGGTGCGCGGGCTGACGAAGATCGGCGCGGTGGAGCTGGGCACGGCCCGGATCCGGGTCAACTCGGTGCACCCGGGCATGACATACACCCCGATGACCGCCTCGGTCGGCATCGAGCGTGGCGAGGGCCGGTACCCCAACACGCCGATGGGCCGGGTCGGCGAGCCGCACGAGATCGCGAGCGCCGTCGTCTATCTGCTGTCCGACGCGGCGTCGTACGTGACGGGCGCCGAACTCGCCGTGGACGGCGGCTGGACCACCGGTCCGACCGTGCGGTACGTCATGGGCGAGTGAGCCGGGCGGTCGCCTGCGGGCCGCTCGGGCGGCGGACTTGCCACACGTGCCGACACCCGGTGCGAGGGCGGTCCCGGGGACGCGTCGCCACCGTATGGTGAACCGTCACTTGTGTCCGCTCCGAGGGGAACTGATGGTGCGCCGTACAAGGATCGCCCGACTCACCGCCGCCTGGGCGTCGGCCCTGCTGCTCTGCGCCGGACTCTCCCCGGCGGCCTCCGCCGCCCCGGAGACGGCGGGCCCGGCCTCCGCCGCGGCCCGGCTCGACGCCTACTGGACACCGGCCAGGACCGCGGCGGCCCTGTCCGCCTCCGCCGCGCAGGGCGCCGGTTCCGGACGGGCCGCCCCCACCGCGGTGGACGGACCGCGGCCCGGTGAGCACATCCCGTCCAGCCGGAGCTTCACCGGCATCCCGCAGGCGGGGACGTTCTTCTGGACCGACTCCACCGGCACCGGCCGCACGTGCAGCGGCTCCGTGGTGCACAGCCCCGGCCGCTCGCTCGTGCTCAGCGCCGGGCACTGCCTGAAGGGCTACTCGGGCGCCTCACCGAAGCGGCATCTGGCCTTCGTCCCGCAGTTCCACGACGGAGTGAAGCCCTTCGGCGTCTTCCCGGTCCGCGACAACGGTGTCTACGTCCCCCGGCAGTACTACGATCTGGGCGCGCAGGCCGGGGCCGAGTACGACTTCGCCTTCGCCGTCACCGGGCCCAACGAGGACGGGACCACGCTGGAGGACGCGGTCGGGGCGGTGCGGCTGCTCACCGGCACCGGGTACGAGCACGCCCCGGTGCGCATGATCGGATATCCGGCGGGGGCCGAGCGGCCGCTGGAGTGCTGGAGCCGGACGACGGCCTGGGTGAGCGACGATCCGGCCGAACCCGGCACCTTCCCGCGCATCCCGTGCGACGCGTTCGTGGGCGGCACCAGCGGCGGGCCGATGCTGGTGCCGTGGTTCGGCGGCTGGGCGGTGGTCGGCGTGATCGGCGGCTACCACACCGGCGGGAACACCTCGCAGGTCTCCTACAGCGCCGTCTTCGGCCCCGCCACCCGCGCGCTCTACCGCGACGCGACGACCGGCGCCGCGCCCGCGGGCCCGTCGTCCTGAGCGGACCGCCGAACGGCCCGCGGGCGGCACCGGTCCCTCACCGGCGAGGGTGTCGTCGTCGAGCGCGATGCCGAGGCGGCCGAGGACGAGCGCCACCACGGGCGCCATCCCGGCGCCCTCGCCCGCGTGCGCGGCGAGGGCCGCCTCCACCCGGTCCCACCAGGGCCCGGTCCGCTCGGGCCGGATGTGCTCGGCACCGGGCTCGAAGTTCTCCACGCACGCGCCGTCGCGCCAGTACTGGAAGATGTCGATGCCGTCGGTGGTCGCCACGCTGTAGGTCTCGGTGTCCCGGGACAGCGCGGCGAGCGGTTCCTTCCAGGAGCCGATAGGGAGAGGTGCCACGTCACGCGGTGTCCGCCCGGACCGCGCCCCCGGGCAGTGCGGGACGTCCGCCGTGCGGGTGCGGGAGCCCGCCACCGACCGCGGCCCCCGCGCACTTCCCCCGTCCGCACACCGGCCGTCAGCCGCTCGGAGGCAGGCTGTGACAGCCCGGCGGTGTGCGCCGCCTGTCAGACGTCAGTGGCCGGCGGAGCACCGGCGAACTCCTCGGCGAGCAGGCGCCTGAGGACCTTGCCGCTGGGGCCGAGGGGCAGCGCGGTGACGAACTCGACGCGGCGCGGGTACTTGTAGGCGGCGATGCGCTGCCTGCTCCAGGCGATGATGTCCGCCGCCAGACGGCCGTCCGGTGCGCTTCCCGGGCGCGGGACGACCACGGCGCACACCTCCTGGCCCAGCCGGGGGTCGGGCACACCGACCACCGCGGACTGGGCCACCGCGGGATGGGCGGCGAGCAGATCCTCCACCTCGCGCGGATAGACGTTGTAACCGCCGCGCACGATGGTGTCCTTGGTCCGGTCGACGACGGTCAGGCGCCCGTCCTCGTCCAGCACGCCGAGGTCGCCGGTGCGCAGCCAGCCGTCGACGACGGCGGCCCGGGTCGCCGCGGGGTCGTCGAGGTAGCCCGCCATGACGTTGTGGCCGCGCACCACGATCTCGCCGGTCTCGCCCGCCGCCAGCGCCTCGATCCGCTCCGCGGTGCCCGGCCGGGCGATCCGCACCTCGACGCCGCGGATGGGATGTCCCACGGTGCCGGGCACCCGGGGGCGGCCGGGGTGGTTGTAGGCGACGCACGGGGACGCCTCGGTCAGACCGTAGCCCTCGTGGACCGGGCAGCCGAAGACGGCCTCGAAGTCCTCCAGGACCCGGGCGGGCAGCGCCGATCCGCCGCAGTAGGCCCGGTCCAGGGCGGGGCGCCGGCCGCCGTCGCGCACCGCCTGGAGCAGCGCCACGTACATCGTCGGCACCCCCATGAGGACGGTGCAGCGCTCGGCGGTCATCAGGTCGAGCGCCGCGTGCGCGTCGAAGCGGGGCATCAGCACGAGCCGCGCCCCGGCGCGCAGGCCCGTGCCCATGACGCAGACCTGCCCGAAGGTGTGGAAGAGCGGCAGGCACCCCAGCACCACGTCGTCGGGGCGCATCGCGAACGGCGCGAGCATCGTCGTGTCGATGTTCAGCACCAGGTTGAGATGACTGATCATGACGCCCTTGGGGCGGCCCGTGGTGCCGGAGGTGTAGAGCACGACGGCGATGTCGTCCGGGGCGCGCGGCACGGCGGCGTCCAACGGGGTTGATTGTGCCGCGAGTTCGTCGAGGGACGGGGACCGGCCGGGGGCCGCCGTCGTGAGCAGCGGTACGCCCGCCGCCCGCGCCGCCGGCTCCCCCTCCGGCAGCAGCGAGCCCTCGCAGAGCAGCGCCCGCGCGCCCGAGTGCCGCAGGATGTAGGTGATCTCCGCCGTCCTCAGCAGGGCGTTCACCGGTACGACGGTGGCACCGGCGGCGAGCACTCCGTAGTACGCCTTCGGGAAGCGGGCCGTGTTGGACAGCAGCAGGGCCACGCGGTCGCCCGGTCCGATGCCCTGCCCGCGCAGCGCAGCGGCATGGCGCAGGGCGTCCTGCCACAGCGCGCCGTAGCCGAGGCGGGTGCCGTCGGCGACCAGTGCGACGGCATCGGGCCACTGCCGGGCCGATTCTCCGAGGACATGGGCCGCCGAGAGGGTCGCGCCGCCCGTCATCAACGGCCGCCCGCCGCCGGAGGAGCCGGGCACGCCGGGCACGAATTCTTCACTTTTCCGGTACCGCGACCGCCGAATTCCGGATATCCGGGAAAAGAATCTTCATCTGCGGGGGCGGCTTCACATTCGGTCATCGGCACTCCGCTTCGAACGGTGTCAGGAGCGGGCAACGCACACTGTGCAAGTGACGCGGCGCATCCTACGATGGCCCGCGCCGGTTGGGAAGCGACAGGGAGTGGGCCCGGACATGTCGGACTACATCGATTTCTTCGCTCGTCTCGCCGAGGAAACAGCCGCGCGCAAAAGGGAGTTCCTCCAGCTCGGCCGCATCGCCGGTCGATTCCCCGCCGCCACCACCGCACACCATGGCGAAATCGCGGTCTGGTGCAGCAACGACTATCTGGGTATGGGGCAGCATCCGGAGGTCCTGGCCGCGATGAAGCGCGCCGTCGACGAATACGGAGCGGGGTCCGGCGGATCACGCAACATAGGCGGCACGAACCACTATCACGTCGCTCTCGAAGCAGAACTCGCCGCGCTGCACGGAAAGGAGGACGCGGTGCTGTTCACCTCCGGATATTCGGCGAACGAGGGGGCGCTGTCCGTCCTCGCCGGGCGTATCGACGACTGCGCCGTCTTCTCCGACCGGCTGAACCACGCGTCGATCATCGACGGACTGCGGCACAGCGGGGCCGAGAAGTTCATCTTCCGGCACAACGACCGCGCGCATCTGGAGGAGTTGCTGTCCTCGGTGGCCCCGGAGCGGCCGAAACTCGTCGTCACCGAGTCGGTGCACTCGATGCGCGGGGACATCGCCCCGCTGGCCGGTGTCGCGGAGGCCGCCGAGCGGCACGGCGCGGTGACCTTCCTCGACGAGGTGCACGCGGTCGGCATGTACGGGCCCGAGGGCGCGGGGATCGCCGCGCGGGAGGGCCTCGCCGGCTCCTTCACCCTGGTGATGGGCACGCTCGCCAAGGGGTTCGGCATGACCGGCGGCTATGTGGCCGGGCCCACCGTGCTGCTGGACGCGGTCCGCGCGTACGCCCGTTCCTTCGTCTTCACCACCGCGCTGCCCCCGGCGGTCGCGGCGGGCGCCCTGGCCGCCGTACGCCATCTGCGCGGCAGTACACGGGAGCGGGAGCGGCTCGCCGTCAACGCCCGGCTGCTGCACGCCCTGTTGCGCGAGCGGGGCATCCCGTTCCTGTCCGACCGCACGCACATCGTGTCGGCCCTGGTGGGCGAGGACCGGCTGTGCAAGCGGATGTCGGCCCTGCTGCTGGAGCGGCACGGCATCTATGTGCAGGCGGTCGACGCGCCGAGTGTCCCGGCCGGCGAGGAGATCCTGCGCATCGCGCCGTCCGCGGTGCACGAGCCGGACGAGGTACGGGAGTTCGCGGCCGCCCTGGACACCGTCTGGTCCGAGCTGGACGCCCCGCGCGACAGCGCGGAGCGCGAGGTCGCCCGGCTGCCGTGAGCGGCCCACCCGTCACCGGCCGCCGCGGCCGCCGGACCAGACGCGCCGCATCTCGGGCGACGCGGCGAGGACGTCCTCCAGGGTCCCGGCCGCCTCGACCCGCCCGTCCCTGAGCACCACCACGCGGTCCGCCGCGCGCAGCAGCGCGGGCCGGTGCGTCACGGCGAGCACGGTCGCCCGCCGCTCCAGCAGCCGCTGCCACAGCAGGTGTTCGGTGTCCGGGTCGAGGGCGCTGGAGACGTCGTCGAGGATCAGGAGCTGGGGGCTGCGGGCCAGCATGCGGGCCACGGCGACCCGTTGCAGCTGGCCGCCGGAGAGCCGCAGCCCGCGTGGTCCCACGACGGTGTCCGGGCCGTCGCGCATCGCGGCCAGGTCGGGGCCCAGGACGGCGGTGCGCACCGCGCCGGACAGCACCGCGCCGTCGTCGTCGGCGGTGCCGAGCAGCACGTTGTCGCGGACCGAGCCGCTGAACAGCCGGGGCGCCTGCGGGGTGTAGCCGCAGCGCGGGGCGACCAGGAACGCGGAGGGGTCGGCGACCGGTTCGCCGTTCCACAGCACGGTGCCGCGCTCGCACGGCAGGAGTCCGAGGACGGCCCGCAGCAGCGTGGTCTTCCCCGCGCCGACACCGCCGGTCACGACGGTCACACCGTGCCGCACGACGCTCAGGTCGACGTCGTGGACGCCGTGCCCGGTGCCGGGGTGGCGGGCGGTGAGCCCGCGCACGGTCAGCTCGCGCAGCGGCGGGTGCGGGTCCGGGTCCGGGGCCGGATCAGGACCGGCCTTCCGGACGGGGGCGCCGGGTCCGGCCTCCCCGGGCGGGTCGTGCGGCGCCCCGCCGAGGAACCCGGCGATCCTGCCGAGCGCCACGGAGACCCGTTGCAGCCGGACCGAGAGGATGCCGATGGACGCCAGAGCCTCCGCGAGGATCTGGAGGTAGAACATGAACAGCGCCAGGTCGCCCACGCTGAACGCCCCGTGGTCCGCCCGGCCCGAGGTGAGCAGCAGGACGACGCCGACGCCGACCGGTGCGGCGTTGGCGATCACCGTGCGCTGCACACCGGCGAAGAGTTCCTCGCGCACCGCGGCTCGGGCGCGCGCGTCGTCGAGCCGCCTGATGTGCGCGGCCACATGCTCCTCGGCGGCGGCGGCCTGCACCGCGCGTACGTTGCCGACCGCTTCGCGCAGGGCTCCGGCGACCTGGGCTGAGGCGGTGCGGGTGGCCCGCCGGTAGCGCAGGAAGCGGCCGTGGACGGCGCCCGTCACCGCCGTGATCAGGACGAGCAGGACGAGCAGGGCGCAGGTGACGACGGCGTCGATGCGCATCATGAGGGTGACCGAGGCGATCACGAACAGCCAGTGGGCGAGGTTGGTGGGGGCCCAGGCGACGAAGAAGCCGGTCTCGTCCACGTCCTCGCCGACCGCCCGCAGCGTCTCCCCCGGCGCGGTGGTGGCGGCGGCTCCCGGCCGGCGCAGCGCGGAGCCCAGCAGCTCGCGGCGCAGCCGGGCCGTGGTGCCGTACTGCACGCGCGGCTCCAGCCGGTTGATCATCACGGCGAACTGGAGGCACAGGCGGGCCGTCTCGACGGCGGCCACCCAGGCGATCAGGAGCCACACCCCGTCGCCGCGGTCGAAGCCGTCGAACAGGCGCTGGAAGAGGAGGCCGACCGCCAGGGTGCCGGCCCGCAGCAGCACCCACAGGCCGGTCAGGGTCCAGTAGGCGGCGGCCGAACCGCGCAGTGCGGCGGCGAGGCGGCGCAGCGTGGAGCGGGTGCCGCCGTCCGGCGGGGGTCCGGTGGCGGGCGCGGGCGACGGTGGCGCGGTGGCCTCGGTGGCGGCGGAGGAGGCAGCAGGGGTGTCGGTGGTGTCCATCGTGTCGTCGGATTCCTCAGTGTCCTCGGATTCCTCGGCGTTCTCGGGGGCGTCGGCGGCACTCATCCGGCGCGCAGCAGTCCGTGGAAGCGGGAGGTCGGATCGGCGGCCAGGGCGGTGCGGCGGCCGTCCTCGACGACGGCGCCCTCGTCCAGGACGAGGATGCGGTCGACCTGGCCGAGCGCGTGCGGCCGGTGCTGGACCACCACGGCGGTGCGGCCGGTCAGCAGGCGTTCCAGGGCGGGCAGCAGCAGCGCCTCGGTGTGCGGGTCGAGGCGGGCGGTGGGCTCGTCCAGCAGCACCAGGGCCGGATCGCGCAGGAACACCCGGGCCAGGGACAGCAGTTGCTCCTCTCCGGCGGACATGCCGCGGGCGCCGGTGCCGAGCACGGTGTCGAGCCCGTCGGGCAGGGCCCGCCACCAGTCGGTGAGTCCGGCCTCCCGGAGCGCGTCCCGCACCCGCCCGTCGTCGACGGCGGGGTCGAAGAAGGTCAGGTTGTCCCGGAGGCTGGCGTGGAAGACCTGCACCTCCTGGGTGACCAGGGCGACCCGGCGGCGCAGTACGCCCGCATCGAGGGTGCGCACGTCCGCGCCGCCGACGCGGGCGGCGCCCCGCTCGGGGTGGTGGAGCGCGAACAGCAGCCGCAGGACACTGGACTTGCCGCTCCCAGTGCGGCCGACGATGCCGAGCCGCTCGCCGGGTTCCAGCCGGAAGGAGACCTCCCGCAGCGCGGGCTCGCCCGGTTCGTAGGAGAAGGTCACCCGGTCGAGGGCGGCGGTGAGGGGTCCCGGCGGCAGCGCCGTGGCGTCGGGGTGCGCCGGGGGCCGCCGGGGCAGCAGGTCCCGCAGCCTGCGTACGCAGACGGCGGCCTCCTCCAGGTCCTGGAAGCGGGTGGTGATCGCGAGCAGCGGGCGGCGCAGCAGCATGGCGTAGGAGAGCGCGGCGAAGGCGGTGCCGGTGGTGAGGCGGCCCGCGGAGTGCAGCCACACGCTGACGGCGAGGGCGAGGACGACGCTGACCGTCGACAGGCCCTGGACCGTGGCGGGCCGGCGCACGGACACGCGCGCCGCGTCGCGGGCCCGCCGGTACAGCTCGGCCTGCCGCCGTTCCAGGTCGGCCAGGGTGGCGTCACAGGCGCCGTTGACGCGCAGGTCCTCGGCGGCGGCGAGGCGTTCCTCCAGGAAGCCGAGGAGTTCGGCGGAGGACTGGCGGCGGGCGGCGACGAACGGCATGGCCCGGCCGACCAGGCGGCGCAGCAGGACGAGCGTACCGGCGGCGACGGGCGCGAAGACCAGGGCGAGACGCCAGTCGAGCAGGAAGAGCGCGGCGAGGATGCCGCCCACCAGCAGGGCCTGCGCGGCGACTTCGAGGAGCAGTGCGGACATCACGGAGGCGAGGCGGGTGACGTCCGAGTCGATCCGGTCGACGAGTTCACCGGGCGGGAAGCGCTGGTAGAAGCGTGCGGAGCGGCGCAGGCTGTGCGCGACGAGGTCGGCCCGGAGCCGGTTGGTGGCGCGCCAGGCCAGGCGGGAGGCCAGCGCGTCGGCGCCGATGGTCGCGGCGAGCAGGGCGACCGCGGCGGCCAGGTACCACAGGGAGACGGTGAGCAGTGCCTGGGCGGGCCGCTGGGTGAGCGCGCTGTCGACGAAGCGGCGCAGCAGGTAGGGGGCGGCCAGTTGGAGGACGACGCCGAGCGGCACGAGCACCGCGAGCAGCAGGACGGCCGGGCGTTCGCCGCGCAGATAGCGGATCAGCGGGGACAGCTGCCGTAACGGACTGGCTGCCAAAGCGGTCCTCCCCCTTCGCCGGGCGGCGGAAGGCCCCAGGATAAAGTCCGGCCCGCGCATTGGGAATCACGCCGTACGGTGGAATGCGGACCGTTGCTGCGGTTTCGGCGCACTGCTAGACTCCACGGGTCTTCCGGACCAATTGATCGCGAATGATCGCGTTCGGCAGCGGGGCGGGCCGACTGTTTTCGGTCACAATTCCTTGGCCCTGTGTCTTTTCCGGGGGCGTCCGAGGTCCCATGGTGACGGCCGTCCGCGCCCGGGGCCGGCGCCGGTACGGAGCACCGCCTTGAACAATCGGGTTCGTTCGACGCGAGGGGGATTTCTCATGCCGTGTGACGCGCGGGACACGGACGGTGCGTCCGGGAACGTTCCGGGACCCGCCGGGAAAGTGGTGGTCACGGGTGCGGCCGGTTTCATCGGTGCACATCTTGTGGAGGATCTCCGGCGCGGTGGTGCACATGTCGTGGGTATTGATCGAAAAGCCTCCTGGACCGGGCGTGAAATTCCGCCGACCGCGGCGGCGGGTGCGCTGAGCGCGGTCCACGCCGATCTCGCCTTCGCCGATCTCTCGTCCTGTCTCGAGAACGCCTCAGTGGTCTTCCACTTGGCCGCCTTACCGGGTGTGCGGCCGTCCTGGACGCAATTCCCGGAGTACTTGCACTGCAATGTGCTGGCCACCCAGCGCCTCATGGACGCGTGTGTGCGCGCCGGGGTGCCGCGGGTGGTCATGGCGTCCTCGTCGAGCGTGTACGGCGGTGCCGAGGGCCGGATGAGCGAGGACGACCTGCCGCGTCCGCTGTCCCCCTACGGGGTCACCAAGCTGGCCGCCGAGCGGCTGGCGCTGGCCTTCGCCGCGCGCCGCGACACCGCGCTCAGCGTCGGCGCGCTGCGCTTCTTCACCGTGTACGGCCCCGGGCAGCGGCCCGACATGTTCATCTCCCGGGTGATCGGTGCCGCCCTGGAGGGACGGCCCGTCGAGGTGTACGGCGACGGCACCCAGGTACGCGACTTCGTGTACGTCCTCGACATCGTGCGCGCGCTGACCCTGGCGGCCGCCTCCCCCGACCGGTGCAGCACCGTGCTGAACGTGGGCACGGGCAGCGCCTCCTCGGTCAACGAGATCCTCGCGCTCACCGGTGAACTGACCGGGGCGCGGCTCGATGTGCGCTACGGCGCGGCCCGGATCGGGGACGTGCGGTGCACCACCGCGGACGTCGGCCGGGCCGAGCGGCTGCTCGGGTTCACCGCGCGCACCCCGCTGCGGACCGGGCTCGCCACCCAGGTCGAGTGGGCCCGGCACGCCCTCGCCGCACCGCCGCCCGCACCCCCCGCACCGGCCGCCGGGACGTCCGGGCCGGGCGGCCGCACCGGGACGACGCCCACCGACCGGTCGTAGCCGGTATGTGCGGCTTCGTGGGATTCAGCGACACCGGCGGCGGACAGGACGCGTCCCTGGCCACGGCCCGGCGGATGCTGGCCGCCGTCGCGCACCGCGGCCCGGACGGGTCGAGCTGGTGCCACCACCGGGGGGTGACCTTCGCACACTGCGCTCTGACCTTCGTCGACCCCGGGCAGGGCCGCCAGCCGCTGCGCTCGGCCGGCGGCTCGACCGTGCTGGTCCTCAACGGGGAGATCTACAACCACCCGGAGCTGCGCCGTGAACTGCGGGCGGACGGCGTCCGGTTGCGCACCGGAAGCGACACCGAGGTCCTGGTCGAGCTGTACGAGCGGCACGGCACGGCCGTACTGGAGCGGCTGCGCGGCATGTACGCGTTCGCGCTGCACGACGCGCGGACGTCGACGACCGTGCTGGCCCGCGACCCGATGGGCAAGAAGCCGCTCTACTACACCCGGGTGCCGGGCGGAGTGGCCTTCGCCTCCGAACTGACCGCGCTGCTGCGCCATCCGGCCGCCCCGCGCACCCCGGACCCGGCCGCCCTGGCCGGGTACCTCACCTTCCAGGCGTTCTGCGCTCCCGGCTCGGCGGTGTCCGGCGTGCACAAGGTGCGCCCCGGCCATTTTGTGACGGTCAGTCAGGGCAAGCTCGTGGAGACGGAGTTCTGGCGGCCGCGGCTCGGTGCGGGGCCACGGGTGCCGGTGCGGCAGGCCGCCGACCGGTTCGAGGAGCTGTTCCGGACGGCCGTGGCCCGCCGGGTCACCAGCACCGAACGGCGCCTGGGCGTGCTGCTCAGCGGCGGCCTGGACTCCAGCGCGGTGGCGGCGGTGGCCCAGCAGCTCTCCCCCGGCCGCCCGGTGCCGACGTTCAGCGCGGGCTTCGCCGACCGGGACTTCGACGAGAGCGGCCACGCCCGCGCGGTCGCCCGCCATCTGGGCACCGAGCACCACACGGTCCGCGTCACCGGCCGCGACCTGGCCGATGTGGTGGAGTCCGAGTACGCGGCGGCCGACGAGCCGCTGGCCGATCCCTCGCTGCTGCCGACCCGTATCGTGTGCCGGGCCGCCCGGCAGCAGGTGCGCGGGGTGCTCACCGGCGACGGCGCGGACGAACTCCTCCTCGGCTACCGCTACTTCCAGGCCGAGCGGACCATCGAGGTGCTGCTGCGGCTGATGCCGGCGCACCGGCTCCAGGCGCTGCTGGGCGCGCTCGTACGGGTGCTGCCCGCCCGGACGGGCAACCTCCCCGCCACGGCGGCGCTGCGGCTGCTGGCCCGGGGGCTGGACGCGGCGCCCGAGCACCGCTTCTACCTGTCCACGGCGCCCTTCCGGCCGGACGAGTCGGCCGCGCTGCTCACGCCGGACGCCCGCGCCGCCGCCCTGGCCGGGCCCGATCCGTTCGCCGAGATCTCCCGGCTGCTCCAGGGGCAGGACGGCCTCAGCGGTGTGCAGCGCAGCCAGCTCGCCGTGTTCGCGCACTTCCTGCGGGACACCATCCTCACCAAGACCGACCGCGGCGGCATGCGCAGCGCCCTGGAGGTGCGCGCGCCCTTCCTCGACCTGGATCTGGTCGAGTACGGCAACTCCCTGCCGACCGCGCTGAAGCTGCGCCGCCTGACCGGCAAGTACCTGCTGCGCCGGGTGGCGTCCGCGTGGCTGCCCGAGTCCATCGTGCACCGCACCAAACTGGGCTTCCGCGCCCCGCTGGCGGCCCTGCTGCGCGAGGAGCTGCGCCCGCTGCTGCTGGACACCCTCGCGCCGGCCGCGCTGCGTGCCGACGGCCTGTTCGACGCGGAGGCCGTGCGCGTCCTGACCGACGACCATCTGAGCGGCCGGCGCGACACCTCGCGCAAGCTGTGGGCCCTGCTGGTCCACCAGCTCTGGTACCGCGGCCGGGCCGCCGCCCCGCCCGCACCCCTCGCCCTCACCGAGGAGACCCACCGTGCACCCTGACCGCCCGACCATCCAGGTGCTCTCCCCCCGGACCTGGGGGGAGTTCGGCAACTACCTCGCCGCCACCCGCTTCTCCCGGGCGCTGCGCACCGCCGTCGAGGCGGAGACCGCCCTGCTGGAGGCGGAGCCGATCCTGCCCTGGCTCGGCGAGGCCGGCGCGGAGATCCGCACCATCTCGCTGACCAGCCCGGACGCCGCGACCCGCACCGAGCGCTACATGGGCCTCATGGGGCGCCTCCAGGAGCGATTCCCGGCCGGGTTCGAGGCCGCTCCCACGCCCGCGCAGCGCGCCGCGATCGCCCCGCTCACCGCACATCTGGCGCGGACCGCGCCGGACGTCGTGGTCGGCACCAAGGGCTTCGTGGCGAGGCTGTGCGTGGCCGCCGTACGGCTGTCCGGGGTGCGCACCCGCGTGGTCAGCCACGTCACCAACCCGGGGCTGCTCCAACTGCCCCTGCACCGCAGCCCGTACCCGGACCTGACCCTGGTCGGGTTCGACTGGGCCCGCGACCGGCTGCTGGCCGACTGCGGCGGCGACCCCGCCCGGGTGCGGGTGGTCGGCCCGCTGGTCGCCCAGCACGACCTGCGCGACTTCATGACCGCGGGGGCCGCCCAGGAGACGGGCGGCCCGGAGGCGCCCTGGGGCGGCGACGACGATCCGGAGCGGCCCCGGCTGATCGTCTTCTGCAACCGGGGCGGCGACATCTATCCGGAACTGGTGCGGCACATCGCGGACACCCACCCGGACACCGACCTCGTCTTCGTCGGCTACGACGACCCCGGCCTCGCCCACCGGGCCGCCGCCGGGGCCGCCCGGCTCGCGCACTGGCGCTTCCACAGCCGGCTGACCCAGACCCAGTACTTCGACTACATCGACCGCGCCGCCCGCTCCCCGCACGGCCTGCTCATCTCCAAGGCGGGCCCCAACACCACCCTGGAGGCGGCCTACTTCGGCATCCCGGTGCTGATGCTGGAGTCGGGCCTGCCGATGGAGCGGTGGGTGCCGGGGCTGATCCACGAGCACGGCCTGGGCCGCGCCTGCGCCGGACCCGAGGAACTGCTGCGCACCGTCGACGACTGGCTCGCCCGGCCCGCCGCCATCGAGGCGCACAAGAAGGCGGCCGTCTCCTTCGCGGAGTCCGTCCTCGACCAGGACGCGGTGACCGCCCGGATCGGGGACGCGGTGCGGCCCCTGCTGGAGGCACGGTGAAACCCCTGCTCAGGCTGGTGGCCGGACCCGACGGGGTGCGCGCCGAGGGCGACAAGGAGGTCCGGCTCGGGCATGTGCTGGACGGCGATCCACTGGCCGACGGGCCGCCGCCCGAAGGCGTCTTCGCCGCCTGGAGCTGGGACGGCGAGCGGCTGCGCGCCCGCAACGACCGGTTCGGCGTCCATCCGCTGTACTACCGCGCCGGCGCCGACTCCCTGGCCCTGTCGCCCGACCCGCTCGCCCTGCTCGTCCCCGGGGAGCCCGCCGCGCTGGACCACGACGCCCTGGCCGTCTTCGTCCGCCTCGGCTTCTTCCTGGGCGAGGACACGCCTTTCGCCGCCGTCCGGGCGCTGCCGCCCGCCGCCACCCTGACCTGGTCGGACGGCGGGCTGCGCGTCCGCTCGGCGGCGCCCCCGCCGCCCGGCCCCGCCGCGATGACCCGCGACGAGGCCGTGGACGGGTTCGTCGACCTCTTCCGCGCCGCCGTGGCCCGGCGGCTGCCCGAGGAGCCCTACGACCTCCCGCTGAGCGGCGGCCGGGACTCCCGGCACATCCTGCTCGAACTGTGCCGGCAGGGCGCGCCTCCCCGGCTCTGCGTCAGCGGCGCCAAGTTCCCGCCCGACCCGGGCGCCGACGCCCGGGTGGCCGGCGAACTCGCCGCCCGGCTCGGTCTGCCGCACCGCGTCCTGCCCCGGCCCCGCTCCCAGTTCCGCGCCGAGCTGACCGCGAACCCGGGCCAGGGCATGGGCACCCTCGACGGCGCCTGGACGCTGCCGCTGCTGGCCTTTCTGCGCCGCCGCGGCGGCCTGTCCTACGACGGGCTCGGCGGCGGCGAGCTGGCGCAGAACCCGAGCATCGCGCTGATCCGGGAGAACCCCTACGATCCGGCCGCGCTGCCGGAACTCGCCGACCGGCTGCTGGCGGCGGGCCGCACCGGCGCCCATGTCGAGCACCTGCTCGGACCGCGCACCGCCCGGCTGTGGAGCAGGGCGCGCGCCCGCGACCGGCTGGCCGCGGAACTCGCCCGGCACGCCCCGGCCGCCTTCCCGCTGGGCTCCTTCTTCTTCCACAACCGCACCCGGCGCTCCATCGCGCTGGCCCCCTTCGCGCTCGGCGGCGACCGGCTCCTGATCCACACCCCCTACCTCGACCACGCCCTGGTGGACCATCTGTCCTCGGTGCCGCACCCGCACCAGATCGACGGCACGCTGCACGACCGGGCGCTGCTGCGCGCCTTCCCGGAGCACGCCGGTCTCGGCTTCGCCTCCGCCGTGCCGCAGCGGCACGGGCCGTCGCTGGTGGCGCACCGGCTGGCGTACCTCGCGCGGCTGCTGGGCCACACGGTGTGGGCCGAGCCGGGCTGGCGGCGCGGCGGGGACCGGGTCCTGCCGCGGCTGCTGGCCGCCGGGCGCGGGCCCGGCGCGCCCAGACGGGTCAGCCGCCTCCAGCCGCTGGCCCTGTACCTGCTCCAGCTGGAGTCCCTGGCGTCCGGACACGCGCCCGGGGCCTCCTGAACCCCCGCACACCCTGCTCACCCCAGCACACCCCGGCTCTCCTCTGCTCTGCCTGCTCTCCCTGCTCTGCCTGCGCTTCCCGCCGTTCCTGCACCGCGCCCGCCGAGCGGACGCGCCGGTGATCCCCACCGGCCGGTCCGGCACGACCCCCGAAGGAGGGGACACCATGCGGAAGACACTGCCCGTCATCAGCACCGGTCCGACAGCGGGGTCGGGCAGCTGTTCGACCGCCGCCACGGCACCGGCGGCCCGCCCCGGACTGCCCCGCTGGCGCCGCCGCGGTCTGCGCATCGCGCTGGTCCGCCATCACGACCTGTGCCTGAACACCCGTCAGATCACCCAGATCCAGAAGCGGGCCGGAGTGCTGCCGCACCTCGGGCTCGGCTACATCCACACCGCGCTGAAGACGGCCGGCTTCCACAACGTCATCCAGGTCGACACCCCGGCCCTCGGCCTGGACGCCGAGGGACTGCGCCGCCTGCTCGCCGACTTCGCGCCCGACCTGGTCGGCGTCAGCACCACCACGCCCGGACTGCCCGGCGCCGTCGAGGCCTGCCAGGTGGCCAAGAGCACCGGCGCCAAGGTGATCCTCGGCGGCCCGCACACCGAGGTCTACGCGCGCGAGAACCTGCACCACGACTGCATCGACTACGTCGGTGTCGGCGAGGGCATCACGATCATGCCCGAGCTGGCCGAGGCGCTGGAGCAGGGCGACAGGCCCGACGGCATCCGCGGTCTGGTGAGCCGCGAGAGCGACGGCGGCGCGGCGCCCATGGTGAACCTGGAGGAGGTCGGCTGGCCGGAGCGCGGCGGACTGCCCATGGACCGCTACTACTCGATCATGGCGCCCCGGCCGTTCGCCACGATGATCTCCAGCCGCGGCTGCCCCTTCAAGTGCAGCTTCTGCTTCAAGCAGGCCGTCGACAAGAAGTCGATGTACCGCAGCCCCGAGGACGTGGTCGGGGAGATGACCGAGCTGAAGAAGCGCTGGGGGGTGAAGGAGATCATGTTCTACGACGACGTGTTCACCCTGCACCGCGGCCGGGTCCGGGAGATCTGCGCGCTCATCGGCGAACAGGGCCTGAAGGTGCGCTGGGAGGCGCCCACCCGAGTGGACCTGGTGCCCGAGCCGCTGCTGAAGGCGATGGCCGGGGCGGGGTGCGTGCGGCTGCGCTTCGGCATCGAGCACGGCGACCCGGAGATCCTGCGGCGGATGCGCAAGGAGAGCGACATCGCCAAGATCGAGAAGGCCGTCACCTCGGCGCACGAGGCCGGGATCAAGGGGTTCGGCTACTTCATCGTGGGCTGGCTCGACGAGAGCCGGGAGCAGTTCCGGCGCACCATCGACCTCGCCTGCCGGATCCCGCTGGACTACGCGAGCTTCTACACGGCGACCCCGCTGCCCGGGACCCCGCTGCACACCGAGTCGGTGGCCGCGGGCCGGATCCCGAAGGACTACTGGGACAGGTTCGTGCAGGGCGAGTTCGACAGCCGGATCGGCTATCTGGTGCCCGACGCGCAACACCGGGCCCAGGCCGCCTACCGGGCGTTCTTCCTGCGCCGCACCATGGTGAAGCCGCTGCTGGGCCACATGGCCGCGACCGGCCAGTGGCGCAACACCCTGGACGGCCTGCGCAGCCTGGCCCGGTCGACCTCCAACACCGACCGTGACTTCTGACGCGCCGGGCCCGGACACCCGCCCCCGCCCGGGCCCGCCGCCCCGCCTCAACACCCCGCTCCCCGCCCGCTCCCCGGCCCGCCGCGCCGAACCCTGGTGGCTGCGCCATCCGCGCCGCGCCATGGCCCGCGGCTTCCGCCCGCCGCCGTCCTGGGCCGTGCCGGTCCGCCACGTCCTGCCGGACGACGACGGCGGCGGCCGGGACGGCCGGGACGGCCCGAAGGAGCCCGGCGGGCAGGCCGGGCAGGGCGGGCAGGACACGTCCGGTGCGCCGGACGGCACCGGACGCACCCTCGCGGCCCCGGACGAAGTACGGGCCGTGGCCGCCGCGTTGCGGCGCGAGGTGCCGCCCGCGCTGGCGCTGGTCGCGCCGACGTACGTGGCGCGGGGGACGCTCGCCGAGCAGGAGCAGCGGCTCGACGCCCTGCTCGACCAGCTCGCGAAGGCCGGTGCGACGCACCCCGAGGCCCCGTTCGCGCTCTTCGTGGGCATGCAGTGGTCCTGCGCCGAGGAGGAGCGCGAGGCGCTGCGGCGGCTGCGGGCGCTGGTGGGCCGGGCCCGGGACCGGCTGCCCCGGCTGCCGGTGTGCGGCCTCTCGCTGCCCGGTCCGGGCAAGCCGCGTACGCTCAACGCCGCGATCGAGGTGGCCGAGGCGCTCGGCTGCGTCGGCGTGGGCTGGGTCGACGACGACGTGACGCTCGACGAGGGCTGTCTGGCCCGGCTGACGCGCGACTTCCTGGCGGCCGGCTGCCGGGGCGCGGTGGGCGCCACGAAGGTGCCGCACACCAAGGAGTTCGCCACCTCAAGGCTGCTGGCCCGCGCCAAGGCCGTCGCGGCGCCCGCGACCACCTACCCGCACGGCTGCTGCATCCTGGTCGCCACCGACGTGGTGTCCGGCGGGCTGCCGGGCCGCTATGTCTCCGACGACGGCTACATCTGCTTCCGCCTGCTCGACCCGGACCTGCCCGATCCGCTCGCCCGGCTGCGGCTGGTACCGGACGCCCGCTGCCACTACTTCGTCGCCGGACCGGCGGGCGAGACCCGCCGCCGGATCCGGCGGCTGCTGCTCAACCACCTCGTGGACCTCGCCGACTGGCCGCTGCCGGTGGCCCGGTACTACTTCCGGCACGTCCTGTTCTCCGGGCTGTGGCCGCTGACCGGCTTCGACGGTTCCCGGGGGCTGCGGCACGGCGTGCGGAAAGCGGCCGTCAAGTGGCTGTACTTCGCGTGGTTCGCGGGCGTGGGCGCCGAACTGTACCTGCGCGGGCTGGCCGGACGGCCGCTGCGCCGCATCGAGTGGGCCCCGTACTCGGCGGTCCGCACCCCCTCCCCCGCTGACCAGGAGCGCCGATGAAGGTACTGTCCCTGCACTCCGCCGGTCACGACACCGGCGTCGGCTACTTCGAGGACGGCCGGCTCGCGTTCGCCGTCGAGACCGAACGGCTCACCCGGGTCAAGCACGACCACCGCAGCGACATCGCCCTGCGCCATGTGCTGTCCCAGCCGGGTGTGGACGCGGACGGGATCGCACTGGTCGCGGTGAGCACACCGGTGCGCAGCGCGCTGCTGAAGATCCCCGACCTGGACGAGGCGATGCGGCGCATCCAGGCGGGTGCGCCGCACCACCGCACGGTGTGCGAACTGCTGGGGCGGCGGGTGGAGTGCGTGGTCGTCACCCACGAGGTGTCGCACGCCGCGCTGGCCGCGCACTACGCCGGGCACGAGGACGGCACCCTGGTCCTGGTCAACGAGGGCCGCGGCCAGCTCACCCGCAGCTCCCTGTTCCGGGTGGACGGCACGGAGCTGACCTGGCTCGCCAAGGACCCGCTGCCCTGGTACGGCAACGGTTTCGGCTGGACGGCCATCGGCCACCTGCTGGGCTTCGGCAAGAGCCCGAGCGTGGCCGGCAAGGTGATGGCGCTGGGCGGCTACGGCACTCCCGATCCGGCCGTCCGCGAGCAGTTGGCGGCCGTCGACCCGCGCGTGATGCACGATCTGGGCCTGGCCGAGGAGGTACGGGCCCGGCTCGCACTGCGGCCCGAGTTCGCCCCGGAGTTCGAGACAGCCGCCCATGTGGTGGCCACCTTCCAGGAGTTGTTCACCGAGGCCGTGCACGCGGTCCTCGACCGGTACGCCACCCGCACCGCGACCGGGGTCGGACCGCTGGCGCTGGGCGGCGGCTGCGCGCTGAACATCGTCGCCAACTCGGCGCTGCGCACCGCCTTCGGCCGGGACCTCACCATCCCGCCCGCCTGCGGCGACGCGGGCCATCTGGCGGGGGCCGGGGTGTACGCGCTCACCTATGTGCTCGGTCAGCGGCCGGACCCTGTCGGCGTCTACGGCAACGGCACCGGCGAGGCCCGCTCCGACGTCCTGGACGCGCTGGACGCCGCGGGTCTGACGCCCCGGGAGTACGACGCCGGGGCCGTGGTGCGGGTGCTGGCCGAGGGCGGTGTGGTGGCGTACACGCAGGGCGCAGCCGAACTGGGGCCGCGCGCGCTCGGACACCGCTCCCTGCTGGGCAGTCCGGCGGTGCCGGGGATGCGCAAGCGGATGAGCGAGGAGCTGAAGCGGCGCGAGTGGTACCGGCCGCTGGGCGCGGTGATGCGCGAGGAGCGCTTCGCCGAGCTGTTCCCGGGCGCGCACCCCTCGCCGTACATGCTGTTCGAGTATCTGCTGCCGGAGGGGACCGCGCCCGAGGCCCGGCATGTCAACGGCACCTGCCGCGTCCAGACCCTGGGGCCGGGCGAGCGGCGGCTGCACGGGCTGCTCGCCGCCTTCGAGGCCGCCACCGGGGTGCCCGCGCTGATCAACACGTCCCTGAACGGGCCCGGCCGGGCCATCGCGCACACGGCGGCGCAGGTGCTGGAGGACTTCGCGGACAGCGGCGTCGACCTGTATGTCTTCGACGAGGTGATGGCCCACCGGGACGGATCCCGGTAGGCCGCCGCCGCGCCGCGCGCGGCGGTCAGGGCACCGTGTGCAGCGGGAGCAGCCGGTCCAGGACGTCGGTGGTGTACAGCTCGGTCACCGCCTCCAGGCCGAGGGCGGCCGGCCGCTCCCGCACCGCGTCCAGGGCGTCGGCCCGCAACTGCCCGAGCAGCGCGGCGACTTCGGCGGCGGGAACGGCGCCGGTGCGCATCAGGTGTCCGAGGTTCCCGGCCCGTTCGCCGTTGCGGTCGTAGTCGGTGAGGTCGTCGGCGATGGTGATGATCGTGCCGAACGCCTCGGCGAAGCGGCGGGCGGGGCCCACGGATCCGGTCGCCCGGCCGCAGATCGCGGCCAGCGCCCCGTAGCAGCCGAGGAAGGACGCCCCGTAGGTGCTGGCACCGGCCCGCCAGCCGTCGAGGTCGCGGGCGCGGTGGCTCTTGACGCGGATCTGGCCGGTGCACACGGTGGTGAAGTCGTGCTCCAGGAGGTCGGTGACGGACCGGGGGTCCTCGGCGAGGGCGCACATCTCCCGCAGTGCCGTCAGGTGCAGATGCAGGCACAGGCAGGCGAGTTCGACGCGGCTCAGCCCGGTGTCGTCGTCCATGAGGTCGTCGAGCAGTTTCATGGCGACGATGTCCAGAGCGAGGGCGCGGGCGACCCGGGCGCGCAGCGGCGGGTCGCCGATCCACTCGGTCAGGAAGTGCGGCACCCGCAGATAGAGCCGCAACGCGGCGGTGTGGGCGACGAGTTCGGGCGATCCGCCGTTGCGGGCGACGAAGTCCGTCACCCGGTCGCGGTTGGCGGACTCGGTGGCGAGCATGGCGGTGGTGTACGGGTCGGGCAGGGTCAGGGTCACCGGGTGCCTCCCGCCATCTCGGTGAGGGTGGTGCGCCAGTCCAGGTGTTCCAGCGCCCCGGCGAAGCCCACGTAGTCGGCGCCCGCCTCCAGATAGGCGTCGACCTGTTCGCGGCGGCGGACGTTGCCGCTGACGAAGAGGATCTGGCCGGGGTCGAGCCGGTCGCGGAAGCGGCGTACCACCTCGGCGGGCACCCGTGCGTGGCGCGAGTACAGGTAGACCAGGTGGAAGCCGAAGCTGCGGGTGACCGCGATGTGCCGGTCGATCTGCTCGGTGCCCGCGGTGGCGACCGGTACGGTGCCGAGCAGGTCGCCGGTCCTGCGGTCCTCGCCGAAGGTGAGGGCGACGGTGAGCAGCAGTTCGGGCCAGTCGGCGCGCTCCGCCCGGCCGGGCAGGGCGGCGACGGTCTCCAGGCAGCTCTTCCAGACGTAGTAGTCGTCGCGGGAGCCGAGCAGGGCCGGGAGCAGCACGGCGTCGGCGCCGCGGGCCAGCGGGAAGCCCAGGCCCTTGCGCGGCGGGAAGTGCAGCAGCACCGGAAGGGAGCTGGCCTCCTTGATCGCCGCGACGTAGGGGTCCATACGGGTCTCGAAGGACTCGTAGTCGGTGCTGGCCAGGATGAGGGCGGGGAAGCCCAGGTCGTCGAGGACCTTGGCCTTCTCCACGGCCTCCTCCTGGGGCACCTTGAACGGGTCGATGATGTGCACCGGTCCGCGGGCGTGACCGCGCAGCCGGGTGAGGACGTCCCCCGGGCCGAGCAGTGGTGGCGCCGTGCGGACGGGGTCGTGCGGGACCGGGTGCGGTGTGGTGTTCACCGGCCTTACCCCCTTGTCGTCCGGTCGTGGGTCCGGTCGCCGGGTGCGCCCGGCGCCGTCACGCGCGGGGCGCGTGGTCCGGCCGCCGCGGGGCCGGCGGGGCGACGGCGGCACCGGCTCTGGCCAGTGCGGCGACGACGGACGCGGTGGTGTAGAGCGCGTTGTTGTCCAGGACCAGGGAGCCGAGTGCGGCCTTGCCGCTGCGGCCGCGCTCCCAGCGCTCGCGTGCGTCGGGGTCGCGTTCGGTGGGGCCGGGGACCCGGCACCAGGCGGAGGGATGCCAGCTGCCGTCCGCTCTCTGACTGTCCGTCAGGTACTGCACCGCCCGGTGTCCGGCGTCCGCCGTCGCGGCCCCGCCCCCGGCGGTGACGGCGCGCAGCGCGAAGGCGGTGGCGAAGGCGGAGCCCCGGGGTTCCTGCGCGGTGCGCACCGCGCCGTCCGGGCCGATGCGCCGCGCGGCCCAGCGGGCGGCGTGGCGTGCGTAGGGGCTGGGCGGTGCGGGCCGTCCCGCGGTGAGCGCCTCGGCGGCCAGGGCCGTGGGGTACTCGCGGTCGGGCCACCAGTAGGCGGGCCAGGCGCCGTCGGGGCGCTGGATGCGGCGGAGCCGGTCCAGGAGCCGTGCGCGCACCGGCAGTCCGCGCAGTCCGGCGGCCGCGGCGGTCACACAGGGGTGGCTCGCGTACCAGGCGTCCCAGCGGGGCGCCACGCGTTCCAGGAAGGGCTGAGCGGTCTCGGGCAGATAGCTGGAGACGCCGTCGTCGGGCTGGAGGTGGGCGGCCACGAAGCGGTATCCCTCACCGGCGCGGGGGTCGTCGTCCTCGCCGAGTGCCTCGGCCAGGCGCAGGACCCAGGAGGTGATGTCGGCGTCGCCGGGCACCTTCGGGCAGTAGCCCCAGCCGTCCGTGGGGCCCCGGGAGCCGCGCAGCAGCCGCCATGCCCCGGCCGCCGCTGCGCGTGCGGGTCCTTCGGGCAATTCCGCCAGGGAGGCACCGACGAAGGCGGTGGCCCAGAATTGTCCGGGGCCGCGGACTTCGTAGTCGTTCCACCAGCCGTTCTCGTCGCGGGCCGACCGGAGGAATTCGGTGGCCGCCGACAGGGCCTGCCGCACCGGTTCATCGAGAGGTAATCGCTGAGCGCCGTTCACGTACTCTCCTTTCCGCGGAGAGGCGACGAGCCGGGCCACCGAGCCGGCGCGCGCTCATGCGGCGGCGGCCGGAGGATTTCCCGATCCTACACGCGTTCGTTTGGGCGAGGTAGGGCCGGATTTTCCCGGGCGGAAACACACCGGCGGTGCCGGGCCGGGAGCGTACCGGCCGGGCACCGCCGAGGAGAACACCGCGTGCGGGGTCTTCACACGAATCGCATGTGGGCGCGGCGGCGCAGCCGTACGGACATCACCGTGCCGCTCGCCACCGCGAGCAGCGCCGCCACGACGAGGGCGTGCGCGGTTCCGGAGGTGAGGGAGCCGTCGGCCGCGCCGTCCACGGCGTAGGTGATGATCTCCCGGGTGGACCAGAAGGGCAGCGCCTTCGCGGCGCTCTTGGCCGGGTCGACCACCATCTGGGCGCCGATGACGCAGATCAGCAGCAGGGTCCCTTCCAGGTCCCGGGGCACGGCCAGGCCGAGCAGCAGTCCGAGCGGGACCGCGACCAGCGTGGTCAGGGCCAGTTCGGCGGCCACGGCCTGCGGGTGCGCCACCTGCTGGTCGGTGGTCACGACGACGGCGTACAGCGCGGAGACGAGCAGTCCGGCGACGGTCAGCGCGAGGGTGCGGCCCAGGAAGATATGGCGGGGCCGGAAACCGGACAGGGCGAGGCGGGGGGCGAGCTGACGGCCGGTCACGGCCGAGAAGAGGGCGGCGGTGCTGACGGCGAAGCCGACGCCGAGGCTGGCGAAGCGGATGGCCTGCCCGGCCTGGTCGTGCCGGCCGAGGTAGAACACCAGCGGCACCAGCAGGAGCAGCCCCAGGACGCCGCGGCGGCGCAGCAGTTCGCGCAGCGTCATCTCGGCCATGCGCAGGGTGCGGATCACCGGCGGGCCCCCCGGGTCGCGGGGGTGAGGTCCAGGACGTGGTCGACCTGGTCGAGCTGGTGGAGCAGGTGGGTGACGACGACGACCGCCCGGCCCTCCTCGCGCCAGCGCCACACGTTCTGCCAGAAGTCGACGTAGGAGCCGCGGTCGAAGCCCTGGTAGGGCTCGTCGAGCAGCAGGACCTCGGGGTCGGCGAGCGCGGACAGGACGACGTTGAGTTTCTGCCGGGTGCCGCCGGAGAGGTCCTTGGCGAGGGTGGTGCGGGCCACCGGCCAGTCCAGCCGGGCGGCGAGTTCGCGGCCGCGCCGGTCGGCGTCGGGGCGGCTCATGGCGGCGCCCGCGCCGAAGAGGGTGAAGTGCTCGCGCGGTGTGAGGAAGTCCATGACACCAGCGTCCTGCGGGCAGTAGCCGAGCCGTCCGGCGACGGTGACCCGTCCCTTGTCCGGACGGACGAGCCCGGCGCAGATCTTCAGCAGCGTGGACTTGCCCGCCCCGTTGCTGCCGACGACCGCCGCGACCTCGCCGGAGCGGACCGCGAGATCGACGCCGTCCAGGACGCGGCGGCGGCCGTAGCGCTTCACGATGCCGCGCGCGTGCAGCAGGACGTCGCGTCCGGCGTCGCCGGACGTGCCCGCCGGCCGCTGTGCGGCGTTCGGTGCGTACTCCATGGGTGTCACCCTCCCGCCGTCGCCCGCGGCGCGTGGCGCGGAACTCGGGCCTGTGTGCCGGTGGTTGCGGGTCCGCGGCCGGCTGGGGCCGGGTCGCCGGATGCCGGACGGCCAGTGTGCCGCACCCGGCCCGTCCGGCCCGCCGCCGGGGCGCCGGACCCGGGCGGACCGGTCCGCCGCCGCGGGTTCCGCCGTACCCGTGCGCCACTTCTTCCGTCCCGCGTATCGCGTGCCCCGGGTAAAAATCATCCGGGCCTTTTTCGGTCGTTCTCTTGATCCGTTCCATGCATTCTCGTCGGCCTTCCCATGGAATTCGGCCAGGGTCTCCTCCGGGTGTTCCGGCGGCTGTCCGGCGAATTCACCGAAAACACACAACCGCACCACGGTCATTTCGGCCAGAGCGCCCTCCACCGGAGTGCGCGGGACACCCGCTCTTGTGATCAGTCGGCGGCGCTGGTTAGCGTACGCCCGTCGCCCTGTCGAAATCCGCCGTATTCCCCGCGTGATGCGGCGGTCGTGAAATCCACTCCTTCTCGCCCCGCGGGGCGTGGGTCCGGCGAAGGGACGGGTATGCGTGGGGGCATCGAGGACGGCCGCCTGTGGTGGCAGCGCGCGGTGGCCCGCGGATTCGATCCGGTGCCCGCGCCCGACGGACCGGTGGCGCTGGTGCGCGGCGGCCGGGTGCTGCCCGGCCACGACGCGCCGGCCTCGCTGCCCGGCGGCGGGCTCGGGGTGCTGCTGCCCACCTATGTCGCCCGCTGCGGTCCCGCTGAACAGCGCACCGCGCTGCGGCACGTGCTGGCCGCGCTCGCCGAAGTCCGCGCGGCCCGCCCGGAGCTGCCGCTGACGCTCTGGCTCGGAATGCAGTACGGCCCGGGAGAACTGGCCGAGGCGGTGCGCCGGTTGCGCGAGCTGACCGGGCCCGGGGCCGGGAACGAGACCGGGACAGTGCGGGCGGGCGCGCCCGCCCCGCCGGACGTGGTCGGCTTCGCGCTGCCCGGTCCCGGGAAGATCCGCACCGTGAACGCGGCGCTGCGGCTGGCCCGGCCGCTGGGGCACACGGGCTGGCTGTGGACCGACGACGACGTACGGCTGGCCCCGGGCTGTCTGGTCCGGCTCGTCGACCGCTTCCTGGAGCGCGGTGCCACCGGCGCCGTCGGCGCGCACCTGTCCGCGCTGCCGCGCGCCTCGGCCGCCGCCCTGACCATGGACCGCGTCTCCCGGGTGACGGCGCCGCCCGCGCCGTACCCGGCGGCGGCCTGCATGCTCGTGGCCGCCGATGTCCTGGCCGGGGGCATCCCGGCCCGGCGGCTCGCGGACGACGGCCATGTGCTCTTCGCCCTCCTGGACCCGGCCGCGCCCGATCCGTGGCACGACCTGGAGGTGCTGCCCGAGGCGCGGGGCTCCTTCTACCGGGTGGGCCGCGCCCACGACACGCTGCGGCGGCTGCGCCGCTCCCTGTACAGCCATGTGACCTGCACGGCCGACCACCCGTGGCCCGCCGCTCGCGTCTACCTCACCGAGGTCCTCTTCCACGGCCTGTGGCCGCTGGCGCCCTGGGACGGCTCCGGCGGACCGGTGCGGGGCGCGAAGCGGTGGGCCGTCAAGGCGGTGCAGGCGGCGTGGTTCTGCTCGGTCGCCGCGGGCCTGGCCGCCCGCGGCGCCCTGGGGCGCCCGCTGCGGCAGGTGCCGTGGGGCGACGACGGTGACTTCCGCAGCCCGGCGGCCGAGGGGCGGCCCGGGGCCGTACCGGCGGCCGGGCACTGACATGGGACGGCCGCGTGGCGCGGCCCGGGAAGGAGACTGCGGTGCGGGCAACGGCACAGGGGGATCCGGCGGTGACCGTCATCCTGCCGCACTACGACTGCGCGGCCTATCTGGGCGCCGCCGTCGCCTCGGTCCTCGGCCAGGACCGGCCCGATCTGCGGCTGGTCGTGGTCGACGACTGCACGCCCGGCGAGAGCTGGACCGAGGCGCTGCGCCCGTACACCGGTGACCCCCGCCTCCGTGTCCTGCGCGCCTCCCGCAACGTCGGGCATCTGCGCCTGAAGAACGAGGTGCTGCGCCGGGTGGACACCCCCTACGTGGCCTTCCAGGACGCCGACGACATCAGCATGCCGGACCGGCTGCGCCACCAACTGGCCCTGCTGGAGCGGGACCGGGCCGATCTGGTCGGCTGCGCCTACGAGTACATCGACGCCGAGGGGCACGGCTCGGGGCGGCGCCGGATGCCGCGCAACGGCAACCTGTGGCTGCGGCTGGGCCGTTCGACCGTCCTGCTGCACCCCTCCAGCGTGGTGCGCCGCGAGGTGCTCGAACGGCTCGGCGGCTTCGACGGCACCGTGCGGCTGGGCGCGGACACCGACTTCCATCTCCGGGCGGCCCGGCTGTTCCGGCTGCGCAGCGTGCGCCGTGTCCTGTACCGCTACCGGATCTGGCCCGACTCCCTGACCCAGGCGCCGGACACCGGTTTCGGCTCCGCGCGGCGCCGGGCCTACACCGAGGCCATGAACGCGCAGGAGGCCCGCCGCCGCGCCGCCCGCACCCGCGAGGAGCTGCTGCCGCTGCTGGTCGCCCCGCCCAACGACGTCGAGTTCACCCTGCACCCGGTGGCACCGGCCGGATGAGCGCGCGGACGAGCACCGTGAGCGCGGCGGACTTCACCGTGGTCGTGGCGGCGCCCGAGGGCGACGCGGAGCCCGCCCTGCGGTCCGTGGCCCGGCAGTCGCCGCCGCCCGCCGCGGTCGTCCTGGTCACCGGGGGCGGCCCGGCGCCGGAGGCGGCCGATGTGCGCCCGGTCCGCGCGGCCCCCGGTGCGGCGGGCGACGCCTGTACGGCGGCGGCCCGTGCGGCGCGCACCCCGTACGTGGCGTTCCTCCAGGGCCGGGACGAGGTGCTGCCGGGCTGGCTGGAGCAGTTGGCGCGGGCGGCTGCCGAGGACGCGGCCCTGATCGAGTGCGGTGTGCTGCGGCTGCGGGAGAGCGGTCTGATCGACGGCATCACGCTGCCGCCGGAGGTGCCCGGCGGGGCCGACGTCGCCTACGCGGTGCGCCGCGACCTGCTCGGCGAGCCGGACGGACCGGTGCGCGGCGGCGGCCGGTACGCCAGGGTCACCGTGCCCCGGCTGCTGGTGCGCCGCCGCACCGGCGAGGGCGCGGCCACCGGCGCGGCGGCCCGTGCCGCGCGCGCCGACGTCCTGCGCGCCGCCTCCCTGGGCTCGCGCGCCGCCGAAGGGGACAGCGAGCCGCCCCGGCCGGGCCGCCGCCCCGAACTGGTCTCGGTCGTGCTCCCGGTGCGCGACGGCGCGCTCACGCTGCCCGCCCAACTGGACGCCCTCGGCCGCCAGACGTACGAGGGGCCCTGGGAGGTCCTCGTCGTCGACAACGGCTCGGCGGACGGCACCCGCGAGGTGGCCCGCGCCGCGCGTGCGGTGCTGCCCGCGCTGCGGATCGTGGACGCCCGCGACCGGGCGGGCGAGAGCTACGCCCGCAACCGCGGGACCGCCGAGGCGCGCGGCGATCTGATCGCCTTCTGCGACGCCGACGACGTGGCCGCCGAGGGCTGGCTCGCGGCGCTGGCCGCGGCGGCGCCGGACGCCGCGCTGATCGGCGGCAGCCTGGACACCGCCCTGCTCAGCCCCGCCCACGCAGACGAGCAGCCGCTGCCGATGACCGCGCAGACCGACTTCCTGCCCTTCGCGCGCGGCGCCAACTGCGCGGCGTGGAAAGAGGTGCTGGACGCCGTCGGCGGCTGGGACGAGAACTATGTGGGCGGCGGCGAGGACATGGACCTGTCGTGGCGGGTCCGGTTGTCCCACCACCGGCTCGGCTACGCCCCCGACGCCCGGATGCACTACCGGCTGCGTGCCGAACTGTCCTCCCTGGCCCGGCAGAAGTGGAACTACGGCCGCTCCGGTGCCCGTCTGTACGACGCCTACCGGCACGCCGGGTTCCGGCGGCGCGACGGCACGACCGTCCTGATGAACTGGTCCTGGCTGCTGCTGCACTCCCCCGACCTCGCCCGCTCCCCCGGTCTGCGCCGCCGCTGGGTCCGCTACGGCGCCCGGCTCGCGGGCTTCCTGGCGGGCAGCGTGGAGCAGGGGGTCGCCTATCTGTGAGCGCGGGGGCGTCCGCCCTCAGGTGCCGGGGGCGCCCTGCCGGGCCGTGTCGATCAGGGCGTGCAGACAGGCCATGAACCGGCGGTGCGTGCCTCCGGCGTCCTCGCTCTGGAGGATGGTCGCGAAGTACTGGCTGAGGGCGGCGCCCACGGCGGCGCCGACGACCGCGTTCATCGGGTGGTCGGCGGGCAGTTCGGTGGCGGCGGCAAGGGCGGGGCCCGTGATGCGTACGGCCTCGGTGATCTGGCTGCTGCCGTGCGCCCGGAGAGCCGGGTTGGCCTCGTACATCGCGGTGAGCAGCGTGACGAGTTCCGGGTCCAGGGCGTCGGCCTCGCCCAGCAGCCAGGTGTCGACGACGTCGAGGAACCCGGCGTCGGGCCGGTCCTTGAAGACGGTGGTGAGCCGGGCCGCGATCTCGTCGGGCACGGACAGGGCGATGTCGTGCTTGGAGGGGAAATACAGGGAGACCGTCCGGGGTGCGACGTCGGCCGCCTCGGCGATGTCGGCGATGGTCGTGCCGTCGTAGCCCTGCTCGGCGAACAGGCGCATGCCCGAGCGCCTGATGGCCTCCCGCCGTCTCGCCTTGCTGCGCTCCCGGTGGGACACCCTCGCCTCGCCGCTCATGGCCGTAGCGTAGTCGCAGCGGCGGCGCGGGCGGCCGGGCGCCGGGCGCCACCGGTGCGGCCCGGCGGGCGGGACCCGCGCGGCGCGGCGGCCGGCGGTGACGCCCGCCGCCGCGCCGCGCGCCGCTCCCGCCGCCCGCTACTCCTGCGGGGCGATCCGGGCACCGGAGTCGCGATCGGTCACGAGGATCGCCTCCATGGGGCAGGACTCGGCCGCGTCGACCAGTTCCGGCGCGGGCGCGGTGATCTCCGCCTCCGGGTGCGAGGCGCCGTCGCGGACCCGGAAGCGCCCGGGTGCGACGCCCGCGCAGATGCCGGTGGCCATGCACGCCTTCTCGTCGACCCGCACCCGCCACGCCTCCTCGTCCGGTCCGGGCGCCGGTGCCGGTGCCGGTGCGCCCCGCTCCCACAGGCCGTCCCGGGCGGTCATGACGGGTCCCAGGTCACGAGCATCTTCTGGAGGCCCTTCACCCCGGCGCCCGTCTTCCACACGAAGTCCTCGCCGGTGCCGGCCGGGCGCAGGCCGGGCAGCCGCCCGAGCAGGGTGCGCAGGGCCACTTGCAGTTCCATACGCGCCAGTTGGGCGCCCAGGCAGTGGTGCGGGCCGTGGCCGAAGCCGACGTGCGACGCCTCCTTGCGGGTGAGGTCGAGCCGCTCGGGACAGCTGTAGACGGCGGTGTCGCGGTTGGCGGACGCGTTGGAGGCGACGACCGGTTCGCCCGCGCGCACCACGCCGCCGCTCAGCTCGACGTCCTCCAGGGCGTAGCGGGCGACACCGCCGCTGCCCAGGGGCACGAACCTCATCAGCTCCTCCACGGCCTGCGGCACGAGGTCCGGGTCGGCGCGGAGCCGGGCCAGCTCGGCGGGGTGTTCGAACAGCGTGTACACGAAGTTGGGGATCTGGCTGGCGGTGGTCTCGTGCCCGGCGACCAGGACGCTGACGCCCATGGCGACCAGCTCCTCCTCGGAGAGCCGGTCCTGCTCGTCCCGTGCCGCCACCATCACGCCGAGCAGGTCGTCGCTGGGCTCCTTGCGCCGCTCGGCGACGAGTGCGGCCATGTAGTCGGACAGCTCGTCGGCGTAGCGCTCGACCTCCTCGGGGGTGAAGCGGGTGGTCGACAGCAGGGCGTCCGACCAGAGGCGGAACCGGGTGCGGTCCTCGACGGGCACGCCGAGCAGTTCGCAGATGACCGTGACGGGCAGCGGCAGCGCGAAGTCGGCCACCAGGTCGGCGGGCGCGCCGCGACCCGTCATCGCGTCGACGAGGTCGTCGGAGATCGTCCGGGCCCGCGCCCGCAGCTCCTCGACGCGGCGCGCGGTGAACGCCTTGGCGACCACCCGGCGCAGCCGGGTGTGCTCGGGCGGGTCGAACGCCAGGATGTTGCCGGGCAGACCGCGGTGGTAGCGCGTCCTGGGCTCGTCCCGGGCCGTCGCCTCGGCCCGGCTGAACCGGGCGTCGCCCAGGACGGTCTTCACGTCCTCGTACCGGGTCACCAGCCAGGCGGGCTCGCCGTGGGCCAGGCGCACCGGGCACAGCGGCTCGCTCGCGCGCAGCTCCTCGAAACGCGGCTCGATGAGCAGTTCGTCGGTCTCCTGGAAGGGGAACGGGTGAGGATCGCTGATGGCCATGAGGTGCCGCCTCTCGTGGGGGAAACCATCTGCAAGGGCTCTCCGGACGGGCGCCGGGACGGTGGTCCCGCCCGTCGTGCTGTCCTGTCGCGCCTGACCTGTCGTGCCTGGTCGTACGCGGTCCGGGCGGGGCGCCCCGTCCGCCCCGCGGCCGCCCGGAGCATCACATTTCGTCCGTATTCGACCGTAGGCAATCTTGCAGTCGGATGCAATATTGCTTTCGGACGCATTTCAGTTGGCCGTATCCGGACCGGCCGGACCCCCGCGGCGGCCGGGGACCGGCGGCGGCGGGCGCGCCTGCGGCACGTAGGGTGTGCGGACCGACCGAGCCGGAACAGGCGGCCGGGCGGCCCGGCTGCGCGAGTCCCGGGGGCCGCCGCGGGCGCCGGGGAAGCGGGAGTGACGTGACCGAGACCGAGACCAGGGCCGCGACCGCCACCGCGCCGGCCCCCCTGCTCCTGGCGGACGGCCGGCCCGCCGCCGCTGCCTGGTCCCTCGACCCGGCCCTGCTGCACCTCAACCACGGCTCCTTCGGCGCGGTCCCGCTCGTCGCGCAGGAGCGGCAGCACGCGCTGCGGGCCGAGATGGAGCGGGCGCCCGTCGTGTGGTTCCCGCGCCTGCCCGGCCGGATCGCCGCCGCCCGGGGCGCGATCTCCGGCCATCTGCGCACCGACGCCACGGACCTCGCGCTGGTGCCGAACGCCAGCGCGGGCGCCAGCGTCGTCTACGCGGCCCTGGCCGAGCGCCCCGGCGGGGACATCGTCGTCACCGACCACGGCTACGGCGCCGTCACCATGGGCGCCGAACGCCTCGCCCGCCGCTGGGGCCGCCGGGTGCGCACCGCCCGGGTGCCGCTGGCCGCCGGTGCCGAGCAGGCGTACGAGGCGGTCACGGCCGAGGCCGACGACGGCGTCGCGCTCGTGGTGCTGGACCAGATCACCTCCGCGACGGCGCGCAGGATGCCGGTGGAGCGGATCGGGGCGGAGCTGGCCCGGCGGGGCGTGACACTGCTCGTGGACGGCGCGCACGCGCCCGGCCTGCTCGCCGCCCCGCTGGACGGGCTGGTCTGCGACGCCTGGGTCGGCAACCTCCACAAGTGGGGCTGCGCGCCCCGCGGTACGGCGGCGCTGGTCGCCCGCGGTCCGCTGCGCGACCGCCTCCACCCGCTGATCGACTCCTGGGCCGCGCACGAACCGTTCCCGGACCGCTTCGACCAGCAGGGCACCCTGGACGCCACCGGACCGCTCGCCGCGCCCGTCGCGCTGGACTTCGTCGAGCACACCTGGGGCTGGGCGGCGGCCCGCCGCTACATGGACGAACTGGCGGAGTACGGCGCCCGGGTGATCGGCGCCGCGTTCGCCGGATCCGCGGCCGGGGTGCCGAGCGCCGACGTCGGCATGCCCGTGCCCGGCATGCGCCTGGTCCGGCTGCCCGAGCCGCTGGGCACCAGCCGGCTCGCGGCGGACGCGCTGCGCGACCGGGCCCCCGCCGAACTGGGCGCGGAGACGGCCTTCACCAGCTTCGACGGCATCGGATACCTGCGGGTGTCGGCGCACGTCTACAACACCCCGGCCGACTACGACCGCTTCGCCGAGTCCTGTGTGCCGGTGGTGCGCGCATGGGCGCGGCGGGCCCCGGCGCGGAGCTGACCGGCCCTGCCGCACGGGCCGCCCGGTGCCGGACGCGGGGGCGGGGCGCCGTTGGCCGCACGGGTGGGGCGGGCCCGGCGGAAAAAGATCGATCCGGGGCGCCGGCCGTGCAACCCGGACCGTGCGCGGCCCGTCTTCCCGGTCGATCGCGAAGCGGCGGCCGTGGGGGCCGTCCGCCGGTCCGTACGGACCGCCAGGTCGGGCGATCGGTTCAGGGGGATCCCGTCATGCGTTTCCGTTCCTTCAGGTTCCCGGGCAGCTCCGCGGGCGTACGTGGCGCGGCGGCCGTCACCGCGCTCCTGGCGGCGGGCACACTGCTGGCCGGTGCGGGCCAGGCCGCCGCGGTCAGGGGCGGCGGTCCGGCCAAGGCCGCGGACCAGCCGTACACCATGCTCATCGAGCTGAACGGACAGCAGTTCTGCGGCGGCACCCTGGTGGCACCGACCAAGGTGCTCACCGCCGGGCACTGCGTCCAGGACGCCGGGAAGCTCTCCGCGCTGCGGGTGATCGGCGGCCGGACGCAGGTGAACGGCACCGACGGCACCGTACGGCGGGTGAAGTCCGCGCGGATGGACGCGCACTACACCTCCCCCGGCCTCGCCCACGACGCGGCCGTGCTCACGCTGGACCGGGCGATGCCCTACCGGCCGATCCCGGTGGCCGGGCCGCACGACGCCGCGCTGGTCGCCTCCGGCCGGAAGGCGCTCGTGCTGGGCTGGGGCCGCACCGGCCCCGGCGTCTCGGCGACCCGGCTGAAGCAGACCAGCCTGGTCCTCTCCCCGCTCACCGGCTGCCGCCCCTACACCGACGAGGACACCGACCCCAGGGCGATGCTGTGCGGGACGCCCGAGCGCGGCACGGCCGCCAGCGTGTGCCCGGGTGACTCCGGCGGTCCGCTGGTCAGCGGCGGCAAGGTGGTGGGCATCGTGTCGGCGGGCAACAAGTACTGCGACGGCCAGTACCCGGTGTCGGTCTTCGTCCGCACCGACTCGGTCGCGGCCGGGCTCGGACTGAAGACCGCCTGACCCCGGACCTCCCGAGCCGGGCGGACCCCTCGCTCCCCTTCGAGGGGTCCGCCCCCCCAACTCCCTTACGCGCTCTGGTGTTTCACCGCGCACAGGGGCACGCTTGCGCGCGGTGTGCCGCAGGGGCACTCCGGTGACGAAGGCGGGGCGAATGAGACCGATCAGCCGTAGGGGCTTCGTGGGGTTCGGCGCGACCGTGGCGGCGGGCGTGGCGCTCGGCGCCGGCCAGCGCACGGCGTACGCGGCCGGGCGGGCGGCGACCGGCACCGTCAAGGACGTACGGCACGTGGTGATCCTCATGCAGGAGAACCGCAGCTTCGACCACTACTTCGGCCGGCTGAAGGGGGTGCGCGGCTTCGACGACCGCAGCGGGGTGCCGCTGCCCGGCGACCGCTCGGTCTTCGAACAGCCCAACGGCACCGGCCGCCAGTACCCGTGGAAGCTCAGCGCCACCCCCGCGGCGGGCGGCAAGGACGGGGAGACGCTGGCCCAGTGCAGCGGCGACCTGCCGCACTCGTGGACCTCGCAGCACGCGGCGTGGAACAAGGGCCGGATGGACAACTGGGTGGCGGGCGTGGGCAATGTGCGCTCGCTCGGCTATCTGGACCGCACCGACATCCCCTTCCACCACGCGCTCGCCGACGCGTACACGGTCTGCGACGCCTACTTCAGCTCCGCCCTCAGCGCCACCGGCCCCAACCGCACCTACCTGTGGAGCGGCAAGGTCGACGCCGCCAGCTACGACGGCGGCGACGAGACGGGGCTGACCTGGCAGAACTACGCCGAGGCGCTCCAGGCGGCCGGGGTGAGCTGGAAGGTCTACCAGAACGCGCAGGACAACTACGGCGACAACGGCTGCGCCTACTTCAAGAAGTTCACCGACGCCCCGGCCACCGATCCGCTGCATGTGCGGGGCATGTCGTCCGTGCCGCGGGTCACCGGCTCCACCCCGGACGACATCGCCGCCGCCATCAAGGCCGACGTGCTCGCCGGCACCCTGCCGCAGGTCTCGTGGGTGGTGCCCAACCAGGCGTTCTCCGAGCACCCGTACTCCACTCCGGGCGACGGGGCGCACTTCGTCCACCTCGTCCACCAGGCGCTGGCCGCCGATCCTGATGTCTTCGGCTCCACCGTGCTGTTCCTCAACTACGACGAGAACGACGGCTTCTTCGACCATGTGCCGCCGCCGTCGCCGCCCGCCGGGACCCCCGGTGAGTTCCTGAACGGGGTGCCCTACGGGCTCGGCTTCCGGGTGCCGATGATCGTCGTCTCACCCTGGACCCGGGGCGGCTGGGTGTCGTCGGAGGTCTTCGACCACACCTCGGTGCTGCGGTTCCTGGAGACCTGGACGGCCGCGCTCGGCACGCCCGCCAAGTGCCCGAACATCAGCGACTGGCGGCGCACCGTCTGCGGGGACCTCACCGGCGTCTTCGACTTCGCCCACCCGGTCACCGGGCCGGTCTCGCTGCCCGCCACGAGCGTCATCGGCTACGCCACCTGCGGCCCGCTGCCCAACCCGGTGCCGACCACCAACGCCCGGCCCGCGCAGGAGCCCGGCACCCGCCCGGCCCGCGCGCTGCCGTACCAGCCCAACGGGTACCTGGACCGGTTCGAGTATCTGGCGAACGGCCAGATCTACGCCTGGTGCGTCATGGCCAACCAGGGCGCGCCCGCCACCCGGGCGGCGCACTTCTCCCTCCAGCCGGTGGCCTACCGGGAGTCCACGCCCTGGCAGTACACGGTCGGCGCGGGCGGCACCGCCTCCGACTTCTTCAACATCGGGCCCGCCTACGGCGACGGGAAGTACGACATCGTCATGCTGGGCCCCAACCGCTTCCAGCGGCGCTTCCGGGGCAACGCGACCACGGCGGGCCGGCAGGCCGAGGTCCGCACGCGGTACGCGGTCGAGCCCGGCACCGGCAAGCTCGCCATCTGGTTCGCGATGGCCAACTCCGGTTCCGCGCCGGTGACGTTCACCATCACCTCCGACCACTACCGCGGCGACGGCCCCTGGCGCTACCGGGTCGCCGCCGGGGCCACCACGGAGGACTTCTTCAACGCGGTGGCGTTCCAGAACGGCTGGTACGACTTCACGGTCACCGTCGACTCCGACAGCGCGTGGTCGCGCCGGTTCACCGGTCATCTGGAGACCGGCGCCCCGAGCGTCAGCGGGTGACGCGGGGGTGCGGTCCGCCCTCGGGGACGGACCGCACCGCCGGCCACGGCGCGTGCCGTCTCAGCCGCAGCGGCCCGTGGGTTTGGCCCGGGTCACCACGTCGGTCCTCCCGGTCGTCGAGTCCAGCCAGATCACCTGACTGCCGCCCGGGGCGGAGGCCCCGGTCTGCGCGCCCCGGTTGCAGGACACCCGTCCCAGCCGGGTGCCGGGCGCGCCCGGGGTGCCGTTCGCGGCGAACTGGTAGAGCTTGGGGGTGGATTCGTTGCGGATCACGGTGTCGGGAAGGTAGGTGCCGACGACCGCGGCGTCCTCGGAGACCGCCAGGTCGTAGGCGTTCAGGGCGTCCGGGCCGCTGCCCGGACTGAGGTCGGCCACCTCGGAGCCGTCGAGGGCGGCGCGGCGCAGCGTCGTCGCGTTCGCGTCCAGGCCCTCGTCGAGCAGCCAGAAGACATGGGTGCCGTTGAGGGCCGTGGGGCCGAGGGACGTGGAGCCGTCGTACTGCTGGACCGCCCGGTCCTCGCCGGTCGCCACGTCCTCGACGCGGGTGGTCCACGCGTAGGTGGCGGTCAGTCCCACCCGGCTCATGTCCTGGTAGGCGACCTTGCCGTGGCTCACCGACGACCCGTGCGCGCGGTGGTAGGTGCCGCCGCCGACGGCGTGTTCGTCCTGCGGGTCCTTGAGGCTGAGATGGACGATGCCGCTGCGGCCGCCGTAGGTGTAGTAGTCGAAGGCCACCACGTCACCGTCGACGCCCGTCGCGCCGCCCACGCTGCGGCCGTGCCACAGGGTGCGGACCGGGCCGCCGGAGAGCGAGCGGGCGAGGATGTCGACGCCGCCGGGTCCGTGCGCCTGCCACACCACCGTCCTGCCGTCGGTGGCGGGCCTGGTGTGGTAGCGGCCGTCGTTGGGGCTCATCAGCCTGGGCTGCCCCTTGCCGTCGGCGCGGCCCGCCCACACCGAGTACGGTTCCGAGCCGTCCTCGTTGGACCTGGACGCCGCCCACCAGCCGCCGCCCGCGCCCAGTTCGGTGCCGGCCGTGTTGATCCGGTCGAGCAGCACCTGGCTGTCGTTGCCGAGGGCGAGTTCCCAGCCGGGCACGATGCCGTGGGCGGTGAAGGCGCCCTTGAGCTTCTTCAGTCGCGCCGCGCCGGTGCCGAGGTCCTTGGCGGCGGCGAGCACGGCCGCGCGTCCCTCGGTGAACCCGTCGAGCGGGGTGAGGTATCGGGTGAGCGCCCGGTAGACGATCCGGTCGGTGGCGGCGGCGCCCAGCTCCCTGCGGGCGTCCCACAGGGCGCCGCCGAAGATGGTCGAGTTGAGGTGGACGCCGCCGTTGTCGTTGAGGAAGTCCACGCCGACGAACGAGCCGGTGGTGGTGCGGCCGTCGTCGAGGTCGCGGGTCGCGCACGCGCGGGGGCCCTTGGTCCGGCAGAGCCGTTCGCCCAGGAGCCCGGAGTCCGGGTCGTCGGCGGGGATGCCGTACACGGACGCCTCGATGGTGTTGCCGAAGTAGTCGGCGATGGCCTCGTTCAGCGCGCCGGACTGGCCGGCGTACATCAGGTTCGCGGTGTGCGCGATCACGCCGTGGGTCATCTCGTGCCCGACGACGTCCAGGGCGGCGGAGAACGGCAGGTACTCCTCGTCACCACCGCCGTAGACCATCTTCTGGCCGTCCCAGAAGGCGTTGGCGTACGGCGTTCCGTAGGAACCGGTCACTCCCACCAGGGAGTTGACGGTCATGCCGTGGCCGTCGAGGCTGTCGCGGCCGTGCTCGGCGCGGAAGTAGTCGTAGACCCGGCCGGCGGCCCAGTGCGCGTCCACGGCGCCCGAGGCGGTGGCGTCGGCGCCGAACGCGGGCGCCGGGGAGCTGAACTCCCTGATGCCGTCGGGCCAGGTGCCGCTCGTGTCGGCGACTTCCCTGCCACGGGCGTCCCAGGTGGACAGGACGCCGTAGTGGTAGTCGTCCTGGGGGATGCGGGTGCTGTCGCGCAGCACATAGGTGCCCTCGGTCTCGTCGTGCTCGATGTCGAGGGGGACCTCGGTCCCGTCGAGCCGGACGCCGGTGCCCTTCTCGGCGGCGGCGAGCGGCCGGGCGGCCGGGGTGCGCGGCACCGGACGGGCAGCCGCGCGGGCGGCCGGGCGCTCGGCGCCGAAGGTCTGGACGCCGCTGTACTGGAGGACGGGGTAGCCGGCGCGGGCGTCGATGTAGACCTCGCGCACCACGGGCGCGCCGTCCGCCGCGCCGGTGCCGCGCACGGTGATGTGCCGGGTGAGGACGCCGGGCCCGGCGGGCAGGACGACCAGGCCGTGGTCGGTCCCGTGCAGCAGGTCCGCCGGGTCGGTGCCGGGCGCCGCGGCGGGCCGTCCGGCGAAGTGGTGGTCGTCGAGGTCGCCGAGGACCGCGTCCACGGCCCGCTCCACGGCGAGCGCGGAGCCGATGCCGTCGGTGGTGCCGGTGGTCAGCCCCGTGAAGTACTTCCCCGAGGTACCGGTGACGGTGCGGCGGCCGTCGTGGTTCTCCATCCGGACGACGTACTCGCCGCCCAGGACGGGGACGCCCCGGTGGCGCTGCCGCAGCCGGACGGTCTCCTCGCCGTGGGCGCCGACCGTCCCGCCAGGCACCAGGTCGTGCCGGGCGTCGGGGATCCGGTAGCGGTCCCGCCGCTGGTCCAGGTAGGCGCGGGCGGCGTCCGCCGCGCTGTCCTCGGCGGGTGCCTGCTCGCGGATGCCGCTCACCAGGGCGGGTGTCGCCGTGGCCCGTCCGGCGGTTTCTGCCGGGCCCGGCGGTCCGGCGGCTCCGGTCGCCGCCGCGGCGGCCGGGGCCAGCGAGACGACGAGTGCGGCGGCACCGAGCAGTGCCGCCGCACTCGTCCACGGGCCGCCGGGCCGTGTTCTGCCTCCGGCTGCGCGGCCGGTTCTTCTCCCAGAGTGACGCACGGTCTCCCCAACCCCCCTCGTCGGCGGTGCCGTCGGCCGAGCGCCGTCCGGCAAGGCGCCATCGAAGCGGCCGGAGGGGCGCGGCATCAACGGGCGGGGTCCGGCGGCGGCGACTTCCGGACGGGGCCGCCGGGTCCGGCCGGGGCTCGGGGGCGGGCCCGGTGAGCTGCTGCTGCGCGGGTGCGGACGGGGAGCTGTGCGGCGGGGCCGGTGCCCCGGCTTTCGACCGGTTCTCGGCGCACCGGGTCAGCTGTGGCTGACGGTGAGTCCGTAGAAGGCGACCCGGGCGCCCTTCGTGGTGCTGTCGGAGGAGGACTGGTTGTAGGAACCGGCCTTGAAGTACTGCTTGTACTGCTGGAACGAGGACGGGACGGCGTAGTGCGTGGTGCTGTCGTTCACGGTCAGGTCGATGGTGTCGCCGCCGGTGACGGCGATGGTGTAGCGCCAGGTCTTGCCGGTGGGGACGTGTCCGACCGGGTGGAGGGTCTGGCCTCCCGAGGGGGAGTTCTCGGTGCCGAGGACGATGTCGCCGCCCGCCCGGTAGTACAGCTCCACCAGCGGCTTGGTGGAGCTGCCGCCGCTGCCGAGGTGGATCTGTCCCACGCACACATTGGATGTCACGGAGACCACGCGCAGGGTGGCGCTCAGCCGGTGGGTGCCGCGCAGCGGCCAGTCGGCGGCGCCGCCGCCCCGGTTCATCTCGCGCAGTTCGGAGCGGGCGTAGTGGGAGTTGGGCGTGGTGACGCCCTTCTCGGGGGCCCAGAAGGTCATCGCGCCGTCGCGGGTGTCGGTGTAGAAGTACGCGTCCTGGTAGCCGTCGCGCCCCTGGAGGCGCGCGGAGGAGATGGTGGTCGGGGAGCCGGGTGAGCCGACCGGCTCCTGGAGCTGCCAGGTGGACAGGTCGAAGTTGCCGCCGGGCGCGACCTTGGGATCGGCGGCGTCCGCGCCGCCCGTGCCGAGGACGGACAGGACGGCGGTGAGCGCCGCGACGGTCGCGGCGGCGATGGTCCGGGAACGCTGGGATGACGTCATGGGGGTTCCTGCCGGGTGGGGGGAGACGGGGAACGGCGAGTCATGACCGTTCAGCGGGCTGAACTTTGACCGCGTACATGGACTGCCGGTGCTCCGGGAACCTAAAGGTCCGCACCTGCCCCGTCAAGGCGTGCGGCACGAGGGCTCCCCGGCGCCCGGTCGCCCGGCCCGCGTTCCGCGCACCCGTGCGCGCGGGCGCATCGACAGCAGTCGGGCGCCTGCCGGGAGCGCTGGGCGCCCGTTCCGGCATCCACGCGCCCCACCGAGCGCCGTGTGCGCCGCATGGAAGGCACTTGGTACAGGCCAAAGTGCGCCGGGGCGGATACCACCGGCCCGGCACCTCCCCCGCCCCCTCGACCTTGCGTCACCGTGCCGGTACGGTGCGTGTTCACTCCATGAGGGGTACACGCACATATCCCGCACGAGTCCTTCACCGATCGCACACCTTCGGCCAGCGGGCCTTCCGGGCGCCCGGCCGGGGGCAGACGCGGCGCCCGCCGGGTGCCTAGCCTCCCGGGCCATGCGATCACCTCTGATGCGCCGCTTCGGCCTCGCCACGGTCCTCGGTCTCGCCCTCGCCGTCTTCGGCCTCGCCCCCAGCGCGAGCGCCGATCCCGCGCCGGCCTCCCTGACGTTCGCCACCGACACCGCCGCCACCACACCCGGCGGCACGGTCCAGCTGTCCATGACGCTGACCAACAACAAGACGTACGACGTCCTCTTCGTCCATCAGACGATCGACCCCACCTGGCTGACCACCCAGCGCCCGGACCTCAAGTACAGCTTCACCGGGTGCAGCCTCGCCACGGCCACCGGCAGCACGCCCTGTTCCGGCACCGGCCCGGCCAACCTGGGCGCCAACTACGGCGCCACCGTCCCGCCGGGGCAGAGCCGCACCGTCACCCTCACCCTCCAGGTCGCCGCGGACTCGGGCTGCAACGGCACCATCGGCTTCTACTCGTACTACTACGCCGAGTTCAGCGACAGCACCAACAGCAGCGGCGGGCCCGTCTACACGCCCGAGACACGGGTGAACTGCGCCTGACCCCCCGCCGCAGGGACCGGATTTCGGCCCGGGGCGAAGCGGGCGCCGCGACCCGGATGCGCGGCGCGCGGACCGGTGGGCCGGACCCGGCCGCCGGTCCGCGCGCGGGCCGCCACCTGGGACCCGGCCGGTCCGGGCGCCGCGCGTCCGGACCGGCCGCGGCGCCCGCGCCGGGCGCGCGCGGCCCGCGGCCCGACCGGCGAGTCCCTGCCGATTTTCCGTCAGGACCCGGCACACGGCTCCATCAGGCACACAAACCCTTCACCATATGACGCGACGGATGCGTCGACGGCCGGTGTCCGAGGGGGGTACCGGCGTCACGCGAGGGGCCGCGCCCGCTCCACAAGAGCCGCGCCGCCCTGCCGGGGAGAGGACCTCACCGCATGAAGCGGACCATACGCACGACCGCGCTCACGGTCGGCGCGCTCGTCGCCGCGCTGGGACTGCCCGCAGGGGCCGCCCACGCCGACGGCACCGCGCCCCGCGTCGACCTGCGGACCCTGATCGTGAGCGACGGCGGCCCGTCCACCGGCGCGATAGCCGCCGAACTCGACGCGGCCGGCACGCCGTACACGGAGATCGACCTGACCCGGGCCGGGAGACCCGTGATCGACGCGGCCTTCCTCGCGGACACGGTGGACGGCCGGCCGCGGGCCAGATTCCAGGCCGTCGTCCTGCCCGACGACAACCCGTTCCCGGCGAACTCGCCCGAGATGGCCGCACTCGCCGCCTACGAGAAGACCTACGGCGTCCCGCAGGTCGACGCCTACACCTACGCCCGCCCCCAGGCCGGGCTCCAGCTGCCGACCGCCGGCGGCTACTCCGGCAGCGTCGACGGGGTCGAGGCCCAGGTGACGGCCGCGGGCAGGGCCGGACCCTTCGGCTATCTGTCCGGAGCCGTGCCCTTCGAGGACAACTCCCCCACCGTCGCGGAGAGTTACGCCTATCTCTCCCAGCCCGCGGCCGGGGCCGACTTCACGCCGTACGTGGACGCCCCGATCCCCGGGCAGTCGGGGCGGCGCGGCTCGCTGGTGGGCGAGTACCGCCACGACGGGCGGCGCGAACTGGTCGTGACCTTCGTCTACAACCAGTACCAGCAGCAGTTCCGGCTGCTGGCCCGCGGCATCGTGGAGTGGATGACCGGCGGTGTGCACCTGGGCGCCTCGCGCAACTACTTCGCCGTGCACGTCGACGACGTCTTCGCCGCCGACGACCGCTGGGACACCCAGCTCAACTGCACGCCCGGCGACGTCGACTGCCCCATCGGCCAGGGCACGCCCGACCCGATCCGCATGACCCCGGCGGACGTCGACTACGCCACCTCCTGGGAGCAGAGCCACGGCTTCACCCTCGACCTGGTCTACAACGCGGTGGGCAGCGACGACGAGCGCGCCGACCACAACGGCGCCGACCCGCTGGCCGACAAGCTGATCGCCGACCGCGACCGCTTCCGCTGGGTCAACCACACCTACACCCACGCCTTCCTCGGCTGCCGGCAGGACGTCTCGGTGGTCCCCTGGAAGTGCGAGACCGACCAGGACGGCGCCACCGAGTGGGTCAGCCGGCAGGACATCTCCGACGAGATCTCCGTCAACCGCGCCTGGGGGGAGAAGGCGGGGCTGCCGCTGGACGACACGGAACTGGTCACCGGCGAGCACTCGGGTCTGCGGGTGCTGCCGCAGCAGCCCGACGACAACCCCAACCTGGCGCCCGCCCTCGCCGACAACGGCGTGACCTGGCTCGCCTCGGACAACTCCCGTGACCCCGAGCAGCGCCGGGTCGGCACCGCCACCACCGTCTCGCGCTACCCGATGAACGTCTTCTACAACGCGGGCCGGGCCGGCGAACAGGTCGACGAGTACAACTGGCTCTACACCAGCCGCGCCCAGGGCGGCAGCGGCATCTGCGAGGACAACCCGGCCACCACCACCTGCCTGCCGGCCCCGCTGGACACCGCCACCGGCTACACGGACCACATCGTGCCGCTGGAGACCCGCATCGCCCTCGGCCACGTCCTCGCCAACGACCCCCGGCCGCACTTCGTCCACCAGTCCAACCTCGCCGAGGAACGCATCGCCTACCCGGTCCTGGACGGCGTGCTCGACGGCTACCGCGCGCTGTTCGCCGACGACACCCCGCTGGTGAACCTGCGGATGGCGGACATCGGCACCGAGATGCAGCGCCGCAGCGCCTGGCAGTCGGCCCTGAGCGCCGGGCAGGTCACCGCGTACCGGATCGGCGACACGGTCACCGTGTCCGCCCCCGACGGGGTCGACGTGAGCGCCACCCTGCCCGCCGGAACCACCCTGGCCGGACAGGACTTCGGCACCGCCTACGCGGGCGCCCGCTCCGGCTGGACCGCCTCGGCCGGGCAGCCGCTCGCCTACTCCCTGCCCGCCTCGGCCCCGGCCGCACCCGCGTCCCCGGCCGCACCCGGCACCACCGTGACCGGACCGGTCACCGCACCCGCACCGCACGCCCGGATCCCCTCCGGCGTGACAGCCAGGAGCGCGCCCACCACGGCGCACTGAACGGCGCACCGAAACGGTCCCGGCCGCGACCCAGCGGCCGGGACCGGCACTGCCACCCCACACCTCGGCCGTGGAGCACACCTCGATGCACGTTCACCACGGCGCGCGCGACTCCGCCCCTGCGCGCGTCACCCTGCTCACCGAAGGCACCTACCCGCACAGTCACGGCGGTGTCAGCGTCTGGTGCGACCAGCTCGTCACCGGCATGCCCGATCTGGCCTTCGACGTCCTCGCCGTGACCGGCACCGGCCGCGAGCCGCTGGTGTGGGAGCTGCCCCCGCACGTCGGCAGCGTGCTGTCGGTCCCGATGTGGGGCAGCCCGCCCGGCGGCCGGCCGCCCCGCGGCCGCGCGCGGCGGCAACTCACCGCCGACTACGAGCGGTTCCTCACCGCACTGCTCGACCCGGGCGCCGAGGACGGCTTCGCGCCCGCGCTGCACGCCCTGGCACGGGCCGCCGCCGCGGGCACCCTCGGCCCGTTCCTGCGCGGCGACCGGGCGGTCGCCGTGCTGAGCGCCGTGTGGAACCGGCCCGGACTGGTGGTCCGGGAGGCCCGGCCCACCGTGCACGACGCACTGACCGCCACCGGGCTGCTCGAACACGCGCTGCGCCCGCTGGCCGCGCCGCCGCCGCACACCGGGGTCGCGCACGCGGTCAGCGGCGGGGTGGCCGTCCTGCCGGGCCTCGCCGCGCTCGAACAGCACGGGGTGCCGCTGCTGCTCACCGAGCACGGCGTCTATCTGCGCGAACGTTTCCTCGGCTACCGCACGGCGCCCTACCGCTGGCCCGTCAAGGCGGTCGTCCTCGGCTTCTTCCGGCTGCTGGCCGAGGAGACCTACCGCAGGGCCGCGCTGATCACACCGGGCAACCGCTACAACCGGCTGTGGGAGGAGGAGGGCGGCGCCGACCCGGAGGCGATCCGCACGGTCTACAACGGCGTCGACCCGGCCGCCTTCCCGCCCGCCGGACCCGAGCCGGAGGTGCCCACCCTCAGCTGGGCGGGCCGCGTCGACCCGATCAAGGACCTGGAGACCCTCATCCGCGCCTTCGCCCTGGTCCGGGCCGAACTCCCCGAGGCCAGGCTGCGGTTGTTCGGCGGCACACCGCGCGGCGGCGAGGCGTACCGGGAGCGCTGCGAGGCGCTGGCGGCCGAACTCGGCCAGGGCGACGCCGTCCGGTTCGAGGGGCGCGTGGACGACATCAAGGACGCCTACGCCGCCGGGAACGTGGTGATGCTCTCCAGCATCAGCGAGGGCTTCCCGTTCACCCTGATCGAGGCCATGTCGTGCGGGCGGGCGACCGTCTCCACGGATGTGGGCGGCGTACGGGAGGCGGTCGGCGACGCCGGTCTGGTCGTACCGCCGCGCGACCCGGCCGCGATGGCCGCCGCCGCGCTGCGGCTGCTGGGCGATGCCGGGCGCCGCGCGGCGATGGGCGAGGCGGCCCGGCTGCGGGTGATCGAGCAGTTCACCCTGCGCCGGACCATCGAGACGTTCCGCTCCATCTACCTGGAGCTGTCGGCCTCCTCCGGGACGGCGACGGCGGCTTCGGGAGCGCCTTCGGCGGTGACGGAGCGGTCCGGATCGCGCTGCGGCGCCGCGGCGGGCGCGCACCCGCTGCCCGGCATCTCCCCCGCCGCTCCCGCCGGTCCGGTCCGCTCGGGCACCGGGAGCGTGGCCCTGTGAGCGGCCCCATGGCGCTGGAACCCGGCGGCGCCGAACAGGACACGCTGGCCCTGCGCCTCGCCGGGACCAGCAGGGTCCGCGCCCGGCGCGGGGACGACCGCACCCTCGCCCTGCGGCTGCCCCGGCTCGCGCCGGACGAGAGCGCGGTCAGCGCGCTCGCCGCCGACCTGTCCGAACGGGTGGGCTCCGCGGTCCACCCCTACGAGGTGGCCGCGCTGCTGGAGGCCGAAGGGCTGTCCGCCGACGTCATCCGGGACCGCTACGGCCATCCGGACCTGTTCTCGCTGGCCGCCGCGCTCTACGAACGGGTGCCCCGCAGCTTCCCCGAACCCGCCCCGGCGCCCGACCCCTGGCGCCCCGACCATGTGCGCTGCCTGCTGCGCGGTGTCCTGTTCGCGCTGCCCGGCCTGGCCTATCTCCTGACCGCGCCCCTGTGGTCCGCCGACGGCTCCGCCTCCCCGCTGGTGGTGGCCGGTGTCGTCTCCTGGGCCTGGGGCCAGGCGCTGGGACACCGCGCCCATCTGCGGATGACCGCGGGCCGCCGGGAGGCCGGACGCACCCTGCTCGCCGGGGCTCCGCCGGGTGCGCTGCTGGCCACGGCCGCCGCCGCTCTCGCGGCCGGCGGCAAGGCGGTGCTCTGGGTGGCGGCGGCGCAGTCGGCGTACCTGGCGGCGGCGGGCGTCCTGCTGGTGCTCGCCCGCGAGCGGTGGCTGCTGGCCGCGCTCTCCCCGCTGATCGCCGGGGCCGCGCTGCTGCCGTGGTGGGAGCCGGGCCCCGCGGTACGGGCGGGGCTGGTGCTGCTGGCGCTGCTGGCCACGCTCGCCGCGACCGCCCGCGTCCTGCGCGAGGTCTGCTCGGCGCCCGCCGGGACCGGCGGCCCGCGCCCCCGCCCGGTGACCTCCCTGCCGTACGGCCTGTTCGGTCTGTCGGCGGCGGTCCTGGTGCTGCTGGAGGGGCGGCTGCACCCGTACGCCGTGATCGTGCTGACCGTGAGCATGGGCCCGGCGGAGTGGCTGCTGTACCGCTACCGCGGCTGGTCGGTCGCGGCGCTGCGCCGGGCCACCACACCGGCGGGCTTCCTGCTGCGCTCGGCCGGGGTGCTCGGCTGCTGCCTGCTGGCCTATCTGCTGCCGCTGCTGCCCGCGGCGCCGCTGACCGGTGCCCCGCCGGCCGAACTGCTGCTGCTGGCCGCCGCGTTGTGGACGGCGCTGCTGCTCCAGGCGTTCGGTGCGGCCTGGCCGCCGGCCGCCGTCTGTCTCCTGGCCGCGGGCGGCGCCGGCGCGGTCACCGTGCTGCGGCTGCCGCCCGGGGCCGAGGCGCTCCCGCTGTGCTGCGGCGGCGCCGCGCTGTGTCTCGCGGTGTGCGCGCTGTGTCTGCTGGGCCGTCCGGCCCCGCACCTGTGACCGGCCCGTACCGCGTCACCGCCCGCCGCGTCACCCTCCACCGCCCACCGCGGACGCGCCGCCGAGCGCCCGCCACCGAACCGCCCGACCTCCTGGAAAGGACACCGCGTTGACATCCGCACCGCTCGCCGCAGTCACCGGGGCCGAAGGCTTCATCGGCTCGCACCTGACCGAGGCCCTGGTCGCCTCGGGGCACCGGGTCAGGGCCATGGCCCAGTACAACTCCTTCTCCTCCTACGGCTGGCTGGAGACCCTGCCCGCCGACGTCCTCGACCAGGTCGACGTCGTCCTCGGCGACGTCCGCGACCCCGGCTCGGTGCGCGCCCTGCTCGACGGGGCCGACTGCGCCTACCACCTGGCCGCCCTCATCGCGATCCCGTACTCCTACCGGGCACCGCACAGTTATGTGGAGACCAATGTCACCGGCACCCTCAACGTGCTGGAGGCCGTGCGCGCCCTGGGCACCCCGAGGCTGGTGCACACCTCCACCAGCGAGACGTACGGCACCGCGCTCACGGTGCCCATCACCGAGGACCACCCCATCAACACCCAGTCGCCGTACGCGGCTTCGAAGGCGGGCGGCGACCGTCTCGCCGACAGCTACCACGCGAGCTTCGGCACCCCCGTGGTGACGCTGCGGCCGTTCAACACCTACGGCCCGCGCCAGTCGATGCGCGCGGTGATCCCCACCGTCATCGGGCAGGTGGCGGCCGGAGCGCGCACCATCACCCTCGGCGATCTGCGCCCCACCCGCGACTTCACCTACGCGGCGGACACCGCGCGGGCGTTCCTCGCGGTCGGCACGGCACCGGCCGAGCGGGTCGTCGGGCGCACCTTCAACGCCGGTACGGGCGGGGAGATCTCGGTCGGCGACCTCGTCGCGCTGATCGGCAAGGTGATGGACACCGCGCTCGACGTGCGCGCGGAGCCGGCCCGGCTGCGGCCCGCGGGCTCCGAGGTGATGCGGCTGGTCGCGGACGCGTCCCGGCTGGCCGGGGCGACCGGCTGGCGGCCCGCGCACACCCTGGAGGAAGGACTCGCGCGCACCGTGGAGTTCTTCCGCGACCCGGCCAACCTGGCCCGCTACAAGACCGGCATCTACAACATCTGACCGCCCGGCACGTCCAGCACGTCCACGGAAGGAGAGGCTCCATGCATGCAGTGATCCTGGCGGGAGGCAAGGGCGTCCGGCTGCGGCCGTACACCACCGCGCTGCCCAAGCCGCTCGTGCCCATCGGCGACCAGCACGCCATCCTGGAGATCGTACTGCGCCAGCTCTCCACGGCCGGCTTCACCGGCTGCACCATCGCCATCGGCCACCTCGGCGAGATCATCCGCGCCTATGTCGGCGACGGCTCCCGGTGGGGCCTGGACGTCGACTACTCCGCCGAGGAGAGTCCCCTGGGCACCATGGGGCCGCTCCTCACCATCCGCGACCGCCTGCCGGAGAGCTTCCTCGTCATGAACGGCGACGTGCTCACCGACCTCGACTACGCCGACGTGCTGCGCCGCCACCGCGACTCGGGGGCGCCGCTGACCATCGCCACGTACGCCCGCAAGGTGCACATCGACTTCGGGGTGCTGACCACCGACGCCAGCAAGGTGGTCGCCTTCACCGAGAAGCCCAGCCTGGACTACAGCGTCTCCATGGGCGTCTACGGTCTGTCCCGGTCCACGCTCGACGCCTACACGCCCGGCCTGCCGCTCGGCTTCGACGAACTCGTCCTCGACCTGCTGGCCGACGGACACCCGCCGCACGCCTACCAGTTCGACGGGTACTGGCTGGACATCGGCCGGCCCGACGACTACGACCGGGCCAACGCCGAGTTCACCACCCGCAAACCGCTCCTGCTCAAGGGGGTCTGAGTCTCCCATGCGCATCCTCGTCCTGGGCCACACCGGCTATCTGGGACGCCATGTGTCCGGGCACCTGCGCGAGCTGCCGCGCGCACGGGTGCTCGGCGCCGGGCGCTCCCCCGCCGCCGGCGTGGACATCGACCTCTCCCGGCACACACCGGACCGGGTGGCCGAGGCCGTCTCGGCGGCGGCGCCGGACGCCGTCGTCAACTGCGCGGGGGCGACCGGCGGCGACCCGGTCACCCTGGCCGAGGTCAACGCCCGCGGCCCGGCCGTGCTGGCCGCCGCGGTACGCGCGGCGGCACCGGCGGCCCGCCTGGTGCACCTCGGTTCGGCCGCCGAGTACGGCCCCGGCCGGCCGGGCCGGCGCACCACCGAGTCGGCGGCCACCCGGCCGCTCGGCCCGTACGGCGCCACCAAGCTCGCCGGCACGGTCGCGCTGACCTCCGCCGGACTCGACGCGGTGGTGCTGCGGGTGGGCAACCCGGTGGGTCCCGGCGCGCCGGCCACCGGGCTGCCCGGCCGGGTGACCGCGCTGCTGCGCGCCGCCGGGCAGGGCACCGGCACGGTCCTGCCGCTGGGCGACCTGTCGGCGTACCGCGACTTCGTCGACGTACGCGATGTCGCGCGGGCCGTCGCGCTCGCCCTCACCGCGCCCGGTCCGCTGCCGCCGGTGCTCAACATCGGCGGCGGCGAGGCCGTACCGGTGCGCACGCTGGTGCGGAAGCTGGCGGACGCGGCCGGATTCCGCGGCCGGATCGAAGAGGATTCGGCCGGGTCGTCCCGCTCGGCGCGGGTGTCGTGGCAGTGTTCGGACATCACCGCCGCCGCCCGCGCCCTGGGCTGGCGGCCCGTCCACCCGCTCGACGCGTCGGTGGCCGCGCTGTGGGCCGCCGGTGCCCCCGCGCGGTCCGGCCCGGAAGGTGAGCGCGTCCCGTGAAGCTGCTGATCCCGCTCTATGTGCATCCGGCCGAGGACCCGGGCGCCTGGCACCGCCTCATCACGGCGGCGGCCCGCACCTACGCGGTCGTGCTCAACCCGGCCGACGGCCCGGGGACCGCTCCCGACCCGGCGTTCGCCGCGGTCGCCGACGCGCTGCGCCGGGCCGGGGCCCGTCTGCTCGGCTACGCCGACACCGACTACGGCACGCGCGATCCGGCCGCGGTCGTGGACGACGTGCGCCGGCACCGCGACTGGTACGGGGCCGACGGCTGCTTCCTGGACCGGGTGACGGCGGCGCCCGCCGGGCTGCCGGCCTGCCGGCGCCTCGTGCGGTCGGTGCGCAGGCTCGGCACCGGCACGGTGGTGCTCAACCCGGGCGTGCATCCGGCGCCCGGCTACGCCCGGCTCGCGGATCTGACGGTCACCTTCGAGGGCCACTGGTCGGCGTACGTCTCGGCGTTCAGCCGTCCGGCCTGGGCGGCGCGGCTGCCGCCCGGCCCGCTGTGCCACCTGGTGTACGGCGTGCCCGAGGCGCTGGTGCCGCTCGCGGTGCGCACCGCGCGCGAGCGCGGGGCGGCCGTGTGCGGGCCGGTGACCGGCGAGCCGCCCAACCCCTGGAGCGGTCTGACCCCGGCGCTGGCCGGGTCGGACCGATGAGTCCGACCCGGAGAAGGCGATGAGAAGGACGACGAGGACGCTGCTGGCGTGCGCGGGCGCGCTGGCCGCGCTGGCGGTGCCGTCCCTGGCCGGGTGCACGGCCGCGGACGGGAACGGCGGCGAGGCCCGGCCGCCCGGCGCGCACGGCTCACACGCCCCGGGGGGCGCGCACACCGTGCCGGGTGTGCCGCACCCGGCGCGCTGGCGGCCGGGGCCCGGCCTCGCCTGGCAGTGGCAGCTCGACGGGCGGGTGGACTCCTCGGTCGACGTGCCGGTCTACGACATCGACGGCTTCGAGAACACCGCGGCCGACGTCGCCCGGCTGCACCGGGCCGGGCGCAAGGTGATCTGCTACGTCGATGTCGGCTCCTGGGAGGACTTCCGGCCCGACGCGAAGACCTTCCCGCGGTCGGTGCTGGGTGCCGCCAACGGCTGGCAGGGCGAACGCTGGCTGGACATCCGGCGGCTGTCCGTGCTGCGGCCGATCATGGAACGACGCTTCGACATGTGCCGCGACAAGGGCTTCGACGCGGTGGAACCGGACCTGGTGGACGCCTACTCCGACCACAGCGGCTTCCCGCTCACCGCCACCGACCAGCTCCGCTACAACCGGATGATCGCCGCCCTCGCGCACGCGCGCGGCATGTCGGTGGGGCTGAAGAACGATCTGCCGCAGATCCCGCAGCTGGTCGGCGACTTCGACTTCGCGGTCAACGAGGAGTGCGCGCAGTACGGCGAGTGCGCGCGGCTCGCCCCGTTCGTCGCGGCGGGCAAGGCCGTCTTCCACGTCGAGTACAAGGAGCCGGTCGAGGAGTTCTGCGCGCAGTCCCGGCGGCTTCGGCTCTCGTCGATGCGCAAGAAGCTGGGGCTGGGGGTGTGGCGGCAGCCGTGCTGACCGGCGGCCCGGCGGGCGGCGGACGCGGGAACCGGCCCCGCGCACGCCGCCTGCTGCCCGCTGCCCGCTGCCCGCTGCCCGCTGCCGTCAGGCGACCCGCACCGGCAGGCTGCGCGGGCCGCGGATCAGCAGCCCCTCGCGCCAGGTGACGGCCGCCGGGTGGATGTCCAGGGCCAGACCGGGACAGCGGTCCAGCAGGGTGCGGAAGGCGATACGGGCCTCCAGCCGGGCCAGTGGCGCGCCCAGGCAGTGGTGGATGCCGTGGCCGAAGGCGACATGGCCGCGGGCGTCCCGGGAGATGTCGAAGCGGTCCGGTTCCGGGAAGCGCCGCGGATCCCGGTCGGCGTCGGCGAGTGCCACGAGGACCAGTTCCCCGCCGCCGGGGATCTCGGTGCCGCCGATGGTCACCGGGCCGGTGGTGAAGCGGTAGGTGGGGGTCTCCACCGGGCCGTCGTAGCGCAGCATCTCCTCGATCGCGGCGTCGAGCCGGGTGGGATCGGCGCGCAGCGCGGCCAGTTGCCCGGGATGGGTGAGCAGGGCGAGGACGCCGTTGGAGATGAGGTTCACGGTCGTCTCGTGGCCGGCGACGAGCAGCAGCCAGGCCATGCCGACCAGTTCCTCGTGGGCGAGGACGTCGCCGCTGTCGTCCTCGCCGTGGATCAGGGCGCTCATGAGGTCGTCGCCGGGGCGCCGCCGCTTGCCGTCCACCAGTTCCTCGATGTACCGGGCCATCGCCTCGGTGGCCGCCCTGCGCCGGTCGAGCACGGTGGCGCCGATCGCGTCGTTCGACCAGGCGCGGAACGCCTCGCGGTCCAGGTCCGGGACGCCGAGCAGGTCGCAGATCACGGTGATGGGCAGCGGGAAGGACAGTGCCTCGACGAGGTCGACGCGGCCGCCGGGCGCGGCCAGCATCGCGTCGAGCAGTCCGTCGGTCGTCCGCTGGATCCGCGGGGCGAGTCCGGCCACCCGGCGCGGGGTGAACTCGCGGGCGACCAGGCGCCGCAGCCGGGTGTGGTCCGGCGGGTCCATGCCGAGCATGTGGGGGCCGGAGGAGGCCGATCTGAGGGGCAGCGCGGGGGACGCGTTGGCCCAGTTCTTGGAGAGCCGGGGGTCGGCGAGCGCGGCCCGCCCGGCTTCGTACCCGACGACGAGCCAGGCCTCGGCGCCCCCTTCGGGCATCCGTATCCGGTGCACCGGTCCGCGTTCGCGCAACCGGGCGTAGACCGGATAGGGGTCGCGGGTGAACGACTCGCCGAGTGCGGCGAGGTCGACGGTCTCCAAGGGGCCCACCTCCGTGTCACGGTGCGGGAACTGTATCCCCGTCGGTCCCGGTCCCCGCCCGTCCCGGTGCGGGGCCGGGCCCGGCCCGGGGCTCAGGTCTCCGGGGGGTGCGGCGGGTGCGGTGTACGCGGTGCGTGGCCGCCGTCCGGTGCCCTGTCCCGGGCCGGGGAGTGTGCCGGGTCCGCCGCGGCGGGGCCGGGGGCGACGGCCGCGGGCGCCGCGGCGGCCGGGGCGGCGGGACGGGGCGGGGCGGGAGGCGTCTTCGGTGCGGCGAGGGCGGCCCGGACCGGGCGCGAGCGGATCAGCGAGGCCGCGGCGGCGGCCAGGGACATCGCGATGGCCAGCGAGAAGACCACCACGAGTCCGTCGTGGAAGGGCTGCGAGATCAGGTGCGGGAAGAACTCGCGTCCGGTGAGGTGCCCGACGGCGGACGGAGACAGCCCGCCGAGGATGGACGGGCCGAGCAGATGCTCGATCGGGTTGTAGCCGAGGAACGCGGCGAACAGCACCCCGACCGGTGGCAGCCCGGCCACGGTGTGCGCGGCCGCGTCCGGTACGCCCTGCGCGGTGAGCCCGGAGGTCAGGGTGTGCGGCAGGGTCCCGGAGAGACCGGCCACCATCAGCGAGAAGAACACGCCCATGGACAGCACCATGCCGGCGTTCTGGAAGGTGGCCCGCATCCCGGAGGCCGCGCCGCGGGCGTCGGCCGGCACGCTCGACATGATGATCGACGTGTTCGGCGCGGCGAACAGTCCGCCGCCGAGCCCGTTGAGGAGGATCAGCACGGCGAACGTCCAGTAGTCGAAGTCACTGGGCAGGACGAGCAGTCCGGCGAACGACACGGCCATCACCACGAACCCGGACGCGGCGAAGAGCCGGGCCCCGAACCGGTCCGACAGCACCCCGGAGACGGGACCGGCGAGCAGGAACCCGATGGTCAGCGGAAGCATGTAGATGCCCGCCCACAGCGGGGTGTCGACGTAGTCGTAGCCGTGCAGCGGCAGCCAGATGCCCTGGAGCCAGATGATCAGCATGAACTGGAGTCCGCCGCGGGCGACGGCGCCGAGCAGGGTGGCCGCGTTGCCCCCGGCGAAGGCCGCGTCGCGGAACAGCGCCAGCGGGAACATCGGTTCGGCGACCCTGGTCTCGATCACGCAGAACGCGGCGAGCATCGCCAGGCCGCCGAGGAGTCCGGCCAGCACCCAGGGGTTGGTCCAGCCCATGGTGTGGCCGCCGTAGGGCTGGATGCCGTAGGTGATGCCCGCGAGCAGCGCGGTCAGTCCGACGGCGAAGGTGATGTTGCCCCACCAGTCCATCCGGCCGGGGCGGCGCACCCCGGTCTCGCGCAGCGACCGGTACGCCCAGACGGTGCCGATCAGTCCGATGGGCACGTTGACCCAGAACACCGAGCGCCAGTTCCAGGTGACGAGCAGACCGCCGAGGACCAGTCCGAGGAACGAACCGGCGATGCCCGCCACCATGTTGACGCCGAGCGCCATGCCGCGCTGCCGGGCCGGGAAGGCGTCGGTGAGGATGGCAGCGGAGTTGGCCATCAGCATGGATCCGCCGACGGCCTGCACGATGCGCCAGCCGATCAGCCACAGCGCGCCGCTGCCGCCGTGGAAGGGGTCGAGGGAGAGCACCACCGAGGTGAGCGTGAAGACGAGGAAGCCCGCGTTGTAGATGCGGACGCGGCCCATCATGTCGCCGAGCCGGCCCAGAGCGACCACCAGCACGGCGGTCACCAGCATGTAGCCCATCAGCATCCACAGCAGATAGCTGACGTTGGCGGGTTCGAGCGGGTCGAGGCGGATGCCGGTGAAGATGCCCGGCAGCGAGATGAGCACGATGGAGCTGTTGATGGTGGCGAGCAGCATGCCCACCGTGGTGTTGGTCAGCGCCACCCACTTGTAGCGGGGGTGGTCGACGTCGATCCGTGTGCCGCGGGCCTTGCGCGCCGGGGCGGCGTCCGGGCGTGCGGCGGCCGGACCGGTTGTCCCGCCCGTGCCGTCGTCGTGCCCCGGACCGTCCGTGCGGCCGGTGTCCTCGGTGGTCATCGCAGGCTCCCGGTGGTGTGGGGTCCGGGCAGCGGGCGCGGCGGCACGGCGTCGTCGCCGAGCATCCGCCGCACCAGCGGCAGGGCGGTGCGTATCGCTGTTCCCAACGCCTGTCGGTCCTCCTCGGGCAGAGTGGTCAGCAGTTCGGCCAGCCGGGTGTCGCGTGCCTCGCGGCGGGCGGCGAGCACGTCCCGGCCCGCCGCCGTGACGCCGACCAGGGTGGCCCGTCCGTCGTCGGGGTCGCCGACGCGCAGCACGAGGCCCTGGGCCTCCAGCCGCTGCACCAGCTGGGTCATGGACGGCTGGCTGACGCCCTCGGCCACGGCCAGCGCGGTCAGCCGGGCCGGGCCCTCGCGTTCGAGGCGCGCCAGGGTGGCGGCGGCGGTGAAGCTCAGCTCCCGCCGGTCCGCCAGGGCCCGCACGACCGCCGAGGCCAGATCGGCGAGTTCCCGTGCGGTGTCCCGCGGGGAGCGGGCGCGCTGTGACTGGTCCATTACTTCTTCGTATCACGCGCTTATATAGGTGCCCTATCAAATCTCCGTAAGAAAATATTGGGAATGGGGGGCGGTCGAAGCGCGGGGCCTCCCGGGGCGTGCCGGAGCGCGACGGGGCACACCCCGGGAGCACGCCGGGGCGCCCCGGGGGCACGGCGGCTGTCAGCGGCCGGAGCGCGACGGTGTCGGCGGCCGGGGCGCGGTGGCCGTCAGGCGGCCGGGGTCGCAGCGGTACAGCGTCTGCGGGGCCGCCGCCGCGCCGCCGGGCGCGGCCGCCGCTCCCCCGGCGGTGGCGGCGGGGGTCCGGGCGGGGCGCCCGCCGCCGTAGGCGGAGGCGGGGACCACGGAACAGTCCGACCTGACGCGGGCCGTGATCCGCTCCGCGGTGCTCGGCGCCCCGTCCCCGCCGAACAGCGGGGCGAGCCCGCGTCCGCCGCCCACCAGCACGTACCGCAGCCGGCCGGTGTCCACCAGGTTCCGGAACCCCGCCTCGGTGGGGAACGGCACCCGGCCGCTGAAGCCGCCCAGCGGCAGCACCCGGGCCCCGGCACCGAGGATGTACGGCGAGGCGCCGTTCCAGCCGGTGGTCGCGAAGACGTACGCGGCCCGGCCCTGACGGGCCCGCGTATAGGCGAGCAGCCCGCGCTGGTCGGCGCTCAACTGGTCCTCGCCGCTGAGGATGCCGAGCGGTCCGCCGCCCCCGGCCGCCCGGCCGGTGCCCTGTCCGGTCCGCGCCGCCCGGACCGGCCGGGCGGTGTCCGCTCCCGCGCCGCTCGCGGGCGCTCCCCGGGCGGGAGCGGCGGCGGATCGCGGACCGTGCTGCCCCGAGCCGCCGGCCGGGCCGACCGCCCCCATGGCGGAACTCGCGGCGGCGGGGTCGAAGACCTGTGCCGTCCAGACGCCCGGCGCGGTCAGCACCGCCGCGACGGACGCGACACCACCGGCGACCGCGATCCGCCCGGCGAAGCGGCTCCGTCCGGGCCGGGCGGCGAGCAGCAGCATCGCCGCCGCGAGGCCGAGGACGGCGACGGCGGGCGCCGGCCAGGCCAGGAAGGAGGAGTATCCCGAGGCGAGGTACGCGCTCCAGGCGGCCGTCGCCGCCACCGCGCCGGGCAGCACCAGGGCGCGTCGGCCGCCGCCGCGGTGGGCCCGCCGCAGCAGGGCGGCGCCGCCGCCGGTGAGGGCCGCCAGCGGTGCCGCGATCACTCCCATGTAGTAGGTGTGGCCGCCGATGCTGCCCGCGCTGAAGACCAGGAAGAAGGTGGCGAGCCAGGTGCCCCACAGGACGAACCCGGCGCGGAGCGGGTCGGTGCGGGGCCGGCCCCGGCGCCACAGCACCCCGCAGACCAGGGCGAGGGCGGCGAACGGGTAGAGCCAGCCGGTCTGGACGGCGATGGCCGGGTCGAACATCTTCAGCCAGCCCTTGCGGTCGCTGCCCCAGGCACCGGCGGCGCCGCCCGGTCCGGCGGCGGGGCCGCCGACCGCGGCGGCGGGAGCGGCGCTCCGCTCCCCGCCCGTGCGCGCCGCCGCGCCTCGGTCCGCGCCCGGCGCCGTGTGCCGCTCGCCGCGGCCGCCCCCGCCCTGGGTGGCGCTGACGCTGCCGGTCGCGGCGGCGCTGACCCCGAGCGAGGAGAAGCGGTTCAGGAAGTTGTAGCCGACCACCATGCCGAACGCCGAGTTGTCCGTCGTGCCGTCCACATAGGGGCGGTCGGCGGCCGGGGTGAGGGCGACGGCCAGCATCCACGACGCCGACACGGCGGTCATGACGAGCCCGGACAGGGCGAGGTGGGCGAGGCGCCTGCGCAGCGCGACCGGAGCCGAGAGCACATAGGTCACGGCGAGCGCGGGCAGGACCGCCCATGCCTCCAGCATCTTGGCCTGGAAGGCGAGCCCGACCCACAGCCCGGCCCACAGCAGCGGACGGACCCGGCCGCCGAGCGCGGCCCGCCGGGTGGCCTCGGCGGCCAGCAGCAGGCACAGGGTGAAGGCCGCGTCCTCGACCGCCGTGCGGAAGACACCGACGGCGGCGGGGGTCAGCAGGAACGCCGCGCAGGCGGTCAGCGCCGCGCCCGCACCGGCCCAGCCCCGCACCAGGCGGTGCAGCACCAGGACGCTCGCCACCCCTTCGACCGCCTGCGGAAGCGCCAGTGTCCAGGGGTGGAAACCGAGGATCCGGGCGCAGAGCGCCTGCGGCCACAGGAATCCCGGCGCCTTGTCGAGCGTGATGGAATTCGCCGGGTCGAAGGACCCGTAGAAGAACGCCTTCCAGCTCTCCGACATACTGCGGGCGGCGTTCGCGTAGAACGTGTGATATTGGCTGTGGCCGATTCCCCAGGCGTAGAGCACGGCGGCCGCCACGGCGATGAGCAGCAGCGCCGGGCGCTCGTACCGGGGGCGGCCGGCCGTCCCGTCCCGGAAGGCCGGGCGATCGGCGCGCGGGGCGCCGGACTGGTCGAGAACTGTCGTAGCCATACGCGGCAGTGTTCGGCACGACGGGTGCGCGGACCGCCGGGGCAGGCCGCTTCTAGGAATTTCTCATCCGCGCCGGACATTCCTTTGACCCGCCCCGCATTTCTTTCTCGGACACGTACTCGCCCCTGATTCTCCCTTTACCTTTCCCGTACGTCTGCTTGCCTTTCCCGTACGTCTGCACGCATACGTACGTCCGCCCGGGTGCCCGGAGGCGCTTTCCTGGCCGGGTCCGGTTCATGCGCCGTGGGAGCGATTCCCCTCGTTCGAGTGCACGCGCCCGGCTTTCCCGGGCGGGCCGCACCGCGCCGCCGGATAGTGAAGCCGCCGCCCGGCCCGGAGCCGCGCGGCCCGCTGAGCACATCGAAGAGCTGAGCACATCGAAGAAGTGAGGGCTTCATGCGTACTCCTGAGGCGAACGACCGGATCCAGCTCGTCTTCTCCCTGTTCGACGCCGACGGGAACGGCTTCCTGGAACCGGACGACTTCGAGCTGATGGGCACCCGGGTGGTCGCGGCGGTTCCCGGTGCCGGTGACGCCGCCAAGGGCGCGCTGCTCGGTTCCCTGCGCCGGTACTGGACGACGCTGGTCACGGAGCTGGACGCCAACGGCGACGGCCGGATCAGCCCGGAGGAGTTCACCGCGTGTGTGCTGAACCCGGAGCGGTTCGCCGAGACGGTCGACGAGTTCGCGCGGGCACTGTCCGCGGTGGGCGACCTGACCGGTGAGGGCTTCGTCGCCCGTCCCGACTTCATCGCCCTGATGACCGCCATCGGCTTCCGGCAGCCGAACATCGAGGCCCTGTTCGACGCGCTCGGCCCGGCGCAGGGCGACCGGGTGGCCGTGGACGCCTGGGCGGAGGCGATCCGGGACTACTACCGCCCGGAGAAGTCCGGCATCGCCGGTGACCTGCTGACCGGCGAGACCGCCCGCTGACCCGGCTGGGTCCGGCCGGACCCGGCCGGACCTCAGGCCGACCCGACCGGCGAGAGAGCCTGGAGACCCTAGTCCGGCTTCCGCGTGGCCCGGTACAGCTCGGCCGAGGTGGAGACCAGTTCGCGCTGCTCCTCCTCGGACCCGACCATCGGCTGGGAACCGCTCAGCGGCACCTGCGCGCTCTCCGGGAGGAACTTGACGGTCACCAGGCCGATGACCCCGGCGAGCATCAGGTAGTAGGCGGGCATCAGGTCGTCGCCGGTGGCGCTGACCAGCGCCGCGGTGACCAGCGGGGTGGTGCCGCCGAACGCGGCGACGGCGAAGTTGAAGCCGATGCCCATGGCGGCGTAGCGGACGGCGGTGGGGAACAGCGCGGGCAGGGTGGCGGCGCTGGGCGCGGCGAAGCAGGCCAGCAGCGTGGACAGGATCAGCACGCCCGCGATCGGCGGCCAGGTGCCGTGCATCTTGAGCAGCAGGAAGGAGGGGATGGCGAGGACGATCATCGCGGCGGCGGCCACCCCGTAGACCGGCCGCCTGCCGACATGGTCGCTGAGGCGGCCGATGAAGGTGATCAGCAGCACGATCCACACCATGCCCAGCAGCACCAGCAGGTCGGCGGAGCTGCTGGAGCGGTGCAGGGTCTCCGTCTGATAGGTGGGCAGATAGCCGGTCACCATGTAGTTGGTGACGTTGTAGAGCAGCACGATGCCCATGCAGATGAGCAGCGCCGCCCAGTGCTTCTTGACGATGGTCCGGAACTCGCTGCCCGCGGACTGCTGGGCGAGGCTCTTCTCGTGCTCGTCGAGCTGCTGCTGGAAGGCGGGCGACTCCTCCAGCTTGAGCCGCATGTACAGGCCGATGCCGCCGAGCGGACCGGCGATCAGGAACGGGATCCGCCAGCCCCAGGAGAGCATCTGGGGGTCGGTGAGCAGGAAGTTCAGCACGGTGACCAGGGCGGAGCCCAGCGCGTACCCGACGAAGGTGCCGAAGTCGAGCCAGCTGGAGAGGAAGCCGCGGCGCCGGTCGGGCGAGTACTCGGCCACGAAGGTGGTGGCGCCGCCGTACTCGCCGCCGGTGGAGAAGCCCTGGACCATCCGGGCGAGCAGCAGCAGTACCGGGGCGGCGATGCCGATCGTGCCGTAACTGGGGATCAGTCCGATCGCGAATGTGCCGGCCGCCATCATGATCATGGTGGTGGCGAGTACCTTCTGCCGTCCCAGGCGGTCGCCGAGCGGGCCGAAGAAGAGGCCGCCGAGCGGACGCACCACGAAGGCGGCGGCGAAGGTCGCGAACGAGGAGAGCACCTGGGCGCCCGGCGAGGCGCCGGGGAAGAAGACCTTGCCGATGGTGGCGGCGAGATAGCTGTAGACGCCGAAGTCGAACCACTCCATGCAGTTGCCGAGGGCGGAGGCGCCCACCGCGCGCCTGAGCAGCGGCGGTTCGACGACCTGGACGTCCTCCTTGCGCAGCGCGCGCCTGTTCCGCCGCAGTCTGCGGGTCAGTTCCTCGCGGACCTGCCGGGGCATGCTCGCGACGGTCTCCCGCAGTCGCTCCCCGCCCGAGGAACCGGTCTGTCCGTCAGGTGTCACATCCACCACCACGCCACCTTGCCTGTTCGCCCGGTCGTCGTCCGTCGCCGGTCGCCGGTCGCCTGCCGTCCGTCGCCGCGGGCCCGCGTCCGCCGTCGTCCGCCTCGGCTTTCCTTCTCCGGTTTCCATGGTTTTTTCCGTCTTTGTCGTGCAGGGACATTGTGCTGAAGATCGGCAACCTGTGCCCGGCGGGACGGCTGCCCCGTCCCGCGCTCTTCACTCGTCGCTCCGCCCCGGCGTCCACGGCGCCCGGCCACGCGTCGCGCAGGTGTTCGTCGAGTGTTCCCCGCGCCGTCACCGGCCGGAGCCGTCCCCGCTCCCGCCCGCGGGTTCTCATCGGTTCGGACAGACGGCCGGCACAGCTCGTGCGGGCCCCAGGCAAGGGGAGTAGGGAGAACGCCATGAGCCACCAGCGCGCCCGGTACACCGCGCGAGCACGCGTACTGCTCGGCGCCGGCGCGGTGCTCGCCGTCGTCGCGTCGGGCGGACTGTGGGGAACGGCCGAGGCCGCCGCGCCCGGCCCGGCGGCCACCGGCCGTCCGGCCGCGCCCGCGCCGGTCTGGACGAGCACGACGCTCGCGCCGGGCGTGCAGGTGCGCAGCGCGACCATCGAGAACACCGCCGCGAGACCACTGTGGACGGTCACCGTGCAGGCACCGGCGACCAGCCGCCTGAGCGGCGCCGCGACCTGGGCGCCGCTGGGTTCGCGGTCCTGGGCCGACGCGACCGCCGAGCGGTTGCGGGCGGGCGGCTTCGTGCCCCGCGTAGAGCCGGTGCGCTGGCCCGCGTACGCCGACACCCCGCACGGCGTCATGGGCCTGCGGGTCCGGATCGGCTCCTACGCCACCGAGGCCGCCGCGCGCACCGCCGCCCAGGAGGTGACGGCGGCCGGGTTCCGCACCGCCGTCGACTGGACGGGCTACGACGCCGACCAGCCCGCCGACCGGCAGAACGTGCACGTCGCCGTGGTCGACCCGCGCACGTTCACCGGTACGGTCCAGGGCACCCACGACGGCGCCGTGGCCCGGCGCGCGACCACCTCGTCGGTCGCCGCGAAACTGGGTTCGCTGGTGGGGGTGAACGCGGGCTTCTTCGTCACCGCCGACGCCGACGGCGTGCAGGGGACGCAGTCGGGGCTCAGCGCGGACGACGGCGAGCTCCAGTCGATGGCGGCCGGTTCCCGGGCGGCGCTCATCATCGAGGACGGGGGCCGCCGGGCCCGGGTGGCGGACCTGACGTCGACCGTCACCGTCCACGCGGGCACACGCAGCCACGCGGCCCAGGGCATCAACCGGACGCCCGGACTCGTCCGCGACTGCGGGCGCCCGGGAGCGGCGCCCAGCGAACGCCCCTGGCAGGACGTCACCTGCCACTCCACCGACGAACTGGTCCTGTTCACGGACGAGTTCGGGGCGCCGCTGCCCACCGGACCCGGTACGCAGGCCGTCCTGGACGCCCAGGGCCGGGTGGTGTCGGCCGGGGCCCGCGGCGGCTCGGTCCCGGCGGGCGCAAGGGTCGTGCAGGGCATCGGTCCGGCCGGCGACTGGCTGGCCGCCCACGCCCGTCCCGGGCACCGGATCGGCGTCGAGGAGGTCGTGCGCGACACGGCGGGCCGCCGGGTGCGGCTCGGCCGCGGCGACAGCATCGTCAGCGCCGCCCCCACCCTCCTCGCTCATGGCCGGATCCACATCGACGCGGCGGCCGAGGGCGTCGTCGATCCCCGGGACCTGTCGTTCGGCTACGCCTGGTCGAACGTCCGACAGCCGCGCACCATGGCGGGGGTCGACGCGCGGGGCCGGCTGATCCTGGCCACGGTGGACGGCCGCAGGACCGACGGCAGCGAGGGCTTCACCCTCCAGGAGGCCGCCGCCTTCATGCGCTCGCTCGGAGCCGTGGACGCGCTCAACCTCGACGGCGGCGGCTCCACCGCCATGGCGGTCGGCGGCGTCCTGGTCAACAACCCCTCGGACGCCACGGGCGAGCGCGCGGTCGGCGGCACCGTCCAGGTGCTGCCGGGCCGGACCCGGCCGTGACCTGGGCCGGGGCGGCCGCCTCCGGCGTCGGCCGGGCCGCCCCGGCGCGTCCCACCGGGTGCGGGCGGCCGGTCACTCCCCCCGCGGGGTGAGCGGCGCGGCGCCCGGCCGGTCCGCGGGGGCGGCCGGCCCCCGTCCGTCGAGCCGGGAGCCGGTCGGCCCCTCAAACGCCCCTGGTGCCCCGGACAGCACGGGCGCCCCGGCCGTCTCGGGGAGAGCGGGCGCGGTGGCGCGGCGGCGCGTGCCGACGACGTAGTAGAGCACCGCCGGGACGACCAGGCCCACGATCCAGGAGATGTCGGCGCCGCCCAGCGGGTCCACGAGGGGACCGGTGTAGAAGCTCGTGGACAGGAACGGGAACTGCGCGGCCAGCGCGATGCCGTAGACGGCCAGCGCTCCCAGCCGCCAGCCGCCGTAGCGGCCGTCCGGGTCGGAGAGGGCCGGCAGGTCGTAGCGCTCCTTGGAGATCAGGTAGTAGTCGACCAGGTTGATCGCCGACCACGGGGTGAAGAACGTCAGCAGGAAGAGCAGGAAGTCGGCGAAGGAGTCCAGGAAGGAGTTCCGCCCGGCGAGCGCGACGGCGGTGCCCGCGACCATGACGGCGGCGATGTAGGCGGCGCGTCCGCGCTGCGACAGGGCCCGCTGGCCGCGGAAGCCGCTCACCCCGGTCACGATCGACATGAAGCCGCCGTAGGTGTTGAGCACGTTGACGGTCAGTTTGCCGAGCGCGACGACGAAGTAGAGACAGGACGCGACCAGGCCGGCGCCGCCCAGGCCCACGACATAGCCGACCTGGTCGTCGAGGAAGGCCGGGCCCGCGGTCGCCGCCACCAGGACGCCGAAGGCCATGGACCACTGGGCGCCGAGCACGGTGCCGCCGAGCGTCCAGCCGAAGGTCGCGCGGGCGGAGGTGGTCCGCGGCAGATAGCGCGAGTAGTCGGCCACGTACGGTCCGAAGGCCAGCTGCCAGGAGGCCGACAGGGACATCGCCAGCAGGAACATCGGCAGCGAGAAGTGGTGCTGGTGGGCGACGACGTCCCCGAGGTCGATCCGGCCCAGGAGTCTGCCGCCCAGATAGAGGAAGCTGAGCGCGCACACCACGCTGGCGACCCGGCCCAGGGCGTGCACGACGCGGTAGCCGACGGCCGCCACCACCGCGGTGACCAGCGCGAACAGCAGGATGCCGGGCACCGGTCCGAGGTGGGTCAGCTTGCCGACGGCCTGCCCGGCGAGCACGGACCCGCTGGCGAAGAAGCCGATGTACATCACGACGACCAGGACCAGCGGGACGACCGCGCCGCGCACCCCGAACTGGGCCCGGGAGGAGATCATCTGCGGCAGTCCGAGCCGGGGCCCCTGCGCGGAGTGCAGGGCCATGACCGCGCCGCCGAGCAGGTTTCCGGACAGCAGGCCGATCAGCGACCAGACCACGTCGCCGCCGAGGACCACGGCGAGGGCACCGGTGACCACCGTGGTGATCTGGAGGTTGGCCCCGAGCCAGAGCGTGAACTGTGAGAACGCCGTGCCGTGGCGCTCCTCGTCGGGGACGACGTCGATGGAACGCCGTTCCACCACTGTCTGGGCCATGATTGCTCCGTCCTGGTGGACACGCTGGACGATCTCGCCAGGCCCGGTGCCCGAGGAGCGCGGACCGGCTGCATATGGCTATGCAGACTATGCACTGATGAATGGAATGCCAATAGTCCGCAGCTTGATCGATCGGACCGCGCAATGATCGATCAACTGCCGGGGCAGCCGGTCGGTCCGGCCCGGCCCGCAGGACGACCGGCCGGCCGACGTCCGCCGTCCCCCGCCGGTCGCGCGGACCGTCGCGAAGGTCCGTCGCGAGGACCGTCGCGAGGTCAGTCGCCGCCGCAGGAGGAGCGCACCTTCAGCTCCGGGAGCAGTTCGATCCGGTGGACGGGCAGGGCGTCGCCGTGCCGCAGCCGGCGCAGCAGCAGGTCGACGGCGGCGGCGCCGACGGCGCGCTTGGGCGGGGCCACCGCGGTCAGCGGCGGGGCGCCGAGCGCGGCGAAGACGTCGTCGTAGCTGATCAGCGCCAGGTCCTCGGGCACGGACAGGCCGCGCGCCCGCAGCAGTGCCGGGAGCTGGATGGCGTCCTGGTCGTTGTGCACGAGCGCGGCCCGTACGCCCCGGTCGGCGGCCTCGGCGAGGCTCCGGGACACCAGTTCGGGGGCGGTGGCGGGGTCGTCGATGTCGATCACCGGCTGCGGGGTCAGCTCCAGCAGTTCGCACGCCTCGGCGTAGCCGCTGCGCACCCGCAGGGCGGTCCAGGTGTCGCGGCGGGCCGCGAGGGCGACCGTCAGATGGTCGAGCGCGGCCAGGTGGCGCAGGGCGAGCAGGACGCCGTGGTGGTGGTCGGAGCTGACCGAGTCCAGTTCGGCGGCGGGGGTGCCGGCAGCGGCGCGGCGCTCCACCAGTACGGCGGGCACGGGCAGCTCGTGCAGCCAGCGCCGGTCCTCGGGCTCGGCCCTGGACATCCAGTTGGGGGTCAGCATGAGCCCTTCGGCGCCCGACCTGAGGAGCTGTTCCGCCTGCGCGCGGTCGGCTCCCGGGTCGTAGGACGAGATACCGAGCACCAGGTGGGCCCCGGCGTCGGCCGCGGCGGCGCGGGCCCCGGCGATCACCTCGTCGAAGTACTGGCTGACGGTGTGGCTGACCGTGGGCACGATCAGCCCCAGGGTGCGGGCGTCGGCCGGGGTGCCGGAGCGCTCGTCGGGCACCGAGACCGAGCCGTGCGCGCGGCGCAGCCGCCCCGCCTCGGCGAGCGCCGCGACATCGCGGCGCACGGTGACGGCCGGCAGGTCGAGACGGGCCGCGAGGTCCGTCACCCGGACCGTGCCGAGCTTGCGCACGATCTCGAGGATCCGCGTCCGGCGCTCGTCCGCCGCGATCGACATGACGGTCCCTTTCTCAGCTGGCCTGACTCCTCGTCGAGGCTATCATTCGATAGCCGATTGATCTAGTGCTCAGCTATCGGTCATCCAAGCCCATCAAACGCAAATTTTGATCGATAGTCGATCGCCTTGTTCGTTTGTATTGACTCGATCGAACGGTGCTCCTAGCTTCTGGGCCCCACCAGCAGCCCAGGAGGAGCACCCTCATGAGCCTCAGAACCCTCGGCACGGGCCTCGTCGCGGCCGCCCTGGCCGCGGCCGGCGCCCTCGCCCCGTCCCCCGCCTCGGCGACCGCCCTCTCCCCCCGCCTCGCCGGCACCACCGTGCACCTGGACTGTTCGCGGTCCACCGACGGTACCGGCTCGCTCGACTCCCCGTACAACTCCCTGGCCTCGGTCGCCGCCCTGACGTTCCGGCCCGGGGACACCCTGGCCCTGGCCGCGGGCACGACCTGCCACGGCACGCTGACCCCGCACGGCAGCGGCACCGCGGCCGCGCCCGTCACCATCGCGCCCTACGGCAGCGGCGCCGCCCCGGTCGTCGACGCGGGCGGCGCCGAGAACGCGCTGCACCTGAAGGACCAGGACCACTGGCGCATCGGAGCGATCAGGCTGACCGATCCGGCGAGCACCCTCGCCCAGCGGCAGGGCCTGCTCATCGAGTCCACGGACGGCCGTACGCACTCCGGGTTCGACGTCGACGGGCTGATCGTCGACGGCGTGGCGGGCGAGACGGACAAGGCGACGCACGCCACGGCGTTCTCCCAGTCCGCCTGCATCCGCACCGGCGTGTCCGGCACCGGCTCCCTGCTGGCGGATGTCCACATCCACCGCACCCGGGTCGGAAACTGCGGCGGCGGAGGCATCAAGGTCCGCGTCGGCGCCGCCAACACCCTCCTGGGCCACGACGTCCTCGTCGACCACAACACCGTCACCGCGGTCGGCGGCGACGGCATCATCGTCTCCTACGCCGAGTCGCCGCTGATCGAGTACAACACCGCGGCAGCCCTGGGCACCGGCACCTATCCGTGGACCGGCGGCAACTTCGCCGGGATCTGGGTGCTCGGCGACCACGACGCCGTGATCCAGAAGAACGCCGTGTACGGCAGCGTCATGTCGGCCTACGACAGCGAGGCGTTCGACTGCGACTGGGGCAACACCGGCCACTGCACGGTGCAGTACAACTTCAGCCGGGACAACGCGGGCGGCCTCTTCCTGGACTGCGACGGCTGCGGGACCAGCGGCGGCGCCACCGAGGTGGTGCGCTACAACGTCTCCGAGAACGACTGCCGCATGGTGGGCGCCTCGGGCGGCCGGTCGGCGCTGCGCTTCCACAACAACGTCGTCTACTGCCCGGACCGCAGGCTCGACATCGGCGTGCCCGCGAACAGCCTGCTGGAGAACAACATCTGGGTGGGCCGCGCGGACTCCCGGCTGCCCACCGGGGCCGGTGTCTCCTGGCAGTGGAACGTCTTCCAGGGCGTGCCGCGCCCCACGGCCAACGGCATCGAGGGCGACCCGGGCTTCGTCGCCCCCGGCACCGGCGGCGACACCCTGGAATCCGCCGCGGGCTACCGGCTCACGGCCGCCTCGCCCGCGCTGCGCAACGGCGGGGTCGTCGCCGACAACGGCGGCCGCGACTACTGGGGTGCGCCGGTGTCCGCCACGGCCAAGCCCAACCGCGGCGCCTACGAGGGCCCCGGGCTGTAGTCGCCGGGCGCGGACGGGGTCACGGTGACGCCGTCCGCGCGGAGCAGTGCCGTGGTGCCACCGCCGCCGGGCCAGTGGACGACCAGCCGGTGCCCCCCGGGGACGGCGGTGACGGTGGTCCGCGCGGCGGGCGGCGCGGCGGGCGGCGCGGCGGGCGGCGCGGCGGGCGGCGCGGCGGGCGGCGCGGCGGTGTCCGTGCCGCTCAGCCGCAGCAGCGAGACGAACAGGCACTCCTGATCCGTCACGGTGCCGGTGAGCACCGGCACCGCTCCGCACGGCCCGAAGGCGGTACCGGCGGGCAGGGCGTGCGCTGCCGCGCCGCCGAAGCCGTGCAGGGCGGCGGCCTCGGACACCAGCACGCGTGCGGCGGGCGGTTCCGGGGCGGCCTCCGGCCCGGAACCGGGTGCGGGCACGGTGGCCTGTGCCCGCACCCGGCCGTCGCCGGCCACGGTCTCCACCGCCTCCCCGGCCACGGCCCAGCCGGTGTGCCGTACGGCGGTCCCGGCGGCGGCACCGCGGACCAGGTGCGCGTGCACCTCCAGGGCGCCGTCGGCGAGGACGAGGGAGGTGACGGCGGTGCCGGGCAGCTCGGCGCCCCGGATCCGGGGCCGGTGGGCGGAGGCGGCCCAGCCCGGCCCGGCACCGAGCGGGCGGATCGGGCCGCGCTCGCTCGCCTCGTCGCCGTCGAGCAGGGCGAAGTGGTTGTCGGCCGTCCCCTCGAAGACCGGCCCGGTGGCGGTGGAGTGGGCCAGGCGGGAGTACAGCGGGTCGTCCGGCAGCACCTCGTCGGCGGGCTGGTCGTCGCTGCCGTGGTTGTGCACCCGGACCAGTCCGTCCGCCGCGGTGGACTGGATCAGCCGGCCCGGCGCGGGCAGGCCCAGCACGGTGTCGGCGCGTTCGGCGGGCGCGGGCTCCTCCGGGTCGGTCCACACCGGGTGGTCCGCGGGCAGCAGCAGGCCGAGGAAGCCCTTGCTCGCCCAGTACGGGGAGGCAGGGCCCGAGTACGACTGCACCAGTGGCGGGCAGGGTCCGTACCAGCCGAGCGTGAGCAGGCCGTGCCCGTCCACGGCGCCGCGGTCGAGGAAGTGGCGCAGCGCGCCGGAGGCGAGGCGCCGGGTGGTCCCCGGCGTCAGCGGGGTGCGGCCGGTCAGGGCGCCGGTCCACAGCGCGGCGGCGGAGGCGAAGCGGTAGATGAGCGAGCGGCCCTGGTGCAGCGGGGCCCCGTCGCCGCCGAAGGTGTGCGCGAAGCCCTGGAGATGGGCCTCCAGGCGGGCTCCGTGGCGGGCCAGGAGCCGCTCGTCGCCCGCCAGGTGGGCGTGCAGGACGGGGTAGAGGTGGAAGGCCCAGCCGTTGTAGTGGTCGACGGCGCGCGGGCGGCCGTCGGTGTACCAGCCGTCGCCCAGGTACCAGCGCTCGATCCGGGCCAGCCCCCGTGTGACGGCGTCCTCGGCGGCCCGGGTGTGGTGGCCGGTCCCGGCGAGGAAGCCGCCGACGGTGACCTGGAAGAGCCACCAGTTGTTGTCGACGGGGGTGTGGCGCAGCGCGCCGGCGAGCCAGTCGGCGGCGCGGGTGCGGACCGGCGCGGGCAGGCGGTCCCACAGCCAGGGGCGGGTCAGGCGCAGCGCGAGCGCGATCGAGGCGGCCTCGACCATGGCCTGGCCCCGGTCGGTGACGGCGGGCCAGGCCACCGGGTCGCGGCCGGTCAGCTCCGTCTCGGTGGTGGGCGACCGGGTGCCCGCGGCCAGCCCTTCGGCGTACCGGTCGAGCAGGCCCAGCGGGTCGTGCCCGGCGGCGCCCGCGACGCGCAGGGCAGCCAGCAGGAACGTACGGGCGTACCCCTCCAGGCCGTCCGAGCGCGGCCCCGACCGGCTCGGGCGCGGCCCCGGCAGGGAGATCAGCGCGTGTTCCGGTCCGGCGTGCGGTGCCACCGCGGCGAGCAGTCCGTCCGCCGCCGCCTCCCAGTGGGCGCGGGTCCAGCCGGTGTACGGGCTGCGGACGCGGTCCTCGGGCGGGAAGGGGGGCAACGGCATGGCGGGGCTCCTGGCTCGGGGGTGCCGAATCTAGGAGCCGGGCGATCGATCGTCAATGTGATCGATCGAATGATCTGCCCATGACGGCGGGTTGCTACGAAATCCGCAGAGAGCGCCCGCTCGGGCACCCTCGCCAATTGATCAGATTCGATCATTCGATCGGAAGGTATTGACTTCGATCGTAAGTGTTCCCAAGATGTGCCTACCCGGGCCCGACGGCCACGGAGTCCGGCAGGCGTCGTCGTCACCGGATCCGCACCGGGCACCTTCCACCCGTCTCGTTCCCCAGGAGCCGAGCCATGTCCGCTGCCCCCGCCCGCAGTCGCAGAGTCCGCCGAGCCGCCGCCGCGCTCACCGCCGCCGCCCTGTCCGCCACGCTCCTCGCCGCCTGCGGCTCGGGCGACGACGACGGCCCGGCCGCGGGAGCGGGCAAGCCCGTCGACATCACGTTCTGGGGCTGGGCCAAGGGCACCAAGCAGGTGGTGGACGCCTTCAACTCCTCGCACAAGGACGTCCACGTCAGCTACGAGGAGATTCCCTCCGGTTCGGCCGGCGGCTACGCGAAGCTGTCCAACGCCGTCAAGGCGGGCAACGCGCCCGACGTCTTCAACGTCGAGTACCCGCAGCTGCCCGACTTCGTCAGCCAGGGCGCCGTGCAGGACATCAGCCAGTACGTCGACTCGGGCCTCAAGGGCAAGTACCTGCCGCAGGCGGTGCAGCTGACCACGCTCGGCGGCGCCACGTACGCGCTGCCGCTGGACGCCGCGCCGCAGGTCTTCTACTACCGCAAGGACCTGTTCGCCAAGGCCGGCATCAAGCCCCCCGCCACCTGGGACGAGTTCCGCACGGCCGCCGAGAAGCTGAAGCAGGCCGCGCCGGACAGCCGGATCGCCACCTTCTTCCCCGACGACCCGACCACCTTCGAGGCGATGGCGTGGCAGGCCGAAGCCCCCTGGTTCGGCACCTCGGGCGACTCCTGGCAGGTGAGCGTGGACGGGCCCGGCACCCAGAAGGTCGCCGCCTACTGGCAGAAGATGATCGACGACGACCTGGTGCGGGTGGAGCCCTCCTTCAGCCAGCAGTGGACCGCCTCGCTCCAGAAGGGGCAGACCGCCGGCTACCTGGGCGCCTCCTGGGGCGGCGGCGTGCTGAAGGGCACCCTGCCCAAGGACCAGTCCGGCAAGTGGGCCGTCGCCCCGCTGCCCTCCTGGAACGGCACCCCGACCAGCGGCATGCTCGGCGGCAGCACCTTCGCCGTCTCCAAGGACAGCAAGAAGGCGAAGGCCGCCGTGGAGTTCGCCACCTGGGCCACCACGACCGCCCAGGGCATCCAGGCCCGTATCTCCTCCGGCGACTCCTCGGCCTACCCGGCCGACCCCGAGCTGGTCCCGGTCGCCGCCAAGGCCTTCGCCACCGACTTCTACGGCGGCCAGGACATCTACGCCGTCTACCAGAGCGGCGCGCGGTCCATCGGGCAGAAGTGGACCTGGGGACCGGCGATGGGCGTCACCAACAACTCCCTCAAGGACTCCTTCGGCAAGCTCTCCACCCGTTCCGGCACCATCGCCCAGGCGCTGGCCACCGCGCAGAAGGACACCCTCTCCGAGATGAAGAACCGCGGTCTGAAGGTCGCCACGCGATGACGCCCGCCTCCCCCGCGGCAGCCCGCGCGCTGCCCGCCGCCTCCCCGTGCGCCGCCGCCCCCCGGCCGCGGCGGCGGCGGTTCGCGGCGCCCGCCGTGCTGCTCGCGCCGTTCTTCCTGCTCTTCACCGCGGTCACGCTGGTGCCGATCGGCTACGCCGTCCATCTGAGCCTGTACGCCGAGCACCGCTCCGGCCTCGGCTTCGGCGGCAGCGAGACCGTCTTCACCGGCCTCGGCAACTACACCCGGGCCCTGGGCGACGCCGCCTTCCGGGCCGGGTTCTCGAACCTCCTCCAGTACTGCCTGCTGTACATCCCGCTGATGATGGCGCTGGCCCTCGCGCTGGCCCTGCTGCTGGACTCCGCGCTGGTCAGGGCCCGCCGCTTCTTCCAGCTCGCGCTGTTCCTGCCGCACGCGGTGCCCGGCACCATCGCCGCGCTGGTGTGGGTGTACCTGTACACCCCCGGCATCAGCCCGGTGATCGACGCGCTCAACTCCTTCGGCGGACAGACCGATCTGCTCGGACACCCGCTGCCCGCCGTCGTCAACATGGCGGTGTGGGAGTGGACCGGCTACAACATGGTGATCTTCTTCGCCGCGCTCCAGGCCATCCCGCGCGAGGTCCTGGAGGCCGCCGTCGTCGACGGCGCCGGGCCGCTGCGCACCGCCCTCAGCATCAAGGTCCCGCTCATCCGCTCCTCGCTCACGGTGGTGGGCCTGTTCACCGTCATCGGCTCGCTCCAGCTGTTCACCGAGCCGGTGATCCTGCACGGCACCACCCCGAGCGTCGTCTCCACCTGGTCCCCCAACATGTACGCCTACACCGCGGCGTTCGAACGGCACGACTACGGCCTGGCCGCCGCGTCCTCCGTCCTGCTGGCGCTGGCCGCCGCCGCGCTCTCCTTCGTCGTCACCCGCGCCACCCGCGGCCGGGGCCGGCGCACCCGGTCCCAGCACGCCACGGAGGCCGCCGCATGACCACCGCCACCGCAGACCCCGGCGCCCCGCGCGACCGCGGCCGCCCCTGGTCGCTGTCCAAGGCGGCCGTCAACGGCGCCCTGGTGCTGGCCACGGCCTACACCCTGCTGCCGCTGGTCTGGCTGCTGACCGCCGCCGCCAAGAACACCGGCGACCTGCTCGGCGGCCGCAGCCTCTCCCCCGCCACCTGGCACCTGGGCGCCAACCTGCACGCCCTCGCCACCACCGGCGACGGCATCTACTTCCGCTGGTACCTCAACTCCCTGCTGTACGCCGGGATCGGCGCCCTGCTGTGCGCCCTGGTGTGCGTCTGCGCGGGCTACGCCTTCCACGTCTACACCTTCCCCGGCAAGGAACAGCTCTTCGGTCTCGTCCTGCTCGGCGTGCTGGTGCCGACCACGGCGCTCGCGCTGCCCATGTACCTGCTGGCGAGCGAACTCGGGGTCGTCAACACCTTCTGGGCCGTCTTCGTGCCCAGCCTGGTCAACCCGTTCGGGGTCTATCTGGCGCGGGTGTTCTGCGCCGGATACGTGCCCGGCGAGGTCCTGGAGGCCGCCCGCATGGACGGCGCCGGGGAGCTGCGGACCTTCTGGTCGGTGGGCCTGCGCATGGTGATGCCCGGCTTCGTCACCGTCTTCCTGTTCCAGTTCACCGCCATCTGGAACAATTTCTTCCTCCCCCTGGTGATGCTCTCCGACAACCGGCTCTTCCCCGTCAGCCTCGGCCTGTACAGCTGGAACACGCAGACCCACGCCTTCCCCGAGTACTACCCGCTGGTCGTCACCGGCTCCCTGCTCGGCATCGTCCCGCTGGTCATCGCCTTCATCGCCCTCCAGCGTCACTGGAAGGCCGGCCTCACCGCAGGAAGCGTCAAATGACGTCCGCCCCTGCCGCACACGCACCGGAGAACCGAGTGTCCAACCCCCCTACCGCACCCGCCGCGCAGCCGCACACCGCCACCCCCGGTCAGCGGCGCCCGCGCACCCTGCTCGCCATGCACTCCGACCTCGCCGCACGGCTGATCGACCCCGGCACGCTGGAGCGGCTCACCGCCCTCGCCGACCTCGACCCCACACTGGTCGCCGACGACTTCGACGAGCCGCGCGCCGCCGCCGCGCTGCGCGAGAGCGAGGTCATCGTCAGCAGCTGGGGCTGCCCGCCGCTGGACGAGTCCGTCCTGGAGCGGGCGCCCCGTCTGCGGGCCGTCATCCACGCCGCCGGATCGGTCAAGCACCACATCACCGACGCCTGCTGGCGGCGCGGCATCCAGGTCACCTCGGCGGCCTGGGCCAACGCCCTGCCCGTCGCGGAGTACACGGTCGCCGTGGTGCTGCTCGCCAACAAGCAACTGCTGCGCATGCGCGACGACTACCGCGCCCGGCGCGGCCCCCACGACTGGCTGGCCGCCTACGGCGGCGCGGGCAACTACCGGCGCACGGTCGGTGTCGTCGGCGCCTCCCGCATCGGGCGCCGGGTCCTGGAGCTGCTGCGCCCCCACGACCTCGACCTGCTGCTGCACGACCCCTACGTCGGCGCCGAGGAGGCGGCCGCGCTGGGCGCCCGCTCCGTCGAGCTGGACGCGCTGTGCGCGGCGAGCGACGTGGTCACGGTGCACGCGCCCGAACTGCCCGGCACCCGGCACCTCATCGACCGCCGCAGGCTCGCCCTGTTCCGCGACGACGCGACCCTGGTGAACACCTCCCGCGGCTCCCTCGTCGACCAGGACGCGCTCGTCGACGAGCTGCGCACCGGCCGGCTCAACGCGGTCCTGGACGTCACGGTCCCCGAGGTGCTGCCCGCCGACTCCCCGCTGTACGACCTGCCCAACGTCCTGCTCACCCCGCATGTCGCGGGCTCCCTCGGCGGCGAACTGCACCGCATGGCGGCGGCCGCCGCCGACGAACTGGCCCGCTACGCGGCCGGGTTGCCCTTCGCCCACCCGGTCCTGCACGAGGACACCACCCGCTCGGCCTGACCCGCGAGGGCGCCCTGGGCACCCCGCCGGAGCACGCGGACCGGACCCGCCACGGTCCGGTCCGCGTCCGCTCTTGACGAGTACACGTACAACGCCGAAGAATGAGCCGCGCTCTGACAACGTTGTCCGTGTTTTTCGGTGGAGGAGTTGACGCCCATGAGATGGACCCGGCGAACACGCGCTGTGGGAACGGCCGTCGCGGCCGTCGCGCTCCTCGGCGCCGCCCTCACCGCGCCGGTCGCACAGGCCGCCGCGCGCGATACCGGCCAACTCACCGACCTGGTCAACCCGTTCATCGGCACCGAGAACGAGGGCAACACCTATCCCGGCGCGGCCGTGCCCTTCGGCATGGTGCAGTTCTCGCCGGACACCGGGCACAACACCGGCTACGACCACTCCCAGAACCACATCCGGGGCTTCTCCCTGGTGCACCTGTCCGGGGTGGGCTGCGGACTCGGCGGCGACCTGCCCGTGCTGCCGACCACCGGCGACGTCACCGAGACCGACAACGCCAGGTACGAGGCGGAGTTCAGCCACGACACCGAGCAGGCGGGCCCGGGATACTACAAGGTCGGCCTGAAGAACGGCATCGGCGCCGAACTCACCGCGACCGCGCGCACCGGCGTCCAGCGCTACACCTTCCCCGCCACCGACAAGGCCAACGTCCTGCTCGACGCGGGCCAGTCGCTGCACCGCGTGATCTCCACCCAGGTGGAGGTGCTCGACAACCGCACCGTGCGCACTGCCCTCACCGGCAGCGGCTTCTGCCAGGACACCGAGCCGTACACGGTGTACACGATCACCCGCTTCGACCGGCCCTTCACCTCCTTCGGCACCTGGGACGGCTCCTCCGTCACCGCGGGCTCGCGCAGCGGGCACGGCGGCGCCTACGTCCGCTTCGACACGACGAAGGACCGTACCGTGGAGGCGACGACGGCCCTGTCGTACGTCGACGCCCGCGGCGCCGCCCTCAACCTGCGGGCCGAGGGCGGCCGTTCCTTCGACCGGGTGCGCGAGGCCGCGCGGCGGTCCTGGGAGGACCGGCTCGACGACGTCCGGGTCAAGGGCGGCAGCGACACGCTCCGCCGCACCTTCTACTCGTCCCTGTACCGGTCCTTCCTCGCGCCGAACATCGGCAGCGACGCCGACGGCCGGTACACCGGCTGGGACCAGCGCGTCCACCGTGCCAAGGGCTTCACGTACTACCAGAACTGGTCGCTGTGGGACACCTACCGCACCCAGTCGCAACTGCTGTCGCTGCTCGCGCCGCGCGAGGCGCGCGACATGGCGGTCTCCGTCATCCACATCGACGAGGAGAGCGGCTGGCTGCCCAAGTGGGGCTACGGCACGGTCGAGACGAACATCATGACCGGCGACCCGGTCACCCCCTTCCTCACCAACGCCTATCAGCAGGGCCTGCTCAAGGGCCGCGAGGGGTACGAGGAGCGGGCCTACCGCGCCCTGCGGAAGAACGCCGACGGCGTACCGCCCGCGGACTCCCCCGCCGTGGGCCGCGAGGCCAACAAGGAGTATCTGGCGAAGGGGTTCGCGCCCTACATCAAGGGCCGTCCGCACGCCAAGCCCGGCGACTCGGACTACGACCACGGTCCGTCCGCGACGCTGGAGTACGCCCTGTCGGACGCCATGCTCGCCGAGATGGCCCGCGGCCTCGGCCATGACGCGGACGCCGCGCGCTACGCCGCACGGGCGCAGAACTACCGCGCGGTCCTCGACCCCTCGACCGGCTTCTTCCGCGCCCGCGACGCCTCCGGCGCCTTCACCGGACCGGCCGACCCGGCGCAGAGCGAGGGCTTCCACGAGGGCACGGCCTGGCAGTACCAGTGGCTGGTGCCGCAGGACCTGCCCGGCATGATCGGCCTGATCGGCGGCGAGCAGGCGGCCAACGCCCGGCTCGACTCCTTCTTCGCCTACGAGCAGTTGGTGCGGGACCCGGCGAAGACCGCCCGCGAGGTGTGGGTCAACGGGCCGTACGACTACTACAACGCGGACAAGTACAACCCGCAGAACGAGCCCGACCTCATCGCCCCGTACACCTATCTGTCGACCGGCCAGCCGTGGAAGACCACCGACGTGGTGCACGCGGCCCTGACCCTGTTCACGGACACCCCGACCGGGATGACCGGCAACGACGACCTGGGCACCATGTCCGCCTGGAACGTGCTCTCGTCGATCGGTGTCTTCCCGGTGCAGCCCGGCTACGCCACCTGGGGCCTGTCCACCCCGGTCTTCGAGCGCGTCGACCTGACGCTGGACCGGCGCTACTACCCGCGCGGCGCCCTCACCGTCACCGCGCCGGGCACCTCGGACGCGAGCCACTACATCCAGTCGGCGCGCCTCGACGGCTCCGCCTACGGCCGTACGTATCTGACGACCGGCGATCTCCGGCACACCCGGTCGCTGTCGTTCACCGTGGGAGCCCGGCCCTCCACCTGGGGCACGGGTGCGCAGGCGGGACCGCCCCCGCTGAACCGGCCCTCCTCCTGAGCCCGCCCGGCCGGTGTCCCCGCTGCCGGAGCGGGCAGGGACACCGGCCGGGCGGCCCGCGCCCGATAATGGCGGGCGGGGCGGGGCCCGTTGTGGCAGGGTGACCGGCCGGCCGCCCCGCCGGGGGCGACGGAACACCAGGAGCGCCCGTGGTCCCCCCTCGTCTCGTCCCCCTGCTCGCGCAGTTCGACTTCGCGTACGCGCGGCTGCGCGGCCGGCTGGCCGGGCCGGTCATGGACAGCGGCGACGGGACGGACACCCGGGTCGAACCGCTCACCGACGAGGAGTACTTCTGGGAGCCGGTGCCGCGGTGCTGGTCGGTGCGGCGGCGGACGGACGGGCCGGGCGCGCGGGCGACGCTGCTGGCCGGTGCCGGTGACTGGGGGCGCGACGCCGCCGCGTACCCGCATCCCTGGCCGCCGCCGTTCACGACACTGGCCTGGCGGCTGAGCCACCTCGGCGAGATGCTGGCGCTGCGCGCCGACCACACGGCGGGCTCGCACCGGCTGACCCGCGACGGCCACCCGGTCCCGGGCGGCGCCGCCGAGGCGCTCACGGCCCTGGAGGCGGGCGCCTCGGCCTGGCGGCGGGCCCTGCTCGGCGCGGACGACGCGGCGCTGGACACCGTCGGACACTGCACCTATCCGCACGGCGGCGACGCGGAGGAGCCGTTCGCCGACGTCGTGTGGTGGGTCAACCAGGAAGTGCTGCACCACGGCGCCGAGATCGCCCTGCTGCGCGACCTGTACCGGGACCGGCGGCGCTGAACCGCGGGCGGCCCGGGGCCCCGGGCCCGCGGTCACTTGCTGACGGCGAAGCGCATCAGGGCGTGCTCGTCGCCCTGCTTGATCTTGCCCGTCACATTGATCACTTCGAGCTTCCAGGAGCCGCCCACGCGCAGCGCCTTGGCCACGGCGCAGCCGTTGTCCTGGGTGAGCAGGCTCGGCCAGATGTCGGCGACCTGCTGGGAGGTGCCGCCGGTCGCGTCGTACACCTTGAAGCTGATGTTGCGCGCCTTCTGGAAGGAGCTGCCCTTCTTGAAGGCGGCGGCCACGAACACGATCGAGGTGATCTGCTGCGGGATCCGGGCGAACTCGACCGTCACCGTCTCGTCGTCGCCGTCACCGCGGCCGGTCTGGTTGTCCCCGCTGTGCACGAGCGAGCCGTTGCCCATCGGGTCCAGCGAGTCCAGGCCCGCCAGGCGCACCGGGTCGCCGCCCTGCATCGCGACGGCGATCAGGTCGAGGTCGGTGCCGGCCTTGCGGCGCAGCATGCCCATCACGCCGCCGCTGGCGCCCGCGGTGGGGTCCCACGACACTCCGATGGACAGATGCGTGACCCCGTCCAGGTCCGCCGGGCCGTCTTCCTTCGTCAGCGTAATCATCCGTTGATCATCCTCTGGTCATGCGAATCGCGGTACCCAAAGTGTGCCTGGAGGTTCCGGCGTGCTCGACGGCGGGTCCGCACCGCCCCGGTTCCTCCCGGATGATGCGGATGGTTCCCCGGCGGTGGTTCCCCGGCGGCGGGCCCGGTTTCCGCGGGCCGCCGGGAAAATGCGGTGTCCCGGCACGCCGCCCCGTGTCAGGCTCCGCCGGTGAACCGTGCCCAGATCTCCCGGCTCGCCCACGCCGGCCATCCGATCGCCGCCCCGCTCGACGACGAGTCCGTACGCCTGCTGCTGGACGGCCTGCTGCCCCGCGAGGAGGCCCGGGTGCTCGACCTCGGCTGCGGCGGCGCCGAGTGGCTGCTGCGCGCCCTGGCCATGCGTCCGCTGCTGCGCGCCGAGGGGGTGGACGTCGCCGCGGAGGCGCTGGACGGCGCCCGCGACGCCGCGCACGCCCAAGGGGTACGGGACCGGCTGCTCCTGCATCAGGCGGACGCGGCCGCGTTCACCTGCGCGCGCCCGTTCGACGCGGTGCTCAGCGTGGGCGCGACGCATGCCTTCGGCGGTCTGCGCGCCACCCTGGCGGCGGCCCGCCGCCATCTGGCCCCGGGCGGGCGCCTGCTGATCGGCGACGGTTTCTGGGAGCACCCGCCCTCGGCCGAGGCGGTCGGGATGCTCGGGGACCTCGGCGACCTGCCCTCGGTCCTGGACACCGTCGCCGCCGATGGCTGGACACCGGTCGGCGGGCACATCAGCTCGCGCCGCGAACTGGACGCCTACGAGTGGGCGTGGACCGGGTCGCTGGCCTCCTGGGCGCTGGACCGCCCCGGCGACCCGGACGGCGCCCAGGCGCTCGCGGCGGCCGCCGAGCACCGCGCGGGCTGGCTGCGCGGCTACCGGGACAGCTTCGGTTTCGTCTGCCTGGTGCTGCGCCCGTCCTCCGGCTGAGGAGGCCGAGCGACCGGCGCGGGCGCCGCGCGGCCCGTCAGCCGCGTCGTGCGCAGTGCAGGAAGAGGTGTTCCTCGGGCGGCGCGTCCGGGCCCGCGGGGGCGTACGAGGCCGAGGACTCGGCCAGCACGTCGAAGCCGGCCCCTTCCACCACGGTCCGCAGCGCGGCGCGGGGATAGCCGGACACCCGGATCGTGCGGCCCAGGAACGGGATCGGGACGTCGTCCGCGTCGGCCTCGACCATCGCCAGGGCGAACAGGCCCCCGGGCGCGAGCAGTTCGCGGATCCAGGTCAGGGCGAGGGGGATCTCCGCGCGGGGCAGCATGAGCAGCGAGAAGAAGGCCGCGGCCGCGTCGAACCGGCCGAGGCCGAGCGGGCCGCCGGGGCGCAGGTCGGCGAGGTCCGCCCGGTGGAAGCGCGCCCCGGGCACCCGCTCGCGGGCCAGCTCCACCATGGTGGCCGACAGGTCGACGCCGACGACGTCGAGGCCCGCCTCGGCCAGCCGCCGCGCGGTCGGCACCCCGGTGCCGCAGCCGACGTCCAGGACCCGGGCCCCGGCGGGCAGCGCGGAGATCAGCCGGTCGGTGGCCGCGAGTTGGCCCTCCTTGTGCGGGAACGCCTCGTCGTAGCGGTCGCCGATGGCGTCGAACGCCTCGGCCTGGCCGGTGCGGTCGCGCGGCGGGACGCCGTGGCCCGCCTCCTCGGCGGAACTGTCCGTGCGGCTCATCCGATGTCTCCCCCTCGCGCCCTCGCGCCTCGTCGTGCGCCCGGCCGTCCGCCGTCCGGTGCGCACGGGGTGACGTTACCCGTCCGGACGGGCCCGTGGCGCCGACGACGGGGCCGTGCACGGCACTTGGGGCGGCGGGGCGGCGGCCGGAGCGCGCGACGGCGCGGACCGGGGCCGGGGCCTCGGTCCGCGCCGTCGCGCTCGCTCGGGGAGTGCGCCGCCGGGCCGTCAGCGCACGCTGTTGACCTTGCTCAGCGCCTTGGCCAGGCCGTTGGCCCACAGCTGGTTGACGCGGGCGCGCTCGTTGGCGTTCGGGTAGCGGTTGGTGCAGGACGGGCCGGGGCCGCCGCCCGACATCAGCTCGCTGCACGGGCCGCTGTAGTGGTCGGGCAGACCGAGCACGTGGCCGGTCTCGTGGGTGACGACGCGGACCGAGTCGTACTGCTGGTTCTGCGAGTAGTCCAGGAAGATGTAGCCGCGGCCGTGGCCGTCGGTGGAGGCGTAGGACCCGTTCTGCGGGTCGTTGCCCTCGTAGTACGAGAAGTCGGCGCTGCCCGAGGAGGCGGCCAGCTTGACGTTGGTGACGGAGCTGTTCCAGATGGAGGCGGCGCTCGATATCTGCGAACGGAAGCTCGGCGCCTGGGCGGCGCTGTAGTAGACGGTGACCGACTTCAGGTTGGGGTGCGCGGCCTGCTTCTCGGCGACCGACTTCATGACCGCGTCGAAGAACGCCTGGGTGTCGGCGGTGTGCGCGGCGGTGCCCGTGTACCGGGCGACGGTGGCGGGACCGGAGGCGTCCGGGGCGGCGGCGGCCGGTCCGGCGGTGCCCAGCGCGGCGGAGGCCAGGCCGAGTCCGAGCGCGAGGGCCACGAGTCTGCGGACGGACTTCGTGGCCGCGGCGCCGGTGCGGGAGGACGACATGTGGGGGCTCCTACTCGTTCGGTGTGGGGTGTGAACGGTCGGTTGCGGATGAGTCTCGGGCAGGCCAACGCCGCCGGGATGATGGCAACTTGGGATAGCACGGGGCTATCGGGGGCCGACTCGTACGGTTCCGTCGCCATTTGCTCGTCTGGTGCGGCGCCGCCGCCCCGCCCTACGCTCCCCCTCATGGAGCTCGAGGTGAGGCATCTGCGCGTGCTCTGCGCCATCGCCGACACCGGCAGCCTGCACCGGGCCGCCCGTGAACTCGGCATGGCTCAGCCCTCGTTGAGCACCCAGCTGCGCCGGATCGAGCAGACCCTCGGCGGTCAGCTCTTCGTCCGCACGCGCACCGGCTGCCGGCCCACGCCGCTGGGGCGCGCCGTGCTGAGCCGGGCCCGGCCGCTGGTGAGCGAGCTGGCCGCGCTGGTCACCGAGACCCGGGCGGCCGCGGCCCGCGCCGGGGGACCCCAGTTGCGCATCGGCGCCACGGCCAGCCGCGCCATCCCGGGCTGGCTGCGGCGGCTGCGGGCGCGCACCCCGCGCACCGAGCCGACCCTCCAGATGGATGTCTCCGCCAACTCCCTGCTGCGCATGGTGGCCTCGGGCCGGCTCGACATGGCGTTCGTGCACGAGGTGGAGGGCAGTCCGCTGCGGGTGCCGTCCGGGCTGTGCCTGCGGGTGCTGGTGGAGCGCGAACCGCAGTTCGTGTGTCTCGCCGTCGACCATCCGGCGGCGGCGCGGCACGAGGTGCGGCTGCGCGATCTGGCGGCGGACCGGTGGATGGTGGACTCCACGGTCGACGGGGAGTGGGACGCGCTGTGCCGGGTGCTGCGCGCGGCGGGGCTGCGGCCCGACATGCTGCACGGCGACTACCTCACCGCGTACTCGCTGGCGGCCACCGGCGAGGTGGTGACGGTCAGCCAGCCCACGACGCGGCCGCGTTCCGACCTCGCCGTCCGGCCTCTCCTCGGCGACCCGATCGGGGTGCGGCTGCTGCTCGCGGCGCGCAGCGAGGACGAACTGGACCGGGGTTACGCCGAGTTGGAGGAGGCGTACTGGGAGGCGGCGCGCCAGGCCCCGGCGTACCGGGAGTGGCTGGGCCGTGCGGGCGGGCCCGGCACGGCGGCCGACGAGGCGGCGGCGGGCGTCAACGGCACCCTCGACGACGACGCCGGTCCCCGCGGGCCGCTGTCCTCACCGGCCGCGCTGCCGCGTCCGGACGGGCGCGGCGGGCGGCGGGTGCCCGCCGGATGAGAGCGGCGGGCCGGGCCCGTCCGGGCGGCACGGGTCAGGCGTCCGGGGCCGGTCCGGCGGGCAGCGCCTCGCGCATCGCCCGCGCGGTGGCGGCCGGGTCGTAGCCCTCCGGCACGCCCGCGACCAGGATGATGTCGCCCTCGACATGGCGGGAGCGCAGCGGTGCGATCTCCCGGTAGGCGGGCGAGTCCCACCAGGCCCGCGCCTCGGTGATCCCGGGGAAGCCGATGACCACGACATGGCCGGGCCAGGCGCCCTCCTTCACCTCGTGCGCGGTGGCGTGCACCAGGAAGCGGCCCCCGTACGGCGCGAAGGTGGCGGTGATGCGCTCGATGTACTCGGCGGTCTCGGGGTGCGGCGCGGCGTCGCGCAGATGGGCTATGGCGTAGGCGGTCATGACGTCCTCCGGTCGGTCGCGCCGGTCTCACTGCGTATGCCGGTGATCGTGGCACCGGGTGCGGGGCGGCGTCGATGACCTGACAGGTAACCGGCGGGGCGGCAGCCGCGGAGCGGTCGGCGCGTCAGGCGGCCGCGTGCGCCGGGCGGGCCTCGCGGCCGCCGGGGTGGCGGTGCCGCCAGACCCAGAAGACCGCGCAGGAGACGACGGCCCAGGCGGCGAGGACCAGGAACGGGAAGGCGTGCTGGTGTCCGGCGAAGTAGACGGCCGTGTGCTGCGCGTTCACCGAGGCGCCGGGCGGCAGCCAGCGGCCGACCGCGCCGAGCGGGGACGGCAGCAGCGGCCAGGAGACCGCGCCGCCGGAGGAGGGGTTGCCGAGCAGCACCATCAGTCCCCAGGTCGGCAGCATCGCCCAGCGCCCGAAGAGGGTGTTGAACATCGAGAAGACCATCCCGGAGGCGAACATCGTGAGCGCCAGGATCAGCCAGGACTCGACGAACGGCAGGTCGAGGGCGCCGAGCAGCCAGTCCACCACGGCGGCGATCACGAAGCCGCCGAGCAGCGCGTAGGCGACGGTGAAGGCGATGCGCTCGGCCGGGTCGAGCGCCCGCGCGTGCACGCTGAGCTGGATGGCGCCGACGAAGCCGATGATCACCGCGGCGAGCGAGATGTAGAAGATCGCGAGGCCGCGCGGGTCGCCGTGCTGGAGCGGTTTGAGGTCGCGGACGGTGACCTGGACGCCGGTGGCCCGCCCCACCTGCTGCGCGGCCTCCTCCAGCACCTGGGCGACCGTGGCGCCCGAGGCGCCGGACACGTCGAGCAGGACGGTGCGCCGGTCGGGCGGGACGTCGAGCACGGCGAAGACCCGCTGGTCGTCCACCGCGGTCCGGGCCTCGGCGGCGGTGGCGTAGGGGCGCAGCTTGAGGGAGGCGGACAGCGCCTTCTCCATGCCGGTGACGAAGCGGCGGCTCTCCGGCGTGTCGTGGTGGCCGACGACAGCGGTGGGGATGGTGTGCGGGGTGGGGTTGGCCATGGCGTACGTGTAGGAGCCGGCGAAGAGCCCGGCGGCCGCGGCGAGGATCAGCGTCAGGACGGTCGCGGGCAGGAACGGGGACTTCCGGAACGCGGCCCAGCGCTCGGCGGGGGTGGGGGGCCGGCCGTGCCCACCGTGCGGCAATTCGGACATGACGCCCACGCTAGGTCATCCTGCGGTCACTCCTCTCGCCGAGCGCGACCGGTCCCGCGCGGCGCGGCCCCGGCACGGGGCTCCCCACCGGTCGCCGCCGCGGGCCGCGACGGGGCCGCACCGGAGGCCGGACGATCCCCGCCCGCAGGCGCCCCACGGCGCACTTTTTCCGGTTCCCGACGATCCTATACCGGACAAAAACGTGTGATTTGGCGGAATGCCGGACCCTGCCCGACCATGGGGCCTGCCCGGCGATCCCGGGTGCCGCCCGGCGACCCCGGGCACTGTCCGACGAGAGGCGCACCACCCCATGCACGTCCCCGGGACCGTCCCGCCGGCCGCGGCCGCGCGGGAGACCCCCGCGGCCCCCGTTCCCGCCGGGACCACTCCCGCGGGCGAAGAGGCTCCCTCCCCCGGCAGGCACGCCCGCCGCTTCGGGCTGCCGGTCGCCACCGCCCTGGTCATGGGCAACATCATCGGCGGCGGCATCTTCCTGCTCCCCGCCTCCGTCGCCCCGTACGGCACGGTCAGCCTGGTCGCCTTCGGCGTCCTGACCGCCGGGGCCGTCGCCCTCGCCCTGGTCTTCGGCCGGCTCGCCGAGCGCGATCCGCGCACCGGCGGGCCCTACGTCTACGCCCGCGCGGCCTTCGGCGACTTCGCCGGGTTCCTCGCGGCCTGGGCGTACTGGATCACCACCTGGGTGTCGAACGCCGCGCTCGCCGTCGCCGCGGTCGGCTATCTGGACGTACTGATCCCGGTGAACGGCCACCGCTGGACCGCGTGCCTGGCCGCGCTCGCCCTCCAGTGGCTGCCCGCGCTCGCCAACTTCGCCGGGACCCGCTACGTGGGGGCGGTGCAGGTCGTCTCCACGGTGCTGAAGCTGGTGCCGCTGCTGCTGGTCGCGATCGGCGGGCTGTTCTTCTTCGACCCGCGCAACCTCGGCCCCTTCCACGCCGGCGGCGGCAGCACGGTCGGCGCGGTCTCGGCCGCCGCCGCGCTGCTGCTCTTCTCCTACCTGGGCGTGGAGTCGGCCGCGGTGAGCGCGGGCGAGGTCAGGAACCCCCGGCGCAACGTCGGCCGGGCCACCGTCATCGGCACCACCGGCGCCGCCCTCGTCTATCTGCTGGGCACGCTGTCCGTCTTCGGCACGGTCGCGCACAGCCGTCTGGTGGAGTCCGGGGCACCTTTCTCGGATGCCGTGAACGCCATGTTCGGCGGTTCCTGGGGCGGCTGGGCCGTGGCGCTGGCCGCCCTGGTGTCGATGACCGGCTGCCTCAACGGCTGGACCCTGCTGAGCGCCCAGACGCCGTACGCCGCCGCCCGGGACGGGCTGTTCCCGGCGGCCTTCGCACGGCGCCGGCGCGGGGTGCCGACCTTCGGGGTGGGCGTCACCGTGGTCCTCGCCTCGCTGCTCACCGTCTACAACTACGCCTCCGGCTCGGCCGGGGTCTTCCGGGTCCTCGTCCTCGTCACCACGTTCACCGCGACCGTGCCCTATCTGCTCGCCACGGCCGCGCAGATCTTCCACCTGGTCTCCGGGCACCGCGACCGGGTGGACCGGGGCCGTCTGGTGCGGGACGGCGTGGTCGCCTCGGTGGCCGCCGCCTTCTCGCTGTGGCTCGTCGCGGGCGCGGGCTACGCGGCCGTGTACCAGGGGGTGCTGTTCCTGTTCGCGGGCGTCCTCGTGTACGCGGTGATGGCGGCCCGCCGTTCCCGGGCGGCCTGAGCCGGACGGGGCCCCGGCCCGTACCGGACGCGCGGCACGGTGAGGGGTCCGGCGCCACGGGCGCGTACCGGCGGGCCGCGCTGGTTATGTTGAGGGCGAGCGGTACGTCCCGGCGGCTGCGCCGGTCCCGAGCACCGGAAGGTGGCACGATGCCCAGCACGTCCTCCCCGCACCCCGAAGCGTCCGCCCTCGCCGACCTCTACCGCGACCTCCACGCCCACCCCGAACTCGCCTTCTGCGAGCACCGCACCGCCCAGATCGCCGCCGACCGGCTGCGCGCTGCCGGGTACGAGACCGCCACCGGGATCGGCGGCACGGGAGTCGTCGGTGTGCTGCGCAACGGCGAGGGGCCCGTCGTGGCCCTGCGCGCCGACATGGACGCGCTGCCCGTGGAGGAGCGCACGGATCTGCCCTACGCCAGCTCCGCGCGGGCCACCGACGGGGACGGCAACGCGGTGCCCCTGATGCACGCCTGCGGCCATGACGTGCACGTCAGCTGTCTGCTGGGCGCCGCGGCGGCGCTGGCCGCGGACCGCGCCTCCTGGCGGGGCACGCTGCTGCTGGTGTTCCAGCCCGCCGAGGAGGTCGGCCGGGGCGCGCAGGCGATGATCGACGACGGGCTGTTCGAGCGGTTCGGCCGGCCGCGGGTCGTGCTCGGCCAGCACGTGGCGCCGCTGCCCGCCGGGTACGTGGGGCTGCACGCCGGGCCCGCGTTCGCCGCGTCCGACTCGCTGCGCGTCGTGCTGCACGGCAGCGGCGGCCACGGGTCGCGGCCCGAGGCGTGTGTCGACCCGGTCGTCATGGCCGCGGCGACGGTGCTGCGGCTCCAGGGCATCGTCGCCCGGGAGATCGCGGGCACCGCCACCGCGGTGGTCACCGTGGGCGCGCTGCACGCCGGGAACAAGCCGAACGTCATCGCGGACCGCGCCGAGCTGCTGCTGAGCGTGCGCACCTTCGAGCCCGCGGTGCGCACCGCGGTCCTGGCGGCCGTGGAGCGGATCGTCCGGGCCGAGGCCGCCGCCTCGGGCGCGCCGCGCGATCCGGAGATCTCGTGCACCGAGTCGTTCCCCGCGGTCGTCAACGACCCCGAGGCGTCCGCGCTGACCCGGCGGGCGCTCGCGGGGGCGCTGGGCGAGGCGCGGGTGGTCGATCCGGGGCCGGCCACCGGCAGCGAGGACATCGGTGTGCTGGCCGAGGCCGCCGGGGCGCCCTGCGTCTACTGGCTGCTGGGCGGCGCCGACCCGGCGGCCTTCGCCGCGGCCCGCACCTTCGAGGAGCTGGCCCGGATCGCCCACGGCCTGCCGTCCAACCACTCGCCGCTCTTCGCGCCGGTCGTCGAACCGACCCTGCGCACCGGTGTCACCACGCTGACCGCCGCCGCCCGCGCCTGGCTGGCCGGTGCCGGGGACGGCACGGGCCGCTGAGGTACGGCCGCCGCCGCGCGGGGCCGCCGACTCAGGCCAGATGGCCGTCCGGGCGGACGACGAAGGTGTCGCCCGAAGACGCCCCGTAGGCCGCATGGGCGTGGCCGTCCGCGTCGGTCACGTACTCGCCGCCCCGCCCGGGGCCGGGCCGCTCGCCGGGGCGCAGTACGGCGTAGGTGTGCGGCTCCGCCGCGGGGGCGTCGGCGCCGAAGACGAGGCGGGTGGAGTGCGGGCCCCGGAACAGGTCGAAGAGCCGTACCCGGGCGCCGGTCGCGTCCAGGACCGGGGCGTCGGGCGCCCGGTCGCCGGTGACGAGGTGGCCGGTGGCGCCGGGGGCGCGGTAGGTGATGTCGAGGCCGTAGTTCTCCTCGCCGCGCCGGTAGGCGTCCTCGCGGCCCTCGGTGTAGCGGTTCAGCAGCGCGGTGGTGGCCCCGAGGACGCGCGCCGCGACGGCGCGCCGCTCGCGCTCGTAGCCGTCGAGGTCGTGTCCGGCGGCCAGCCGCCAGCCGAGGTTGTAGGCGTCCTGGACACCGGTGTTCATGCCCTGGCCGCCGGTCGGCGGGTGGACGTGCGCGGCGTCGCCCGCCAGGAAGACCCGGCCGGACCGGTAGCGGTCGGCGAGGCGCACATTGGGCCGCCACACCGTCGACCAGCCGTGGCCGGTGAGGCGCACGCCCGCCGAGAACCGGTCCAGGGCCGCCTGCATGGTCGTGAGCGAGGCGTCGTCGCCCGTGCCGAGCCGGGTGACGAACTGGAACATGCCGGTGCCCGGCAGCGGCGACAGGCCGACGCCCTCCGCCGGGTCGTCGCCCGCGGCGAACCAGTACCCGAAGGCCGGGTCGAGGTCCGGGGCGCGCACGTCGCCGATCAGCATGCGGAACGTCTCGTCGGTGGTGCCGGGGAAGGCCACGCCGATCGCCTTGCGCACGAGGCTGGCGCCGCCGTCGGCGCCGACCAGATGGTCCGCCCGGTCGCTCTCGCCGGTGGAGAGCCGTGCGGTGACGCCGTCGGCGTCCTGCTCCAGGCCGACCAGCGCGGTGCCGGACTCGACCCGCACGCCGAACGCGGCGAGCCGGGCGCGCAGGATGCCCTCCAGCTGGGACTGGCCGAGGACCCAGGGGTTGGGGTACGGCACGTCGGGGCGCGGCTCGCGCGGTGCGAACATCCGGCGTTCGCTCACGGCGCGGCCGTCGAGGTGGACACGGGTCGGGGCGGGCGGCGCGCCCTCCTTCAGGACGGCCTCCAGCACGCCGAGGTCGTCGAGGACCTCCAGGGTGCGGGGCTGGATGCCGTCGCCGCGCGACCCGGCGAAGAACTCCTCGGCCCTGTCGACGATCCGCACCTCCACTCCGCGCCGCGCCAGGTCGATGCCGAGGGTCAGTCCGGTGGGTCCGGCGCCGACGATGAGAACCCGCATAATGAATCTCCATTCACTGAATTTAGATTCACTCTGCGGGCTGCTAGCGTGCCCTGTCAAGGTCACGAGGAGAGCGGCGTGAAACGTTCGGTACAGGCGGCCGAAACCAGAGGTGCGCTGATCGAGGCGGCCAAGCGGCTGTTCACCACGCGCGGGTACCTGAACACCAAGATCACCGACATCACGGCCGAGGCCGGGCGCTCGGCAGGCTCCTTCTACAACCACTTCACGGGCAAGCAGGAGCTGCTGGAGGCCCTGCTCGCGGAGGTCTCGGCGGCCGGCGACCGCACCGCGGACAGCGCGGAGCACAAGGCGGACTTCACCGACCCGGACGCGATCCGCTTCCATGTCGCCGCCTATGTGCGGGTGTACCGGGAGCACGCCGCCACCCTGCTCGCGCTGCATCAGGCGTCCCTGGTCAGCGAGGAACTGGCCGCGACCCTGCGGCACTGGCGGCGCGCCCAGCTCGACGACCTGCGCGACCACCTCCGCCACGTCCCCGACCTCCCGGCCTCCCCCGAGGCCACCCTCACCCTGCTGACCGCGACGTTCGACAGCGTCACCCAGCCCTGGTCCGACCTCCCCGAGGACGAGGCCGTGGAGGCCGTCACCCGGTTCGCCTACCGGGCGCTCAACGGCCGGGACGTGCCCGCCCCGCAGGAGTCCTGAGGGCGCACGGACGCCCCCGCGCGGAAGTCCTGGAGGCGCACGGACACCACGGACGAGGAGGGCGCCGTCCGCCGTTCCCGGCAGTCGGCGCCCCCCTCGTCCGCGCGGTCGCGCGGCGGGTCAGCCCACCTCGATCAGCAGGTCGCCGCCCTCCACCTGCTGGATGCGGTGGATGGCGAGCCGGCGCACCCGGCCGGCGCGCGGGGCCGTGATCGCGGCCTCCATCTTCATCGCCTCGATGGTGGCCACGGTCGCCCCGGCCGCCACCTCCTCGCCCTCGGCGACCGCCAGCGTCACCACCCCGGCGAACGGCGCCGCGACATGCCCCGGATCGCCGCGGTCCGCCTTCTCCGTCACCGGGACGTCGGAGGCGGCGGCGGTGTCCCGCACCTGGACCGGGCGGAGCTGGCCGTTGAGCGAGGACATCACCGTGCGCATCCCGCGCTCGTCCGCCTCGCCGACCGCCTGGAGCTCGATCAGCAGCCGGACGCCCGGTTCGAGGTCGACGGCGTACTCGGTGCCGGGGCGCAGCCCGTAGAAGAAGTCCTTGCTGTCCAGCACGCCGGTGTCGCCGTAGGTCTGGCGGTGCTGCTCGAAGTCGCGCGTCGGGCCGGGGAACAGCAGCCGGTTGAGGGTGGCGCGCCGGTTCTTGTCCAGGCCCTCGCGGTCCTCGGCGCTCAGTCCGGCGACGGGCCTGGCCTCCGCGCGGCCCTGGAGCGCCTTGGTGCGGAAGGGTTCGGGCCAGCCGCCGGGCGGGGTGCCCAGCTCGCCGCGGAGGAAGCCGATGACGGAGTCGGGGATGTCGAACCGGTCCGGGGTCCGCTCGAAGTCCGCCGGGTCGACCCCGGCGCCCACCAGGTGCAGGGCGAGGTCGCCGACCACCTTGGAGGACGGGGTGACCTTGACGAGGCGGCCCAGGATGCGGTCGGCGGCGGCGTACATCGCCTCGATGTCCTCGAAGCGGTCGCCGAGGCCCAGGGCGACCGCCTGGGTGCGCAGGTTGGAGAGCTGGCCGCCGGGGATCTCGTGGTGGTAGACGCGCCCGGTCGGCGCGGCGAGGCCCGCCTCGAAGGGCGCGTAGATCCTGCGGACGCCCTCCCAGTACGGCTCCAGGTCGCCGACGGCCTTCAGGTCGAGGCCGGTGGGCCGCTCGGAGTGGTCGGTGGCGGCCACCAGCGCCGTCAGCGACGGCTGGGAGGTGGTGCCGGCCATGGAGGCGACCGCGCCGTCCACCGCGTCGACGCCCGCCTGCGCCGCGGCCAGATAGGTGGCGAGCTGGCCGCCCGCGGTGTCGTGGGTGTGCAGATGGACCGGGAGGCCGAACTCGCGGCGCAGGGCCGTGACGAGGGTGGCCGCGGCGGGGGCCCGCAGCAGTCCGGCCATGTCCTTGACGGCCAGGACGTGCGCGCCCGCCTCGACGATCTGCTCGGCCAGCCGCAGATAGTAGTCCAGGGTGTAGAGGCGCTCGGCGGGGTCGGACAGGTCGGCCGTGTAGCACAGGGCGACCTCGGCGACGGCCGTCCCGGTCTCGCGCACGGCGTCGATGGCCGGACGCATCTGGCCGACGTCGTTGAGCGCGTCGAAGATGCGGAAGATGTCGATGCCGGTGGCCGCGGCCTCCTGGACGAAGGCGTCGGTGACCTCGGTCGGGTACGGCGTGTAGCCCACGGTGTTGCGGCCGCGCAGCAGCATCTGGAGACAGATGTTGGGCACCGCCTCGCGCAGCGCGGCCAGCCGCTCCCAGGGGTCCTCGGCGAGGAAGCGCAGCGCGACGTCGTAGGTGGCGCCGCCCCAGCACTCCAGGGAGAGCAGTCCGGGCAGGGTGTGGGCCACGGCGGGCGCGGCGGCCAGCAGGTCCTTGGTGCGCACCCGGGTGGCCAGCAGGGACTGGTGGGCGTCGCGGAAGGTGGTGTCGGTGACGCCGAGTCCGGGCGACTCGCGCAGATGGCGGGCGAAGCCCTCGGGGCCGAGTTCGACCAGCCGCTGCCGGGAACCGGCCGGCGGCTCGCCGGCGGGCAGCGGCGGCAGCTTGGTGACCGGGTCGACGGTCCCGGGCCGCTCGCCGTGCGGCTTGTTGACCGTCACGTCCGCGAGATAGGTGAGCAGTTTGGTGCCGCGGTCGGCGGAGGAGCGAGCGGTCAGCAGGTGCGGGCGCTGCTCGATGAACGAGGTGGTGACCCGCCCGGCCTGGAAGTCCGGGTCGTCCAGGACGGCCTGGAGGAAGGGGATGTTGGTGGCGACCCCGCGGATGCGGAACTCGGCCACCGCGCGCCGGGCCCGGCCGATCGCCGCCTTGAAGTCCCGGCCCCGGCAGGTCAGTTTGACCAGCATGGAGTCGAAATGGGCGCTGATCTCCGTCCCGGCGTGCGTGGTCCCGCCGTCCAGCCGGATGCCGGAGCCGCCCGGGGAGCGGTAGGCGCTGATCCGCCCGGTGTCGGGCCGGAAGCCGTTGGCCGGGTCCTCGGTGGTGATACGGCATTGCAGGGCCGCGCCCCGCAGCCGCACGGTGTCCTGGGAGAGGCCGAGGTCGGCCAGGGTCTCCCCGGCGGCGATGCGCAGCTGGGCCTGGACCAGGTCGACATCGGTGACCTCCTCGGTCACCGTGTGCTCGACCTGGATGCGCGGGTTCATCTCGATGAAGACATGGCGGCCCTCCCGGTCGAGCAGGAACTCCACGGTGCCCGCGTTGCGGTAGCCGATCTCGCGGGCGAAGCGCACCGCGTCGGCGCAGATCCGCTCCCGCAGCTCCGGGTCCAGGTTCGGCGCGGGGGCCAGCTCGATGACCTTCTGGTGGCGGCGCTGCACCGAGCAGTCGCGCTCGAAGAGGTGGATCACCTCGCCGGTGGAGTCGGCGAGGATCTGCACCTCGATGTGGCGCGGTTCGACGACGGCCTTCTCCAGGAAGACGGTCGGGTCACCGAAGGCGGAGGCGGCCTCGCGGGAGGCGGCCTCGATGGACTCGCGCAGCGTCGCCGGGCTCTCGACCCGGCGCATCCCGCGCCCGCCGCCGCCCGCGACGGCCTTGACGAACACCGGGAACCCGACGTCCTCGGCGGCGCGGACGAGTTCGTCGATGTCCGTGGAGGGGGCGCAGGAGCCGAGCACCGGCACCCCGGCCGCCCGCGCGGCGGCCACCGCACGGGCCTTGTTCCCGGTGAGTTCGAGGGTGTCGGCGTCCGGTCCGACGAAGGCGATGCCCGCCTGTTCGCAGGCGCGCGCCAGTTCCGGGTTCTCGGACAGGAACCCGTAGCCCGGGTAGACGGCGTCGGCACCGGCCCGGCGTGCCGCCGCGACGATCTCCTCCACCGAGAGGTAGGCCCGCACCGGATGCCCCGGCTCGCCGATCTCGTAGGCCTCGTCGGCCTTCAGCCGGTGCAGGGAGTTGCGGTCCTCGTGCGGGAAGACGGCGACGGTGCGCGCCCCCAGTTCATATCCGGCGCGGAACGCGCGAATGGCGATCTCGCCGCGGTTGGCGACCAGTACCTTGCGGAACATCCTGGATCCCTTCGGCCTGCCGGTGACGAGGACCATGGTGTCGGTCACCTCCACGCCGTGCCATATGAACCGGGCCACTCGTCGTGATCTGTCGCGCCGATACGCCCGACGGGCCGTCAGAAGGCCCCCGGCGCCGCCGTTGTGTCGCGCGTTGCCCGCGGAATTGTCCTTGATCGGTAACAGCGGGATCCCCGGGGGGCGTCCGGCCGTCATCCAGGGTGCAGGGCAACACGGTGACGGCGAGAAGCGGAGCGGGACATGATGCGGCACGGCGGCGGACGGGGTTGGCACGGGCGGGTGCTGGCGGCGGCTCTCGGGGTGACCGCGGTGGCCGCCGCGACCTCGGTGTGGACCGCGCAGGCCGACCCGACGGGCGGTCACTCCTCCCACGCGGGCGCCTCGGCGGGCGCGGCGGCGGGCGAGCAGGGCAAGGCCGCGAAGGTGGCGGTGACCATAGCCCACGCCTCGGACAAGGGTGACCGGGGCGTGAACATCACCATCGACGACGGCCCCGACCCGACCTGGACGCCCAAGGTGCTGGAGGTGCTGCGGGAGTACGACGTCAAGGCCACCTTCTGCATGGTCGGCACGCAGGCCAAGGCCTACCCCGACATGGTCAAGGCGGTGGTGGCCGCCGGGCACCGGCTGTGCGACCACACGGTGTCCCACGACACCTCCATGGACCACAAGCCGGAGTCCTACCAGTCGCAGCAGATCCTCGACGCCGAGAAGATGATCACGGACGCGTCCGGGGGTGTCCGGCCGATGTACTACCGGGCGCCGGGCGGCGCGTTCACTCCCTACAGCCGCCAGTTGGCCGCGGACCGGGGGATGCGGCCGCTGGGCTGGAACGTGGACACCAAGGACTTCGAGCGCCCCGGCACCGCGGCCATCGTCGCCACCGTCAAGCAGGAGCTGCACAACGGACCGACCGTCCTCTTCCACGACGCGGGCGGGGACCGCTCCCAGACCGTGGCCGCGCTGCGGGAGGTCCTGCCCTGGCTGAAGCAGCAGGGCTACTCCTTCGGCTTCCCGGTGCGCTGACCCCGTCCCGGCCGTCTCAGGTCCCCGGATCCCCGGGGACCGGTCCGTCCGCCGCGCCGCCCCGGCCACCGGCCAGGGCGGCGACCGTCACCGCGGCCCAGCCCAGCGCGGTCACGACGGCGCCGGCCCGGCGGACCCGGCCGCCCGAGCCGGTGCCGAACAGCACCGCGTCACCGACGTCGGAGGCGATCCGTACGGCGGTCGCGGTGACCAGGGCCGGGCCGCGCGGCGCGAGCAGCATGGCCAGCCCGGAGGCGGCGTCGCGCCAGGCCAGCGGACGCAGGGCCGTGGCCGTGTGCGGATGGGTGTTCCCCTCCGGGTCCACCAGTCCCACGGGCCGGGCCAGCCAGCCGGGCCGGTACGCCGCCACGGCTCCGTAGGCAGCCGTCACCGCCCCGACCGTACGCAGCAGTCCTGTACGCACCGACACACCTCCACCGAGCGGGAAAAGCCTCTTGCGCGGAATGCCTCGCGCGAGCGATCGGCACTCCTTGTCCTGATTCCTGTGCACACATACCCGTTGGGGCTTCTTTGGGTGCACAGTGGAGGGAGTACTACCCCCAACAGGAGGCGGCCATGATCCTCCTCGGCGTCATTCTGCTCATCGTCGGCTTCGTCACCGGCATCTCGATCCTGTGGACCATCGGCATCATCCTGGCCGTGATCGGCGCGGTGCTGTGGATCCTGGGAGCCATGGGGCACGCGGTGGCCGGCCATCGCCACTACTGGTGACCGGCCCGGCAGCGCCTCATCGTCACGTCCGCCTCACGCCACCCGTACGGGAGTGGTCTATTCCGCGCGGGGCGGGGTAACCGGACAATCGGAAGAGCAGTAACACAGTGTGACAGTTTGAGGCAACCATATGGCCATCCCGCTTAGGCAGAAGGCGTCGGATGAGCCGGACCGGTACGGGAGCACGCCCACAGCGCTGCGCTGGGACGTCCGCTGGGACAGTGGCGCGATCAGCGCCGCCGAGGCCCGAGCGGCTGTCGGCAGGTTTCTGGACCGCGTCCGAGTCACCGGCCGCACACCCGTCCCCGACCGCGTGGCACAGGACGCGCAACTGGTGGTCAGCGAGCTGATCACCAACGCGGTACGGCACGCCCCAGGCCCCTGCGGGCTGTGCCTGGAAGCGGAGCCCGACAGCGGGCTCGTGCGGATCAGCGTGTGGGACACCTCCCCGCAGCCGCCCCGGCCCCGGCCCCCGGACGGGCGCCGGGTGGGCGGTCACGGGCTGGAGATCGTCGAAGCGCTCAGTCACAGCCTGACGGTCACCGACCGTGAGACCGGAAAGGAGATCACCGCTCAACTGCTGCTGCCCGCGCCGTCCCGCGAGCAGTGAACCGGCGGCCCGCGCCAGCGGATGCGTCACCCGGACGGGCGGGCCATGCTGGAGGAGAACGAGCCGTGAAGGAGTACGCGATGGGCATGATGGACAAGCTCAAGGGGCTGCTCAAGGGACATGAGGAGCAGGCCGGCAAGGGCATCGACAAGGGCGGCGACTACATCGACCAACGCACCCAGGGCAAGTACAGCGGCCAGGTGGACACGGCGCAGGACAAGCTCCGGGGGCAGCTCGGTGACCAGGGCCGGGACACCGGCGAGCCGCCGCGCTGACCCCTCGGCCCGTCCCGGCCCCGGTGTGATGCCCCACGGGTGATCACACCGGGGCCGTCGCGCGCGGCGCGGCCGCCGGGCGGCGGGTCCCCGCTCAGGGGACGCGGGCGACTCCGGCGTAGATGCCGCTGCCCTCGGGGCGCGGCGCCGGGACGTCCTTGACCCACTCGGTGGCCGTCACCAGGCCCGGCTCCACGAGTTCCAGACCGTCGAAGAAGCGGGCGACCTCCGCGCGGGTACGGAAACCGAGGCGGATGCCGCCCTTGGCGTACTCGGCGGTGACCTGCTCGGCCAGTTCCGGGTAGAGGTCGGACGCCGCGTGGGACAGCACCAGGTGGCTGCCGGAGGGGAGCGCGGCCACCAGCTCGCGGACGATGCCGTGGGCGTTCTGGTCGTCGGGGACGAAGTGCATCAGCGCGATCAGCGAGAGCACCACGGGGCGCTCGAAGTCCAGTATCCGGCGGGCGTGTTCGAGGATCTGGTCCGGGCGGCGCACATCGGCCTGGATGTAGTCGGTGACGCCCTCGGGGCGGCTGACGAGCAGCGCCTCGGCGTGCCGCAGCACGATCGGGTCGTTGTCGGTGTAGACGACCCTGGCGGTCGGGACGGTGCGCTGGACGATCTGGTGCAGGTTGGGCTCGGTGGGGATGCCCGTGCCGACGTCGAGGAACTGGTCCAGGCCGCGCCCGGCGAGCCAGGCGGCGGCGCGGTTCATGAACGCCCGGTTCTGCCGGGCCGCGTCATGGGCCTCGGGGGGCAGCTGACGGCCGACGGCCTCGTCCACGGGGTAGTTGTCCTTGCCGCCGAGCAGCCAGTCGTACACCCGGGCGGGATGGGCCTTGCTGGTGTCTATCGGCGGGGTGGACGGGAGATCGGGGGTACCGGTGACCATGCGGACTCCGTCGTGCGAGTGGAACGGGCAAGGGGTGTCGATCACCGCAGTCTCGCACACCGTTTCGCCTGCCGATAAGGGCAGTTGCCGTACGCGGGCCCGCGGGATCGCCGCCCTCACGGCGTCCCGCCGCGGGTCCGGCGCGACCGCCTTCCCCCACCTGGCCGGCCACTGCCGCAAGGGGCGGCGCACGGTCCGCACATAAGGGATACAAGAGGTATAAAAGGAATATAAGTCACCCATACGGGGGAACCTCTACATGACGTAAAGAACCCCCCTTGATGGAGAGGAGACGACAGCGATGTCGTATCCACACCGCTCCAGTGACGTGGGCACCCACCATCCGGAGATGATGGGCTCGCATCCCGAGATCGCGGAGATGCGGGAACGGCTCGAACGCACCGCGTCGAGCGGTCCGGCGATGGCCGTCGAAGGTCTCATCGTCCTGGCCGGCCTGTACGCCGCGATCTCTCCCTGGGTCGTGCACTTCGCGATCCAGCCCGCCATCACCGTCAACAACCTGCTCGTCGGGATCACCGTCGGCGTCATCGGGCTCGGTCTGGCACTGGCACCGGAACGCATGTTCCGGCTGGCCTGGGCGCTCGTGCCGCTCGGCGTGTGGCTGTTCATCTCCCCCTGGGTGGTCACCCTCACCCACGGCGCACGGGCGGGCATCATCTGGAACAACTGCTGGGTCGGAGCGGTCATCGCCGCGCTGGGCCTCGCGGCCATGGGCCTGACCATCGGCGTGGCACGCCGGGGCCGCACCCACCACTGACCCCGCCGTCCCGGCCCGCGCCGTACCCGCACACAGCCGAGCGGGCACGGCGCGGGCCCTGTGCCCCGCCGAGGTGCTACGGGACCTCGGGACGCGGGCGCGGGGCGGTGCCGGGTGCGGCCGGGCGGACGCCCGCGCGTTGCGGACGGGCGTCCTCGCGTGCAGAGTGGCGCTCGTGAAGCGCCACGTGCCGCGGGTCCGGCAGGCGGTGCTCGATCTGGAGCACCGGCTCGGCGCGTACGTCCTGGTCCGGCGCGGTCGCGACATCGAGCTGATGCACCGGGCCATGGGGTTCGCCACCCTGTCCCTGGTCACCCTGGCGCCGCTGCTCATCGTGGTGGCCGCCGCCGATCCGCTGGGCGAGGGCGGCTTCGCGTCGTGGCTGGTGGACGGCATGGGGCTGTCGGGCCGCTCCGCCCATGTCCTCACCGACATCATCACCCCGCCGGTCAAGGTGATCGGCACCACCAGCGTGTGGGGCGGTGTCCTGCTCGCGGTGTTCGGGGTGTCGTTCGCCGGGAGCGTCCAGAACGGCTACGAACGCGTCTGGGGGCTGCCGCCCGGCCCGTGGCACCGGGTGTGGCGGCAGGTCAGCTGGCTGGCGGTGCTGACCGCGTACCTCTACCAGGAGGTACTGAACGGCCACCAGTTCCACGGCCTGCCGCGGATCGTGGTGTCCGCGACGACGGGTGTGCTGTTCTTCTGGTGGGGCCAGCACTTCCTGCTGGGCGGCCAGCTGCACTGGCGGACCCTGCTGCCCGGCGCGCTCGCCACCATGGTGGGCCTGGGCGGCCTGCGTGTCTTCTCCTACCTGGTCTTCACCCCGCTCATCGTCGACAACGCGATCAGCTACGGCACCGTCGGGATCGTGCTGGTGGTGGAGTCCTGGCTCACCGGGGTCGGCTTCGTCGTCTACGGGGGCGCGATGTTCGGCCGCTGGTTCTGCGACCACCACTGGACGCCCCGGCGCGCGCCGGGCCACGACGGGCGGGGACCCGGCCGGTACATCCGGCGGCGCGCACGGCGGGACACCCCGTGAGCGGCGGACCGTCCCGGACGCCTGTCCGGGCCCGCGCGGCAACCGGGCCGCACCGGGCTCCCGACGACGTCCGGGGCGGCCGCCGATGAGCGCCCTGACGATCGTGCTCGCCCTGTTCGCTGCGCTGTCCAACGCCTCCGCCTCGGTGCTCCAGCGCCGGGCCGCGACGGACGAGGACCCGGGCGGCTCCGGGATCCGGCAGGCGGCGCGCTGGCTCACCCGGGTGCTGCGGCGCCCCTCCTGGCTGGCGGGCGCCGCGCTGCTCGGCCTGTCCACCGTCCTCCAGGCGGCGGCACTGGCCGTGGGCAGTCTGTCCCTGGTCCAGCCGCTCATGGCCAGTGAGCTGCTGTTCACGCTGGCCGTGGGCAGTGTCGTCTTCCGCAGCCGGCCGGACTGGCGGACCTGGCTGGCCTTCGCCGCGCTGGCCGTCGGCCTCTCCCTCTTCCTCGGCGCGGCCTCCCCCTCGGAGGGCCGGCCGACCGCCGAGCCGCGTCTGTGGCTGCTGGCGGGTCCCGCGGTGCTCGCCCTGGTGGCGGTGTTCACGGCCGCTTCCCGCCTGGTGCGGGGCGCCCCGCGGGCCGGGCTGCTGGGTCTGGCGGCCGCGGTGTCCTTCGCCGGCACCGCCGCGCTGCTCAAGGAGGTCATGGGGCGGCTCGGACAGGGCGTGCCCGCGGTGCTGGCCTCCTGGCCGCCGTACGCCACCCTCGTCGTCGGCACGCTCGGCTTCCTGCTGTTGCAGAGCGCGTTCCGGGCCGGGAGCCTCACCGCGTCCCAGCCCGCGCTGACCCTCGGTGACGCCCTGACCAGCGTGGTCCTGGGCTGGGTGCTGTTCCAGGAGTACATCGGGCTGGGGGTGCGGGTGCTGCCCGAGGCGATCGGTGTCGCCCTGATCGGCGCGGGCAGCGTGGGACTGGCGCGGGCCACGGCCGCCGACGGCGGCTGGGACAGCCCGCCCGACGACAGCCCCCGCGACGGTCCCGGCCCCGCCCCCTGACGACGGGGCACGAGCCGGGACCGGGCCGCGCTCCGGGCGCGAACCGGTCCGCCGGTCAGTCAGTCAGTCAGTCAACCGATGGGTCGGTCGGTCAGCCGATCGATCAGTCGATCGGTCAGGCCAGATGCGCCTCCAGGGCCGCCCGGACACCGGACTCGACGGCGCCCTCGATCCAGGACGGCTTGACCGAGGTGTGGTCCCCGGCGAAGCGCAGCGGTCCCTCGGGGGTGCGGATGTGTCCGAGCAGTTCGGTGTGCTGGCCGGGCAGCAGCACCGACGCCTCGCCGTACGCGTACGGATCGCGCAGCCAGCTCTGGGTGCGCCCGGCACCGGTGTAGAACACCTCCAGGCGCTGCCCGTAGACCTGCTGGAGACCGCGCAGGGCGAACGGATAGCGGGCCTCGTCCTCGAAGGAGTCCCAGCGCGAGGCGTCGTCGGCCCAGCTGTAGGACGCCAGCACGACGCCGCCCTCGCTGCCGGGCACCGGGTGCGAGGGGTTGATCATGAAGCGGTTGGAGTTGTCGGAGACGGAGCCGCCGCCGACGATGTGCGCGGCCTCCGGCTGGTCGCGGCCCGCCCAGCGGGTGGCGGCGTAGTGCGCGCGCTGCGCCGCGCTGATGTGACCGCGCGGCACCGAGGGGTGCGCGCCGAGCAGACTGCCGTCTGCGGGCGCCTTCCCGCTGCGGTAGTCGTCGTACAGCCCGGCCCGGACGGCGTCGAGCTCGCGCTTCCAGTCGGCCTCGGTGAACTCCCACCAGCGGCGGCCGAACTCCAGCAGCACCTTGGTCGCGCTGTCGTAGTGCAGTTCGGCGACGGCCCGGCGCTTGCCGTACGACATCAGGGGGCTGACCTGCACCTGCCGCAGCCCGGAGAACGGCACGGTGACGACGGCCAGGTCACCGGTGAACTGCTCGCGCACCACCTTGCCGCCGCGCCCCTCCGACACGGTGTCGATCCACACGTGGGGCCCGTCCCGGCGCACGTGCGAGGTGTCCCCGCCGTCGGCGCCCTGCTGCCGGGTGCCGTCCCAGTACTCGATGTGTGTGGCACGCCGGTCGCGGTGCAGCACGTCGGACACCTGGCGCAGCAGCGCGTCCGGCAGCGTCGCGGTGCCGCCGGTCAGCTCCCAGAAGGCGGTGTCCGGGCTGATCAGGGACTGGCTGATGAAGCTGTGGATGAAGGAGAGCGGCAGCCGCGAGGTCAGGTTCTCCAGGGTGCCGACGAGGTCCAGGGTGCGCTCGTCGAACCCGGCCTGCTCGGTCAGGAACCGGTACATGGACCAGTCGCCGTAGCGCTGGACGACACGCGCCCAGCCCTGCACCCGTTCGGGCAGGGGCTTGTCGACGCGCCTGCCGTCCGCGCCGACCGTGCTGAACTCGTCGCGCACGGGGTCGAGGGCGGCGGCGAGGATCGCCGAGGACGGGGTGTCCCAGTGCGTGCGCGGGACGCCGAAGGACCGGTTGACGCGGCGCGGCGACTTCGCGTACTCGGAGCGGCGGACGCGGACGCCGTTGACGTGCAGCCAGGCGTGGTTGACAGGCTTGCCGGAGCCGTCGACGTCGAGGAGGTGGAACGGCCGCTTCTTGAGGCCGAGCTGGTCGATCAGACGCATCACCAGCGGATGGCTGCCGGGGATGCGCATCGCCCCGGCCTCCGCGTACTGCTTCGGATCGGCGAACGGCTGCGGGGCCTGCTCGTGGCCGCCGGTGCGGAAGGTCTTGATCCGTCCGCCGACCCGGTTGCCGTTGGCCTCGATCAGCGTCACATGGTGTCCGGCGCGCTTGAGCAGCCAGGCGGCGACGAGGCCGGCCGGACCGGCGCCCACGACGAGGATCTTCTTGGCCGCCCCGGAACGGGCGCGGGGCAGTCCGGAGCCGAGGATCTTCTCGTACTGCGGGACGAGGGGCTTGTCCTGGTCGTCGACGACCAGCAGCGCGCGGGCGACGGCGAGGCAGGTGTCCCAGTCGGCGGTGGAGCGGGCCGGGGCGGGCGCCCGCCCGGGGGCGGCGGGGGCCACCGGAGCGGCCGGGGGTGCCAGGGGGGTCGCGGCGGCGGGCTCGGCGCTGCCCAGCCCGAGGGCCGCCGCGCCGGCCGCCGTCCCGGCGGCGGTGGTGAACAGCCGCCGGGACAGGGGCGGTTGGCTGGCTGTGGTGCGGAGTTCATGCATACGTCCTGGATAGGGCCCGCACGGGTCCCCCGGACCGAAGATGATCAACCGTCACCTGAACGGGCGAGCGCGGGGAGCGAGCCGCCCTGGTGCGCCGCGCACGCGCGGGGGCGGATGCTTCCGCACGCCCCCTCTTCCTTCCGGGTACCGCGCGCCCCCTTCAGGTGCCGGACGGCGCCTCGGGCTCCGGTGGGGCGGGTTCCGGCGCGGTCGCCGCCGGAGCGTCCTCGGTCAGGGTCACCGCCAGGCCGCCCGCGCAGCGCGCCACCACGTTGTAGAGGAAGGTGCACAGCGCGGTGAAGGCGGTGACGAACACGATCGCGACGATCGCCAGCACCGCCAGTCCCTCGGCGGGGGGCCAGGGATCCTGGCCCAGCAGCCGCAGCAGGATCCACACCGGCGGCATGGTGACGGCCGCGCACACGATCAGACCGAGGGACAGCAGGAAGCCCGCCACCATCAGCGTCCAGGGCTCGGCGGTGTCCAGGCGCATCCGTCCGCTCAGGGGGTGGGGGGCCGGGGCGGGTTCGCCGAGGGCGGGGGCGGGATCGGAGAGGGGATCAGAGGCGGGGGCGAGGGCGGCAGCGGGAGCGGAGGCCGGTTCTGCGGGAGGGGCGGGAGCGTCAGCGGGTGCGGGTGCGGGGGACGTGCCCTCGTCCGTGCCGCCGTCCGCGTCCGTGCCCGTGCACATGCCCATGTTCGCGTCCGCCTTCGCGGCCGTAGCGGCGTCCGCTTTCGCCTCCGCTTCTGCCTCCGGTTTCGCCTCCGCGCCCGTGTCCGCGGCCGTGTCGGCGGCATCCGTGGCGCTCTCGGCGGCGGCCCGCCCCTTCGGTGGCGCGGAGCGCCCCGCGCCACCGCCTCGGCTCCTGGCACGTCCGGTTCGGCTGGCCCGGCCCATGGCTGTCTCCTCTTCGGGTTCAGATGCTCCGGACGACGTCCGAGCCGTGCGAAACCCCCTTGGTCAGGCGGTCTCGACGCTATGCGCGGCGACGGCGGCCCGCACCCGCGGTTCACCCGGTCGGAGACCGTCGTCGGGTGCCGGAGGCTGTCGGCGGGCGTCGGCGGCTGTCGGTGATCCATCGGCGAAGTGTCGGCAGCGGCTGTCACTTTGAGTGAGCGGACGGCCGGGCGACCGGCTCGCCCCGCCCTCCGCACACGCCCCCACGCGCAACGCCCCCACACACCGCAACCACCACCTGCCGCAAGGAAACCCGCCATGACCGCGCCGTCCGGCTCCTCCACCCCCTCCGCTTCCTCTTCCGCCTCCTCTTCCGCCTCCGCTTCCCGCTCCGCCGCCGCCCCGCCCTGGGACGTCGCCCGCCCGCCGCGCGCGGACGGACGTGTCTTCCTGGTCACCGGGGGCAACGCGGGCATCGGCTACTTCGTCGTGGAGCAACTCGCCGCCTCGGGGGCCGAGGTGGTGCTCGGCAGCCGCGACCCGGCGCGCGCCCAGGCGGCCATGGCGTCCGTACGCGGCCGGGTGCCCGGTGCCCGGGTGCGCGCCGTGCGGATGGACCTCGCCCACCCGCTGTCCCTCCCGGCCGCCGTGGCGGAGCTGCGGACGGAATGCCTGGACGCGGTGGTGCTGAACGCGGGGATCGCGCTGGACCATCCGCCGCGCCGGGAGTCGGCGGACGGCAACGAACTGATGTTCGCGACCAACCACCTCGGTCACTTCGCCCTCACCGCGCATCTGATGCCGCTGCTCGCCGCGGCTCCCGCCGCCCGGGTGGTGACCATGGGCAGCATCGCGGCCAGATCGGAGCGGCTGGACGCGGCCGACCCGCAGTCCGCGCACGACTACCGGCCCAAGCGCGCCTACGGCCGGTCCAAGCTGGCGCAGATGTCCTTCGCGCTGGAACTCGACCGGCGGCTGCGCACCGCGGGCAGTCCGGTGTTCAGTCTGATCGCGCATCCCGGGGGCGCCCTGGACTCGCTCACGCCCTCGCGTCCGCTGGTGCACACGCGTTCGGCCGGTGCCCGGCTGCTCGGCCTGCCGGCCGGCGCCGTCCTCCAGGGCAAGGACGCGGGAGCCTGGCCGGCGGTGCGGGCGGTGCTCGACCCGGCGGCGCGCGGCGGGGAGATATGGGGACCGCGGGTCCTGGGGCTGCGCGGCCGGCCGCGCAGCGAGCCGGTCTGGCCGCTTCTCACCGAGCACACCGACGCCGCGTGGCTGTGGGAGCTGAGCGCCGCGCTGACCGGAGTCACCCCGGTGTGAGCCGGGGTCGCCCCCGCCCCTCCTACACCTCGCGGTCCGGCCAGCCCAGCAGGCGGGCGCCGATGACCGCCGTCTGGAGGGTGTAGCGGTGCATCGGGTCGGCGGGATCGGCGCCGGTCAGCTTGTGGATGCGTTCCAGGCGGTAGGTGAACGCGCGGACGCTGAGGCTCAGGCGGCGCGCCGCCTCGGCGGCCGTGCACCCGGCGTCGAAGTACGCGGTGAGGGTGTCCAGCAGGGGCTGGGCGCCGCCGCGTGCTCCGCGCAGCGGGCCGAGCGTGTCGCGCACGAGGTCGGCCATGGCCTGCCGGTCGCGGGTCAGGACGGGATAGACGAGGAGGTCCGCCGCGCGCAGCACCGGTTCCTGGAGGTCGAGGCGGTGGGCCAGGTCGAGGGCGTTGAGGGCCTCCTCGTAGGAGTGGACGACTCCCCCGGCGCCGGGGTGCGGGCGGCCGATGGCGACCCGGCCGCCGTCGGTGGCGGCGTAGGCCTGCTTGGCGAAGAAGGCCAGGACGTCGTCCTGGTCGCCGGGCGCGACGCAGACGAGTCTGCCGTCCTTGGTGGTGAGCAGGACGCGGCGCTCGGCGAAGCGGGCGAGCAGCGAGGTCTCCACGTGCCGGGTGGCCGGATGGGTGTCGTCGACGGGCTCCGCGCCCTGGGCGACGGCCACGGCGTGGGCGCGGGAGAAGAGCAGTCCGTAGCGTTCGGCGCGTTCCGCGAGCCGGCCGAGGTCGCTGCGCCCGTAGAGCAGGTCGTCGATGAACTCGCGGCGGGCGGCCTCCTCCTGGCGCATGGCGAGTTTCTGGGCGCGTTCGTGGCCCTCGGCGAAGGCGTCGACGGCCTGTTCGACGGCGGCGAGCAGTTGGTCGACGCCGGTCGTGCGCAGGGTGGCGGCGACCGCCCGGGTCTCGGCCAGATGCCTGCGGACCAGGCGGCGCAGTCCGTGTCCGTGCTCGGCCGCCCGCTCCCCCTGGGTCCGCAGGGACTCCAGTTCGTCCCGGGTGAGCCGACGGCCGGTGACGCACACGTCGGCCAGGATCCGGGTGTACTCGGTCAGACAGTCGTCGGGCGCCTCTGGCCTCGTCACGGACCCTCCCAGGCTTGATCGGTCGCTCGCGTTTTCTTAACCCACACCGAACGCCGGTGCCAAACCCCGGTGTGCGGCGCGCCCGGGGACCGGGCGCGGACCCGCGGGTGCACCCCCTGAAAGAGCGAGATCCGGTCGGGTTAGCATATGAGCGCTGCCTAGCTCGAAAGAGAAACCTGTGACTGTCAACGACGACTCGTTCACCAACTGGAAGCACCGCGAGGAGATCGCGGAGTCGATGATCCCGATGATCGGGAAGCTGCACCGCGAGCGGGACGTCACCGTCCTGCTGCACAGCCGCTCCCTGGTGAACAAGTCGGTGGTGAGCATCCTCAAGACCCACCGGTTCGCCCGGCAGATCGCCGGAGCGGAGCTGTCGGTCACCGAGACGCTCCCCTTCCTCCAGGCGCTCACCGCGCTGGACCTCGGCCCGTCCCAGATCGACATCGGCATGCTGGCGGCGACGTACCGGGCCGACGACCGCGGTCTGTCCGTGGCCGAGTTCACCGCCGAGGCCGTCGCGGGCGCCGTCGGGACGGCCGGGGAGGGCCGCCGCGAGGGCCGCGACGTGGTCCTCTACGGCTTCGGCCGCATCGGCCGCCTGGTGGCCCGGCTGCTCATCGAGAAGGCCGGTTCGGGCAACGGGCTGCGGCTGCGCGCGATCGTCGTGCGCGGCGGCGGCGACCAGGACATCGTCAAGCGCGCCTCCCTGCTGCGCCGCGACTCCATCCACGGCCAGTTCCAGGGCACGATCACCGTCGACGAGGAGAACAGCACCATCCTCGCCAACGGCAACGCGATCAAGGTGATCTACGCCGACGACCCCTCGGCGGTGGACTACACGGCGTACGGCATCAAGGACGCCGTCCTGATCGACAACACGGGCAAGTGGCGGGACCGCGAGGGCCTGTCCGAGCACCTGCGCCCCGGCATCGAGAAGGTCGTCCTGACCGCGCCCGGCAAGGGCGACGTGCCCAACATCGTGCACGGCGTCAACCACGACACCATCAAGCCGGACGAGCGGATCCTGTCCTGCGCCTCCTGCACCACCAACGCGATCGTCCCGCCGCTGAAGGCGATGGACGACGAGTTCGGTGTGGCGCGCGGCCATGTGGAGACCGTCCACTCCTTCACCAACGACCAGAACCTGCTGGACAATTACCACAAGTCCGAGCGCCGCGGCCGGTCCGCGCCGCTCAACATGGTCATCACCGAGACGGGTGCCGCCTCCGCCGTGGCCAAGGCGCTGCCGGACCTGCGCGCGCGGATCACGGGCAGCTCGATCCGGGTGCCGGTGCCGGACGTGTCGATCGCCATCCTCAACCTCCAGCTGCGCCGCGAGACCACCCGCGAGGAGGTCCTCGACCATCTGCGCGAGGTCTCGCTGACCTCCCCGCTCAAGCGCCAGATCGACTTCATCAGCGCCCCCGACGCGGTCTCCAGCGACTTCATCGGCTCGCGCCACGCCTCGATCGTCGACGCGGGCGCCACCAAGGTCGAGGGCGACAACGCCATCCTCTACCTGTGGTACGACAACGAGTTCGGCTACTCCTGCCAGGTCGTGCGGGTCGTCCAGCACGTCTCCGGCGTCGAGTACCCGACGTACCCGGCGCCCGCCGTCTGACCCCGGCCCCGGACCCGTCGTACGCCCCGGCATCCCGCGCGCGGGATGCCGGGGCGCCGTCGTCCGGGGGCGCGCACCCACCCGGTGGGCGGCCCCGGACGGTGTGTGAGACTGCGGCCATGATCCGTACCGCGACCCCCGCCGACGTGCCCGTCATCCACACGCTCATCCGCGATCTGGCCGAGTACGAGAAGGCCCTCGACGAGGTGCGCGCCACCCCGGAGCAACTGGCCGAGGCGCTGTTCGGCGAGCGGCCCGCGGCCTTCGCCCATCTCGCCGAGGACGCGGACGGCGAGGTGGTGGGCTTCGCGCTGTGGTTCCTCAACTTCTCCACCTGGCGCGGGGTGCACGGCATCTATCTGGAGGACCTGTACGTACGGCCGCAGGCCCGCGGCGGCGGCCACGGCAAGGCCCTGCTGACCGAGCTGGCGCGGCTGTGCGTGGAGCGCGGCTACGAGCGTCTGGAGTGGTCGGTCCTGAACTGGAACCGTCCGTCGATCGACTTCTACGAGTCCCTGGGCGCCCGCCCGCAGGACGAGTGGACGGTGTACCGGCTGACGGACGAGGCGCTGGCCGCGCTGGGCGCCCCGGCGTAGCCCCTCCCCCCCGCCGTGTCCGTCCCGGGCGGCGGGAGAGGGGCCCCGATGCGAAAATGTGGCCGTGGGGTCCTGCCCGCGGATGGGGATGACAGCATGGGCGTCGGCGGTGCTGCGAACAGCGCGTTTCCGGGCGATCCGCTCGACGTCACGTCCGTCCCGGCGGCCGTGGCCGTCGTCGACGCCGACGGGCTGATCGTCCGCTGGAGCCGCGCGGCGCAGGACCTGGTCGGGCATCCGCCGTCCGAGGTGCTGCGCTCCCCGGTGGGGGCATTGCTCGCGGACGCCGACCCGGCCGCCGTGGTGTCCCGGCTGCGCCGGATCCGCCGGGGCTGGCAGGGCACCGTGCGGGTGCGCCACCGGGCCGGTCACACCGTCCGCCTCGCCGTCCGGGTGGCGCCGCTGAGCGGGGGGTCCGAAACCGTCGAATGGCTCGTCGCCGGGTGCGACGCGGCCCGGCGGCAGCGCCGGGAGCTGGCCGCGCTGGTGGCGCGGGGCGTGCTGGAGCAGTCGCCGATCGGCGTCGGGCTGCTCGGCCCCGGGATGCGCTACCGGTGGGCCAACCGTGCGCTGGCCGATCTGGAGCAAGGCGCCGCGGGCGGCGCGGGCGGCGCCGGGTCCGTGACCGGTGCGTCGGCCGCCTCGCCGGTGGTGACCCGGCAGGCCCGGCAGACACTGCTGTCGGGGCAGTACCGCGTCACCCTGGAACCGGTGGCGCCGCGCGCCGCCGCGCCGCCGGGCCGACCGTGTCCGGGCCGCTCCAGGCTGCGCGCCTTCTTCCCGCTGCGGGACGTCTCGGACCGGCCCCTGGGGGTCTGCTACGCCGCTCTCGACCTCACCGGGCAGGACCCGGCGCGGGAGCGGCTCGCGCTGCTCAACGCGGCGGGCGAGCACATCGGGACCACGCTGGACCTGGACCGTACGGTGCGGGAACTGGCGGAGGTCGTGGTGCCGCAGGTCGCCGACTTCGTCGCCGTGGACCTGCTGGACGTGGTCCGGGCCCGGACGATGCCGGTCGCGTGGCCGGAGCGCGGCACGGCCACCCTGCTCCGGGCGGCGCACCTGTCGATCCAGGAGGACGAGCCGGACCGGGTCGTGGACGTGGGTGAGCCCACCCGCTATCCGCCGCGTTCGCCGCAGCGGCGCTGCCTGGCCACCGGGGAGCCGCTGCGGGTGGCGGCCGTCGGCCCGGCGACGCCCTGGATCGGCGACGATCCCGTGCGCTGGCACAAGCTGATCCGGCTGGGCGTGCACACGCACCTGGTGGTCCCGCTGCGGGCCCGCGGCGTCACGATGGGCGTGGTCACCCTGATGCGCTGGAAGAACCCCGACTCCTTCGACGACGACGATCTGCTGCTGGTGGAGGATCTGGTGGCGCGGGCCGCCGTGTGCGTGGACAACGCCCGGCGCTACGCCCGCGAGCACCGGGCCGCGCTGACCCTCCAGACGAGTCTGCTGCCGCCGTCGCTGCCCGAGCACAGCGCCGTCGAGGTGGCGCACCGGTATCTGCCCGCCGACGCGGAGGCGGGCGTGGGCGGCGACTGGTTCGACGTGATCCCGCTCTCCGGCGCCCGGGTCGCGCTGGTGGTGGGCGACGTGGTCGGGCACGGGCTGCACGCGGCGGCCAGCATGGGCCGGCTGCGGGCCGCCGTGCAGACCCTGGCCGATCTGGACCTGGCCCCGGACGAACTGCTGGCGCGGCTGGACGATCTGGTCGTCCGGCTGTCGGAGGAGGCGGAGGCGGCCGACGAGGGCCCGGCGGCGGTCGGCGCGACCTGTGTGTACGCGGTGTACGACCCCATCGCCCGCAAGATCGCCGTGGCCCGTGCCGGGCACCCCAGTCCGGTGATCGCCCATCTGGACGAGCCGGTGGAGTTCCCCGACATCCCGGCGGGGCCGCCGCTCGGTCTGGGCGGGCTGCCGTTCGAGTGCGCCGAGGTCGCGGTGGAGGAGGGCAGTGTCGTCGCGCTGTACACGGACGGGCTGATCGAGGCGTCGGACCGGGACGTCGACGTCGGCATCGAGCGCCTGTGCTTCACGCTGGCCCATCCGGACCGGCCGCTGGAGGAGATCTGCGACGTGATGGTGCGCACCCTGCTGCCCGACCGGCCGCGCGACGACGTGGCGTTCCTCATCGCCCGCACCCATGTGCTCAGCGCCGACCGGGTGGCGTACTGGGAGGTGCCCGAGGACCCGGCGGCGGTGCACGTGGCGCGCGAGGACGTCGCCGCGCAGCTGGCCCGGTGGGGCCTTCAGGACATGGCCTTCAGCACGGAGCTGATCGTCAGCGAGCTGCTGACCAACGCGATCCGGCACGCCTGCGGTCCGATCGGGCTGCGCCTGATCCATGAGCGGACCCTGATCTGCGAGGTCTCCGACGGGGCCAGCACCGCCCCGCACCTGCGCAGCGCGCTCAGCACCGACGAGGGCGGGCGCGGTCTGTTCCTGGTCGCCCAGGTCGCGCTGCGCTGGGGCACCCGGTACACCGGCGGCGGCAAGACGATCTGGGCGGAGCAGCCGCTGCCCGGCGGGGGCGGGTGAGCACACCCCCGCCGGACGGGAGCCGGACGGTCAGCGCTCCTCGCGGAACACGACGTGCCGGGCGGCGACCGGGTCGTACTTGCGCAGGGTGAGCCGGTCGGGGTCGTTGAGCCGGTTCTTGCGCGTCACATAGGTGGCGCCGGTCCCGGCGGTGGACTTCAGCCGGACGACGGGGCGCATGGTGGTGCGTGCCATGGATCCTCCTTTCGGCCGCATCCCGGATTGATCCAGACATGCCAGCCACGGGCGTCAACAGGGCGGACGGCCACGGCATTCCCGGCGCGCGGCGGAGGCCAAGAAAGAGTTCTGATCGGACATATCGGTCGCCCGGCGGGTGAGCGCAGTGCTAGAACTGGGAGCATGATCGGACGTTCCCGCCGGTCCCGCTCGAAGGCGGCAGCGCCGCGCGACGGCCGGCGGTCCGCTGATCCGTCCCGGCGCCCGGGACCGCGCCGCCCGCCCGGACGCCGCCTTCCCTCGCCCTGGGGGCCGGGCACGCTGGCGGCGCAGGTCTTCCTGCTCCAGGTCATCGTCGTCCTGGTGCTGGTCGCCGCGGCGGCCACCGCGCTCGTCCTCCAGGGGCGCTACGACGGCGACAACGACGCCCGCAAGCGCTCCCTGGCCGCCGCCGAGGCGTTCGCGCACGCCCCGGGCACCGCCCTCGCCTTCGCGGCCCCGGACCCGACGAAGCTGCTCCAGACCCCCGTGATGCAGGCACAGGCCGGCGCGGGCATCGACTTCATCTCCGTGCTGAACACCAAGGGGGTGCGGCTGGCCGACACCGAGCCGCGGCTGATCGGGACCAGGGCGCAGGACGTCAGCCGGGCCGTGGCGGGCGAGACCTTCACCGACACCTTCCACGGCAAACCGGCCGACGCCGTGCGCGCGGTGGTGCCCGTGATGGACGCGAGCCGCCGGGTGGTCGGGGTGGTCACCGCCGGGATCCAGGTCGAGAACGTGGGGTATCTGCTGGACCAGCAGGTGCCCATGGTGCTGGGTTCGGCCGCGCTCGCGCTCGCCCTCGCCACCGCGGGCACCGCCCTGGTCAGCAGACGCCTCCAGCGGCAGACCCACGGCCTCGGACCGGCCGAGATGACCCGGATGTACGAGCACCACGACGCGGTGCTGCACGCGGTGCGCGAGGGCGTGCTGATCGTCGGCGCCGACGGCCGGCTGCTGCTGGCCAACGACGAGGCGCGCCGGCTGCTCCTGCTGCCGCCGGACGCCGACCAGCGGCACGTCACGGAGCTGGGGCTGGCCCCCGACCTGACCCGGATCCTGGTGGCGGGCGAGGTGGTCTCCGACGAGGTGTGCCCGGCCGGGGACCGGCTGCTGGCCGTGAACACCCGGCGCACCGCCCCGTACGGGGACGCGCCGGGCCTGGTGGCCAGCTTCCGCGACACCACGGAGCTGCGCGCCCTGTCCGGCCGCGCGGAGACGGCCCGCGGCCGGCTGACCCTGCTGTACGAGGCCGGGGTGCGCATCGGCACCACCCTGGACGTACGGCGCACCGCGGAGGAGCTGGCCGAGGTGGCGGTGGACCGGCTGGCCGACGTGGTCACCGTGGAGCTGCTGGAGGCCGTGCTGCACGGCGAGGAGCCCACCGGAGCCGTGCACCGGATGCGCCGCACCGCGCTGCGCGGCTCGCGCCATCCGCTCCAGCCGGTGGGCGACCTGATCCAGTTCGTGGTGGCCGACACGCCCATGGTGGCGGCGCTGCGGCAGGGCCGGGCCGTCCTGGTGCCGGACCTGCGGGCGGCCGAGGACTGGCGGGCCCAGGACCCGGAGGGCGCGGGCCGGGTGCTGGACTCCGGCATCCACTCGCTGATCGCGGTGCCGCTGCGGGCGCGGGGCGTGGTGCTCGGCATGGTCAACTTCTGGCGGGGGGCGGGCTCACCGCGGTTCGAGGAGGAGGACGTCGCGGTCGCCGAGGAGCTGGGGGCGCGGGCGGCGGTCGCCATCGACAACGCGCGCCGCTACTCCCGCGAGCACGCGATGGCGGTGACGCTCCAGCGCAGCCTGCTGCCCCGGGACCTGCCCGAGCAGGACGCCCTGGAGGTGGCCTGGCGCTACCGTCCGGCGCAGTCGGGTGTGGGCGGCGACTGGTTCGACGTGATACCCCTGCCGGGCTTCCGGACGGCGCTGGTGGTCGGCGATGTCGTCGGGCACGGGCTGCACGCCGCGGTGACCATGGGGCGGCTGCGCACGGCGGTGCTGAACTTCTCCTCGCTCGACCTGCCGCCGGACGAACTGCTCGGGCATCTGGACGAGATGGTGGCCCGGCTCGACACCCCGGCCGACGGCCCGGACGACGGTGAGGGGTCGCTGGTCACCGGGGCCACCTGCCTGTACGTCATCTACGACCCGGTGGGCGGGCACTGCACCTTCTCCCGGGCCGGGCATGTCGCGCCCGCCGTGGTGGACCCGGTGGGCCGGGTGACCTTCCCCGACCTGCCGCTGTCGCCGCCGCTGGGGGTGGGCGGGCATCCGTTCGAGACCGGTGAGCTGACGCTGCCGGAGGGCAGCCGCCTGGTGCTGTTCACCGACGGGCTGGTCGAGGACCGGCGGCGCGACATCGACGAGGGCCTCTCCCTGCTCGCCGCCGCGGTCGCGCACCCGGACCAGAGCCCGGAGGAGACCTGCCGGGCCCTGATGGAGACGATGCTGCCGGAGCACCCCAGCGACGACGTGGCGCTGCTGGTGGCCCGCACCCGGCTGCTGGACCCGTCCCATGTCGCCGTCTGGGACGTGCCGTTCGACGTGAGCGCGGTCTCCCGGGTGCGGACGCAGGTCAGCGGGCGGCTGGCCGAATGGCGGCTGGAGGACTCCGCGTTCGCCACCGAGCTGATCCTGAGCGAGCTGCTGACCAACGCGATCCGCTACGGCGCTCCCCCGGTGCGGGTCAGGATGCTGCTGGGCCGCACCCTGGTCTGCGAGGTCTCGGACGGCAGCAACACCTCCCCGCGGCTGCGCCGGGCGGCCACGACCGACGAGGGGGGCCGGGGGCTCTTCCTGGTCTCGCAGTTCGCGGACCGCTGGGGCACGCGCTATGTGGCCGACGGCAAGGTGATCTGGGCGGAGCAGAGCCTGGGCCGCACCCCGGAGCCGGACCCGGCCGCGCTGATCGACCAGCTGGCCTGGTGAGGGGCGGAACCGGCCTACGGGCGGGGCGGCGCGTCGGCACGGCGCCTTATTAGAAGCCGAGTAAGTTACTGAACCGTAACCTACCGCCTGCTACCCGCGGTAACAGCACCTGGGTACGGTCTCCTTCCGTCACACCCCCACCCGCGCGCCCGGCCTCACCCCAGGAGGTTCCCCATGCCCGCGTCCAGACGGCTGCTCGCCGTGGCGGTCGCCGCTGCCGCCGCCTCGTGCCTCGCGGCCCAGGCCCTGCCCGCCGCGGCGGCCACCGGTTCCGCCCCCGTGGTGTCCCGGGGCGTCACCATCCCGGAGTTCTACGACCCGCCCGCCGAACTCCCTGCCGCCGACGGCACCCTGGTCCGCACCGAGCCGCTGCCGCTCGCGCTGAGCCTGCCCAGCCTGCACGGCCCGCTGCCGGGCCGCGCCACCCGCCTGATGTACAAGTCGACCGACGCCAACGGCGCGCCCGTGGCCGTCACCGGCGCCTACATCGAGCCCACCGCCCGCTGGAAGGGCGGCGGCCCGCGCCCGCTCGTCGTCGTCGCCCCGGGCACCATGGGCCAGGGCGACCAGTGCGCGGCCTCACTGGGCCTGGAGCACCCGCTGGCGTTCAACGGCGAGACGGTGTCGATCGGTTACGAGGACCTGTCCGTCTACCGGCTGCTGGCCCAGGGCACCGCGGTCGTCGTCACCGACTACGTCGGCCTGGGCGCCACCGACCGGCTGCACACCTACGTCAACCGGATCGACGGGGCGCACGCCGTCCTGGACGCCGCACGGGCCGCGCGCACGGTTGCGGGCACCTCGGTGACCGCGGACTCGCGCGTCGGCCTGTTCGGCTACAGCCAGGGCGGCGGCGCGACCGCCGCGGCCGCCGAACTCCAGCCCTCCTACGCCCCGGACGTCACCCTCGCGGGCACCTACTCCGGCGCGCCGCCCGCGAACCTGACCGAGGTCACCAAGGGCATCGACGGCAGCGAACTGGCCGGCGCCCTCGGCTGGTCACTCAACGGATTCCTCCAGACCGACCCGGATCTGCGGCCGATCGCCGAGGCCCATCTCAACTCCGCGGGCAAGGCGGCCCTGAAGGACCTGTCGACCATGTGCGTGGGCGACGCGATCCTGCACTACGGCTACGCCAAGAGCACCAAGTGGACGACCGACGGGCAGTCGCTGAGCGACATCATCGGCGCCAACCCCGTCCTCCAGGGCTTCCTGGACACCCAGCGCATCGGCCGGCTCAAGCCCGCCGGGCCCGTCCGGGTGGCCACCGGCGTCAGCGACAACCTGGTGCCGCACGGCCAGGCGCGGCAACTCGCCGTCGACTGGTGCCGCAAGGGCGCCGACGTCACCTACGCGCCGGTCGTCCTCCCGAACGTCGTCAGTCCCCTGCTCAACCACTTCGGTCCGCTGCTCACCGACCAGGGCACCGCCGTGTCCTGGCTCACCGACCGCCTGGAGGGCAGGGCGGCCCCGTCCAACTGCTTCACGATGCCCCTCCAGCCCTGACGTCCCGCGCACGACGGACCGGGCCGCCCCGCCACCACCGGCGGGGCGGTCCGGCGCGTCGGGGCCGCCCGGACCTCAGAGGTCGTTCCGGCGTCTGCGGCGCAGCGCGACGTACGTCCCGGTGGCGCCCACGGCCAGCAGCGCGCCCGCGCCGAGACCGACCGGCAGGACCGGGAAGTCCGAGGCGGCGGCGTCGGCGGTCGCGGCCGCGTTCTCGAACGCCGCACCGGCCGTGACGGCGGCCGCCCTCGGCGCCACCACGCGGATCGGCCCGACCGACCTGACCGAACCGTCCCGGTTCAGCAGCACCTGCATGTTGTTGGGGTGCTTGAAGTCGAACATGCCCGCGAGCGAGCCCGCCGTCGCGTCGAAGGAGTGGTCGCCGATGCGCCCGGTGTGCCAGTTGTCCTCGATGAACCGGATGATCGACGCCTGGTCGGTCTGGGTGTGGTCGACCTGGTTGACCTTGCTGTACGGGGAGACGACCAGCAGCGGCTGGCGGGTGCCGGGGCCGCACCGGTCCAGGTAGCCCCCGGCCGCGGGGGGCCCGGCCTGGCACGCGGGGCTGTCGGTGGCCTTGCCGTTGGAGCCGGCCGAGGTGTCCGTGGAGCCGTTGCGCACCGGGGCGTAGGCGTGGTCGTACCAGCCGTCGGAGTCGTCGTAGGCGATGATCACGGCGGTGGAGCGCCACTGCGGGGAGCGCTGGATCGCGTTGATCTGGTCGACCAGGAAGTGCTGTTCGTCGAGCGGGTCGGAGTATCCCGCGTGCCCGTCCTGGTAGGAGGGCGCCTTGACGAAGCTGACGGCCGGGAGGCGGCCCGCCGTCAGCGCGGCGGAGAGGTCGGTCAGGTCGTAGTTGTGGTTGGCCCGGCCGTCGTGGCCGATCTCGGCGACGTTCTTCGGCGGCAGGTGGTGCGGGTTGGCCGTCGTCCGGTAGTACGCGAACGGGTTGTGGTGCGGGCTGTAGTCGACGACCCGGGCGCCGCCGACGTTGGCGTGCGCGGTGTCGCAGCGGGCGTACTCGCCCTGCTCGCCGCTCCAGGCGGTGGACGGGCGGAAGCCGCCCTGGAACCAGCCCCAGCTGAGGTGCGCCCGGTTGAGCAGGTCGCCGATGGTGCGGCCCTTCATCACGGCGAGCGCGGCGCTGGAGGTGTGGTTCTTGCCGGAGCAGTCGTCGAAGGCCGGGTCCGGGTCGTTGATCATCGTGCCCACGCCGTCGGCGTCGGGCGACTTGACCACGGACGGGTCGGGGGTGGCCGTCTGCTTCGGGTTCTCGGTGCCGGAGGCCGGGTCGACGGAGACGATGCCGTGCGTCTGCCCGGAGGCCAGGTTGATGGCTCCGGGTGTGGAGGGGCCGTAGTTCGAGCCGAAGGAGCGGTCGCTGAGCGCGTAGTGCTGCGCGTAGTTCCACATCGCGGTGACGGTGTTGCCGTCGTAGTAGTCCATGACGAGGCCGGGCTCGCCGAACAGGCCGCCGCTGCACTTGTCGACCTCGGTGTTCTGCACGAACCGGTCGGCCCTGCCGCCGTTGTACGCGTACTGCTCGGGGCCGTAGGAGTGGTTCTGGTCGCAGGTGAGGGCCTGGTCGGGGCCGAGCCGCTTGGGCGTGTACTGGTTGGGGTTGTGCTCCAGCAGCCCGGCGTGCTCCAGGGTGTCGATGTCCTTCGGGGTCCTGCGCGACGCGGTGAATTTCGTGCCGTCGGTGCCCGCGGCCCGCGGATAGGTGGCGAAGTAGTGGTCGAAGGAGATGTTCTCGTCGAAGAGGACGACGACGTGCTCGATCGGGGTGGCGGGGGGCCGGTGCCCGTCCGGTGTGGGGGACGCGGCCCAGCCGGGGGCGGCGCCGCCCAGCACGGTGAGCGCGGCGGCGCCGGCGAGCGCCCCCAGGTTCCGCATCGTTGCTCGTCTTCCCCTGCTGGCCATGTGAGTTCACCCTCCGGGCAGGATCGTGGCCGCGGCGTACGGACCGGGCCGCTCCGCCGCGCGGGCGGCGTGGCGGAGCAGCCATGATGACGCGGGAAGGGACACCGGGTCAGTCAAGCCGAGCCCATTCTTGACCGGGTATTGACCGAACGGCGGAGCGAAACCGCCGTCGGGGGGCCGGTGTTCTCAGGTCAGCAGCGCGCGCCCGTACCAGTCCCGTTCGTCGCATACGCCGGGCAGGACGTAGAAGTAGCCGCCGCCGAACGGTGAGATGTAGTCGGTGAGCGGTTCGCCCTCCAGGCGCTTCTGCACGGTCTCGAACTGGCGGGCGAGATCGCGCTGGTAGCAGCAGAAGAGCAGGCCCATGTCGAGGTTGCCGTTGCTGTCCGTGCCCCGGTCGTAGTTGTGGGCGCGGCGCAGGATGCGCTGGTCCTCGGTCTCGGCGGTGCGCGGGTTGGCGCGGCGGATGTGGGCGTCCAGCGGGATCACGTCGCCCTTGGGGTCGTCCGCGTAGTGGGGCGTGTCGTCCTCGAGGTCGCCGTCCAGGGGTGCGCCGGTCTCCCGGACCCGGCCGAACATGCGTTCCTGCTCGGTGAGGGCGACCCGGTCCCAGAACTCCACCAGCATGCGGATCAGCCGGACGGCCTGGTAGCTGCCGCCGGTCGCCCACGGCGGTTCGCCCGCGTCCCGGCCGACCCACACCAGGCGGTCCATCTCCCGGGCGTCACCGGCGTCCGGGTTGGCCGTGCCGTCCTTGAAGCCCATCAGATTGCGCGGGGTGCCGGAGGGGCGGGGCGGGGCGGCGAAGCCGTCCAGCCGCCAGCGCACCTGCATCGCGCCCCGGGTGTGGCGGGCGATGTCGCGCAGCGCGTGCAGGACGGTGTCCGTCTCGTCGGCGTGCAACTGGAGACTGAGATCGCCGTGGCACCAGTCGGGCCTGAGATCGTCGTCCGGGAAGGACGGCATGGCGGTCAGCCGGCGCGGACGCGCGGCGGCGAGCCCGAAGCGGTCGTCGAAGAGCGCGGCGCCGACGCCGAGGGTCACGGCCAGCGCGCCCGGGGGCAGCGTGCCGCCGAGGACCCCGGAGTCCGCGGGCGGCGCGGTGATCCCGGCCGGCGGGGGTGTGCCGCCGGTGGTGAGGAAGCGGGCCCGGTCGGTCAGGGTGCGCATCAGGTCGGCCAGCTCCGCCCGGCCGTCGGCGGTGACGTCGAAGGACGCGAACACGGTGGAGCGGCGCGGGGCCGCCAGCACGGCCCGCTGGTGCGGGCCGTGGAACGGCACCGCGGGCGTGCCGGTCCACGGCCCCGCGCCGGGAACCGGTCCGGCGCCGCGGGCCGCGCCGCCCGAGGCGAGTCCGGCACCGGCCAGGGCCGCACCCCGCAGGAACCGGCGCCGTCCCACCCTCTCGCGCGCTCCCCCGCCGTCCGTCTCCCGTTCCGGCCGCCCGGCCCCCGCGGTCCGGTCCGTGCGCTCCCCGCGCCTCATGAGGTCCTCCGCGGGTCGCACAGGGTGGCCACGGACGCCAGCCGTTCGACCAGGTCGCCCAGCACGGCGTCGGCCCGCTCCCGCTGCGGGCGGGTGAGCCGGTCCAGCGGTGTCCACCGGTCCCCGTGCCGGAAGCCGTCGAGGAGGTTCGCGGCCCGGTCCACGGCCCGGTCCAGGCCGTCCGGCGCGGCGTGGCGGGAGGCGAGCAGCGGGCGCAGCCGGGACAGGACCGCGCGGGTGCCGTCCAGGTTGGCGCGGGCGGTGGCGAGATTGGTGCCGCTGCCGTAGTCGGTGCGGCCGGTCAGCTCGAACTGCACGGTGTTCTCCAGGATCTCGTGGGCGCGCAGCCCGAGCTGGGCCGGGTCCATCCGGGCCTGCGCCCAGTCGTCGCGCAGTGCGGTGACCTCCCGCACCAGGGCGGCGGCCGGGGCCCGCAGGGTGCGCGCGCCCTCGCCGTGCCACAGGCCGTACTCGATCCGGTGGAAGCCGCCGAAGGACGGGTCGTGGACGCCGCCCGGCAGGCCCGCGTCGGTGCCGTTGATCCGTCCGTCGGCGTCGCCGAAGGCGTCGTAGGCCGCTCCGAGCCGCTCGTACTGCTCGTGCGCGGGCAGCCAGGCGGTGCGGGCCGCCGCGAGGTCGCCGCGGTCGACGGCGTCCCGCAGTCGCCCGGTCAGCCGTACGGTCTCCTCCAGCGCGCCCGCGATCCACTTCTGGTAGTCGAGCGCCGGGGGGATCAGGTCGTGCTGGGTGACGGGGGCCGCGGCCGGGCCGCCGCGCCCGCTCGCCACGCGGACCGTGGGCCCGGTGACCGCGTCGGCGTCCTCCAGCAGGCAGCGGAATGTGTAGGAGCCCTTGCCGACGCGCACGGTCAGGCTCCGGGTGGTGCCCGGACCGATGCCCTCGACCTCGCCGTACACGGCGTGGCTGCGCGAGTCCTCCAGATACGCCTCGGCGGCCCGGTCGGAGGTGTTGCGCAGGTCGAAGACCTGGACGCCGGGCACCGGTTCGTCCCAGCCGCGCCCGCAGCCGCCCGAGGACACCTCGACGGTGGTGTGCGGCGGCCCGGCGTCCGCGGCCCGCCCGGCGCGCGGACCGCGGGCGTACGCCCAGGCCCCCGCGAGCGCCAGGACGAGACCGGCCACGACAAGGCCGGCCAGGCCGGCACGGCCGCGGCGCGCGCCGGTCGCGGCCCCGGGCCGGATCCGCCGCGCTCCGGAGCCGGGCAGTCGCATGGCGGTCCCTCCCCAGGACAGGTCCTTGTGATCGCCTCATGCTAGGGCCTGTCATCAGATCCCCGCGTGCCTCGCGACGCCGTGCACGCTCCCTCCCCCAAGTTCTCCGAGCAGGGCCCCCGGAGCACGCACCTGACGCCGCGAGACCCGCCCTCCGCGCGGACGACGGCAATGTGACGACAGGCCCGGGGCAACGGCGGCCGCTCGGGCAGGCGTCCGGGGACACGGGTGGCCGACGTGTTCCCGCGGCATTCCCGAGGTGCGGGGGCGTGCGGGCGCGGTGCAGGGTGGAGGCGTGAGTGCCTGGCAGGGACGCTTCATGGGCCGCGCGCAGCCGCGGCGGTGGCGTCATGCGCTGCTGCTGACCGCCGTCGTGCTCGTCGGGCTGATCACCGTGTTCGACATCGTGACCCCGTCCGACATCGTCCTCGGTCCGCTGCTGGTGATCGCGCCCGCGATCACCGCGTGGGCCGAGGGCCCGTGGACGACCGGCTGCGTGGGGGCGCTGGCCGTGGCGGCGCAGGCGTTCATCGGCTGGCGCTCCGACCTCCTGCTGTCCCGCAACCTGCTGGTGCAGGTGGTGGCGCTCGCGCTGCTCTCCGTGCTGATCGTGGCCCTGTGCCTGGTGCGCGACCGGCGGCGGCGCGAACTGGCGCAGGTGCGCTCGGTGGCCGAGGCCGCCCAGCGGGTGCTGCTGTGGCCGCTGCCGCAGCGGCTGGGCCCGGTACGGCTCGCCTCGCTCTATCTGGCCGCGGAGGACGAGGCGTCGATCGGGGGCGATCTGTACGCGGCGGCCCGCACCGGCGGCGGGGCCCGGCTGATGATCGGTGACGTGCGCGGCAAGGGACTGCCGGCGATCGGGGAGGCGGCGCTGCTGCTCGGCGCCTTCCGCGAGGCCGCCCACCAGCACACCGCCCTGCCCTCGCTCGCCGCTTCCCTGGAGCGCAGCGTCACCCGCTACCTCGCCGACTTCGAACCGGAGGAGGAGTCCGGGGAGCGGTTCGTGACCGCTCTGCTGCTGGAGGTCCCGGACGACGACCCGGTCGTACGGATGACCAGCTGCGGGCATGTGGCGCCGCTGCTGCTCGGTCCGGACGGCCGGGTGAGCGTCCCCGACCTGAGCCCCGCTCCCCCGCTCGGGGTCGGGCTGACCGCTCCCGGTGGTTCCACCGTGGACGTGCTGCCCTTCGGTCCGGGCGACACCCTGCTCCTGTACACCGACGGGGTGGTCGAGGCGCGCGACCGCCGGGGCGTCTTCTACCCGCTGGCGGAACGCGCCCCGCAGTGGGCCGGGAGCGCCCCGCAGGCGCTGCTCGACCATGTCCGGCGCGATCTGATCGCGCACACCGGCGGTCGGCTCGGCGACGACGTGGCGATGATCGCGGTCCGCCGCCGAGGCGCCGGACAGGGCGGCGCGGACGCTCCCGACGGACGGAAGTGACCGTCCGGAACGGACAATCGGACCCGGGCTTTCCAATTTGATCACCAAAGCTCGTATAGTGACCGACAGTTGAGCAGCACGTGTCACCTGTCACCAGCCAGGGCCTGTTCCAGGACCCGAACGAGGGCCGTTCTCGACCGAGCGGCGGCCACCCGAGGACCCGATTGATGACCGCCCCCTCCCCGCACGGCGAGCGATCCGCCGTCCGTACTCTCGTGCCCCTTCCCGCCGCCACCGCGCTCGTGTGCGCCGCCGTGGTCGCGGGCACGGTCCCGGCGGCGCCCGCCTCGGCGCGCACGCCCCTGGCCTGGGGGGCGGGGCTCGCGTCCGTCGTCCTGGTGGCCGCCGTGTTCTGGGCCGTACGCGCCGGCCGGACCGCCCGTTCGCTGCGGCGCCGCCTGCACACGGTCACCCAGGACGCCGAGCGCCTGGCCCAGGAGCGGCACCGCACCGCCGAGGAGGCGCAGCGGGAGCGGCAGCACCTGATCGACGAACTGAGCCGGCAGCGCGCCGAGTTCGCCGAGTCCCTCGCGCACGAGCGGGTCCGCGCCGAGGAGGGCGCGGCGCGCGAGACCGACCGGCTCGCGCAGGACAACGCCCGGCTCACCGGTGAGCTGGAGCGGGCGCACCGGGCCCGGGACGCGGCGATCTCCGCGACCTCCAACGCGGCCGGCCGTATGCAGGCCCTGACCACCGCCATGCTCGCCGACCTGCGGGCCATGGAGGAGCGCCACTCGGACGAGGACGTCCTCGCCGATCTGCTGCACCTGGACCACCGCACGGCGCAGGCGGGCCGTCTGGCCGACTCGGTCGCCGTGCTCACCGGCGCGCGTTCGGGGCGGCGCTGGGCGCGGCCCATCGCCATGGAGTCGATCCTGCGCGGTGCGATGGGGCGCATCAGCGCCTACCGCCGGGTGCGCGTGCACGCGGCCAGCGAGACCGCCGTCGCCGGGCACGCCGCCGAGGGCGTGATGCACGCGCTCGCCGAACTCCTCGACAACGCCGCCAACTTCTCCCCGCCCACCTCCGAGGTGCACGTCTATGTGGAGGAGGTGCCCGCGGGTGTCATCCTGTCCGTGGAGGACAGCGGCCTGGTGATGGGCGAGGTGCAGTTGCGCCGCGCCGAGCGGGCCGTCGCGGGCGACGTCTCGGAGCTGGGCGGTCTGACCGGCACCCGGCTCGGGCTCGCCGTCGTGGGGCGCCTGGCGCTCAAGTACGGCCTGAAGGTGTCCTTCCGGCCGTCCGCGCGGGGCGGCACGGGTGTGCTGATGCTGATCCCGCAGGACATCCTCACGAGCCCCGTCGCCTCCGCTTCGACTCCCTCGGCCCCCTCCGCTCCTTCGGCTCCCGTGCGGCCCGCGGCCGCGCGCGACGTCCCCGGCGCCGGGAGCACCGCGACCGCCGAGAGCACCGGGACCGGCGGGACCGGCGGGGACTCCGCCCGCCCGACGGCCCCGGACGACGCCCCGGCCGCCGAGCCCTCGGTACCCGCCGCGTCCACCGCGCCCGCCTCCGGCGATCCCGCGCCCGTGCACGAGAGCGTGCCGGACGGCACGGACGGCGACACCGCCGAATGGCCCGTCGCGCTGCCCAAGCGGCGCAGGGGCCGCACGCTCGCCGACGCCGAGCGGTCCCGGAACACGGCACGGACCCCGGCGCCGCGCCCCGCCGCCGCCGCGGCCGAGGACGTCAAGACCCGCGCCGCCCGCTTCGGCAGCTTCCGCCAGGCCGTGCGCCCCGGAGCCGCCGACCACGCGGCGGCTCCCGGACCGGCCACCGGACCGCAGCCGGACGGGGGCGACGCCACCGCTCCCCCGGCACCGGCCGACCTCCCCTCCCACCCCACCGCGCACCCGGAAGGCGACGCCACCTCATGACCGGCCAGACCACCGCCGACGACCAGCTCACCTGGCTCCTGGAGGGCCTGTTGGAGCGGACCCCGGGCGCGCGGCACGCGCTCGTGCTGTCCCGTGACGGACTGAAGCTGTGCCGCACCCCGGAGCTGACGGTCGACCAGGCCGACCAGCTCGCCGCCATCGCCGCCGGCATCCAGTCGCTCTCGCACGGCGCGTCCGCCGAGTTCGGCGACGGCACCGGCGGGGTGCGCTCGGCGATGACCGAGTTCTACGGCGGGGTGCTGTTCATCGTGGAGGCCGGCCAGGGCGCCCATCTGGCGGTCGTCACCACCGAGGACGCGGACGCCGGCCTCGTCGGGCACAACATGAGCGAACTGGTGGAGCAGCTCGGCGAGTATCTGACGGCCCAGCCCCGTACGTCATGAGCAGGCCCGGCAGGGACGACGCCCCGGACCGTCTCTACACCATCACCGGCGGGCGCACCAGCTCCGGCCCGGACAACCCGTTCGACCTGGTCACCCTGGTCGTCGCGGAGTCCGAGCCGGCGCCCGGGATGCAGTCGGAGCACACCGCGATCCTGCGGCTGGCCGCGTTCCCCACGGCCGTGGTGGAGATCGCCGCGGAGCTGCGGCTGCCCGTGAGCATCACCAAGGTGCTGCTGTGCGACCTGCTGGCGGCGGGCCGTGTCAGTGCCCGCCATCCGCGCAAGTCCGCCGTTCTCGACCCCGACATCCTGGAGCAGGTGCTCGTTGGACTCCGCAACCTCTGACGCCCGCACCCCGTTGGGTGCCTCCGCCGACAACGGTCTGAAGATCGTCGTCGTGGGCGGTTTCGGCGTCGGCAAGACCACCCTGGTCCGCTCCGTCAGCGAGATCCGTCCCCTCAACACCGAGGAGACGATGACGCAGGCGGGCGAGGCGATCGACGACGTCAGCGGGGTGCGCGGCAAGTCCGCGACGACCGTCGCCTTCGACTTCGGCCGCATCACCCTGGACGCGCACAATGTGCTGTACCTGTTCGGCGCCCCCGGCCAGGAGCGGTTCTGGTTCCTGTGGGACCGGCTGTTCTCCGGCACGCTCGGGGCGGTCGTCCTCGTCGACACCCGCCGCATCGGCGACTCCTGGTACGCCATCGACCGCCTGGAGCACCACGGCACGCCGTTCATCGTGGCGTGCAACGACTTCGGCGGCCCGGCCCACTCGCACGCGGCGATCCGCGACGCGCTCGACCTGGATCCGCGGGTGCCGCTGGTGGACTGCGACGCCCGCGCCCGGGAGTCCAGCAAGCAGGTGCTGATCACCCTGGTGCAGCACCTCAAGGACCACTACGCCGGACGGGCCGCGCCTGCGGCCCCGCCCCGACAGGAGTTCGTGTGATCCCCGACGCCGTTCCGCTCAGCGGCCCCCGGTTCCAGACCGAACCCGCCGTCCTGTACCGGGAGATGCGGCGCGACCACGGTGCCGTCACCCCGGTGCTGCTCGACGGGGACGTACCGGCGTGGCTGGTGCTGGGCTACCGCGAGCTGCACCAGGTGACCGGTGATCCGGTGCTGTTCAGCCGGGACTCCGAGCTGTGGAACCAGTGGGAGAACATCCCCGGCGACTGGCCGCTGCTGCCGATGATCGGCCACCGGCAGCCGTCGATCCTCTACACGGTCGGTGAGCGGCACCGCGAGCGCGCCGCGATGATCAGCAACGCCCTGGAGGCGGTGGAACCGGCCGAACTGCGGCGCCACGCGGAGCGGTTCGCCGACGAGCTGATCGACGCGGTGTGTGCCGAGGGCACCGCCGACCTGGTCGCCGACTACGCGATGCTGCTGCCGGTGCGGGTCCTCGCCCGGCTCTACGGGTTCTCCGACGAGGAGGGCCCGGCCCTGGTGACCGCGCTCAACGACATGATCGACGGCCGGGAGCGCGCCATCGCGGGCCAGATGCATCTGGCCCGTTCCATGGCGCAGTTGCTCGCCGAGCGCCGGGAGCGGCCCGCGGACGACGTGGCCTCGCGGATGCTGGCCGACACCGGCGGCTTCACCGAGGAGGAGGTCGCCCAGGACCTGATGGTGATGCTGGCGGCCGGCCACCAGCCGACCGCCGACTGGATCGGCAACTCGCTGCGCCTGATGCTGACCGACGAGCGGTTCGCCGCCTCCCTGTTCGGCGGGCGCAACAGCGTCGCGGAGGCCATGAACGAGGTGCTGTGGGAGGACACGCCCACGCAGAACGTGGCCGGGCGCTGGGCCGCCCGCGACACCCAGCTCGGCGGGCGGCGCATCCGCGCCGGTGATCTGCTGCTGCTCGGTCTCCAGGGCGCCAACTCCGACCCCCAGGTGCGTACCCACGGTTCGGCGCTGACCGGCGGAAACAACGCGCACTTCTCCTTCGGTCACGGTGAGCACCGCTGTCCGTTCCCCGCGCAGGAGGTCGCCGAGGTGATCGCGCGCACGGGCATCGAGGTGGTGCTGGACCGGCTGCCGGACATCGATCTGGCGAAGAGCGCCGACTCCCTGACGCGTCGGCCCTCGCCCTGGCTGCGGGGGCTGACGGAACTGCCCGTGCGGTTCACCCCGACCCCTGCCCTGAAAGGCACGTCACGATGACGACCGGCACCGAAGAGACGACGACCGACGGCACGCGCATCGCCCTGGATCCCTTCGTCACCGACCTGGACGGCGAGAGCGCCCGGCTGCGCGCGGCCGGTCCGCTGGCGGCCGTGGAGCTGCCGGGCGGTGTCCCGGTGTGGGCCGTCACCCGGCACGCCGAGGCGCGGGCCCTGCTGACCGATCCCCGGCTGGTGAAGGACATCGAGGTGTGGGGGGCCTGGCGGCGCGGGGAGATCCCGGCCGACTGGCCGCTGATCGGCCTGGCCAACCCGGGCCGTTCGATGCTCACGGTCGACGGCGCCGAGCACCGCAGGCTGCGCACGCTGGTGGCGCAGGCGCTGACCCCGCGCCGGGTGGAGCGGATGCGCGGGCGCATCGAGCAGCTCACCCAGGAGCTGCTGGACGCCCTCCCCGCCGACGGCGGCAGCGTCGATCTGAAGGCGGCCTTCGCCTATCCGCTGCCGATGTACGTCGTCGCGGACCTGATGGGCATCGAGACGGACCGGCTGCCCCGGCTGAAGGTGCTGTTCGAGAAGTTCTTCTCCACCCAGACGCCGCCCGAGGAGGTCGTCGCCACGCTGACCGAGCTGGCGCAGATCATGGGCGAGACGGTGGCCGCCAAGCGGGCCGCGCCGGGCGACGACCTGACCAGCGCGCTCGTGCTGGCCTCCGAGGACGGTGACCGCCTCACCGACGCGGAGATCGTCTCCACCCTCCAGCTGATGGTGGCCGCGGGGCACGAGACGACGATCTCGCTGATCGTGAACGCGGTGGTCAACCTCTCCACGCACCCCGAGCAGCGCGCGCTGGTGCTGTCCGGCGCGGCCGACTGGCCGGCGGTGATCGAGGAGACCCTGCGCTGGTCGACGCCCACCTCGCACGTGCTGATCCGGTTCGCCACCGAGGACGTCCCGGTCGGCGACAAGGTGATCCCGGCCGGGGACGCGCTGATCGTCTCCTACGGCGCGATAGGCCGCGACGAGCAGGCGCACGGCCCGAGCGCGGGCGACTTCGACATCACCCGCGAGGTGGGCGCCAACCGGCACATCTCCTTCGGGCACGGCCCGCACGTGTGCCCGGGGGCGGCGCTGTCCCGGCTGGAGGCGGGGGTGGCGCTGCCCGCGCTGTACGCCCGCTTCCCGCGCCTGGACCTCGCGGTGTCGGCCGCCGAGCTGCGCCACAAGCCGGTGGTGACCCAGAACGACCTGTTCGAGCTGCCGGTCCTGCTGGAGCCGTAGGACTCCGCGGACCGAGGAGCGGGCCCCCGCCGGGACACCGGACGGGGGCCTGTGCGCGGGAGCGTTGGGCAGGCCTTGCACCTGCATCTCCCCGCGGGAAGCGGGGTGTCTTTCCTTGGACCACCAACGCGGGGCCGGACGCCGGGAGTTCGGCGGCCCGCTCGCTTCCCACCGTAGCCGGGCCGCACGGCGGGCGCCCGGTGGGGGCCGGTCGGTGTCACCCGGACGCGCGGACGTCCCAGCTCACCGCCCGGCCGGGGCCGCCGGGCCGGGCGGTGCGGTGTCGTCGCGGGCACGGGAGCGACGTACGGTGCGAGGCAGGGCCGCCCGCCGCACGGGCGCGGGCCGCCGCCACCGCATCGAGGAGGTCACCGCATGGACCGGATGCTCGCCGCCCGCCTGCACGTGCCGAGCCGCACCCTGCGGATGGAGGAGGTGCCCCGGCCCCGGCCCGCCGCGGGCGAGGTGCTGGTGAAGGTGGAGGCGGCGGGGGTGTGCCTGTCCGACGTGCATCTGATCGACGGCACCCTCACGCCCGCGCTGCTGCCGGGCGACACCGTCACCCTCGGCCACGAGGTGGCCGGGACCGTCCACGAGGTCGGCGAGGGCGTCACCCGCTGGTCGCCGGGGCAGCGGGTGGTGCTGTACGCCGGTGAGAACCGCGACGGCGCCACCTGGACGCGCGGTGTCGACTACGACGGCGGCTGGGCGCAGTACGCGCTGTCCTCCGCGGACGCGCTGACCGCGCTGCCGGACACCATCCCCTTCGAACAGGGCGCGATCATCCCCGACGCGGTGTCGACGCCCTGGGGTGCCGTCACCGGCACCGGGGCGGTGCGGCCCGCCGAGGCGGTCGGCGTGTGGGGCGCGGGCGGCCTCGGCGTGCACGCGGTGCAGTTGCTGCGCGCGGTCGGCGCCTGCCCGGTGATCGCCGTCGACCCGAGTCCCGTCGCCCGCGAACGCGCCCTCGCCGCCGGGGCCGACCTGGCGCTGGATCCGGCCGGCCCCGGGCTGGGCGCACAGGTGCGCGCGGCCACCGGCGGGGCGGGCCTCGCGGCGGCCTTCGACTTCGCCGGGGTCCCGGCCGTCCGCGAGCAGGCGCTGTCCGTCCTCGCGCCCCGGGGACGGCTCGTCCTGGTCGGGCTCACCGACCGGCCGCTCAGTGTCACCGACGGCACCCGGTTCAGCTATCTCCAGCAGCAGATCCTCGGCCACTACGGTTCCGACATGGCGGTGGCCCTGCCGCAGCTGCTGCGGCTGGTCCAGGGCGGCCGGCTGGACTTCTCGGCGTCGGTGAGCGGGGTGCTGCCGCTGGCCGAGGCCGGGCGCGCGGTCGAGATGCTGGCGAAGAAGGAGGGCGACCCGGTGCGGCTCATCCTGCGCCCCTGACCGTCGGCCCGGCGGGAGCACGGCCGGTCAGCGGTGGCAGGACCCGGGTCAGGGCGTGCGCGCCGGACGCGTTGCGCAGGGCGGGGGCCAGGTCGCGGGCGGCGTCCGGGGCGGTCGGTGCGGCGCCCGGGTCGCCGGGCGCCGCCGCGTTGCCCTCGGCCGCGGGCGCGGGCAGGACCGGGCCCAGCAGGAGCCCGCCGCCCAGCGCCAGGACCGCCACCACTTGCCGCCCGCCGATGCGTCCGACGTGACCGGACAAACGCCACCTCCCTGAGTGTGCCGGGCGGTGCGCCCGGCACAGGGAGGCTGGCAGAGACGGGAGCACCGCGCCCGGGTCTCGGGACCGGCTCCCCCGGACGGAGGACACAGCAGGTCAGGAGAGTGCGCCCAGCCCCTTCTTGGTGTAGGCGCACTCGGTGTAGATGTACCCGGACCGCAGCTGGGCCGTGTCGGACGCGGGCGACGCGATGCTGCCGCCGCGCGGCTTGTGCAGGAAGTACGTCGTGCCGGGCGGCAGCGAGATCGTGCGCTGGGGGTAGTCCTTGCCGCTGTCGCTGCACGGGTGGAAGCCGCCCAGCGCCAGGGTGGCGCCGAAGCTGTAGGCGGAGCAGCTGCCGCAGGCCCTCACGGTGACGCTGCCGGTGACCGGGCCGGTGTACAGGACCTCGATGTCGTCCGGGCTGTCGTTCTTGATGGTGACCTGGATGCTGCCGCCCGAGTCCGTCGTCGGCAGCTTCTTGCCGGCGGCGGGGACCGTCTGCGCTATCTCCGCCGCGATGGCGATCTTCTGCGCGCGGGCCCGGTTCGCGTCGTGCGGGTGGTCGCGGACGAACTTGTTCATGCTGGTCAGGGCGGAGTCGAAGGAACCGGTCCGGTACTGGTGCACACCGCAGGGGTAGGTGCCCGAGGCGACGCCCCGGTCGGCACGGTCGGCTTCCTTGTCCAGGGTGGCGGCCTGGGCCGGGGCGGTGCTCACGACCGTGCGGATCTGCGCGCCGAGGCCGCTCAGACGGCTGACGGCGGCGCACGGGTCGCCGCCGCCGACGTCCTTGGCCGCCCTGTCCACGGCGGACTTGACGGCGAGCTCGGCCTTGGCGGCCTGCGCCGACCCGGAGAAGGTGGTGAGCAGTTCGCCGAAGTGCCCCGTCCAACCGGTCTGTCCACCGCTCAGCTCGTTCGCCCCGCAGCCGTACAGGGAGTCGGCCAGCCTGCTGTCCGGCCAGGTGGCCAGGGTGCCCAGGTCCTGCTCGCGCATGCTCCGCGGGACCGTGCGCAGGAACTCCAGCGGGGTGATGGCCTCGCAGTACTTCCGCTGCGGGTAGGCGGCGGCGACGGTGCGGTAGTAGACGGCCATCCGGTCCGGGAGGCGGTGCGCCGCCCGGGAGCCGGGGTGCCGGTGCCCGAGGTCGGCGTAGGCGGCCAGCGCGTCGCGGAATCCGGGCTGCGCGGTGACGAAGGGCTGGTCCGCGCGGGCCTTGACGAGGTCGTCGGCGTGCTGGAGCCGGTCCAGGAGCATCTGCTCGGTGGCCTCGTCGCGGGCGCTGCCGTACAGCACGCCGCCGCCGGCCGGCACGGCCAGCAGCACCAGGCCGAGGAGGGCGGCCACGGGCGCGCTGCCGGGCCAGGACAGCCGGGAGCGCAGGCCCGCCACGGCGCCGTGCGCGGCGGCGGCTCCCAGGACCACGGCGTAGCCGGCGAGGACGCCCGCCGGGACGCCGTCCGGGTCGGCCGGGAGCGCGACGACGAGCAGCACCGCGGTCGCGGCCCAGCACACCGCCGCCCACACCCAGCGGCGCAGCAGCGCGTAGCCGAGGCCGAGGCCGGTGAGGTTGAGCAGGGCGACGGCGAGCGCGCGCACGGCGTCGGGCGCGACCGGCGGTGCGGGCGGTGGGCCCGGCGGTCTCGGCGGCATCGGTGGCACCACGAATCCGTCGGCCGGTCCCGGAACGTCCCCGGACATGTCGACTCCCCCCTGTCACGCCTGTCACGATCGGTTCCCGCAGCTCGGCGGTGTGCCAGTGTACGGGCTAACTCGCTTGCCCCGACACCGAGTTGGGATCCCCGCCACCGCTTCCCGCCACCCTGCGGCGGCCCGCCCGCACGCGGACGCGGCCGGAGTGCGGCGCCCTCCGGCCCACCCATGCGCCCGGTGCATGATTTCGTGGAACTTCAGGCATTGGACGCATGTGTCCGTCCTGATCGACCCTGGGAGGGATCCACCGCACCCGTACCGAGGAGCCGACCGGTCCATGAAGGCGCCGTACCGCCTGCCGCTGACCCCGCTGCCGCTCGCCGCGGCGGCCCGGGGTGCCGTCGCGCTCGCCGTGCCGCTGCTGTTGGGGGTGGTGACCGGGCAGGTGGCCCTCGCGGTGCTCGCGGGGATCGGCGCCCTGTGGGGGGTCGGCCAGGACGGTGACGACCCCTACCGGCAGCGGGTGCTGCGGCTGGGCTGCACGGGCGGCTGCGCCGCCCTCGGCCTGCTCGCCGGGGAGCTCGCGCTGCGCTCCGGGCGTCCGGGCGCGGTGACCTGCTGCCTGGTCGCCGCTGCCCTGGTCGCCGGTGCCGTCAGCCTGCGCGGGCGGCTCGCCTCGGTGGCCGGTCTGCATCTGCTGCTCGGGGTGACCGTGGGCGGCGGGATCCCGGTTCCGGGGCCCTGGTGGCAGGCGCCCCTGGCCCTGCTCTGCGGCGTCGCCCTGGTCGCCCTGCTGTCCGCCACGCCGTGGCTGTGGCGGCGCCACGCCATCGAGCGGGCGGCCGTCCGCGCCGTGTACCGGGCCGCGTCCGGGGCCCTGGCGGCGGCGGGCGGCCCGGACGCCGAAGCCGCGCGGCGGCGGCTCACCGCCGCCCTCGACCACGCGCACCGGGTGCTGGACCGCCATCTGACCGGCCGTGAGCGCCCCGGGAGGGGGCCGGACGCCCTGCGCACGGCCTTCCACACGGCCGTGCGGCTGGGCGAGGTGACCTCGGCCCTGGTGTGGGAGGGGCGCGAGCTGCCCCGGTGCGTGAGCCGGGTGCCGCTGCTGATGGCGGCCAGGCTGCTGCCGGAGCCGGGCCGCGGCGCCGCTGCCGCGACCGCCGCCGCCGGGCCTGCGGGGTCCGCGCACCCGGAGGGCGTGCCCTGCGCCGGGAGCGACTCGCCCGCGCTGCGCGCGCTCACCGCGCTGTACACCTCCTGCGGTCCGGACCGCCCGCGGGACGCCACCGCGCGGCTCCCCGCGTACCTCTGGCACGGGCGGGCGGCCCAGGTCCGCTACGCCGTGCTGCTCGCGGGCTGTGTGCTCGCCGCCCAGCTGTGCGCGGTGCTGCTGCACGGCCCGCGCGGCTACTGGCTGCCGATGACGGTCGCCTTCGTCTACAAGCCCGACTTCGGTCCGGTGTTCCGCCGCGCCCTGCACCGCTGCGCCGGGACGGTCGCCGGGGTGGCCGCCATCGGCGCGGTGACCCTGCTGACGACCGGGACGTACGCCCTGATCGGCGCCGTGGCGGCGTTCGCCGCGGTCATGGCCGTCGGAGTGCGCCACCACTACGCGCTCGCCACGACCGGTCTGACGGCGATCGTGTTCGTCCTCGTCGACCTGCTGGGCGACCACCGGGAGCTGTCCTGGGCGCGCATCCTCGACACGGCGCTGGCCGCGGCCATCGTGCTGGCCGCGCACTTCGCGCTGTGGCCGGACTCGGCGCGGGGCCGGGCCGCGGCCCGGACGCGGGCCGCCGTGTCCGCCGCCCACCGCTACCGGGACCTGCCGGCCGGTGCCCCGGCCGCCGAGCGGTACGCGCTGCGCCGCACCGCCTACCACCGGCTCGCCGAGGCCCGCCGGGCGGTCCTGGACGCGCGGCGGGAGCCGGGCCGGGCCGCTCGCGAGGTGCCCGGCCTCCTGGACGCGGAGGAGGCCATCGCCGCCGCCGAGCGGCTGTGCGACGCCGTCGGCGCACACCACGTGGGGTCCGCCCCGGACGCGTACGCGCCCGGCGCCGTCCGCTGCACCGCGGCGGGTGCGATGGGAGGATGAGCGCGATGGATCTCCAGGTGCTGCGTGCGTTCCGGGCGGTGGCCGAGGGTCTGACGGTGACCGAGGCCGCCGCCGACGCGCGCGTCACCCAGCCGGCGCTGTCGCGGGCGCTGCACCGGCTGGAGGAGGAGATCGGCGCGGAACTCCTCCAGCGGGTGGGCCGGGTGCTGCGGCCGACCCCGGCCGGGCGGGTGTTCAAGGAGTACGTCGACGCCGCCCTGGACGCCTACGACCGGGGGCGCCGGGCCGTGGCCGAGGTGGTCGACCCGGCGGCGGGCGTGGTGTCGCTGGCCTTTCTGCACACGCTGGGCACCTGGCTGGTGCCGCGGCTCGTCACCGGGTTCCGCGAGGAGTTCCCGCAGGCCCGCTTCGAGCTGCACCAGCACGAGGAGAACGGTCTGATCCAGCATCTGCTGGAGGCCACGGCGGATCTGGTCATCACCAGCGGGGACCCGGGGCACCCGCTGATCACCTGGCGGCGGCTGCTGGTCGAACCGCTCTGGCTCGCCGTTCCGCGCGGCCACCGGCTCGCCCGGCGCAGCCGGGTCCGGCTGGCCGAGGTCGCCCAGGAGCCCTTCATCCTCCTCAAGCCGGGCTACGGGCTGCGCAGCGTCACCGAGACCCTGTGCCGCCAGGCCGGATTCACCCCGCGCGTCGGCTTCGAGGGCGAGGAGGTGCACACCCTGCGCGGGCTGGTCGCGGCCGGGCTCGGGGTGTCCCTGATCCCGTCCTCGCCGGACGCGGCGGGGACCTCGGGCTTCCCGATCCGCTATCTGGAGATCACCGATGTGCACGGCGCGCGGGACATCGGCATCGCCCGGCTCACCGGCCGTACGCTGCCGCCGGTGGCACGGCGCTTCCTCGACCACGCGCTCCGCTCGGCGGCCGTCCCGGCCGCGGATCCGGGATGACGGCGCCGTGGCCCGGGGCCGGTGCCCGGCGCGATGAAATGCGCGCGGCGCCTTCTCGCAGCAGGCTGGTGGTCTGGTCGAGCCCGCCGGGAGTTCCAGTGAACAGGCCGCCTGAGTGCCGTTGCGCGGAGAGCCGCCCCGAGGCGCGGTGCGCCGTGGTGCGCCCGTGCGGTCCCGCCGCGCCCTCGCGGGCCCCGGCGCGGCGCGGCGGGGGCGAGCGGTGAGGCGCCCGTGCCGGCGGAGCGAGCAGGCCAGGGCGCGCGCGGCGCGCAGGAAGGCCGAACGGCCCCGGGTGCCCGCGCCGCCGCTGTGGCTGCGCTGGCTGCCGGTCGGGTATCTGGCGGCCGTGCTCGCCATCGAGCCGGTCACGCCGGTGGACTGGCCGGTGAGCTTCCTGCTGATCGCGCTGCCGCTGGTCGCCGCGTACGCCTACGGCCCGGCGGCGGTGGCCGCCGTCACCGTCTTCGCGATCGTGTTCGAGGGCGTGCTGGCGGGCACCCCGTGCTGCGCGGGCCGGTCCGTGGGCTATCTCTGGGACCGGCACTACGTGGCCAACTACGTCTGCACCACTCTGGTGGGCGTGCTCGGCACGATCCTCGCGGTGCACCGGATGCGCCGCGAGCGCACGCTGGCCACGGTGCGTTCGGTGGCGGAGACCGCGCAGCGGGTGTTACTGCGCCCGGTCCCCCGGCGGCTGGGCCAGGTCTCCGTGGAGACGCTCTATCTGTCCGCCGCGGCCGAGGCCCGTATCGGCGGCGATCTGTACGAGGCGGTGCCGACCGCGTTCGGGGTACGGCTGCTGGTCGGCGACGTACGGGGCAAGGGGCTGGTCGCCGTGGAGACGGCCGCGACCATGCTGGGCGCCTTCCGGGAGGCCGCCCACGACGAGCCGGACCTGCGGGGCGTGGCCCGCCGCATGGAGCGGAGCATGAGCCGCCATGCCGCGCAGCTGCCCGGGGGCGAGGCCGCGGAGCGGTTCGTGACGGCGGTGTTCGCGGAGATCCCGGAGCACGAGCCGGTCGTCCGCATCGTCAACTGCGGCCATCCGCCGCCGCTGATCATCAAGGAGGGCGGGGTCGCCGAGCTGCACGCCTCGGACCCCTCGCCGCCCATCAACCTCGGTGTGCTGATCGGCGACGGCTACCAGCTGGACGTCGAGCCGTTCCGGCCCGGGGACCAGTTGCTGCTGTACACCGACGGCGTCACCGAGACGCGCGATGCGGACGGCGTCTTCTATCCGCTGGCCGACCGTGTCGCGCCCTGGGTGGGCCTCGCGCCCCGGGAACTCCTCGACCGGCTGCACGAGGATCTGCTCGCCTACAGCGGCGGGCACCTCGACGACGACATCGCCGCGCTCGCCGCGTACCGGCTGCCCGGCGACAGCCGCCCCTGAGCGGCCGCCGTCGATTCCGACGGTGCCGAGGGTGGCGTCGAGGGCCCGGACGGTGGCGCGGAAGCCGGGCGCGAACCGTTCGGCCTGACGTCCGACCCCGTCGGCCGCGAACTCCTGTTCCCGGAGATCCCGGAGATCCCTGAGGTTCGGGCGGTCCGGGAGATCCCGGAGATCCCGGATGCCGGTGAGGCGTCCGGCCGAACAGCGCGAACGGCCATGGGGCGGCCCGCTCCGGTCGGCACGGCGTCAGGCACGGGCGTCGCCGTGCGCGCCGGGCTCTCCGGCCGGGTGCGGCGCGGCGCCCCGGGGGCGGTCGCCGCCCGCCTCGCACACCTTGGCGAGGCGGGCGAGCATGGCGCGGTGCCGGAGCTGGATCAGCGATTCGACGCCCCTGTTGTGCACGGCTCCGCCCGCGCCCCGGAGGGGGTGCTCGTCCACGATCACCAGGGTGTGCTCGCCCCAGGGCCGCACCTCGACGGCGATGCGGGCGGTGCCCAGGAAGCCCGCGTCGGCCTCCAGTTCGAGGAGCGTCCCCTCCTCGCGGTTGCGGACGGTCGTCCGGTTGGTGAGCCGCAGCGGTCCCAGCCGGACCTGGTACTCGATGGCGGAGCCGACCTGCGGCCAGCGGCCGCGCACCGGGGCGGACCGTGCCGTGCCCACCACCCAGTCGGCGTACCGGGTGCCGTCGGCGAGCACGGCCCACACGGCCTCGGGAGCGGTCCTGATCAGACGGTGACGTACGGCCACACGAGCCTCCGCGGTTCGCCGGGTCGCTGTCGGGGGTCGGTCGGCCGAGTGCCCCCCGGCCGTCCCGGTCAACCGTCCGCCGCCGGGCCGCCCGGCTGTGCGCGGCCGGTCGCGTCCGGGCCGGTCGCGGCGGTGTCCGGCCGGCCGTGCGGCTCCGCGCCGCCGGGTCCCGGGGGCAGCGCGAGGTGGGCGAGGTCGCCGGGCGGCGGGGTGGTCACCGGCCACAGCGGTGCCGGTGTCCCGTCGGCGACCGCGGCCGGTGCGTCGGTGAGGTTCATCCGGTCGCGCAGCCGTCCGTAGAAGTCCATCGGGCCCAGCCGTACGGCGCGCAGCCGGCGCGGGGCGGCGTAGACGCCGATCCAGTCCCCCGGGTCGAGCACGCCGCGCAGTTGCCCGTCGATGCTGACGGCGGCCTGCCCGGACCGTTCCAGCACGCGCAGCGCCACGGGTTCGTCGGGCGCGGCCACCACCGAGCGGTTGAACGCCATGTGCGGGGCGACGGGGGTGAAGACCAAGGCGTCCGCGCGCGGGGAGACGACCGGGCCGCCGGCGGCGAAGCTGTACGCCGTGGAGCCGGTGGGGGTGGCGACGAGCAGCGCGTCGGCGGAGTAGGAGGCCAGGAGCCGGCCGGCGATGTAGACGCCGACGGAGACCTGCCGGTCGCGGGCGAGTTTCTCCACGACGATGTCGTTGAGGGCTGTGACGTTCAGGGCGATGCCCCAGTCGCCGCCGGACTCGCAGTCGGTGCGCACCCGGGGCGGGGGCAGCATCGGGCGGCGGCCGTAGCGCATCAGCTCGCCGATGCCCGCGGGCACCCGCAGGCGGCGGGAGGCCCGCAGGGTGAGCAGCATGCGGCTCTCCACGGTGAGCCGCTCCTCGACGACGGCGTCCAGGGCGGTGCGGACGAAGGCGGCGGGGACCTCGGTGAGGAAGCCGACCCGGCCGAGGTCGACGCCGAGGACCAGGGCGTCGTGCTCGGCGGCGAGCCGGGCACCGCGCAGGAAGGTGCCGTCGCCGCCCAGGGTGACGATGAGGTCGGGGTCCCCGGCGGCCTCCACCTCCTCGTCGGCGTCGCGCCGTCCGCCGTCGTGCCAGACGTCGATGTCGGTGCACCGCACGGCGCGTTCGTCGCACCACGCGTGCACGGTCCGCTCGGCGGCCTGGGCCTCGGGGCGTCCGCTGTGCACGACCAGGCCGATGCGCTGCACTGTCACAGCTCGGCCGGGTTCCCGCGCGGCGGGCCGGGCAGCGGCGGATCCAGGTAAAGAAATCGTATGGTCCAGTCCAAAGAATCATTTGGTCCAGACCAATCCATTGACGTGCCCGCAACAGCCTCAGGAAGCTGGGGCGACTTCCCCACCCCCTCCCCTTCCCCCTGGAGGCACAGTGAGACGCCTTCGCGCATGTCTGGGCGCGACCGCCGCCGTCGGGCTCGCCGCCCTCGGCACCACCGCCCTCGTCGCGGGCAACGCCTCGGGCGCACCGAGCGCGCAGGACGCGCTGAGCAACCGCTGGTACGCCGCGGCCCCGTACCTCATGCCGCTGGACAACGATCCGCCGGACGCGGGCGCCATCATGGACGCCACCGGCCTCAAGGCGTTCCAGCTCGCCTTCGTCCTCGCCCCCAACGGCGGCGGCTGCTCCCCCACCTGGGACGGCACCGCCCCGGTCTCCTCGGACACCGCCGTCAAGTCGGTGATCGACTCCATCCGCGCCAAGGGCGGCGACGTCTCCGTCTCCATCGGCGGCTACGGCGGCACCAAGCTCGGCCAGGCCTGCTCGGACCCGGCGGCCACGGCGGCGGCCTACCAGCAGGTCATCACCAAGTACGGGCTGCACGCCATCGACTTCGACCTGGAGGAGCCGGAGTACGAGAACACGGCGGCCATCCACAACGAGATCGGCGCCGCCAAGATCCTCCAGCAGAACAACCCGGGCCTGTACGTCTCCGTCACCACGGCGGGCACGGCGGACGGCACCGGCTGGTTCGGCAAGCAGATGCTGCTGGAGGCGAAGTCGCAGGGGTTCACCCCGAACAACTTCTCCATCATGCCCTTCGACGGCGGCTTCAACGGCGCGGCCTCGCAGACCGCCGCGCTGACCAAGTTCAACCAGGTGCTCCAGTCCACGTTCGGCTGGGACGAGGCGACCGCCTACGCCCACGAGGGCTTCTCCGGCATGAACGGCCGCAGCGACACCGGGGAGATGTTCCCGCAGGCCGACTTCCAGACGGTGCTGGACTACGCGACCGGCCACCACATGGACCGCTTCACCTTCTGGTCGCTCAACCGCGACCGCCAGTGCTCGCCGCCCGACAACGGCGGCCGGACGTCCGGCACCTGCTCCAGCGTGCCGCAGAACTCCTGGGACTTCGCGAAGTACTCGGTGAAGTTCGCCGGGGCGACGCCTCCCACCACCCCGCCCACCACGCCGCCGACCACGCCGCCCACCTCGCCGCCGCCGGGCACCGGCTGCAAGACGGCCTGGAGCGCGACCACCGCCTACACCGGCGGCACCGAGGTCTCCTACAACCAGCACAACTGGAAGGCCAAGTGGTGGACGCAGAACGAGACGCCCGGGGCCTCCCAGTGGGGGGCGTGGCAGGACGAGGGCGCCTGCTGACGCTCTGACCCCCCGGCGACGGCCGGGCGTGGCGCGGAACTCCGCCGCCGCGCCCGGCCGTTCCTCGTGCTTGGCCGTTCCTCGTGCCCGGCCGTTCCGCGGGCGCGGTGCCGCGGGCGGCTCAGGCCGTCTTGGCGACCGTCAGCAGGACCGCCGCGTCCTCGGCCGCCTCCAGGCTGTGCCGGGCCGGGGGCACGATGAGCAGGTCGCCCGCCATGCCGTCCCAGGAGGCGTCGCCGCTGCGCAGCCGGACCCGGCCGCGCAGCACCAGCACGGTCGCCTCCCCCGGGTTCTCGTGCTCGGCCAGGACCGTACCGGCGCGCAGGGTGACCAGCGTCTGCCGCAGCACGTGCTCATGGCCGCCGTAGACGGTCTCCGCGCTGCGGCCGGTGGAGGACCGCGCCGCCCGTTCCAGGTGCTCGCGGGTGCGGGCGTCGAGGGAGATCTTCTGCATGGCGCTCCTGAGAACGGTGAGGGCGGCGGCGGGTGTTCAGTAGCGGACGCCGATACGGCGCCAGCGGCGGCCGCCGGTGCCCGGCTCCGCCGGACGGGTCGGGACACGGCGCCGGTAGAGGACGTAGGGACGCCACAGGTACCACAGCGGGATGCTCCAGGCGTGCACCAGCCGGGTGAAGGGCCACACCGCGAGGATCGCCCAGGCCGCGGTGGCGTGCACCCGGTAGACCAGCGGGGCGTGCGCGATGGCCGCGACGTCGGGGTCGCCCGCGAACAGCCCGCGGAACCACAGCGCCACGCTGCGCCGGTAGTCGTAGCCCGTGCCGAACAGGTTGATGCCCAGCGTCGGGACGACCCCGAGCACGATCACGACCGCCAGCAGCACCAGCGCCACCCAGTCGACCGGGCTGGTGGCGGCGCGCACCCGGGGCACGGTGGTGCGGCGCAGGGCGAGCACCGCGACTCCGGCGAGCACCGCGAGCGCGGCGACGGTGCCGCCGATCGAGGAGAACCAGCGGTAGACGTCCTCGGGGACGCCCAGCCACCGGGTGAAGGACTCCGGGACCAGGATGCCCAGCACATGTCCCGCCACGGCCGCGAAGGTCCCGTAGTGGAAGAGCGGGCCGCCCCACTTGAGCAGGCGGTGCTCCTGGAGCTGGGTGGAGCGGCTGGTCCAGCCGAACTGGTCGTAGCGCCAGCGCCAGACGTGGCCGACGACGAAGGTGACGAGGGCGAGGTAGGGCAGGATGACCCACCACCACAGGTCCCAGGAGTTCATCGGCTCTCTCCGGTCGGCGGGGGTGCGGGAGCGGGGTGCGGCGCGCGGGGTGCCGGAGAATGGCCTGCCGCGGCCAGGTACTCGGGCGGGGCGAAGGGCTCCAGGCCCACCTCCTCGCCGGGCGGGCCCTCCGCGGCCCGGCGCCGCCAGTCGGCCAGCGTACGGCGGCCCGGCCGGGGCAGCCGCCCGCACACCGCGTCCAGCACGGGCGTGTACGGGTCGCCGCGCTCGGCGAGCGCCCCGCGCAGCAGTTCGAGACCGGCCTGGCACTGGAGGAGGACGCGGTGGCCCGGCTCGGGCGCGAGGGCCGCGAACTCCAGCATCAGCGGCAGGAAGTCGGGCAGTTCCCCCTCGGGCGGGTCCTGCCCCGCCCGGCGGTAGGCGTGCTTGAGGGCCAGCAGCGCCATGCCCCGGGCGCGGGTGTCGCCGTGCCGGTAGTACGTCAGGTGCAGGCTGCGGCTGCGGGTGTGGTCGAAGGTGGCCACGTAGCGGGCGGCGGCCTCGGTCGGCTCCAGGGCGCGCAGATGCGCGACGACGGCGGCGAGCCGGGCCCGGTCGGCGGGGGCGGCGACGCCCGGCAGGACGGCAGAGATGTCGTCGAGGCGGGCGAGCACCGCCGGGTCCGGGTAGCGCAGCAGGACGCTCGCGAGGCGGTGCACGAGCGGGGTGCCGGCGGCGGCCCGGCGCCCGGCCAGTCGGGGGCTCATGGGGCGTCCGGGGTGCCGAAGAGCCCCGGCGCGGGGCCGTCGCCGTTCCAGCCGAGCAGGTTGAAGCGCACCTGTCCGTCGCTGTCGCGGAAGTGGCCGCCGCCGCCCGGCGCGGCGAGTCCGGGCAGCGCGGGCGGCGGCAGCGGGCCGAGCGGGTCGTCGTCCGCCGCCCGGTCGCCCACGCCGCCGGGCCGGTCGAGGGAACAGTGCTGGGCCATGAGCGCCCCGGAGTCCTCGGTGTGCGCCTTGGGCACGACATAGCGTTCGTCGTACTTGGCGACGGCGAGCAGCCGGTACAGGTCCTCCAGGTCGGCGGCGCTCGCGCCGGCCCGCTCCAGCAGCGCGGCGGAGGTGGGGTCGCCGAGCTGCCGGGCGCGCATGTGGGCGCGCAGTGCGGTCAGTTTGCGCAGTACGCCCTCGACGACGGCGGTGTCCCCGGCGGTGAAGAGGTTCGCCAGGTACTCGACGGGGATGCGCAGTTCGTCGATGGCGGCGAAGATCCGGTCGGGGTCGTCGTCGTGGTGGCCGGTGGTGTGCACGGCGTCGGCGACCGGCGAGAGCGGCGGGACGTACCAGACCATGGGCAGGGTGCGGTACTCCGGGTGCAGGGGCAGCGCCACCCGGTGCCGTTCGACCAGGTCGTACACCGGTGAGCGCCGGGCGGCCTCGATCCAGTCGGGCGGCACGCCGTCGCGTGCGGCGGCCTCCCGCACCCAGGGTTCGTCCGGGTCCAGGAAGACCGACAGCTGGGCCTCGTAGAGGTCCTTCTCGTCCGGCACGGAGGCGGCGTGCAGGACGGCGTCGGCGTCGTAGAGCAGGACGCCGAGGTGGCGCAGCCGGCCCACACAGGTCTCGGAGCAGATGGTGGGCTGCCCGGCCTCGATGCGCGGGTAGCAGAAGGTGCACTTCTCGGCCTTGCCGGTGCGGTGGTTGAAGTAGACCTTCTTGTACGGGCAGCCGGACACGCACATCCGCCAGCCGCGGCAGCGGTCCTCGTCGACCAGGACGATGCCGTCCTCCTCCCGCTTGTACATCGCGCCCGAGGGGCAGGAGGCGACGCAGGACGGGTTGAGGCAGTGCTCGCAGATGCGCGGCAGATAGAACATGAAGGTGTGCTCGAACTCAAGACGCACCCGTTCGCCCAGGTCCTTCAGGTTGGGGTCCGAGCGGGCGTGGTCCTGCGCCCCGGCGAGGTCGTCGTCCCAGTTGGGGCCGTGCACGGGCCGCATGTCGCGGCCGGTCAGCTGGGACTTGGGTCGGGCGCTGGTGAAGCGGTCGGAGAGCGGGGCGGTGGTCAGGCTGCGGTAGTCGTAGGTCCACGGCTCGTAGAAGTCGTCCAGCGCGGGCAGTTCGGGGTTGTAGAAGAGGGTGAGCAGCTTGCGCACCCGGCCGCCGGAGCGCAGCCGCAGCCTGCCGCGCCGGTTCAGGGTCCAGCCGCCCTTCCAGCGGTCCTGGTCCTCGTAGCGGCGCGGATAGCCGGTGCCCGGCTTGGTCTCCACGTTGTTGAACCAGACGTACTCGGTGCCCGGCCGGTTGGTCCAGGTCTGCTTGCACGTCACCGAACAGGTGTGGCAGCCGATGCACTTGTCGAGGTTCATCACCATCGCCACCTGGGCCATGACCTTCACCGGAAGTCGACCTCCTGTGCGCGGCGGCGGATGACGGTGAACTCGTCCCGCTGGTTGCCGGTGGGACCGATGTAGTTGAAGGCGTAGGTGAACTGCGCGTAGCCGCCGATCAGATGGGTGGGTTTGATCAGCAGCCGGGTCAGGGAGTTGTCGCCGCCGCCGAGCAGTCCGGAGGTCTCGGTGCGCGGGACGTTCAGATGGCGGTCCATGGTGTGGTGCATGTAGACGGTGCCCTCGGGCATGCGGTGGGTGACCACGGCGCGGCAGGCGACGACGCCGTTGCGGTTGTAGGACTCGATCCAGTCGTTGTCGGCGACGCCGATCTTCTCCGCGTCCAGGGGGCTCATCCAGATCACCGGCCCGCCGCGGAACAGGGTGAGCATGAGCAGGTTCTCCTGGTACTCGGAGTGGATGGACCACTTCGAGTGCGGGGTGAGGTAGCGGACCACGAGTTCGGGGTGGCCCGCCGGGTGTCTGCGCGGGTCGCCGAACTGGGCGAGCAGGTTCAGCGGGGGCCGGTAGACGGGCAGTTGCTCACCGAACTCGGCCATCCAGTCGTGGTCGAGGAAGAAGTGCTGACGTCCCGTCAGGGTGTGCCAGGGGGTGAGGCGTTCGACGTTGACGGTGAAGGGCGAGTAGCGGCGGCCGCCGGACTCGGTGCCGGACCACTCGGCGGAGGTGATGACGGCGCGGGGCTGGACGCGGGTGTCCTCGAAGGTGATGCGGTCACCGGAGCGCTCCTCGGCCAGGTCGGCGAGCGGCACGCCGGTCCTCTCCTCCAGGGCGCGCAGCGACTGCACGGCGACCCGGCCGTTGGTGGTGCCGGACAGCGCGAGCAGCGCCTCGCAGAACTGGTCGTCGCGGGCGATGGAGGGCCGCCCGTCGGCGACGCCGCCGCGCACGGTGCCGTTGCGCGAGCGCAGGTCGTCGATCTCCGGTCCGGGTTTCCAGGTGATGCCCTTGGTGGAGGTGCCGAGGGTGTCGAGCAGCGGCCCGACGGCGGCCATCTTCTCGGCGACCTTGGTGTAGTCGCGTTCGACGACGGTCAGCCGCGGCATGGTCCGGCCGGGCACGGGCTCGCACTCGCCGGCCCTCCAGTCGCGCACCCGTCCGTGCGGCTGGGCCAGTTCGTCGGGGGTGTCGTGGGCGAGCGGGGAGGCGATGACGTCCCGGCGCACGCCGAGGTGGGCGGCGGCGAGCCGGGAGAACTCGGCGGCCAGCGTGTGGAAGACGTCGAAGTCGCTGCGGGTCTCCCAGGGCGGTGCGATCGCCGGGTTGAAGGCGTGCACGAAGGGGTGCATGTCGGTGGAGGACAGGTCGTACTTCTCGTACCAGGTGGCGGCCGGGAGCACCACGTCGGAGAACAGGCAGGTGCTGGTCATCCGGAAGTCGACGGCCACCGACAGGTCGAGCTTGCCGACCGGTGCCTCCTCGCGCCAGGTGACCTCCTCGGGGCGCAGGCCGGGCGGTGTCTCGGCGGCCGTCACGGCGTCGTCGGTGCCGAGCAGGTGGCGCAGCATGTACTCGTGGCCCTTCATCGAGGACGCGAAGAGATTCGCGCGCCAGATGAGCAGGACACGGGGGAAGTTGGCCGGGTCGTCGGGGTCCTCGGCCGCGAACCGCAGCCGCCCCGACCTGAGTTCGTCCACGACGTGGTCGGCGACCTCCTTGCCGGCGCGTTCGGCCTCGTCGCACAGGTCGAGCGGGTTGCGGCCGAACGCCGGGTGGGAGGGCATCCAGCCCAGGCGGGCGGCGAGCGCGTTGCAGTCGGGCAGCGTCCGGCCGGCGAGCCGGCCCCGGCCGAGCGGGCTGGTGAGCAGGTCGGCGGAGAACGCCTCGTAGCGCCACTGGTCGGTGGCCAGCCAGAAGAGCGGGGTGCCCGCCATGTGCCGGGTGGGCCGCTGCCAGTCCAGGCCGAAGGCGAGGTGGGACCAGCCGGTGAGCGGGCGGACCTTCTCCTGGCCGACGTAGTGCGCCCAGCCGCCGCCGTTGACGCCCTGGCAGCCGGTGAGCAGCAGCAGGGAGAGGAAGGAGCGGTAGATCTGGTCGGAGTGGAACCAGTGGTTGGTGCCCGCGCCCATGGCGATCATGGACCGGCCGCCGGTGCGTTCGGCGTTGCGGGCGAACTCCCGGGCGATCCGGGCCGCCGCCCGCGCGGGCACCGAGGTGATCGCCTCCTGCCAGGCGGGGGTGCAGGGCACGCTCGCGTCGTCGTAGCCGGTGGGCCAGGTGCCGGGCAGCCCGGGGCGGCCCACCGCGTACTGGGCGAGGACCAGGTCGTAGACGGTGGTGACGAGGTGGCCGCCGACGCGGGCCGCGGGCACGCCGCGGCGCACGGTGTCCTGCGCCTGGCCCGGTCCCGCGTCGAAGCGCGGCAGGTCCACCGCCACCGCCTCGCCGTCCGGCCGCCCGTACAGCGACAGCAGCGGGTCGGTGCCCTCCAGGCGCAGGTTCCAGCGGGGGCCGTCCTCGGGAGCGGTCCAGCGGAAGCCGAGCGAGCCGTTGGGCACGGCGGGCTCACCGGTGCGGGCGTCCAGCAGCACGGTCTTGAACGCGGCGGCCTCCTCGCCCTCGCGGTCCGGCAGGTCGGCGGCGGTGAGGAACTTGTCCGGGACGTACACGCCCGGCATGCCCTCGCGTTCCCGCAGCCGCACCAGGAAGGGCAGGTCCGTGTAGGTCCTGGCGTACTCCATGAAGCGCGGCACCGGCCGGTCGCGGTGGAACTCGGTGAGGATGACATGGCCCATGGCCATGGCCAGCGCGCCGTCGGTGCCGGGCGCCGCCGCGAGCCATTCGTCGGCGAACTTGGTGTGGTCGCCGTAGTCCGGGGAGACCACGACCACCTTCTGGCCGCGGTAGCGGGCCTCGGTCATGAAGTGCGCGTCGGGGGTGCGGGTGATCGGCAGGTTGGTGCCCCACACGATCAGATAGCCGCAGTTCCACCAGTCGGCGGACTCCGGTACGTCCGTCTGGTCCCCGAAGACCTGCGGCGAGGCCATCGGCAGATCGGCGTACCAGTCGTAGAACGAGGAGATCGTCCCGCCGATCATCGACAGATAGCGGGTGCCCGCCGAGTACGAGGCCATGGACATCGCGGGGATCGGCGAGAAGCCGACGATGCGGTCGGGGCCGTACCGCTTGACCGTGTGCACCTGGGCGGCCGCCATCAGTTCGACGGCCTCCTGCCAGGTGCAGCGCACGAAACCGCCCTTGCCGCGGGCCCGCTTGTAGACCGCGGTACGCCCGGGGTCCGCGGTCAGCCACTCCCAGGCCGCCACCGGGTCGGCGGTGCGCGCCCTGGCCTCGCGCCACAGGTCCAGCAGCGGGCCGCGCACATAGGGATAGCGGATCCGGGTCGGCGAGTAGGTGTACCAGGAGAAGGCCGCCCCGCGCGGGCAGCCGCGCGGCTCGTACTCGGGCGAGTCGGGGCCCACGGACGGGTAGTCGGTGGCCTGGGTCTCCCAGGTGATGATCCCGTCCTTGACGAACACCCGCCAGGAGCAGGAGCCCGTGCAGTTCACCCCGTGGGTGGAGCGCACCTCCCGGTCGTGCCGCCAGCGCTCCCGGTAGAACTCGTCGGCCCCCCGGCCGCCGTCCCGGTACAGGACCCGCCGGTCGGGCGACTGCTCCCCGGGGAAGAAGTACTGCGCCGAGCGCATCAGACGTTCGAGGGCCTCACCCGAGCGGTCGGTGCCCACGCTCCTGCCTCTCTCGCGCCGGGATGCCGCCGGACGCGTCCCCGCGCATGTCGGTGTCCGGCCGTCGACCAGTCTTGATCGGGAGGTATCAGCCCACAAGCAGCCAATCGTGCGAATCATCGGAAAGCTTCCGCACGGGGGTCGGCGTAGGGTGATCGTGCCGGGGCACTGCGGGGGAAGGAACGGGCTCCGGCCCCTGGCGGGAGGTACCTGCATGTCCGACGACCCACGGCGGCCCGTCCCGGGCGCCGAGACGGCCGGACGGACGGCCCCCGCAGCCGAGGGAGCCGGCCGGCGCGGGCTGCACCGGCTGCTGGACGCCATGGTGGCCATGAGCGCCGAGGTGGACACCAGGACCCTGCTCCAGCACATCGTGGACGTCGCCGCCGATCTCGTCGGCGCCCGGTACGGCGCGCTCGGCGTGCTCGGCGAGGGCGGGGACTTCACCGATCTGATCACGGTGGGGGCGGACGCGGAGGCCGAACGGCTCAAGGCCGAGGCCGGACTGCCGCAGCGGCACGGGCTGCTGGGCAGCCTCGTCACCGACCGCAGGCCGCTGCGCGTGGACGATGTGCGCGCCGACCCGCGCTCGGTCGGCTTCCCGGCCGGGCACCCGCCGATGACCACGCTGCTCGGGGTGCCCCTGACGGTGCGCGGCACGGTGTACGGCAATCTGTACCTCGCCGACCGCAGGGACGGCCGCCCGTTCGGCGACGAGGACGAGGCCCTGCTGACCGCGCTGGCCAGCGCGGCGGGCGTCAGCATCGAGAACGCCCGGCTGTACCAGCGGCTGAAGCGGGCCACCGAGCAGTTCCAGCGCCGGATGCTGCCCGTGCTGCCCGATCTGGGGCCGCTGCGGGTGGCAGCGCGCTACGAGCCGGCGGCCGAGCCGCCCCGGCTCGGCGGGGACTGGTACGACGCCATGGTGCTGCCGGACGGCGCGGTCTTCGTCGTCGTCGGCGACGTCACCGGGCACGACGTGGAGGCGGCGCCGGTGATGGCACAGATCCGCAGCATGCTGCGCGCCCTGGCGTTCGACCGGTGCGGGCCGCCCGGCCTCGTCGTGGACGCGCTCGACCGGGCGCTCGCCCTGTACGGCGACGCGACCGCGGCCACCCTGGTGGCGGCCCGGATCGAGCAGGTGCCGGGCACCGGCTACTCCGTGTGCTGGACCAACGCCGGGCATCCGCCGCCGCTGCTGGTCACCGCCGAGGGCACGGTGTGCGTGCTGGCGCCCGAGCCGCACGGCATCCCGGTCGGGGTGGATCCCTCGCTGCCCCGCCCCGACCACCGCCGCGCGCTGCCCGCGGCGAGCACCCTGCTGCTGTTCACCGACGGTCTGATCGAGCGCCGCGGCCAGGACATCGACACCGGTCTGCGGGACCTGGCCGCGCACGCCGCCGCGCTGGCCGCGGCCCCGCCGCATGTGCTGTGCGAGGCGCTGGTGAGCCGGCGCGAGACGTACGACGACGATGTGGCCCTGCTGGCGCTGCGGGTCCCGGCCGCGCGGTGACCGCCGCCGGTGCCCGGTCTCAGCCGGGGCGGCCGGGGTCGTGGTCCCCCGGCTCGTGCGTGTCGCCGGGACGCGCGTGCGGGGGCGGGTCGAAGTGGACGGTGATCTTCTCGAAGCCCTTGAAGGACTCGGTCGTCGCGTAGGAGCGGTAGGCCCGCTGGTCGCCCGCGCTGAGGTGGACGCGGTCGGTGAAGGGGGTGAGCAGGCTCCGGGGCCACAGCCGCATGCACCGCACGGCGCCGATCTCCGCCGTGCCGAGGTACACCAGCGCCCCCAGGTAGATCCACGCCAGCAGACCGAGCACGATGCCGAACAGGCCGTACGTCGCCGTGGCGCCCTGGAGCACATGGTCGACGTAGTAGGTGCCGCCCCACAGCAGCGCCTGCCAGGCGCACGCGGCGCCCAGCGCCGGGCCGTACAGCACGCGCAGCGGCAGCCGTCTGCGGGTCAGCAGCCGGTAACTGGCGATCAGCAGCGCGGCGTTCAGCACGATGGCCAGGGCCTCGGCGGCGACCCGCACCCCGACGGCGAGCCGGGCGGCGAACAGACCGGCGGCCCACTCGGCGGTGGTGGACAGACCGGTGGTGACGCACAGTCCGAGGGCGAGCAGCGACAGGAACTTCAGGCCCTTCAGCCGGGAGCGGAACGGGTCGGGCCGGGCGTGCCGGGGCACCGCGAAGATCTTGTTCAGCGCGTGCTGGGCGGCCTGCGCGACGTTCAGCACCCCGTAGAGGCTGCCCGCCACACCCACCGCGACGGCGACCGCGTTGCCCTGGAAGGAGTGGATGTTGTGGACGAGCTGGTCCCCGATCACCGGGAACTCGCTCAGCGCCGAGTTGAGCACCGCGTGCTGGAGGTGGGGGCTGCTGCTGAGCACGGCGCTGAGCACCGCGACCAGGAAGAGCAGCAGCGGGAAGAGCGACAGGAAGCCGTAGTACGTCAGCAGCGCGGCCAGATAGGCCGCCTGGTCGTCGTAGAACTTGTAGACGACGGCCAGCGGCAGGCCCGCCCAGCGGTGCCGCCGCTGGTAGGAATCCACCCGGGCCAGCACTCCCATGCGTTCTCCCACACGGTCCGCCGTGGGTCCGCCGACGCGGGACACCACCTCTTCCGGGTGCCCTGGCCAGGGATTTCCATGCGGTGACCACGGGAGCGGTACGCGGGTCAGACGGCGGAGGGCCGGTCCGAGCCGGGCCACACGTACGGCAGGTCGTCGGGCACCCCGGGGAACAGCGGCGCGTAGTGGTCCGGGTCCTTGCGCACCAGCGCCGACCGGTGGCTGAGGTGCAGAGCCTCGTCGCCGAGCCAGGGCGGCAGTTCACCGGCGGCGGCCAGCTCGGACTGCTCTCGCACCCGCGCGCCGGGGCGGTGGGCGGCCAGGTCGGCGACGAGCGTGGCGGCGCAGCTGTCCTGGTGGCCGTAGCCGCGCCAGACGCGGCACACGTCCAGGCCGTAGCGGACCAGCGCCTCCTCGTACCCGGCCCACATGCGCACCGCCGGGTGTCTGCGCCAGCCGTAGCCGGGGACGGTCAGACCGCGCAGCACCTGGAGGGCCTCGACGCGCTGCTTGCCCAGTCTGCGGCGGTCGAGCACCCGCGCCGACTCGGTGAAGCCGGGGTAGGGCAGGAAGGTCTGCATGAGATCTCCGCGGGTCTCGGCGGGTGAACGGCGGCGCGTCGCTCCGTCACAGCGTGTTCATATGATGTGACAGTCTGCACATGATCTGGCAGCAGAACATCGACAGGGCCCCCGTCCGCCCGGACCGGGCCCCCGTTCGTCACTCACGTCGTCGCGGACTGCGCGGGGCACTGCTGGTCACGGTGACCACCGCCGCGCTGGCCGGCGGCCCCGCCGCGGCGGCCTCGCCCTTCGGCACCCGCACCGCCGACTGGGACTCCATCGCGGCGTGCGAGTCCGGCGGCGACTGGAACGCCAACACCGGCAACGGCTACTACGGCGGGCTCCAGTTCGCCCAGTCGAGCTGGATCGCGGCCGGCGGCCTCCAGTACGCGCCGCGCGCGGACCTGGCCACGCGCCGGGAGCAGATCGCGGTGGCCCGGCGGCTCGCCGCGCTCCAGGGCATGTCGGCCTGGGGCTGCTCCTGACGCGGCCGTCCGCGGTGCGCCGGGGGCGGTGCGGTCCGCCGGTCAGCAGAGCACGTCGAGCGCGCCCGGCAGGACGCGTGCCGTGACCGGGAGGACGGCGTCGACCTCGCCGTCGGCGCCGTAGGGGACGGCGCGGTCGGCCTCGACGCGGATCTCCCGGCCGCGCAGCACGCGCACCTCGGGCCGGTCCACGTGTCCCCCGGACTTCAGTTCGTTCATCAGGGTGAAGAACATGCGGCGCGGGGCGGCGCGGATCAGCACGACGTCGAGCAGGCCGTCGTCGACCCGCGCGCCCGGCGCGATCATCCGGCCCGAGCCGTAGTAGGCGGAGTTGGCGGCCACCACGGTGTACCCGCGGTGCAGGTGCTCCTCGCCGTCGACGGTGACCCGGTAGCTCGCGGCCCGCCAGGTGGCGACGGCCCGCAGTCCGCCCGCGTAGTAGGAGGCGGCGCCGCGCAGCAGCCGGGAGCGGTTGGCGTGCCGGTTGGCGAGCGCGTCGACGCCCGCGTACACGCTGCCGAGGACGACGGTGCGGGCGTGCACCGCCGACTCCACCTCGATGGTGTCGACCCGGCGCGGGGCGTTGTGGAGCAGCACGGCGGCGAGTCCGGCCGGGTCGGCGGGCAGGGCGAGCGCCCGCGCGAAGTCGTTGCCGCGGCCGGCCGGGACCAGGCCGAAGAGGGTCCCGGTGCCGCTGAGCGCCCCGCCGACCCCGCCCGCGATGCCGTCGCCGCCCACCGCGAGGACCACCCGGCCGCGCTCCCCGGCCCGCCGCGCCAGGTCCTGGGCGTGGGCGAGGCTGCGGCTGTACTCGGTCTCCAGACCGGCACCCGCCTCCCGGAGCAGCCTGCCCACCCGCAGCAGCGCGGCGGCACCGGCGGAACCGCCCGCGGTCGGGTTGACGACGGCGGTGAACTGACGCATCGGTGGGCCTCCGGCGAGGTGGGCGCGGACGGACGGGACGGACGGGACGGACGGCGGGGGCCGGTGCGCGGGTGACGGGGTCAGGCGCGGGGCGGGTCGAGGGGCGGGTCGAGGGGCAGCAGGACACCGGGGTTGAGCAGTCCGGCCGGGTCCAGCCGCTGTTTGACGGCGCGCAGGGCCCCGATGCCGAGCGGTCCGGCCTCCCTGACGTAGGCGTCGCGGTGGTCGGTGCCCACGCCGTGGTGGTGGCTGATGGTGCCGCCCGCGGCGAGGATCGCCTCGTTCGCGGCGCGCTTGGCGGGCGCCCAGTGCGCCACGGGGTCCTCGCCCTGGGCGCTGACCACGGTGAAATACAGCGAGGCGCCGTTCTCGTAGACGTGCGAGATGTGGCACATGACCAGCGGCGGGGTGCCCGCCCCGGTGAGCGTCCCGGTGAGCGCGTCGCGCACGGCGGCGTACAGCGCGGGGATCCGGGACCAGAAGGCGGCGGTCTCCAGCGTCTCGGCGAACGCGCCCACGTCCAGCAGCGCGTCGCGCAGATACGGGGCCGAGTACCGGCCGCGCGCCCAGCGCTCCCCCGGTTCCTCGCCGAGGGGTGTGCCGCCGCACGCGCGCAGCACGGCGGCGGCCCGCCCGGCGCGGTGGGCGACGTCCTCGGCGGTGCCCTCGTACCCGGCGACGGCCTGGCAGCCCGCGGACTCCTGCCCGAGCGAGGCCCCGATGGCGTCGGGCTGGGCCAGGCCGATCAGGGTCTCGGTCTCGTCGGACAGGCGCAGCACGGTCGGGCGGGGCCCGTCCTGGGCGAGCCTGCGCAGGGCGGCGGCGCCCGCGTCGAAGGAGGCGAACCGCCAGCCCTCGTAGCGGCGCACCTCGGGCAGCGGGCGCAGCCGCACCGTCACCGACGTGATGACGCCGAACGCGCCCTCGGAGCCGAGGACGAGCTGGCGCAGGTCGGGTCCGGCGGCCGAGCGCGGGGCGCGGCCCGTCTCCAGGGTCCCCTCGGGCGTGGCGAGGGTCAGCGCGAGCACCATCTCGTCGAAGCGGCCGTAGCCCGCGGACGCCTGGCCGCTGGAGCGGGCGGCGGCGAACCCGCCGAGGGTGGCCCATTCGTAGGACTGCGGGAAGTGGCCGAGGGTGAATCCGTGCGCGGCGAGCAGTTCCTCGGCCCGCGGGCCGCGCAGACCGGGCTGGAGGGTGGCGGTCCGCGAGACCGGGTCGAGGTCCAGCAGGCGGTTCATGCGGCGCAGGTCCAGCGCGACGAAGGGCCGGTCCCGCCCCCGGTGTTCGGGGGCCAGGCCGCCGACGACGGAGGTGCCGCCGCCGAACGGCACGAGCGCCAGGCCGTGCGCGGCGCAGGCCCGCAGCACGGCGAGCACCTCCTCGTGCCCGTCCGGGAGCACCACGGCCGCGGGCAGGTCGGTGAGGTCGCCGCCGCGGATGCGCAGCAGGTCGGGGGTGGACTTGCCGCGGGTGTGGCGGATCCGTGCCTCGGCGCCGGTGCGCACATGCGCCTCCCCGCCCACGGCGTCGGCCAGGGCGTGGCGGGCGGCGGCGGTCAGCGGGGAGGCGGGGACGCTCAGCTCGTCCGGGCCGGCCGGTGCGGGGGCGCCCGGCTCGACGCCGAGCAGGTCGCGCAGCAGGCCGGTCACGGGCTCGGGCAGCGGTGCGGCCTCGGCCGGGTCGCCCCAGCCGCTCCACAGCATGTCCATGGGTTGTTCCTCACCGGTCGGGTCGTCGGGGCGTGGGGGTGATGGCGCGTCAGGCGTGGGCGCGGGGCGGGGTTCGGCTCGGGGCGTTACACTGTTACACATGACGCCTATTCGTCACAATGCTGGGGAGCAGGAGAACGGGGACGGCCCGGCCGCTCCGTCCGGGGATCCGGTGCTCGACGCCGTGCGCGACTGCGTCCTGGCCGTCGGGGTCCGCCGTACGACGCTGACGGACGTGGCCCGGCGCGCGGGCGTCTCCCGGATGACGCTCTACCGGCGCTGGCCCGACGTCCGCTCCCTGGTGGGCGATCTGATGACCCGGGAGTGGATCGGGGTCGCCACCGGCGCCCTGCCGGAACGCCGTCCCGGGACGAGCGCGCGCGCCCTGATCGTCGACGGCCTGGTGGCCGGAGTGGCGGCGTTCCGCGCGCACCCGCTCTTCCGCAAGATCGTCGACGTCGATCCCGAACTGCTGCTCCCCTATGTGCTCGACCGGCGCGGCGCCAGCCAGGAGGCCCTGCTCGACCTGGTCGCCGACGCCCTGCGCGAGGGCCACGCCGACGGCTCGGTGCGCCCGGCCCACCCGGCCCGGCAGGCCCGGTCGCTGCTGCTGGTCGTCCAGTCCTTCACCCTGTCGCTGCGCACGATGACCGACGAGGACGACCCCGAGCTGTCCGCGGAGGCGTTCCTCGCCGAGCTGCGGACCATCCTGGAGAGGACCCTCACGCCATGAGCCCCGCCCGTCCCCGCGCCACTCCCGCCCCCCTCGCGGGCTCCTCGCTGACCGCGGCGCGCCGGGCGCGCGAACTGGCCCTGACCGCGGGGGGTCCGGCCGTGGACGTCCTGGTGGTCGGGCTGGGCGCCACCGGTGCGGGCGTCGCCCTCGACGCCGCCGCCCGCGGGCTCTCGGTCGCCGCGATCGACGCGCACGACCTGGCCTTCGGCACCTCGCGCTGGAGCTCCAAACTCGTCCACGGCGGGCTGCGCTACCTCGCCTCGGCACAGCTCGACGTCGCCCACGAGAGCGCGGTCGAGCGCGGGGTGCTGATGGAGCGCACCGCGCCGCACCTGGTCGGCGCCCAGCCGTTCGTGCTGCCGCTGACGCCCCTGGTCTCCCGCGGTCAGGCGGCCCTGGCCTGGGCCGGATTCCGCGCGGGCGACGGGCTGCGGCTCGCGGCGCGCACCGCCCGCGCCACCCTGCCCGCGCCGCGCCGCCTGTCCGCCGTGGAGACCCGCCATCTGGCGCCCGCGCTGCGCGGCACCGGGCTCCGCGGCGGCCTGCTGTCCTGGGACGGGCGGCTCACCGACGACGCCCGCCTGGTCACCGCCGTCGCCCGCACGGCCGCCGCACGCGGCGCGCGGATCCTGACCCGGGTGCGCGCCCTCTCCCTGACCTCCGCCGGGGCCCTGATCCGCGACGAACTCACCGGCGAGCAGGGCGAGATCAGGGCCCGCGCCGTGGTCAACGCCTCCGGTGTATGGGCGGGCGGACTCGTCGAGGGCATCCGGATCCGGCCCTCCCGCGGCACCCACCTCGTGCTGCGCGCCGAGCGGCTGGGGCCGCTGCCCGCCGGACTGCACATCCCGGTGCCCGGCGAGACCAACCGCTTCGTGCTGGTGCTGCCCCAGGGCGACGGACGGGTCTACGTCGGGCTCACCGACGAACCCGTGGACGGCGGCGTCCCGGACGTGCCCGAGGTGCCCGAGACGGACATCGGGTTCCTGCTGGACGTGCTGGGCTCCGCGCTGGACGTGCCGGTCCACCGCGACGACGTGGTGGGGGCGTTCGCGGGGCTGCGCCCGCTCCTGGACACGGCCTCCGGCGAGGCGGGTGCGGGCGGGGCCGTCCGTACCGCCGACGTCTCGCGACGGCACGCGGTGCTCACCTCACCGGACGGGGTGACCACCGTCGTCGGCGGCAAGCTCACCACCTACCGGCGGATGGCCGAGGACGCCGTCGACGCCGCCGTGCGCACGCACCGGCTGCCCGCCGGACCCTCGTCGACCGCCGCCCTGCCGCTCGTCGGCGCCGCCTCGCCCGCGGCCCTCGCCGCCCTTCCCGCGCCGCGCCGGCTGATCCGCCGCTACGGCACCGAGGCGCCCGCCGTGCACGCCCTCGGCGCCGACCGCCCCGAGCTGCGCGAACCCGTGCTGGAGGGGCACCCCGTCACCCGCGCCGAACTCGTCTGGGCGGTACGCCACGAGGGCGCCCTGGACGAGGCCGACCTGCTCGACCGCCGTACCCGCATCGGCCTGGTGCCCGCCGACCGGACCGCCGCCCTGCCCGCGGCCCGTGCCGCGGCGGGGGAAGCACTGGGCTCCCGCTGAGCCCACGGCGGGAAGGGGCCCGGACGAAGCCGCACCGGCCCGGACAGCGGGCCGGTGCGGCGCCCGCCGCGGCTCATGCCGCCAGGGCCGGATCCGGGCCCAGCCGCTCCAGCCGGTCCAGGAGCTGGGCGCGGTGGAGTGCGGCCACGGGGGCGAGGAGATCGGGGTGGCGCAGCAGTGCCGCCGCCCGGCGGTCCTGCTCGTCGGGGCCGAGCAGACGCCGGAACTCGGCCTCCGGGTGCGCCGTACGGCCGCTCCCGGCCAGCGCCGCCACCGCCCGGCCGGCCAGCACGGAATCGGTGAGCAGGCAGGCCGCCCAGCTCGCCACGACCTCGTCGACCCAGGTGCGCCAGGCGTGTTCGTCCGGATCCGCCGCATCGTCGGCCGCGATGCCGTCCGCTCCGGTCACCCGGTCCAGACGGCCGGAGCCGCCGGGGCCCGCCATGCCGACCAGCGCGGCGTCCACCGGCGTGGGATAGCGCAGCCAGGCCGCGACCGTGACCGCCTGGCGTGCCTGCACCTCGCACAGGGCGCACGCCAGCGCGCCACCGGACGCGGGATACGCGGCGGTCAGCCACTGGGCGGTCGCCGCGATGAGCGGGGAGAGGTCTTCGAGCACTGCCGGGCCGTTCGGGCTGGTTCACGGGCACAGGGAACGCACCCGGCCGCGCCGGGTGCTGCCCGGCACCGTAAGCCCGCGGCGCCCGCGCCGCCTATGGCGCGGGCCTCCCGGAGGGCGTGGCCTTGGCCACAGGCCGCGGGCGCGCGCCCGTACCCGTGCCCGCGGGACCGAGCGGACACGGGCACGGGCGGGTCGGCGGCCGGTCAGACCTCCGCCGGGAACCGTTCCCAGACGCGGTGCGCGCCCAGCAGGCGGGTGATCTGCTCCAAAGCGGCGGTGCCGCTGTCGACGAGCACCACACCGGGCGCGTCGGTGGGCACGCCCGCCGCCTGGAGCGCGGCCTCGGCGCCCTTCCAGGCGCCGATCGCCTTGCCGTGCCGGAACGCCTCGGACAGCAGCAGCCCGACGCGCGGGTCGTGGGCCGCCTGCTGCGCGGAGGGCAGCGGGGACTTGGCGTCCCGGGCGCCGTAGGCGTCGGCGCCCACGCCCGGGACCCCGGCGACCAGCAGCGCGTCGAACTCCACGGACCGCGCGTTGGCGTAGGTGCGCTGCACCGCCAGCGGGTCGGCGCCGTCGCCCAGGGTGCCGCCGGTCGGCGCCACGACCAGGGGCACCATCCCGGCGGTGAGCACGGCCTCGCGTACGGCCCGTACGCCCTCCAGGTCGCCGTCCGGACCGGCGACGATCCCGATGACCCGGCCCTCCGTGGGCCAGGTCCGCCCGATCTGGGAGAGCGCGGGGCTGGGCTGCACCTCCGCCGGTGGCACCGTGGCCGCGGGCGCGGGCAGGCCGAGCCCGGCGGCGACCTGCGCGCACAGCTCCGGGTCGATGTTGGCCAGCACCTGTAGGCCCCGCTCCCGGATGGCCTGTTCGTAGCACTTGCTCAGCTCGAAGGTGTACGCGCCGATGATGTGCTCGCGCTCCAGCGGGCTCATGGACAGCCAGAACCGGCGGGGCTGGCTGAAGTGGTCCGCGAAGGACTCGGGCGCCTCCCGGACCTTCTTCGACTCGGGGACCCGCACGGGTGCCTCGATGTACGCGCCGGTGTCCGCGCCCGCGGTGAACGGGCAGCCGCCGTCGAGGGAGTTGGGCCGGTAGGGCGCGACGCCCCGGTGCACGGCCGTCTGGTGGAAGCTGTCGCGCAGCATGTCGTTGACCGGGGCGTGCGTGCGGTTGATCGGGATCTGCCCGAAGTTGGGGCCGCCGAGACGGGTGATCTGGGTGTCCAGGTAGGAGAACAGCCGCCCGGCGAGCAGCGGGTCGTCGGTGATGTCGATGCCGGGGACGAGGTGGCCGGGGTGGAAGGCGACCTGCTCGGTCTCGGCGAAGTAGTTGTACGGGTTGCGGTCCAGGACGAGCCGTCCGACCCGCTGCACCGGGGCCATCTCCTCGGGGACGATGTTCGTCGGGTCGAGCAGGTCGATGCCCTCGAAAGTCTGCTCGGGGGTGTCGGGGAAGGTCTGGATCCCCAGCTCCCATTCGGGGTACGCGCCCGCCTCGATGGCGTCGGCGAGGTCCCGGCGGTGGAAGTCGGGATCGACGCCGCCCGCGAGCTGCGCCTCCTCCCACACCAGCGAGTGGACGCCCAGCTTGGGCTTCCAGTGGAACTTCACCAGCGTCGTCCCGCCGCTCGCGTCGACCAGCCGGAAGGTGTGGATGCCGAAGCCCTCCATCATCCGGAAGGAGCGCGGAAGGGCCCGGTCGGACATGTTCCACAGGGTGTGGTGGGCGGCCTCGGTGTGCAGGGTGACGAAGTCCCAGAAGGTGTCGTGGGCGCTCTGCGCCTGCGGGATCTCCCGGTCGGGCTGCGGCTTGCCGGCGTGGATGACGTCGGGGAACTTGATGGCGTCCTGGATGAAGAACACCGGGATGTTGTTGCCGACCAGGTCGAAGACGCCCTCACTGGTGTAGAACTTGGTCGCGAACCCGCGGGTGTCGCGCACCGTGTCGGCGGAGCCGCGCGAGCCCAGCACCGTGGAGAAGCGGACGAAGACCGGTGTCTCGACGTCCTCGGCGAGGAACGCGGCCTTGGTCACCGACGCCGCCGTGCCGTAGCTCTGGAAGACGCCGTGCGCCGCCGCGCCGCGGGCGTGGACCACGCGCTCGGGGATGCGCTCGTGGTCGAAGTGCATGACCTTCTCGCGCAGATGGTGGTCCTGGAGCAGCACCGGGCCGCGCGGCCCCGCCTTGAGCGAGTGGTCCGTGTCGTACAGCCGGGTGCCCTGGGCGGTGGTCAGATAGCTCCCGCTCTGCGCCATGCGGGCCTGGTCGGCGCCGGTCGGCTGGCCCGTGGGCGAGACGGTCTCGGGGCCGGTCTGGTCGGGCTTGGACGGCAGCGGCTCCCTCGGCTGCGTCGGTTCGTCGACGGAGGGCGATTCGGCACCCGGCTTCCCCGGGATGCCGTCCTGCGGGCCCTCGCCGTCGCCCCGGAGTGCGTCGGCCACCTTCCGGGCCGCCTGCTTGATGGGGTTGGCCTCGCTCATGCGTACCGTTCCTCCACTCCTGGCCGTCACCGAGATGCGTGCGCGGCCCGCGTACTCTCCGATTGCCGGTCGCCCCGACGGGGCCGCCGTACCCGGCTGCTCGCGCCGGTCCTGCCGTTCGGTCCGAGAGATTCAGACAAAAGGCCCTTAATGGGCATCGGCCCTGTCAATCTCTCACGGCCCGGAGTGCGTCGCACGGGGCCCGCCCCGACGGGGTGAACCTCCCGTTCCCCCCGGGGCGCCGCCACCGCGTACGCCGCCCTCCCGGCCGCCGTCGCGCTCCGGCCGCCAGGACCGGCGCCCCCGTCCGCGTACCCGGACGCGGCGGATCGAGCCCTGCGGAAATCGGCCCGGCCGGGCCGGGCGTCCGAACCCGCCGCTCCCCGCCCGGACGGCACACGCCTTCCGTTCCGTACGCTGGTGCCGTGCACTTCTGTTTCGTCTGCACCGGGAACATCTGCCGGTCGCCGTCCGCCGCCCTGGTGTTCGAGGAGCGGCTGCGCCGGGCGGGGCTCGCCGACGCGGTCCGGGTCACCAGCGCCGGTATCGGCCCCTGGCACGCCGGTGAGGCCATCGACGAGCGGGCCGGGCGGACGCTGGCCCGGCACGGCTATCCGGTCGAACACGTGGCCGCGCAGATCGGCGCCGGGCATCTGGACGCCGATCTGTTCCTGGCCATGGACCGCGGCCACGAGAAGGCGCTGCGCCACCTCGTGCCCGATCCGTCCCGGGTGCGCCTGCTGCGCACGTTCGACCCGGACGCGACCGGCGATCTCGACGTCCCCGACCCCTACTACGGCGGCGCGGACGGCTTCGAGGAGGTCCTCGCCCTGATCGAGTCGGCGATGCCCGGCCTGCTCGCCTGGACACGGGAGCGCCTGACGCCGTGACGGGCCGCCCGGCGGCTCCGGCCCCGGACCCGGTGCCGCCGGGGCGGGCGGCCCGGCTGACCGGGTGCGGGGCCACCGCGCGGCGCGCGCTGCCCGCCGCGCTCACCGAAGTGGCGCCGGACGACGGCCGGGTGGGTGGGTGGTGAGGGCCGGACGCGACGAGCGCCCCGGCGCGGTGCGCGCCGAGGCGGCCGCCGTCGGCACCGTACGGATCCCGGCGGTGCACGGCCAGGACGCGCGGTCGGTGGCCGGTGACCGGCCGGGTCGCGCCGGGACGCCCGGGGCGCGCTCCGGTTCGGCCGCGATCTCGCCGCGCTGCACGCGGCGGGCGCGCCCGCGCTCGGGGCGCCGCCGCCCGGCGGCCCCGAGGAGGCGTGCACCGGGCTCGCCCCGCTGCGCAACACGCCCGGCGCCGACTGGCCGCGCCGGTACGCCGGGCACCGGGTGCTGCCCTGTCTGCGCCGGGCCGTCGACACGGGCGCCGTGCGCCCGGCCGGGGCGGCGGTCGTCGAGGATGTGATGGAGCGGCTGCCCGAGCTGGCGGGGGCCGCCGGACCTCCGGCGCGGCTGTACGCCGACTTGTGGACGGCAACGTGCTGCGGGACCCAGAGGGCCGGGTCCGGCTGATCGACCCGGCCGCGCACGGCGGCCACCGCGAGACCGGCCTCGCGTCACCGCGCCCGTTCGGCTGCCCGCACCTGGACCGGGTGCCGCCGGGCCAGGACCCTGGGGCCGGACGGTCGCCGCTTCCCGGCCGCGGCGCCCCGGCGGCCGATACCGCCGACGTGGCGAATCTCGCTCCCGGGCCCCGGCCCCGTTTGCCGTCGCCACGGGTGAGCAGGCGGTCTCCTGGATGTCAGTGCGCCGGCAGGAAGGAGCCCCCATGGCGGGCAACGCAGAGGATTCCCGGGAGAGCGAGGCCGATCAGGGCGCCCGCAGGCGGCACCGCACGCTGTTCCGCGCCGCGGAACGCCGCAGGAATCCCCCGCTGCGACGGACCGACATCACCGTCACCGACGAGCACGCGGTACGGCGCGCGGTGAAGGCGGCGTCGCTGGGCAATGCCATGGAGTGGTTCGACTTCGGCATCTACAGCTATCTCGCGGTCACGATCGGCCATGTGTTCTTCCCGTCCGGGAACGCCACGGTCGAGCTGCTGTCGTCGTTCGCGACCTTCGCCGTCTCCTTCCTGGTGCGGCCGCTGGGCGGCATGGTGTTCGGGCCGCTGGGCGACAAGATCGGCCGGAAATCGGTCCTCGCCATGACGATGATCATGATGGCCGTCGGGACGTTCTCGATCGGTCTGATCCCGTCGTACGGCACGATCGGCTTCTGGGCCCCGGCCCTGCTGATCTTCTTCCGGCTGGTGCAGGGCTTCTCCACGGGCGGCGAGTACGGCGGCGCCTCCACGTTCATCGCCGAGTACGCGCCCGACCGGCGCCGGGGCTTCTTCGGCAGCTTCCTGGAGCTGGGCACGCTGGCGGGCTATGTCGGCGCCGCCGGTCTGGTCACGGTGCTGACCACGGTCCTCGGCAGCGGCGGGATGGAGTCGTGGGGCTGGCGCGTGCCGTTCCTGGTGGCCGGGCCGATCGGGCTGGTCGGCCTGTACCTGCGGCTGCGCCTGGACGAGACGCCCGCGTTCCAGAAGCTGGAGGACGCCTCCCTGCACCGGGCCTCGGAGGCGGCGTCCGCGGTGGAGACGACCGCGAAGGGCGACCTGGCGAAGATCTTCCGCCAGTACTGGCCGTCCCTGCTGCTGTGCGTCTGCCTGGTCGGCGCCTACAACATCACCGACTACATGCTGCTGTCGTACATGCCGACCTATCTGTCGGACGAGATGGGCTACTCCGAGACCAACGGCCTGCTGATCCTCATCGGCACCATGGTGGTGCTGATGCTGCTGATCAACCAGGTGGGCCGGCTGTCCGACCGGATCGGCCGCAAGCCCGTGCTGATGGCGGGCATGCTCGGCTACCTCTTCCTGTCGCTGCCCGCGTTCCTGCTGGTCGGGCAGGGCAGCCCGGTGGCCCTGGCCGGCGGCATGCTGCTGCTCGGTCTGTCCCTGGTGTGCATGCTGGGCACGATGTCGGCGGCGCTGCCCGCCCTGTTCCCGACCGAGGTGCGCTACGGCTCCCTGTCCATCGGGTACAACGTCGCCACCTCGCTCTTCGGCGGCACCACCCCGCTGGTGATCACCGCGCTGATCTCGGTCACCGGCAGTGAGCTGATGCCCGCGTACTACGCCATGGCCGCGGCCCTGGTCGGCGTGGTCGCCGTGGCGTGCATGAAGGAGACGGCCCGCCGTCCGCTGGCCGGCTCCCCGCCCTCCGTGGCGACCCCCGAGGAGGCGGCGGAGATGGTGGAGAGCCAGGCACCGGTGCCCAGGTTCTGACGTCCTCTCCCCCGAGGACCGGCGGGCCGCGGTCCCGGACCCGTCGGCCGACGGGTCCGGGACCCGCTGCTCACAGGTGCGGCCGGTGCCCCCGCTCCTGGCGGGGGAAGGTCTGGTCGGCGCCGGGCAGCTTCGGCTTCGGCAGCGTCGCCACCTCCTCCTTGGCCTTCTCCAGCTGCTCCGCCGTGTCGTGCGGCAGCCGGGGCGGGCGCGGCCGGCTGTGGGAGAAGCGGAAGGGCGAGGTGAAGTCGCCGAAGGTCTCCCGCCGCCAGTCGGTGATGTTGGGCTCCTCGACACCGGTGAAGCGCTCCAGGAACTGGAGGGCCGAGGTGTGGTCGAAGGTCTCCGTGGCGACCCAGCCGCCCACCGTCCAGGGCGAGACGACGATGGCGGGGACGCGGAAGCCGCCGCCGATGGGCAGGCCCTTGATGAACTCGCCGGGGGTGCCCGCGGGCGGTGTCGGCGGGGGCACGTGGTCGAACAGGCCGTCGTTCTCGTCGTAGTTGAGGATGAACGCGGTCTTGCGCCACACCTTCGGGTTGGCGGCGATCGCCTCGATCTTCGAGGCGACGAAGTCCGCTCCGGCGGCCGGCAGGTAGTCCGGGTGCTCGGACTGGTGGCTGGTCGGCATGATCCAGGAGACGGCGGGCAGCCGGTCGTTGCGGGCGTCGTCCTCGAAGGTGCCCTCGGGCTGCGGACGCACCCCGCGCTCGTACAGCTCGGAGCCCGGCCGGGCGTCCTTGAAGGCGGCGAACTGCTCCAGCAGGTTGCAGCCGTAGTCGTCGTCCTGCTGGTACACCTTCCAGCTGACCCCGGCCGCCTGGAGGCGCTCCGCGTACGTCGTCCAGCGGTACGGCGTCGGCGCGGTGTTGTTGGTGATCGGGCCGCCGTGGGTGCCGTCGGGGTCGATGGACCCGGTCATCCACATCAGCCGGTTCGGCCAGGTCGGGCCGAACACCGAGCAGAAGTAGTTGTCGCAGACGGTGAAGGTCTCGGCGAGCGCGAACTGGAACGGGATGTCCTCGCGCGTGTAGTAGCCCATCACATACGGGCCGTTGACGCCGTCGGCCTTGCGGTGCGCGGGCAGCCAGCGGTCCATCTTTCCGTTGTTCCACGCCTCGTGCTGCACCGACCAGGCGTGGCTCGTGGAGGGGATGGCCTGGGCGCTCGACGTGTGCGTGTCGAGGTGGAAGGGCAGGAGGTAGCCGCGGGGGTTCTCGGTGTCCGGCTGGTAGAAGACCGAACGCCCGGTGTCCAGCTTGAGCGCGTGCGGGTCGGCGAAGCCGCGGACGCCCTTGAGCGTGCCGAAGTAGTGGTCGAACGACCGGTTCTCCTGCATCAGCAGGACGACGTGCTCGATGTCGCGCAGCGAGCTGTGCCGGGGCGGCTCGGCGGCCACGGCCTTCTGGACGCTCGGCGGGAGCAGGGAGAGCGCCGCCGCGCCGCCCAGTGCGCCGGCGGCCGAACCCAGGAGTCTACGGCGTGTCAACTCGGCCATCTGTGCTCCTTCTTGAACGGGTGAAGCTCTCACGATGTCGCGGTCCGGCGGGGGGTGTCCGGACCGCCGACCACTTTCTGCCCATCGCGGCGCGGGCCATCAGGGGCTGCGGGTGAACAAGTGGCCAACGTGTGGAAAGGGGTTGGCCAACCCATGACCGAACGCACCGGCACGACACCAGGACTTGGCCCGCCCGTTGCGATGGTGCGGGTGTCGTGCGGATCTTCCCGTACGGCGTACACGCGAGGGCGCGCAACACGCGGCCGCCGTCGGCCCGGCCGCCGGACCACCGCGTTCCGTCGTACCGGCCCGCCCCGCCGGAGCACCGGCATGCCATGATCGCGTTACGCGGTGCGGTGACGGCCGAGGGGTACGCTGCGGATGCCGGGGTCCGGGGGCGGCAGCGTCCCCGGCAGCGGTGCACGCGGCCGGGAGAAGGGTGGTGCGCAGGGATGGACTGGCGTGTCTTCGCCGAACAGATGGCCGAGCTCGCCCGGCGTCTGCTGGCCCAGGAATCCACCGGGGCGACACTCGAGGAGATCGCCTCGGCGGCGGTCGAACTCATCGACGGGTGCGACGCCGCCGGGATCCTCGCCGTGCGCAAGGGCCGCGCGGTGAGCCTGGCCGTCACCGAGGGCATGGTCGAGGAGTCCGACCGGCTCCAGGGCGAGCTGGGCGAGGGCCCCTGCTTCGACGCCGCCCGCCGGGTCAACGGCGACCGGGTCTTCCGCATCACCGACCTGTCCCAGCCGCAGCCGGACTGGCCGCGCTACGGGCCGGCCGCCCGTGAGCTGGGCATCGGCAGCATGATGGGTTTCCTGCTGTACACCGAGGACGAGGACTTCGGGGCGCTGGACTGCTACTCCCGCCGTCCCGGCGCGTTCACCCCGGAGAGCGAGACCGCCGGCTGGCTGCTCGCCTCGCACGCCGCCGTCGCCCTGTCCGGTGCCCGCACCGTCGACCAGCTCGAACACGCGCTGGAGACCCGGCACGCCATCGGCGAGGCCATGGGCATACTGCGCGAGCGCCACCGGCTCAGCGAGGACGACGCCTTCGCGGTGCTGCGCCGCATCTCCCAGCACCACAACGTCAAGCTCCGCGACGTCGCCCAGAACATCCGCGACGAGAAGCCCCGCCGCTCCTGATCCCGGGGCCCGCCGCGGCCCCGGCCGCGCCCGTGCCCGCGGCCGCGGGGCCACCCGGACGGCCGTACCGGGTCCCCGGCGCCGCCGCGCCCCGCTCCCCCGGCCCGTGGGCGCTCCGGCCGCCGCGCCGGGCCCACGGGCCGTGCGGCACCGGCGGGATCCGCGGGCTGTGCGGGCCGCGCGGGCGGGTCCGGGGTACGGGTGCGACGGGCCTCGCCCGGCGGGGCCCGGCAGTGTAGACATGGCACATGGTCCGACTCCCGGGTCGAGCCGGTACCCGGTCGACCCGCCGCCCCGGTGGCCGGCGCGTCCAGCCGGCGCCCGGCCCCGCCCGTCGCGCGCGTGAGCGCGCGGCGCGCAGCCGGGCCGCGGGCGGCTGGCCCACGCGGCTGTGGGCGGCGCTGCGCGGGCGCAGTGTGGCTCGGCAGGTGTTCGTGCTCCAGGTCGTGGTGGTGCTGCTGCTGGTGGTGGCCGCGGTGGTCGCGCTGGTGCTCCAGGTGCGCCGGGACAGCACCGGCGAGGCCCGCAGCCGCTCGCTGGCGGTCGCCGAGGCGTTCGCCAACGCGCCGGGCACCGCGGCGGCGCTGGCCGCCCCGGACCCGACGGCCGTGCTCCAGCCCCGCGCCGAGGCCACCCGCAGGGCCGCGCACGTCGACTTCGTCGTCGTGACGGACACCGCCGGGATCCGCTACACCCACCCCGAGCCGAACCGGATCGGCAAGAAGTTCGTCGGCACGATCGAACCCGCGCTGCACGGCCGGACGGTCGTGGAGGAGATCAACGGCACCATCGGGCGGCTGGTGCAGGCCGTGGTGCCGCTGAGGGCGCCGGACGGCAGGGTGGTGGGCGTGGTGGCGTCCGGCATCACCACGCGGAACGCGGGCGGTCTCGCCGACCGCCAGCTGCCCGTCGTGCTGGGCGCGGCCGCCGCCGCGCTCGCCCTGGCCACGGCGGGGACGGCACTGGTCAGCAGGCGGTTGCTGCGGCAGACGCACGGGCTGGGGCCGGGTGAGATGACCCGGATGTACGACCATCACGACGCGGTGCTGCACGCGGTGCGCGAGGGCGTGATCATCGTCGGCGACGAGGGCGAGCTGCTCCTCGCCAACGACGAGGCGCACCGCCTGCTCGATCTGCCCGCCGACGCCGAGGGGCGCCGGGTGCTCGATCTGGGGCTCGATCCGGAGACGGCGGCGCTGCTGGCGTCCGGGCGGATCGCCACCGACGAGGTGCGCCTGGTCGGCGACCGGCTGCTGGCGGTCAACCAGCGGCCCACCGACCTGGACGGCGGCCCGTCGGGCAGTGTGGCCACCCTGCGCGACTCCACGGAGCTGCGCGCCCTGTCCGGCCGCGCGGAGGTGGCCCGCGAGCGGCTCAGCCTGCTCTACGACGCCGGGCTCGGGGTGGGCACCACCCTGGACGTGACCCGGACCGCCGAGGAGCTGGTGCGGGTGGCGGTGCCGCGCTTCGCCGACTTCGTCACGGTGGACCTCTACGACGCCGTGCTGCGCGGCGAGGAACCGGATCCGGGCGCCGGGCTGCGCCGGGCGGCGGCCGGCGGGATCCGTGCTCGGACGCCGCTGTACCCGGTGGGGACGCGGATCCGGTTCGTGGCGTCCTCGCCGCAGGCGGACAGCCTCCGTACGCGCAGGCCGGTCCTCGAACCCCGGCTGGAGGCCGCGCCGGGCTGGCAGGCGCAGGACGAGGAGCGGGCCGCGCGGGTGATGCGGTACGGCATCCACTCGCTGATCGCCGTGCCGGTGCGGGCGGGCGCCGTGGTGCTGGGTCTGGTGGACTTCTGGCGCTCGGAGAAGGACGAGCCGTTCGACGCGGAGGAACTGGCCCTCGCCGAGGAGCTGGTGGCGCGGGCCGCGGTCTCCATCGACAACGCCCGCCGGTACACGCGCGAGCACGGCATGGCGGTGACCCTCCAGCGCAGTCTGCTGCCGCGCAGCCTGCCCGAGCAGGGCGCGCTGGAGGTCGCCTACCGCTATCTGCCCGCGCAGGCGGGGGTGGGCGGTGACTGGTTCGACGTGCTGCCGCTGTCCGGGGCGCGGGTGGCGCTCGTCGTGGGGGACGTGGTCGGGCACGGGCTGCACGCGGCGGCCACGATGGGGCGGCTGCGTACCGCGGTGCACAACTTCTCCGCCCTGGACCTGCCGCCGGACGAGCTGCTCGGGCTGCTGGACGAGATGGTCGACCGGATCGACCAGGACGAGGCCGCGGACGGCGCCGGCGCGCCGGTGATCGGCGCGACCTGTCTGTACGCGATCTACGATCCGGTCTCCCGGCGCTGTGTGATGGCGCGCGCCGGGCATCCGCCGCCCGCGGTGATCGGCCCGGACGGCGAGGTGGTGTTCGCCGAGGTGCCGGCCGGTCCCCCGCTGGGCCTGGGCGGGCTGCCGTTCGAGACGGCCGAGCTGGAACTCGCCGAGGGCAGCAGGCTGGTGCTGTACACGGACGGGCTCGTGGAGGACCGGGAGCGGGACATCGACGCCGGTCTGGAGGAGCTGCGGGCCGCGCTGGCCTCGGCGGGCGGGTCGCCGGAGGAGACGTGCCGCGCCGTGCTGGACTCGCGGCTGCCGTTCCGGCCCGGGGACGACATCGCGCTGCTGGTGGCGCGGACCCGGGCGCTGGACGCCGACCGGGTCGCCGAGTGGGAGGTGCCCGCGGATCCGGCGGCGGTGGCGGACGTGCGGGCCGCGGTGAGCCGTCGGCTGGCCCGGTGGGGTCTGGACGAGGCGGCCTTCACGACGGAGCTGATCCTCAGCGAGCTGGTCACCAACGCGATCCGGTACGGCAGCGCGCCCATCCGGGTGCGGGTGCTGCGGGACACCGCGCTGATCTGCGAGGTCTTCGACAGCAGCAACACCTCGCCGCATCTGCGCTACGCGGCCTCCACCGACGAGGGCGGCCGGGGCCTGTTCCTGGTGGCGCAGCTCGCGGACCGCTGGGGCACGCGCTACACGTCCACCGGGAAGGTCATCTGGGCGGAGCAGTCCCTGTCCTGAGACGGTGCCCGTCCGCCGCCGGCCGTGGTGACCTGCCGGTCCTCCCCCGCCTTTCTCATAGGTTCCTACGAATTTCCCGCGCGACGGGTGCCGGGCCCTGACGGCCTCTGATAGGAAACCTTCCTACCAGTTGGCGTCCGGTCCAACTGCCCTCCCCCCACTCACCCTTGGAGCCCCCGTGGTGCACGCGAACCCTGATTCGGCCACACCGGCCGGCGCCTCCCGCCGTACCGTCCTCGCTCTCCTCGGCGCCTCGCTGGCCGCCGTCCCGCTGCTCGGCGGCGCCCCGCAGGCGATGGCGGCCCCGGCCGCCGCGCCGGGCCTCGACGACCCGGCGAAGAAGGAGATCGCCATGAAGCTGGTGTCGAGCGCGGAGAACTCCTCGCTCGACTGGAAGGCCCAGTACACCTACATCGAGGACATCGACGACGGCCGCGGCTACACCGCCGGCATCATCGGCTTCTGCTCCGGGACCGGCGACATGCTCGACCTGGTGCAGCTCTACACCGACCGCAAGCCGGGCAACGCCCTGGCGAAGTACCTGCCCGCGCTGCGCAAGGTCAACGGCAGCGACTCGCACTCCGGCCTGGGCTCGGCGTTCGTCTCGGCCTGGCACACCGCGGCCAAGGACAGCGCCTTCCAGCAGGCCCAGAACGACGAGCGCGACCGGGTGTACTTCAACCCGGCGGTCTCCCAGGGCAAGAGCGACGGGCTGCGCGCGCTCGGCCAGTTCGCCTACTACGACGCCATCGTCATGCACGGCGACGGCGACGACTCCACCAGCTTCCGCAACATCCGCAAGCGGGCGCTGCGCAGCGCCAAGCCGCCGGCGCAGGGCGGCGATGAGACGGCGTACCTGAACGCGTTCCTGGACGCGCGGGTGTGGGCCATGAAGCAGGAGGAGGCGCACAGCGACACCAGCAGGGTCGACACCGCGCAGCGGGTGTTCCTGCGCAAGGGCAACCTCGACCTGAAGCCGCCGCTGGACTGGAAGGTGTACGGCGACTCGTACCACATCGGCTGAGGCCGGCGGCCGTCCCCGGTGCCCGCCGCGCGGGTGCCGGGGTCAGCCGAGGGCGCGGTCCAGGTTGTAGGCGGCGCTGATCAGGGACAGATGGGTGAAGGCCTGCGGGAAGTTGCCCTGCTGTTCGCCGGTGCGGCCGATCTCCTCGGCGAACAGGCCCAGGTGGTTGGCGTAGGTGAGCATCTTCTCGAAGGCGAGGCGGGCCTCGTCCAGGCGGCCCGCGCGGGTCAGCGCCTCCACGTACCAGAAGGAGCAGATCGAGAAGGTGCCCTCCTCGCCGCGCAGTCCGTCGGGGCTGGTGCGCGGGTCGTAGCGGTAGACGAGCGAGTCGGAGACCAGATCCTCGGTGAGGGCGTCGAGGGTGGACAGCCACTTGGGGTCGGTGGGCGCGATGAACTTGGCCAGCGGCATCATCAGCACGGCGGCGTCCAGCACGTCGCCGCCCTCGTACTGGACGAACGCCCCGCGCCGCTCGGACCAGCCGCGGTCCATGATGCGGCGGTAGATCGCGTCCCGGGCGCGCTGCCAGCGCGGCAGGTCGGCGGGCAGGCCGCGGCGGTTGGCCAGCCGGACGGCGCGTTCGACGGCCACCCAGCACATCAGGCGCGAGTAGAGGAAGTTCCGGCGCCCGCCGCGGGTCTCCCAGACGCCCTCGTCGGGCTGGTCCCAGTGCTCGCACACCCAGTCGACCAGCGCGCACACGTCGTCCCACTGGGCGCTGGAGATCGGCTCGGCCCATTTGTCGTAGAGGTAGATGGAGTCGATCAGGGCGCCGTAGATGTCGAGCTGGAGCTGGTCGGCGGCGGCGTTGCCGACCCGGACCGGGGCGGAGCCCTGGTGGCCCTCCAGATGGGTCAGTTCGCGCTCGGGCAGGTCGGTGCGGCCGTCGATGCCGTACATGATCTGGAGCGGGCCCGTGGCGCGGCCGTCGCCGGGGCTGATGTGGCGGGTCAGGAAGCGCATGAAGGCGGCGGCCTCGCCGGTGAAGCCGAGGCGCAGCAGGGCGTAGACGGCGAACGCGGCGTCGCGCACCCAGACGTAGCGGTAGTCCCAGTTGCGCTCGCCGCCGATCCGCTCGGGCAGGCTGGTGGTGGGCGCGGCGACGATGGCGCCGGTCGGCGCGTAGGTGAGGAGCTTCAGGGTGAGCGCCGAGCGGTGCACCATCTCCCGCCAGCGGCCCCGGTAGCGGGACTGCGCGATCCAGCGCCGCCAGTAGGCGACGGTGGCGGCGAACTGCTCGTCGGCCTCGGCGCGGGCGCAGCGGCGCGGGGCGACCTCGCCGCCCACCTGGTCCAGGGCGAAGACCGCGGACTCGCCCTCGGTGAGTTTGAAGTCGGCCCGTACGTCCGGGCCCTCGGTCTCCAGCGGCGCGGTCGCCGTCAGGGCGAGGGCCGAGCGCGCGGACTCGAACAGCGCCAGGTGGCCCTGGACGCGCACGGTGTGCGGGTCGGCGCCGTAGCCGAAGCGCGGCGCGACGCGCGCGCGGAACCGCACGGTGCCGCGCACGCACACCGTGCGCCGGATCAGACGGTGCCGTTCGGCCTCGCCGTCGTCGCCGCACACCGGCATGAAGTCCTGCACCTCGCCGACGCCGTCCTCGGTGAAGAAGCGGGTGATCAGCACGTTCGTGTCGGGGAAGTAGAACTGCTTGGTGCGGGCGGCCTCGTCGGCCGCGGCGAGTTCGAAGCAGCCGCCCTTCTCGGCGTCCAGCACGGCGGCGAAGACGCTCGGGGAGTCGAAGGAGGGGCAGCAGTACCAGTCGATGGTGCCGTCGGTGCCGACCAGGGCGACGGTGCGCAGGTCGCCGATCAGGCCGTGGTCGGCGATCGGCACGTAGCGCCGGGTGCCCGGCGCGGATGACGGGCTCGGTGTGTCGGCCATCGCTGGGCCTCCCTGTCCGGTCTCCCGGCCGCGGGCCGCCGCTGCGGCGGCCCGCGTGGTCGTTCCAGCTTACGGAGCGCGGCGCCGGGCGGCGGCCGGGGAAGCCGGCCAGGGGTCCGGCGGGGCCTTCCGGATGCAGGGTGCGGCGCGGCGGGCAATCGTAGGAGGAGGTCCCGGTCCCTGGGCGCGGGCGGCGCGGCACGGGGCGGGGACCCGGCCGGACCCGAGGAGGACACATGTCGACGTCACAGCCCGAAGCATCCCGTTCGCCCGAAGCGTCCCGTCCCCCGGGGGAGCGCTGCACACCGGACGCCGTGCTCCACGCCCGTACCGGTACCGAGGTCTCGCCCGAGGACGTCGTGCTGGCCGCGGGCCGCGACCTCACCCCGCGCAACCTGGAGTGGGCCAAGCGCAGGATCGAGACGGACGGCCCGGCCGCCCTGGACAAGCTGCTGCCCTGAGCCGGTCCGCCGCCGGGCGGACAGCGGTGGGGGGGGCGCGCGGCGGCGCGGGGAGCCCCGCGTGCACCCCCCCCGAACCCCCCACCGGGCCGGCGAGCTAGAACCGA